>CAZTJC010000055.1:6194-23245 GCA_964613945.1 uncultured Acetobacteraceae bacterium
GGCTGACCTCGTCGGGGGTGACGCCCTCCATCGCGGCTTTGGCCGGGTCGATCCGGATGTCGAGCGCATCGCCGGCGAGTTGCACGCCGTTCTTGACCTCGACCACCCCGTCGATCTTGCCGATCGCGGCGGCGACCCGGCTCGCCAAGGGGATGAGCGTGCCGGTATCGGAGCCGAACAGCTTGATCTCGATCGGCTGCGGCACCGAGGTGAGGTCGCCGATGAGGTCCTCCATCAACTGTGCCAGCTCGACCGTGACACCCGGGACTTTGGCCTGCACGTTCGTCAGTGTCGCGGCCATCACGTCTGGCGTGCTGCGCGCGTGGTCGGGCTTGAGGCGCACGAAATAGTCGCCGTGGTAGCTCTGCCCGAGATCGCCGCCGAGCCCTGTGCCGAGCCGGCGCGAGAAGGTCGCCACCTCCGGTGTAGCCGACAGCAGCGCGTCGATCTGACCGACCTCGCGGCTGGTCTCGGCCAACGACGTGCCGGGCTTGGTGTAGTAGTCCATCACGAAGCCGCCCTCGTCGACCTTCGGCATGAAGCCGGTTTGCACTGCGCCATAGGCGAAGTAGCCGACGGCCAGCACTGGCAACAGCGCCACCCCGAGCAGCCAAGGACGGTGGAACAGGCCGTCGAGCAGTCCGTCGTGTCGCCGGGCGAGCCAGCCGCCGCCCTTGGCCCCGGGATCGCGCCATTTCTGGAAATCGACGAACTGCCGCGCGAGCACCGGGACGGCGAAGGCGGTGAACAGGTAGGAGATCAGCAGCGCCGCCGCCATCGTGATCGACAGCGCCTTGGAGAACGCGCCGGTCACCCCGCTGAGAAAGCCGAGCGGCAGGAACACGATCAGCGTCGCCAGGCTCGACCCGGTCAGCGGCTGCATGAACTCGCGCGCCGCCGGCAGCACCGCGTGCTGTCCCGCCACGCCGTCCGGCCCCTCGGCGCCAGCCCGGCGCGCGATGTGCTCGACCATGACGATCACGTCGTCGATCAGCAGGCCGACCGCCGCCGCGATGCCGCCCAACGTCATGATGTTGAAGCTCATCCCGAGCAGGCTGAGCAGCAGCACCGAGGTGGCCAGCGTCGCCGGCACCACCAGGATGGCGATCAGCGTCACCCGCCACGAACGGAGAAACAGCATCAGGACCGCCGCGGCCAGCACCAGGCCGATCAGCACGGCGTCGCGCACGCTACCGGCCGATTGGGTCACGAGCTCGCTTTGATCGTACCAGTTGAGCAGTTTGACCCCCGGCGGCAACGTGAAGCCGGCAAGCTTGGCGCGGACGGCCGACGCGATCTGAACCGCGTTGCCGTCCGGCTGCTCATAGACGTTGAACAGCACCGCCGGTCGCCCGTCCTCGACCACGCGTAGGTATTGCGGGACGACGCCGTCCTGCACGGTCGCGACGTCGCGGACGCGGACGATGCCGGCGGCATCGGCGCGGACGACGACGCCGGCGACATCCTCGGCGCGTGTCAGCGTTCGGTCGGCCAGGACGAGGTAGAGCTTGTCGTGGTCCTCCATGCGTCCGACTGCCTGCAGCACGTTGCTGGCGGTCAGCGCGGTTGTCAGGTCGGCCATGCCCAGCCCGTAGGTCGCCAGTCGATGGGGGTCTGCGAGCACCTCGACCTCAGCCGTTTCGCCCCCCTGCACATCGACGCGGGCGAGGCCCGGGATCGACGCGAGCAGCGGCTGGATCTGGTATTGCGCGAGGTCGCGCAATGCGACCGCGCTGGCGGCCCCGCTGGCCGGGCTGCCGTCTTTCGGCACCGGCGGCAGCAGCGCGTAGGAGATGATCGGGAACACGGTCGGGTCCATCCGGCGGACGTCGTAGCCGGTGCCGGTCGGCAGGCTTGGCAGCACCTGTGCGATCGCGGCATCGACCAGTAGCGTGCTCGCCGTCATGTCGCGGCCCCAGCCGAAGTCGATCGATACCTGCGCCGAGCCGCGTGTCGTATCGGAGCGCACGTCGAGCACGCCCGGGACCGTGCGGATCGCCTGCTCGACCGGGCGCGTCACGAGCAGCGCCGTCTGATCGGCCGGGCGGCTACCGGCGTCGAGATTGACGACGACCCGGGGAAACGCGGTCTGCGGGAACAGGCCCACTGGCAACGAGAGGCCGGAGACGCCGCCCGCGATGGCGAGCGCGAGGGCGACGACGACGATGGTGCGCGCGTGTCGTTCGACAAAGCCGGCGAAACTCAATGGTCGCCCTCGCGGACCGCGGCGCCGTTGTCGAGTTGGTAGTTGCCGTCGACGACCAGCTTGCGCGCCGGGTCGAGCGTACCCGTCAGCACGTCGGTGTCGCCCGCCTTACCGGTCACCGCGGCGTCGACGCGGACCGCCTTTCCGGCGTCGACTTGGAACACGTAGGCGCCGGTCGCGTCGGTCAGCACCGCCGTGTGCGGCACCAGCCAGCCAGTAAAGGCGCCGATGGTGATCGCGGCACGGAACGCCTCGCCCGACAGCGCCGCACCGACCGGGACTGCGATGTCGGCATCGACCATGCGCGTCTTGGCGTTCAGCACGCCGTCGATGCGGATCACGTGCCCGGCAAGGTCCGCACCGCCGGCCAGCGGCTGCAGTTGCACGGTCTGTCCGGCGGCAACGCGGGCGCGGTCGGTCGGCTCGATGCCGACCGTGACCACCAGCCCGTCGAGCCGGGTGAGCGTCAGCAATGGCGCATTCGGCTGCGTGCGATCGCCCACGGCGACCGGGATGGTCGCGACGATGCCGTCGAACGGCGCGACGACGTCCTGCTTGGCTTGGCCGGCGCCCTCGCGGCGCAGCGCGTCGAGTGCCGATTGCGCGTCCGCCAGCGCCTTCTCGGCCTGGGCTAACTGGTCGCGCGTGGCGAGCTGCTGCGCGAGCAGCTGCGCGACGTGGGTGCGTTGGGTGCGGGCCAGGGTCAGCGCGCTGACGGCTTGCTGATAGGTGCTGGAGACGGCGGCTGAGGCGCCGAACGCGATCAGCCGGTCGCCTTTGCGGACCTGTTCGCCCGGCGTCACTGCGATGCCGAGTACGCGGCCCTCCTGCGGCAGGCTGAGCGTCATGCCACCATCGAGCGCCGGCGCGGCGGTGCCGTAGGCGACGAGCACGTCCGGCACCTGACCCCGGTGCGGCAGCGTGGTCTTGACCAGCACGGAGGGTGTGTCGTCAGCCCGCGCTGCACCTGCCAGCAGGAGGAGCACGATGACCAGGTCGCGCCTCATCGATCCGTCTCCGGCGGCAGCGCGACTTGGGGCAAGCCCGCACCGGTCAAGGTCGCCAGCGCGACTTGCTGGTCCAACAATGATTGTTCGAGCAACACCAGTTCCTGCTCCTTGGCATACCGCGCCGAGACGAGGTCGACATACGCGCGGTCGTCGATCGCGGCGGTATCGAAGGCCGACTGGGCTTGGGCCGCTGCCCGTTCGAGTGCCGGCAGCTCCGCGCGCACCGAGGCTAGCTGGCGCTGCAGCAGCGCGATCTCGGACAGCGCGGCCCGGACCTGCCCGTTCGCCGCCGCGAGACGGGCGGCGTATTCGGCGTGGAGCTGCTCGCGCGTGGCGCGCTCGATGGCGATGTTGCCCTGGTTGCGGTCGAAGATCGGCAACTCGAGCGTGATCTGCGGTCCGACGTTGCGCACGTTCGAGTTGTCGCTGCCGCCGGTGATGCCGAAGGTGAGGTTCGGGAACTGGCCCAGGATCGCGGCGCGCACCTTGGCGTCCTCCGCGCGGTAGCCGAGCTGCAGCGCGATCAGGTCCGGCCGGCGATCGGGCAAGGTGGGTAGGTCGGCCAGGATCGTAGCCGGATCGAAGGGCGGCAGGTCCGGCTGCCGCGCCAGCGGAAGCGGCACGTCTGGCAGCAGGCCGAGCAGGGCGTTCAATTGGTGTCGGCGGACCAGGATCTGGCGCTGGAAGTCGTTGATCTGGCTCCGCGCGCTCTGGACGGCGGCGACGTCCGGCGCAATCGTCGCCAGCGTGGCGTTGCCCGCCGCCAGCGCGGCACGCGAGCGCCGCTCGCGATCCGAGAGCAAATTCGCCGTCCGGCCGAGCAGGGCCAGCGACCGCTCCCCTTCGATGAGGTCGATGGCGAGCAGGCGCGCCTGGCCGGCGGTCTGCCATTCCTGCCAGACGATCTGGGCATCGACCTGGCGCGCTGTTTCCTGGGCGCTTCGCCGCCGGGCACGCAGCGTGATCAGCGATTTAAGGTCGTAATTCAGGCCGGCGTTCCAGGCGTTCGTGACGCCGTAGCCAGCGGCCAGCGGCAGAATGGACCCGGTCACCAGCGGATTCGGCGGCAGGCCAGCCTGCAGCAATTGCGCCTGGCTGACGCCGCTTTGAGCGCGGATCGCGCGCAAATCCGGGCTGTTGAGCACGGCCAGCCGGGCGACGTCCGACACGGTCAACTCACGCAGACCCGGCGGCGCGCCCTCGAGGGCCGCGACTGAATCGGCAAGACCAGGCGCGGTCGGCAAAGGAAGGGCTCGGTAGCTGGCGCAGCCGGAGAGGGCGCAGGCCAATAACACCAGAAGCCGGGATGGCGGCAACGTTACGCGGCCGTCTCGTTCGCGCCGGGGTGGCGGCCCGCGCGCTGCGGGATCAGTAAGATGCAGAGAATGATGACGACGGCCAGCGCGGCGCTGGCCTCGAAGCGGTCGAGCGCGAGGCCGCCATTGGCGACCGGCTTGTCGAGATAATCGCCGACCGTGGCGCCGAGCGGCCGGGTCAGGATGAAGGCGGCCCAGAACAGGGTCACGCGCGATGCGCTGGTGAAGAAGTAGAGGAGCGCGACCACGGCCAAGGCGGCACCGAACACCAGCGCGCCGCCCTCGTAGCCGAGGCCGCCGGTATCGGCGAGGAAGTCGCCCAGCGCGGTGCCGAGCGTCTGCGAGAACATGATGGTCGCCCAGTAGAAGCCCTCGGCCTTGCGCGAGCGGATCTGATCCACCGCGACCGAGCCCATCGTGCGATGCCAGACCAGGAGCGTGGCCATGAGGCAAGCAAACAGCAGCAGCGAGCCGCCGACGTAGCCGATGCCGAGCGAGCGGTCGCAGAAATCGGCGAGCGTGGTCCCAGCCGTGGTCGTAGCGACGATGACGAACCAGTACAGGAGGGGGCGGAACCGCGCCGCCGCGATTTGTGCCGAGACGGCGACGACGAAGATCGCGGCGAAGATTGCAGTCCCGATGAGGTAGCCGAGGTTGAGGCTCATGGTCACGGCGTCGCCACCGGTCTCGCCCAGCGTGGTCGCCAGGATCTTGATGACCCAGAAGCCGAACGTGACGACCGGGACTTTCGCGACAGCCTGCCGCAGCGTGGTGCTCATGCTGACTGGTTCCTCATGGATGGGGTGGGTTGTCCGCGAAAGGCGATCGTCACGCGCAAGCCGGGCTCGGGCCGCTCGAGCAGCAAGTCCGCCCCGTGAAGCTCGGCGACGGCGCTGACCAGGCTGAGGCCGAGCCCGTTGCCGGGCGTCGTGCGGCTGCGCTCACCGCGATAGAAGCGGTCCGTCAATCGCGGCAAGTCCCCCGGGCTGACGCCCGGACCGTCGTCTTCGATCACGAGGCGCGGGCCTCGGGACGTGTCCGAGACAGCCAAACGGATGGTCGTTCCGGGCGGGGTATGCCGCAGCGCGTTCTCCACCAGGTTGGACAACGCCTGGGTCAGCAACTCCTTGTCGCCTCGCACCGCGATCGCGGGCGAAAGCCGGGCCTCGAGCCGGTGCCCGCTCTCCTCCGCGTCGGGGCGGTAGGCATCGGCAACCGCCTCGGCCAACCCGCTCAGATCGACCTTGCCGAACCCGTCCTGTGGCGAGCCGCCCTCTACCTGCGCGATCCGGAGCAGGGCGGAGAAGGTGGCGAGCAAGCCTTCCGCCTCGCCCAACGCGGCCGCGACGGCGCGGTCGTAATCCTCCGCCGTGCGCGCATGCTCCCGCGCGTCCTCGAGGCCGAGATACAGGCGTGACAGCGGCGTACGCAAATCGTGCGCCACGTCACTGCTGACCAGGCGTAAACTGTCCATCAATGCACTGATCCGATCGAGCATTCGGTTCAGCGTGGCGGCCAGCCGGTCGAGGTCGTCGCCGGTGCCGCGAACCGGGATCCGTCGCGCGAGATCACCGCCGATGATGGCTTCTGCCGCCGAGCCGATCGCGTCGACGCGTCTGAGGAAAGCCCGGCTGAGCAGTGCCCCGCCGCCAATGCCGAGCAGTAGCGTCAATCCGACGACCCAGGCGAAGGCGCTGCCGATCGCTTCCTCGACCTCGCCGATCTGCGCGAGATCGTCGCCCACTGCGAGCAGGATTCCGTCGCCCACATCCGTCACCAGCGCCCGGACCAACTCCGGACCGCCGCCATCTTCGACCGCATCGGCCACGTCGATCGTCGCCCATCCCGGCCGGAGCCCGGCCTGGGCCGGTATCTCGCCCACTAGATGTGCGCCGGCGGAATCCTGGATCAGGTAATCGAGTGCGGTCGGTCCGCGGCCGCGCGCACGCGCCACCGCGACGAGACGGTCGAGCCCACCCAGGCGGAACTCGCCGACCAGGAAGTTTGTCTCCGTCTCGATGCGCGCGGTCATTTGTTGCTGCAGGGCCGAGCGTGTCTCGAAGAAGACAGCCAAGCCGAGCACCACCGCCGACGCTGCGAACAGCAGCACGTAGATGGAAGCGAGCTTGACGCTCGCCGAGCGGAACAGGCGGCCCAGCCGCAACTCGATCGTCATACGCCGGCAGATATCTTCTGCACGCTCAACTCTGCAGGACTCGGAGCATGTAGCCGGCCCCGCGCACGGTGTGGATCAAGTCGACCTCGCCCCCTTGCGCCAGCTTGGTGCGCAGGCGGCTGATATGGGTCTCGACGATATTGGTCTTGGGGTCGAAGTGAAAATCCCAAATCGCTTCGAGCAGCATCGTCCGCGTCACCACCCGGTCGGCATGTCGCAGCAGGAACTCCAGCAGCTGGAATTCGCGCGGCTGCAAGTCGATCGGCGTTCCAGCCCGGCTCACGCTTCGCTTGAGCAGGTTCAGCTCCAGATCGCCCGCCCGCAGGGTCGTCGGGCTGTCGCTCAGAGGGGGACGACGGGCCAGCGCGTTGACGCGCGCCAGCAGCTCGGCGAAGGCAAACGGCTTGACGAGGTAGTCGTCCGCGCCCGCCTCGAGGCCGCGCACCCGGTCACCGACCCCGCCCAGCGCGGTGAGGATCAGAACCGGCGCTCTCACGCCGCTGCTGCGCAACGCCGTGACCACCCCAATTCCGTCCAGACCCGGCAGCATGCGATCGACAATCAGAACGTCATGGTCGCCATCGCTGGCCAGGAACAGACCGTCCCGTCCGGTCGCGGCGAGGTCGACGACATGACCGTGCTCGCGCAGACCGCGCGCGACGTATGCTGCCATCTCCGGATCGTCCTCGATCACGAGCACTCTCATTGGCCGTCTCAGCTCGGTGCCGAAGCCGCATCCATCTTGGTCATCAGCTCCGCCAGGGCTGCCTTACACTCCGTCGCGTTCGGCGATGAGGCGCGGAGCGCTGCCAACGCACGGTCGATGGCCTTGTCTACAACGTGCCATTCGGAGGCTGCCCGCGGCTTGAGCGACGGTTCGGCCTCGTCCCACGAACTCTCCAGGTTCTTGATCCGCGTCTTGGCGGCCGCGAGGTCGCCCTTGTCGACGAACGCCTGGGTGTCGACGACGATCTTGCGGAAGCTCGACAAGTCGCCGAGCGTGGTGGCGGCAGCCGCGGCTTGAATCGTCAGCACGGCCGGACCCGGCATGGCCGGTGAGACCACGAAGGCTGCGCTAGCCAGCAGGCACGCTGAAGATATCGTGCGAAGAAGCATGGTGGGTCTCCTTAGAAGCTGAGCACAATTAAGCTGGGTCAACCGGCGCGCGCCGCGATCCGCCGTTCGCCAATGGTGAGCGACGCCACCAGGAGGACGATGACGGTGAGGAACACGGCGCTGGTAACGATGGTGCCCAATCCCAAGCCGCCATAGGTCCGTGCCTGCGACAGCAGATCGCCGAGCGAGGCGCCGAGCGGCCGGGTCAGGATATAGGCCAGCCAGAACGTCAACACGGCATTCGCCCCGAGCCGATAGGCGATGTAGATTGCGGCGATCATGGCGCTGAACGCGATCACGCCGACCGTGAAGCCGAGGCCGACGGCCTCGGTCGCCAGGTCGCCCGAGGCGGTACCGAGCGCGAATGAGAAGAGAATGGCGGTCCAGTAGAACGCCTCCCGCCCGATCGTGTTGATACTATGAATGGAGAGCGTGCGCTCGACAGCGTACCAGGCCCCGAATGTCACGGCCAGCAGGACGGTGAAGATCCCAGTGCTGAGGTAGAGACTGACCTCCAAGCCATCGGTCAGGGCGTCCGTAATTTGCGTGCCAACGATGCTGATGAGAACGACGGTGAGCCAATAGAGCCAGGGCCGATACCGGTCGGCGCTGAACTGCACCACCATAACGGCGATCAGAAGGACGGCCATGATCGCTCCGGTGAGCGCAGTACCCAAGCCGACATGAACCGTCAGGTAGTCTGCCCCGGTCTCGCCAACAGTCGTCGCCATGATCTTGATGATCCAGAAGATGGCAGTCGCGGCCGGGACTTTGTTCAACATGGTTCGTCTCGGGCCGGTCATGCGGCAGGTCCTTGCTTCGATGAGGAAGCTTATAGGCCCGTTTAGATTGCGCCCATGTTGATCGAAGATTGGCTTTTCCCAATGTTGCGCGCGCTTACGCTGTGCTTTTTCTGGTGATCCTAATTTATCAGCGAGATTCAGCTACTCTGCCCGATGACAGTGTGCGACGGTTGATCCAACGATAAAATATTAACTGGGAGAAACGTATGACCCGTTCGGCACGAGCGATCCTTGTCGCTGGAACTGTCCTGACCAGCCTTGCGGGCACGCCAGCGTTCGCCAGTCCGACCTACAGCCTGGTGACGACCATCCCGATCAACGTCGGCACCAACAAGTTCACTGGCTACGACCTGAGCATCGTCGATCCATCAACGCAGCTCTACTACCTGACGGACCGCTCGGCCGGCGCGGTCGATGTCATCTCAACCCAGACGAACACCCTCGTCGAACGCATCGGCCAGGGCAGCGGCTTGTTCGGCGGTGTCTCGACCGGCAACAACACTGCCGGCCCCAACGGCATTTCGATCAGCACGTTGACCGATGGCAGCAAGCTGCTGCTGGCCGGCAACACGGCGCCGAACAGCACGACAGGTAACGTCATCGCCTTCAATCTGGCCGCCAATGGTCTGACGGTGAACCAAGCCCGCACGATCGCCACGTTGGACGCCAGCACGCCGTTGCCGGCCAACCGGGTCGACGGGGTGGCCTACTCGCCCCTCGCAAACACAATCCTGGCCGCCAACAACGCATCGACGCCGGGCGCGATCACCGTCGTCAACAACTCCACCGGCCAGATTATCAGCACGCTGGTGCTCAACGGCCAGAACGGCCTGCCGAACGGTCAAGGCAACGGCGTCGAAGGCCCGATCTACGATACCGCCACCAAAACGTTCATGATCGCCATCCCGAACCTCACTTCCGACGCGCAGGGGAACGGCACCGGCGGCGGCGGCGTGCTCGAGATCGACCCGGCCACGGGCCAATTGCTGCGGACCTTCAGCTTCGACGCGCTCGGCGCGCCCACCGGCTGCAACCCCAACGGCATCGTTCAAGGCCCGAACGGCATCATCGGCGTCGCCTGCGGCAACTCCGGCGACGCGACCAATCCTGGCCTGACCCTGTTCCTCGACCCGGCCGCCAACGGCGGCAAGGGCGCGCTGACCGCCTCCACGGCGGTGACCGGCGCCGATCAGATCGCCTACGACACCTCGCGCAATCTCTATTTCGAGGCTGCGCGCTTCGCTCTTCCGGGCGGCGCCGGCGGAAGCACACCGGTGCTCGGCATCTTCGATGGCAGCGGTAACTTTCTTCAGAGCATCGGCATCACCAACAACGACCATTCCGTCGCGGTTGACCCGGTGAGCGGCGAGGTCCTTGTCGCCTTCGGCGCCACGAGCACTGCGCCGGGAACGACTGGCATTCCGGGCTGCAGCCTGGGTTGCGTCGCCGTGTTCGCGCAGGTGCCGGAGCCCGCGAGCCTCACGCTGATGATCACCGGGTTGTTGGGCGTCGGCGCCGTCGCCGCGCGCCGCCGCTCATCAGGACGGGCGTTCATTTGACGGGCCACAAACTGCTAGACCGAGCGCAAGCGTTCTAAAAGCTCTCGGAAAAGTAGTCATATTCTCCGCACGCCCTCCGTGCTTCAGGTCGTCAAACGACAAAGTTGCCCTGGCCGTTGTCGTACAAATAGTAGAGGTCGAAAAGATTCGGTCTGCGGCGCTCAACTTGAGGTGCCGTTGTACTAACGTTGCCTGTTATCAGTCGTCGGAGATCAAGACGACTTCTGAGAATCCGTAGTTAGGCAGACGGGGCGGGCTGTACTCGTCATGAACCGGGAAGGGTGCTGCCGCATCCTTCCCGTTCGATTGCTAGGCGGCGGAGTTACGGGACCGCCGCCGGGTTACGAAGATGCCGGCAAGGCCGGCCCCAAGGATCGCCAGGGAGGCGGGCTCGGGCACCGGGGCAAAGGCGACGCCGCGGTAGACGACACCGGATTGCGGGCCCTCGATCGTGGCGAAGGCTTCGGTCAGCGGTAGCGTGGTCGCGCTCAGCAGGTCGTTGATGCTGACGATCTGGTTCGGATCGGCGCCGGCGTCGCCGCTGGTGCTGTTGGTCGAGGTCGCGGCAAACAGTGAAACCGTGCCGTCGGTGTTGACGCGGCCAGTCAGGTTGCGCAGGCCGACCGTGTAGGGGTCGAGGTTGGTGGGATAGTTGGCGACATTGTATTGCGAATAGAGGTTCAGGCCGTTCTGCAGCGTGTAGTCGAGCATCCAGTTGCCGTTGATCAGGCTCCATTTCTCGAGCCCAGCTTTGCTGTCAGACACGGTGCCGGAGAAACCCTCGTCGGCAACGTAGAGCGTCGTCGAGTTGGCGAAGAATAGGCCGAACGGGGCGAAGTAGCTGGTGCAGTTGACGACGGTGCAGGTCAGGGTCGAGGCGGCGGCGGTTGGGAAGCCCGGCAGGATGCTGATGCTCGTGTTGCCGGCGGCCAGTGTGCCGGCTGTGCCGACTTGGTAGACCGTGTTGGAGCCGTTACTGCCGCTGCCCTTGCTGGTGTAGACGGTGTTGTTGGCGACGGTCAGGCCGCGGAAATTGTTGTCCTTGAGAGTGTAGCCGTCGGCGGCGCCGGTGTATTGGCCAGCCTGGATCGATGTGCCGGTTCCGGGGGTGACGAGTTGCACGCCGGTGGTAGCGAGGAGCTTCGCGCCTGTGGAACCCGGCGTGGTCACGGAATCGGTCGCCTTGGCGCCGTTGCCACTGTTGCCGGCGGTGTAGATGCCGTTGGCGGTCGAGATGGCGGCTCGGATGTTGTTGCCGCCGTAGTTGTCGGTGTTGGTGACCGTGGTGGCGCCATTGGCATTGACAGTGACGACCGAGCGCGAAGTCGGGGTGGCGATGTCGGTGTTGGTGGGGTCGATGACGCCGGGAGTGTTGGCGTTGGAGCGGGCGATGGCGTTGACCGGGGCATTGTAGCCGCCGAGCGTTAGGGTGCGGCCGTCGGCCGACAGGTTGATCGCAAGTTCCGACTTAGAGGGGAAGCTCGTGGTGATGCCGGTCGCGGCGGTGACGTTGAACGTCGGGGCGCTGGTGGCGGTGATCTGGTTCGGCGCCGCGACGTCTTGCAGCAGGATCGGGGAGGTGATCCCAAAATTACCGTCCGGGACCGAGTTGGTGAAGACATTCGGATAGCTCCCGTTGGCGATGGCGACCGCGCCGTTGCTGTTCGGGAGGGACTGGCCGACCGCGATGGTCGAGGCGGTGCCCTGATAGACGCTGTATGATACGACGAGGTCGCCCGGGGCGAAGAGTGGCGCGGCTTGCGCGCCGACCGTTAGCAGGAGCGATGATGCCAATACCGACGATGCAGTCAGGGTAGCGCGACGAGAGAGAATAGCCATCCAGAGTTCCTCAATTTTGAGAGAACGTATTCGCCTTTGTCACATGCCAGGATGTTAATCTCGTGACATGGTCTACGACTGTCCCTGCTTCAAACCGGGGCAGCAGTATCCGTGGTGGTGCGAAATTAATTCGCTCAGGCAAATCCTGTCGGAAGAACTACCAAAAGTCGCAACGATTACCGAGATTGCAAAATGCCAGCGACTAAGGATCGAGGCTATCGGCCACCGGCATGTCAAGCGACAGGCTAGGAAGAAGGATGGCTCAACTGGTGCGAAACCAGCTGTGAGGTTCGAATCACACCGCCAGATTCAGCTTCACGCGCCCAACCGCGGAGGTGCGCACTGAAGCTGAATCGGTGACATTGGTTCGTTGCAAATATGCTATTTAGCAACGGCCGAGCCGAAGCGAACAGACTTCGTGTGACCCTCGATTGGCGCAAAACAACAGGGCCGAGAACGTCGCGAGCAGAGCGTCCGCCTCGCGGAGTGCCGCATCGATCGCCACCTCGTAATCGGCGGTTGATCGCGCATGTGGGTGCGCCCTCCGCGAGCCGCTGATAAAGACGCGACGGCGGAATGCGCGGGTCGTGCGCGAAGTCGCTACTGACCTGTCGCAAAGCTTTCCACCATCACGGCGAGGCGGTCGAGCATGCGATTGAGCGTGCCGGTGAGGCGGTCGAGGTCGTCGCCCGCGTCCATTGTCGGGGTGCGACGGTTGAGTTCATCGGCGATGATCGCCTGGGTTCTCCGACCAATCGCATGCGCCTCGCGGAGAGATGCGCGGCTCAGCGTGAGACTACCACCGATGCCCGGCAGCGCAGCCGGACCGACCGTCCAGCGAAAGTGTGAGCGATAGCTTTTTTTAGATCCTCGATTTTGGTCGATATCGACACCGGCGGCAATCATCAGCACATCCCCGATGTCGGCAGAGCGAAACGTTGGGGAGAATCACACTTAGTAACGCGGACGTGAGCCTCGTCCAACCACTCGATCCGGCTACTCTGAATCGCAAAATGACGATCTGGGAGCGAAAATGTTCAAAAATCTTATCGCGACGACGTGTCTCGTCGCCGCCTCAGCCGCCTGGTCGAGTCCGGGACGCGCCGCAACGACCACTTACAACCTTTTGACCACCATCGCGGTCCCGGTCACCGCCGCAAACAGCCAAGGCGGAAAGTTCAACAGCTTCGACATTAGCTACATCGATCCGGCGACTGGCTACTATTACGTTGCCGACCGCTCCAATGCGAGCGTCGACATCGTCAACGGAGCGACCAACCGGGTGGTCGCTCAAGCCGGAGGCTTTGTCGGCCAACAAGCAACAACCTCAGTTTCCGGTCCCGACGGCGTCGTCGTCGTCAACAAGGGCGGGGTAGCAACCCTGTATGCCGGCGATGGCGGGAGTACGCTGCGCTCGTTCAACGTGACCAACCCGGCAAACCCGATCGCGCTAGGAGCCGTCAGCACGGGAGGCGGTGCTTTCCGGGTCGACGAGATGGCCTACTCACCGTCGGCCAACGTAATCTTCGCTGCTAACAACGCCAACTCTCCCGCTTATGCGTCACTGATCAGCGCGACGCCGCCTAGCCCGTCACTGACCGCGACCAACATCACCGTCCCCAACCAGGTTGCCAGCGGCGGGTTGGAGCAATCCATTTGGAATCCCGGGACTGGCACGTTCTTCGTCTCTGTTCCCAGCTTTAACGGCACCGATGCTGGCGGTGTGCAGGAGTTCAGCGCCAGCGGAGTGCCGTTGCGCAGCTACAATTTCAGCGGCATGGGGATCGCCTCCTGTGGTCCGGCTGGCCTGACGCTCGGCGCCAGCGGTAATCTTGTGGTCGGATGTGGCACTGCGGGGACACAGACCATCGTGCTTAATCCGGCGGGCGCCGGGTCCATCGTAGCGCGGCTCGGGGTCGTCTCCGGTTCGGACGAACTCTGGTACGACGCTGCCAACGGCAACCACTACGTAACCGGAGTCAACGCCGCAGGTGACCGCGTCATCGATATTTTCAGCGATGCGGGATACGCGCTACTGCAGTCGATCGACCTGACGACAGCCGGTTTCGGCAAAAGCAACCTGCACTCGGTTGCGGTCGATCCGCTGAACGACGAGATCTTCGTGCCGATCACGGCGTCCTCGTCTGCCTTTCCGAACACCGCGTGCGTGAATGGCTGCATCGCGGTGTTCGCGCAGTCGGTGCCGGAGCCGGGCTCGGCAACGCTGGCACTGACAGCCGTGCTTGGGCTGCTCGGGATCACTGCTTGGCGCCGGCGCATCGGATAGGCTCCCATGAGGCGTCACGCTCGACTGAGCGTGGCGCCCCTGGTTCAGCGCGCTGCGCTTGAGAGCGCGCGCGGCTACGACCAACTCGGAGCCGAGCAACGCTAGCGTGGTCGTTTCCGGTATCGGCTGATGGCGGGACAAAGCGGCTTTCTGGCCGGCGCTCGCGTCGAAAACGGTCACGTTATCCTGCCTGAGCTGCCCGACGCCGGGTGTGAGAGAAAATCGCCCTGATCAAGGCAATGCACGAACTCTCAGCTTAAGTTTGGGATTGGATGATCAGCACCGACACCAGAGGTCTATTACTCTCAATCGGTACAGTAGCTGCGATGGGTTCAGTCTCGACCGCAGTATTGCATGGAAGATGGGGAGTTTTTAATGGTCGGCCGTGTCCTTCATTTGCGAAATATAAACCAGCAAGTCGACCCGCAGTCAATCGACTGAGGTTGGCAGTAGCTGCTACCCCGCCTATGACCCGTCCGTCGCTGTCCGACGAGGCACCATGATCAAGACGCTCCGTCATTTACGCCACCGCCCCTCTCTGCTGGTCGGCCTTGCCGTCGCCGTCGTGACTAGCGCCACGGCATCGCTGTCGCTGAGAGCCACAACTGCCGTGCTGATCGGTTGGGACCTCGGCGTCGTCGCTTACGTCGTGATGTTTTTGGCCATGTTTTGGCACTCCACCCCGGACAGCCTCAAGCGCATGTCCGCCTTGCTTGACGAGGGCCGCTGGGGCGTGCTGGCCGCAACCATCGTCGCAGCTCTTGCCTCGCTTGGCGCCATCGTGGCCGAACTCGCCCAAGTGCATGGTAAATCTCACGCTGGTTGGATCGAAGGATTAGCGGGAGCTACGGTGGTGCTGTCGTGGTTCTTCATCCACATGATCTTCACAACTCACTACGCGCATGAGTTCTGGCGCAACGGTAACGGGTTGAGTTTTCCTGGAAATGACTGCCCAGGTTATTCGGAATTCCTCTACTTCTCATTCTGCATCGCGGTGGCAAGCCAGGTGAGCGACGTATCGACACAATCCGCATCCATGCGCCAACTGGTCCTTGCTCACTCGATGGTGGCCTACTTGTTCAACACCGCCGTCATCGCGCTTGGCGTGAACATTGCCGCGTCGCTGGCGGGCTGACTTGGCCGTCGACCTGCGCCTTGCTTTCCTAACGCCCGCCAGATACGCGGCTGTTGAGCCGATCGGGTCCGTTCAGGAATCCACAGCGGAGCGTGCAACGTCGAGAATGATCCTCAGCCCAATGCACAGCTGGAATATCTGGTGATCGGTCGCCTGAAACGACGCTGATGTCCACCGTCGTGCGATCAATCCCTACTTTCCGGTCTAATATAACTCACCACTCAAGGCCAACATGCTGCGCGTCGCGACTGCTCTTCTCTCCGGTATCGTTGTCCTGGCTGGCTCACCCGCCTGCGCACAGACTGACCCTCCTGTCGTGGATAAGAGTAGTTACACCCTCTTCAACCCCACTCCGCTCGCGAACATGCGAGACTTCAACGCCGACCGCCCCACCCGCAGCAACGGCCCGATCACTGTCGACGCCGGCCACTTGCAGATAGAATCCGATTTCACCGCCTACACTCACAGCAATGCCGGCGGTACCACGACCCGGCTCCTCCAGACCCTCGACCCGGTGCTGAAACTCGGCCTTACCAACCGCGTCGATCTCGAACTGCAGTTTACCGGCTACAACTGGCTTAGCGCCACGCCGCGCGACAACCAGGCCAACATCGCATCGGCCCGCGGCGCCGGCGACCTCGTCGCCAGAACCAAGGTAAACCTGTTCGGTAACGACGGCGGCCCGGCCCTTGCCCTCATCCCCTATGTCAAATTTCCCACTGCCGCCGCCGGAGCCGGCAACGGCAATACCGAGGGCGGCCTCATCGTCCCCCTCTCCATTCCGCTACCCTGGAATTTCGTTCTCACACTGGTGCCCGAGCTCGATGTCCTCAGGAATCAGGCCAACGCCGGCCACCACCTGAATACTACCGGCGTCATCGACCTCGGCTATAGTCCGATCAAGGCTGTTACCCTCTATGCCGAGCTATATGCCGCCCGCGGCGCGGATAAAGGCAACCCGGCAGTCTACACGATCGACACCGCCATCTCCTGGATGCTCACGGACACGCTTCAGTTAGACCTCGGTACTAATATTGGCCTGAACCGGAACGCGCCCAACCTTCAACTTTACACCGGCATCGCGAAGCGCTTCTGAACCGAAGGCGACTTTCGACACTCGGCGCCACTGAACTGGGCAACTGCGCTGGGATTACCACTTTTCGGTTTTGACGCTGCTGATTGAGCAGCGAGGGTTGGAATGGCATTTCATCCCGAGAGGCGGCGCGGCGTTTTGCTGTGAGTGAGTCTACCGCAATCAAGCTGGCCCGGCGTGTGTGCGAAACCGGCACTACGGTGCCGGCCCGGATCGGCGGATATCGGAAGCCGTTGCTGCCCGGGCACGAGGATCTGCTGCGAGCACTGACCGCGACAAAGAACAAAATCACCCTTGCCGAAGTCTGGGCGGCATTGGTGGCGCGCGGCATCGAGGCAGGCTGCCTGACGACGAGTTGGTCGACACTGCGCCGGCTCGGGCTGTCGCACAAAAACCTTTTCACCGCTGCTGAGCAGGACCGTCCAGATGTAGTCATCGGCCGCCGACCCAGGCGATCTGACACGCCTTCATGGACCCGGAGCGCTTCGCGTTCATCGATGAGACTGGCAAG
>CAZTJC010000056.1:0-22770 GCA_964613945.1 uncultured Acetobacteraceae bacterium
GGATTGCCATGGCGGTTGCCGACATCATGACCCGCGACGTCGAGTTCATCCTGCCCGGGGCCACGGTGGCGGAGGCCGCGATGGCGATGGGGGATCTCAGCGTTGGGGCGCTGCCGGTGGGGTCGGCGGATAGCCTGCAGGGGATCATCACCGACCGCGACATCCTATTCCGGGTGGTGGCGACGGAGCGGAGCAACACGGAAACGCTGGTCGGCGAGGTGATGACGCCGACGGTTTATTCGTGCCGGCAGGAGGACAAGCTGACGACGGCGCTGGACCTGATGGCGGCGCGCAACGTCCGGCGGTTGCCGGTGCTGGACGCCAACGGGGTGATGGTGGGGCTGGTGACGCTGGCGGACCTGTCGCGGACGCTGCTGCTGGAGAGCGATACCGTTCAGGAAGCGGTCAGGGCGATGTCGGGGCCGGCGGTCTGAGCCCGTCCGGACACGCGCGTGGAATGACCACCGAACCGCGTTTCCAGACGGGCCGCTAGCGCTCGGAGGTTTTCAGGAGGCTGGCCAGGAGGGAGTCGGGGCGGATACCGGTTTCCGGGTCGGGAGGCGGCTTGTCGCGCCAGGAGCGTTTGGGGGCCGAGGGTGGCGGCGGGGGTGCCGGCCGGCGCGGGGGTTCGGGGCGTGGGAAGGTGGCGGCCGTGGCGGCGGCCTGGCCGGGGGGCAGGGCGGCGAGGAGGTTGAGGCGGGCGATGTCGGCGGGGGTGCGGCGGCCGATGGGGCGCGCACCGGGCGGGTGGGCCAGGCCGAGGTCGCGGAGGAAGTCGGCGATGAGGTCGGCGACGGGGCGATTGAGGAGGTCGGCGTCCAGTTCGGGGGCATCGAGGCGGTCGATGAGTTCGGCGCGCAGGGCGTCGGCGTCGGCGGGACGGGCCTTGGTCTGGATGGTGTCCTGCACCTCGCGAATGAGGCGGGCGCGGGCGGCGGTGCGGCGCTGGGCCGGAGTCAGGGTGGGCGCAGGCACCGGGGTGGCGGCGGCACGCTGGGCGATCTGCTGGGCGACGTGGCGGGCGACGAGGATGGCGCGGCGGGTGGCGCGGCCGACGCGCTCAAAGGCTTCGGCGCGGGCGGCGACCGGCTCGGGGGTGGCGGGTGCGGCGGCGATCTCCTGGGCCAGGGTGGCGCCGAGCTCGACGAGGAGGGCGAGGACGCGGCGGTGCTGGGCGTCTTCCTGGGCGTCCTCGGCGGTGACCGGAGCCGGCGGTGCAACAGGGTCGGCCGGGATAGGTTTGGCGGCGCGCGGCATGGAACGAAAAGGGAACTTAGCGCGCTTCGTAGTCAAGAGGTTTCGGTGGGGTGCCGGAGGGCACCCCACCTGGAGGCCGGCTAGATCAGACCTTCGTGCTTCATCGCCTTCTGCACGGATGGCAGCGCCATCATGCGGTCGTCAAAGCCGTTGAGCTTCTCCGGCGCGGCGATGCCGAACTTCTTGGCCCATTGCAGCATGACGAACAGGTAGCAGTCGGCGACGCTGACCTGGTTGCCGAAGATGAAGTCGCCTTTCAGCGTGTCGGCGAGGTAGCCCATGCGCTTGACGATCATCTCGGACGCCTTGGATTTGTCGGCGTCGCCGGCGCCGGCGAAGAACGGCTTGAAGCTCTTGTGGATCTCGGTGGAGATGAAGGCGAGGGCTTCGAGCAGGTGGGTGTGGCCCATGGGGCCGGACGGGGCCAGGGCGGTGTTCTGGTGGGCGATCCAGTCGAGGATGGCGATGTTCTCGCTCAGCACTTCGCCGGAATCCAGCGCCAGGGCGGGGACGTAGCCCTTCGGGTTGATGGTGGTGAAGTCCTCGCCCGTTTCGGTCTTCTTGGCTTTGAGGTCGACCTTGATGTGGTCGAACGGCAGGCCGGCTTCGTGAAGGGCAATGTGGTCGGCCAGGCTGCAGGCGCCGGGAGCGAAGTAGAGCTTCATGAGTTTTCCTTTGGGGTTATTGCCGGGTCAACGCGGCCGGCGTGGATTGGGTGCGGTTCGTGGCCGGGAATTCATGCGGCGACGTGAATGGCGGGGTGGCGGCCGTCGTTCCAGCGGCCGCCGACCGCGCGCTCGATCTGGGCGGCGAGCTGGAGCAGGAGGCCGTCATTGGCCTGCTTGGCCTGGGCCTGGATGCCGAGGGGGAGGCCGGATTCCTGGGTGCCGAGGGGGAGGGAGATGGCGGGGATGCCGCAGAGGTTGGAGAGCGGGGTGTAGGCGAAGTTGCGCCAGAGGTTGGCAAACCAGGCCTGGATGTCGGGTTCGTCGCTGATCGTGAGGTACTCGGTGGTGCCGATGGGTGGGGTCGGCAGGGCGGTGATGGGGGTGAGGATGATGTCCCAGTCCTCGAAGAACTGGCCGAAGGCGCGGGAGGTGGTGTTGAAGACGGATTGCATGCGGGCGCGTTCGGCGAAGGAGATGTCGCGGCCGGCTTCCCAGATGCGGATGTTGATCGGTTCGATGCGGTCAGCCGGGGGGCGGTCCAGGCCCAGGGGGGCGATGAGGTTGCCGATGGTTTGGGCGAAATTGCTGATGTAGCAGGTGGTCTGGGCGGCGAAGGCGGCGCGGAAGTCGATGGGGGGCAGAGCCCATTCGACGTGGTGGCCGAGGCTTTCCAGGAGGCGGGCGGCGCGCTCGAGTTCGGCGACGAAATGGGGGGTGGCGCGGTAGTCGCCCCATTCATGGGAGAGGGCGATGCGGAGGGGGGCCGGGTCGCGGGTGACCAGGTCGGTGTAGGGGGTGGGGGTTGTCCAGTAGGGCATGAACTCGCCGGGGGCGCCGCCGCGGACGCTGTCGACGAAGAGGGCGGTGTCGCGGACGGTGCGGGTATGGCAGCCCTGGATGGAGACGAGGCCGGTGAGGTCGGAGGCGGCGGGGGCGATGGAGAAGACGCCTCGGCTGGGTTTCAGGCCGATGTTGCCGCAGGCGCCGGCGGGGATGCGGATGGAGCCGCCGCCGTCGGTGGCGTGGGAGATGGGGAGGATGGCGGCGGCGACGGCGGCGGCGGTGCCGGCGGAGGAGCCATTGGTGGTGTAGTCAAGGTTCCAGGGGTTTCTGGTGACATACATGGCCGGGTTCTCGGCGGCGGAGCAGACGCCGAACTCGGGGGTGGTGGTGCGGCCGAGGACGTTGAGGCCGGCGGCCTTGATGCGGGCGGCGAGGTGGCTGTCGGCGGTGGGGCAGTTGCCGGTCATGAGGTGGGAGCCCATTTCCTGGAGGCGGCCGCGCAGGGTGGGGCCGAGGTCCTTCATGAGGTAGGGCACGCCGGCGAAGGGGCCGGCGGGGTTCATGCCGTCGGCGGTCGGGTTCTCGACGAGGTCGTCGAAGGTTTCGACCACGGCGGACAGGGCCGGGTTGAGGCGGGCGATGGCGGCGACGGTCTGGCGGGCGAGGTCGGACGGGGTGAGGTCGCCGGCGCGGACCAGGGCGGCCAGGGCGGTGGCGTCGTGGTCCGCCCATTCGGTCCAGCTCATCGGCAAGGTGGTCTCGGTCATTCAGTCATCCTGGCAGTCATCCTGCTTGCATCGGCGCGTCCCGTCCGCACGTTGAGGGCAGGACGTGGCCGCCCGGAGTGGCGGCGAAGGAGACTAGCATGGCATTGCGACTCGGTAGGGCACAGGCGGGATTGGTTCTGGCCCTGGTTTCGGCGGGGCTTGGTTCGTGCGGGCCGCTGCCGGAGTATAGCCAGGGGCCCCTGCAGCCGCAGGCGGTGAGCGGGCCGTGCGAGGTGAAGAAGTTCTTTCTGCTGTCGCTGCGCTCGGTGCCGACGGAGCTGACGGTTCGCAACACGGGGGAGGCGTGCCGGATCGTGCTGGTCAACCCGGCGCTGAACGCGGTGATCAACGCGGCGCTGCTGACGGGGCAGCCGGCGCATGGGGTGGCGACGAGCGGGCTGATCACGGGCAATCGGCAGGCGATGGTGACGTACGTGCCGGCACCGGGTTACGCGGGGACGGACAAGTTCGATGTGACGCTGCAGCCGAATGCGGTGGGGGTGACGTTCAACGTGGTGGTGGGGCGGTAGGTCGTCCGATGGGGAGGGCGGCCGTGATCGCGGCGGCCGGGCTGCTGGTGGCGATCGCGGTGGCGCTGGGATGGCTGTATCAGCCGGACCGTGGACGCGCCGAGCTGGAAGCGGTGTATGCCGCGGCGCCATCGACCTTCGTGGAGGTGTTAGGGGTGCGGCTGCACGTGCGCGACACGGGGCCGCGGGACGGGCCGGCGATCGTGATGCTGCATGGGTTCGGGTCGAGCCTGCAGACTTGGGATGCGTGGGCGGCGGACCTGGAGCGGGACCACCGGGTCATTCGGTATGATGAGCCGGGGTTCGGGCTGACGGGGCGGGACCCCGGCGGGTATTCGGACGAGCGGGGGGTGGCGGTGCTGGCCGGGCTGCTGGATCGGCTAGGGGTGGCGCGGGCGAGCGTGATCGGGAACTCGATGGGCGGGCGGATCGCGTGGCGGTTCGCGGCGGCGCATCCGGAGCGAGTGGATCGGCTGGTGCTGGTGTCGCCGGACGGGTTTCGGGAGCCGGGGCGGGGGTATGGGACGACAGAGAGCGTGCCGCTGATGATGCGGACGCTGCCGTATGTGCTGCCGGGGTTCATGCTGCGGCCGATGCTGGAAGCGGCGTATGCGCGGCCGGGGGTGCTGACGGAGGGGTTGTACGAGCGGTATCGCGACATGATGCTGGCGCCGGGGGTGCGGCGGGCGATCGTGGATCGGATCGGGGATCAGGTGTTGGCGGACCCGGTGCCGTTGCTGCGAGGGATCGAGGCGCCGACGTTGCTGCTCTGGGGAGAGGGGGATCGGATGATCCCGTTCGGGAATTCGAAGGATTACCTGGCGGCGTTGCCGCATGGGGAGCTGCAGGCGCTGCCGGGAGTGGGGCATGTGCCGCAGGAGGAAGCGCCGGAGACGGTCAACTTCGTGCGGGCGTTCTTGGATCGCCGGTCCTCGTGGTAGGACGCGGCATGGAGACCACCAAAGCACCGACCCCCCGCGCCGTTCTTGTCGGCATTCAACTTCCTGACGTCGATGACGTCGCGCATGCCGGCAGCCTGGAGGAGTTGGGGCGGCTGGTGAAGACGCTCGGCTACGAGGTGGTGGGCGAGGTGTCGCAGCGGCGGGAGGGGACCGGGTCGGGGTCGCTGCTGGGGAGCGGGAAGCTGGCGGAGTTGGCGGCGCTGACGGGCGGGACTGGGCTGATCGAGAGCACGGCGCCGAAGCCTAAGTCGAAGGCTCGGGAGCGGTTCGAGGGGGCGGCCGCGGTCGAGGAGGAGGACGAAGAGGAGGCGGGGGAGCGGAAGCCGGAGTTCGTGATCGTGGATCATGAGCTGTCGCCAAGCCAGATCCGCAATCTGGAGCGGGCGACCGGGGCGCAGGTGCTGGATCGGACGGGGGTGATCGTCGAGATATTCCACCGGCACGCCAACACGCGGGAAGCCAAGCTGCAGGTGGAGATGGCGCGGCTGAAATACGTGGCGCCGCGGATGCGGGAGAGCTCGGCGGGCGGGGGGCGGCAGCAGGGGCCGGGGGCGGGCGAGAGCACGCTGGACCTGGACCGTCGCAAGATCCGCGATCGGTTGTCCGAACTGAAGGAGCAATTGGAGGCGGTGCAGCGCGACGGCGACAATCGGCGGTCGGCACGGCGCGACCAGCTGCGGGTGGCGCTGGTGGGGTACACCAATGCGGGTAAGTCGTCGCTGATGCGGGCGCTGACGGGGAGCCAGGTGCTGGTGGAGGACAAGCTGTTCGCGACGCTGGATACGACGGTGCGGACGCTGCAGCCGGAGACGCGCCCGCGGGTGCTGGTGTCGGACACGGTGGGGTTCATCAAGCAGTTGCCGCACGACCTGGTGGCGTCGTTCCGGTCGACGCTGGCGGAGGCGCTGGAGGCGTCGCTGCTGTTGTTCGTGGTGGATGCGTCGGACCCGACGTACGAGGCGCAGCTCGAGGTTAGCAAGGAGGTGCTGCGGGAGATCGGGGCGGATGTGGTGCCGTCCAAGCTGGTGCTGAACAAGATGGACCGGGTGGGCGCCGAGGAGCGAGCGGCGTTGGCGGAGCGGCATCCGGGGGCGATCATGTTGTCGGCGCATGTGCCGGGGGATGTGGCCGGGCTGCGGGAGACGATCATCGGGTTCTTTGAGGAGTCGATGACGGAAGAGGTGCTGGTACTGCCGTATGCCAAGCAGGGGTTGTTGGGCGAGGTTTACGAGAGCGCGCGGGTGTTGTCGGAGGATTACGACGAGAACGGGCGGGTGCTGACGGTGCGGGGGTTGCCGGGGGCGTTGAGCCGGTTGCGGCGGCAGTTGGCTTCTTAGGGAGAGACTTCATGGCACACGAGTTCCAGGCCGGCGGGGCGCGGCGGGGCGACAATATCGGCGAGATCGACGCGGCGGCGCTGCGGGCGGCGCGGGTGGATCTGGCGGCGTGTTTCCGGGCAGCGGCAGCAGCCGGGTTCGAGGAAGGGATCTGCAACCATTTCTCGGCGATGGTGCCGGGGCGGGACGACCTGTTCCTGGTCAATCCGTACGGGTTGGCGTTTGCGGAGATCACGGCGTCGAGCCTGTTGATGTGCGATTTCGACGGCAACGTGGTGGAGGGCGAGGGGCAGCCGGAGGCGACGGCGTTCTATATTCACGGTCGGGTACATCAGCTGGTGCCGCGGGCGCGGGTGGCGTTCCATACGCACATGCCGAACGCGACGGCGCTGAGCATGGTGGAGGGGGAGCCGCTGGTCTGGGCGGGGCAGACGGCGCTGAAGTTCTACGGGCGGACGGCGGTGGACGAGGCGTATAACGGGCTGGCGCTGGACGGGGCGGAGGGCGAGCGGATCGCGGCCACGATCGGGGAGGCGGACATCGTGTTCATGCGGAACCATGGGGTGATGGTGACGGGGGCGACGATCGCTGAGGCCTGGGACGATCTATATTATCTGGAACGGGCAGCGGATGTGCAGATCCGGGCGATGAGCACGGGGCGGGTGCTGTGCCCGGTGCCGCCGGCGATCGCGAGCCGGGTGGCGGCGCAGATGCGGGCGGCGGATGGGGAAAGCGCGCGGCTGCATCTGGACAGCGTCAAGCGGCGGTTGATGCGTAGCGAACCGGAGTTCGCCGACTAGATAGAGAGCATGTCGCTCCTTCTCCTGTTCACGGTCGTTTCGGTTCTTACCACGGCAGCTTTCCTGGCCTTGATGGCCCGGCAGGCGGGCACCGTGTTGCGGCATCGCGGGGCGGTTCCGGCGGGGTTCGCGGCCGAGGTGAGCCTGGAGGAGCACCAGAAGGCGGCGGATTACGAGCGGGCGCGGTTGGGGTTGCGGGCGGCCGGCGCGGTTGTCGGGTTGGCGACCGGGCTGATCTGGGCTTGGGCGGGCTACGACCTGCTGTTCGGGGCAGTGGCCGGACAAATTGGGCCGGGTTTGGGGCGCGGGGTGGCGTTCGTGATCGCGGTGGAGGTGGTGTCGACGGTCGTGGGATTGCCGCTGGCGCTAATCGGGACGTTCGGGGTGGAGCGGCGGTTCGGGTTCAATCGGACCACGCCGGGTCGGTTCGTGGCGGATCGGCTGAAGGGGGCGGTGCTGGGGCTGGTGCTGGGGGTGCCGCTGCTGTTCGGGCTGCTTTGGTTGATGCGGTTGGAGGGGGCTTGGTGGTTGTGGGTGTGGGCCGGGCTAGTGGTGCTGATGTTCGCGATGACCGAGGCGTTTCCGCGGTTCATTGCGCCGTTGTTCAACAAGTTCAGTCCGCTGGAGGGTGAGCTTCGGGCGCGGATCGAGGGATTGCTGCAGCGGTGCGGGTTCGAGGCGGCCGGGTTGTTCGTGATGGATGCATCGAAGCGGTCGGCGCACGGAAATGCTTATTTCACCGGGTTGGGGCGGAGTAAGCGGATCGTTTTGTTCGATACTTTGATCGCCAAGAACAGTGAGGCGGAGTTGGAAGCGGTGCTGGCGCATGAGTTGGGGCACTTCAAGCTCAACCATATCTGGAGCGGGATGGCGCGGTCGGTGGTCATCCTGTTTGCGGGGTGCTTCGCGCTGGGGGTGTTGAGCCATCAGGAGTGGTTGCTGCCGTCGTTCGGGATCACGCATCGGGACGACGCGCTGTCGTTGATGGTGTGCGTGGTGCTGCTGCAGATGTCGGGGCCGGTGTTGTCGATCGGGGCAAACTGGATCAGCCGCAAGCACGAGTATCAGGCGGATGATTTCGCGCGGCGGATGGTGGGGGCGGACCCGATGGCGTCGGCGCTGGTGCGGCTGTCGCGCGACAATGCGAGCACGCTGACGCCGGACCCGCTGTATGCGCTGGTGAATTACAGTCATCCGCCGGTGCCGTTGCGGGTAGCACGGTTGCGGCTGTCCGAAAAGGGGACAGCTTTGTCCGCGTAGGGGACGAAGTGCGGTTGTGGGACAGGATGAAAATCGTTCGATAACAGTGACTTATTCTGTGGCACGGGGGTTGCTGTTACTGTCGTCGAGTGGGCCGCTACGGTCTGCGATGACGGAGAGATCCAATGAAGTTTTCGAAGCGCATGCGTTATGTGTTGCTCGCCGCGACGATCGCTGCCGGCACCGGCGGTGTCGCGATCGCGCAGAATGCTGCGACCTATGACCCGGCGCAGCTGCCGGCCACGACGGGCAAGGTCGCCCAATACAGCCTGACACCGCGCGGCGACGTGGACGGGTTGATCCTGCAGGACGGCACCGAGGTGCATTTTCCGCCGCATCTCGGCACGCAGCTGGTGTTCGTGGCCAAGCCGGGGGATAGCGTGACGATCCATGGGCTGAAGGCTCGGAACGTGGCGATGGTGATGGCGATGCAGGTCACCAACGACACGACCAGCAAGAGCGTCACCGATGCCGGGCCGGCTGGTGGGCCGCCGCCGCGCGAGGAGCGTGGGCCGGGTGCGGAGCGCGGTCGTGGTCCGGGTAGTCCCGGGCCGGTTGCCGCCGGTCAGCCTGGTGTGGGTCAGCCCGGCATGGATCGTGGTCCAGATGCACGGGGGCCGGACGCACGGGGACCGGATCGCGATGGTCCGGTGATCAAGGCTCAGGGCGTCATCAAGGCGCAGTTGCATGGGCCGCGGGGCGACCTGAACGGCGTGCTGCTGCAGGACGGCACCATCGTGCGGCTGCCGCCGCCGGAGGCGCAGAGCCGCGAGGCCGCCCTGGCGGTCGGCAAGACGATCTTCGTGAGCGGCGGCGGCAACGAGTCGGCGCTCGGCAAGGTGGTCGCGGCGCGGATGATCGGGACGTCGGAGCAGGATGCGACGTCGATGATGCCGCGGCGCGATGGCCGTGGGCCGCAGGCGGGCGCCGCCGATGCGGGGCGTGCGCCGGCAGTTGATCCGGCTGCGGCTCCGGCGACCGAGCCGGCTCCGGCTCCGGCGACCAAGTAGTCGTCAGGTGGACGATGGGCGGCAGGGTGGAAGCCCTGCCGCCCATTCTAGTCGTGTTGCCGCAACGACGGGATTTAGCTCAGGCCGTAGCGGTCCAGCTTGTCGTACAGGAGCTGGCGGCGGATGCCGAGTTGTTCGGCGGCCTTGGCGCGGTTGCCCTGGGCGGCGGACAGGGCGCGGCGGATCAGTTCGGTTTCCAGGCGGGCGACGGCGTCGGGGAGGGTGCCGGCGAGCCAGTCGGGGTCGGTGCCGGGGTCGGAGGCCGGCGCGCCCGTGGCGAGGAAGTCCAGGTCGGCAGCGCCCAGGACGGGGCGGCGGGCCAGGGTGGCGGCGCGCTTCATGGCGTTGACCAGTTCGCGGACGTTGCCGGGCCAGGTGTGGCCGAGCAGGCGGGCGGCGGCGTCGGCGCCGAGGCGGCGGCCGGTGCCGGAGAGGGCGAGGTAGTGCTCGGCGAGCGGGATGATGTCGGCTAGGCGGTCGCGCAGGGGCGGGAGCGCGACCGGGACGACGCCGATGCGGTAGTAGAGGTCCTCGCGGAAGGTGCCGGCGCGGACGGCCTGGCCGAGGTCGCGGTGGGTGGCGGCGACGACGCGGACGTCGATGGGGACGGGTTTGCCGCCGACGGGGGTGACGACGCGCTCCTGCAGGACGCGGAGGAGCTTGGCCTGCATGGCGAGGTCCATGTCGCCGATCTCGTCGAGAAAGAGAGTGCCGCGCTGGGCTTCGCGGAAGGAGCCGGCGCGGTCGGCGATGGCGCCGGTGAAGGCGCCGCGGACGTGGCCGAAGAGCAGGCTTTCCAGCAACTCGGTGGGGATGGCGGCGCAGTTGACCGGGATGAAGGGCGCGGCGGCGCGGCTGCCGTGACGGTGGATGGCGCGGGCGACGACTTCCTTGCCGGTGCCGGTCTCGCCCAGGAGCAACACGGTGGCGTCGCTGTCGGCGAGGAGGCCGATGCTTTTCTGCACCTCGCGCATGGCGGCGCTGGAGCCGATGAGGTCGCCTTCCTTAGTGGTGTCCGTGGGCGCGCTGGGGGCGGGGGCGGTGGACGGCAGCATGCGGGTCAGCAGGGCGGCGAGGGCGTCGCGGCCGACGGGCTTGGCGAGGTGATCGACGGCGCCGAGGCGCATGGCCTCGATGGTGTTCTCGCCGGTGGGCACGGCGGTGATGACCGCGACGGGCGGGGGCGAGGGTAGGGCGCCGATGCGCTTGAGCAGGGTCATGCCGTCCATGCCGGGCATGCGCAAATCGAGCAGGACGGCGTCGGCGCGGTGGTCGGCGAGCCAGTCGAGGCAGGCGGCGGCGTCCCCGGCCTGGGCGGCGGTGTGACCTAGGTCTTCGACGGTGACGGCCATGGCGCGGCGGAGGGGGGCGTCGTCGTCGACGATCAGGATGGTGGTCATGCCGGGTCCTGCGGAAGTTCCAGGGCGAAGGTGGTGAGGGTGGCGGTGCCGAGGAGGATAAGGCGGCCGCCATGGGCGTCGGCCAGTTCGCGGGCGATGGCCAGGCCTAGTCCGGTGCCGTCGGGGCGGCTGGTGACGAAGGGCTCGAAGAGGCGGTCGGCCATGTCGGCGGGGATGCCGGCGCCGTTGTCGGAGACGGAGATGGTGAGAAGGCGAGATGTGATGTGGGCGGCGAGGGTCACGGTGCCGGCGGGGGCGGCGTGGCGGATGGCGTTGGAGAGGAGGTTGTCGAGGATGCGGGTGGTGATGGCCGGGTCGAGGGTGGCGGTGTCGGCATCGGTGGTGGTGGATAACGTGAGGGAGCGGGCGGCGGCGGTGTCGGCGTGGCGGGCGGCGGTGGCGGCGAGGAAGGCGGAGAGGGCGATGGAGGTGGGAGCCGGGTCGACGCGTTGGGTCATGGCGAGAAGTTCGCTGACCAGAGCGTCGAGGCGGTCGAGCTGTTCGAGCATGTCGGCGATGCCGGCCTGGCGGCGGCGGTCGTCGCCGGCCAGGGCGTTCTCGCCTTGCAGGCGGGCGGCGGCGAGGGGGTTGCGGATCTCGTGGGCGACGCCGGCGGCGACGCGGCCGAGGGCGGCGAGGCGTTCGGATTGCGCGGCGCGGGCAGCCATGGCGTCGGCGGTGCGACGGGCCTGGGCGAGGCGGGAGCCGGCGAGGTTGAGGGCGTCGACGATGCGGTCCAGTTCGCGTTCGCCGGAGCGGGGGAGCGGGGGCAGGTCGGTTTCGGCATCGCGGCCCAGGGTAAACTCGATAGTGCGGATCTGGCGGCCCCAGACCAGCAGGGTGCGGCCCAGGAGAATCGAGATGAGCACGAGCAGGACGAGCAGGGCGACCAGGCCGGATTGGAGCGAGGCGAGGCCGGTTTCGGCGCGCACGCGGGATTGGGTCCAGCCGGTGACGCCGTCGAGCGGGCCGTCGAGGGGGCAGGCGGCGAGGAGGACGGTGTCGTCGCCAGAGGTGATGCTGCGGGCGACGGTGCGGTCTTCCCGCAGGGCACGGGCGTTGATGTCGGCGACCGTGGTTTCGGGAAGCGGGCTGGCGGTGCCGGAAGGGTCGGCGGCGGCGAGGGCGCCGGCGGTGGCGGACCAGATGCCGCCGGCGACGCCGGACTGGCGGGAGAGGGCGATGTCGAGCAGGGCGACGAGGTCGCGCTTCAGGGCCGGGTCGGGGATGGCGAGGGAGGGTGCGCCGGTATTGTAGAAGGCGTAGCGGTCGCGGATGAGGTCGCAAGAGCGGGCCAGGACGGCCTGGGTGCGACCGAGACGGGCCTCCGTGGAGCGTTGAAAGACGCTGACCAGCAGGAGGCCGAGGACGAGGCTGGAGACGAGGGACAGCGCCCACAGGGCGATGAGGCGAGCTTTTAGGGAGCGCATCTCGGGCTCAGGCTCGCCGTCGCACCCGGTCCCGGCTCAGGTCTTGGCGAGGCCGTCTAGGGTGCGGAGCTTTTCGGCCAGTTCGTTGAGGCTGATGCTGCTCTTGTTCAGGACCTGGTCGGCGCCGCGCAGACGGCGGCGGTCGTCCATCGTGAGGTCCTTGGCGCTGAGCACAACGACGGGGACGGTGCCGCAGCCGGGTCGCTCGCGGAGCAGCTTGAGGAACTCGAAGCCGTCCATCTTGGGCATGTTGAGGTCGAGCAGGATGACGCGGGGCAGAGCGTGGTCGATATGGGCCATGGCGGCGGCGCCGTTGGCGGCTTCGGAGACGCTCCAGTCATGGGCTTCGAGGATGCGGCGCATGCGGGCGCGCAGGTCGGTGTCGTCGTCGATGATCAGCACGTCGCCCTCGGCTTCGCGGAAGCGGTCCAGCACGTTGCGGAGACGGTCCCATTCGACGGGCTTCATGACGTAATCGGCGGCGCCGAGGCTTTCGGCCAGGGGCTGGGCGTCGACCAGGGAGACCATGATGACGGGGATCTCGGCGGTGACCGGGTCGGCCTTGAGGGCGTTGAGGACGGACCAACCGTCCAGGCCCGGCATGGTGACGTCGAGCAGGATGGCGTGGGGCTGCAGGTCGCGGGCGAGCAGCAGGCCGGTGGCGCCATCGGGGGCGGTGACGGGGGCGAAGCCGGTGCGCTCGAGGAATCGGCTGGCGAGTTCGCGCTGGGTCTGGTCGTCGTCGATGACCAGAACGGTTTCGCGGTCGCCCGGGAGGTCGGGGGCGGTCTCCTGGGGCGCGACGGGCGCGGGGAGCGTGACGGGCAGGGTGATGGTGAAGGTGCTGCCCTGGTTGGGCACGCTGGTGACGTTCACGTCGCCGCCGAGAAGGTGGCTGAAGACGCGGGTCAGGGAGAGGCCGAGGCCGGTGCCGCCGAACTTGCGGGTGGTGGAGGCGTCGGCCTGCTGGAAGCGCTGGAACAGCTTGGCGAGCTGCTCCTCCGTCATGCCCAGGCCGGTGTCGGTGACGGCGAAGCGGATGATTTCGCCGTCGCCTTCGGCCTTGCGGCTGACGTCGGACGTCTTGTCACCCTGGCGGGTGACGGCGAGAGTGATGCGGCCGTTGCTGGTGAACTTGGCGGCGTTGCTGAGCAGGTTGAGCAGCATCTGGCGGATGCGGGTGACGTCGGAATGCATGCTGCCGAGGGCATCGCCGAGATGGAGGTCGAGGGTGTTGCCGTTCTTCTCGACCAGGGTGGCGACGGTGGCGGCGACGTCGGTGGCGAGCTCGGTGACGTCGAAGGTTTCGGGAAAGGCCTCCATCTTGCCGCTTTCGACCTTGGAGAGATCGAGCACGTCGTTGATGAGGCCGAGCAGGTGGCGGGCGTTGCTTTCGATCTTGCGGACGTCGCTGACGACCTGATCGGTGTCGGCACCGTCCTCCACCTCCTCGATCAGCATCTCGGAGTAGCCGATGATGGCCGACAGGGGCGTGCGAAGCTCGTGGCTCATGTTGGCCAGGAAAAGGCTCTTGGCGAGGTTGGCGGCCTCGGCCTCGTCCAGGGCGGCGACCTGGCTCTGCTCGGCGTCGCGCATGGCGGTGATGTCGGTGTTGGAGCCGAACCAGCCCAGGATGCGGCCGGCCACCTCGTCGTGTGCGTCGGGGCTGGATTCCGGGCCGTTCTCGGCGTGAATGGCCAGGGCGCGGGAAAGGAACCAGCGATAGCTGCCGTCGGCGGCGCGGAGGGGGAAGGTGTCCTCCCAGGGTTCGCCGCTGCGGATGCTGGCCTCGAAGCCGCGGACGACGCGGTCGATGTGGTCGGGGTGATGGACGGACTTCCAGCCCCAACCGGCCATCTCCTCGAAGGTGGTGCCGGTGTAGTCGTACCAGCGCTGGTTGTACCAAGTGATGCTGCCGCTGGCGTCGGTCATCCAGGAAAGCTGCGGGATGGCGTCGGCGATGACGCGGAAGCGGTTCTCGCTGTCGCGCAGAGAGGCGGCGGTGCGGAACCGCTCAAGGGTCTGGCCGACCAGATGGCCGATGTTCTCGACGGCGCCGAGCAGGCTGGGGTCGGAGGGCACGATGCGGCGGCAGAACAGCTCCATCACGCCGAACATGGCGTCCTCCGACCCGGCGCCGACGGGGAAGGCGAAGGCGCTGCGGCCAGGAAAGCCGGTTGGGCCGAGCGGACGAAACAGGCTGGTTTCATGAACGGCGCGGCGGCTCGCCCAGGCGCGGGCGCCCAGGCCGTGCTGGGGCATGGTCTCGACGACAGCTGGAAGCGGCTCGGCCGGCCAACCGGTCATGAGCTGCAAGCCGTCCGGCGTGATCTTCCAGTAGCGGCCGGCATCCCAGCCGAAGCCGGTGACGATGGTTTCGAGCACCCGCTCGATCATCTGGCGGACGCCGGTGCTGCCGGTGAGGACCTGGCTGACGGCGTACTGGACGGCCAGGCGGGTGCGGGCGTTCTCGCGGACGACTTCCTCGCGAAAGGTGATGATGCTGCCCGAGAGCTTGCCGTCACGATGCAGGGCGTAGGCGGAGTATTCGGCGAGCAGCGGCGTGCGGTCGCGGCGCCAGAGGGTCTCGTTGGCCAGGCGCGTGGTGTGTCCGCCGCGGGCGGTCTGGATGAGGGGGCACTCGTCGCGGGGGTATTTGCTGCCGTCGGGACGGGTGTGGTGGATCATGTCGTGCATGTTGCGGCCGAGCAGATCGGCGGGGGTGTCGTAGCCGAGGATGCGCAGGGCGGCCTGATTGACGAAGAGGCAGTTGCCCTCCGTGTCGATCGTGTAGATGCCGTCATCGAGCGCGTCGAGGACGGTCCAGGCTGGGTCGTTCTGCTCGAATGGAGCGGCGGGCATCAGGGCCAGGCTCGAAAGTGAGGCGTAGGTCTATGTCGATCGTGGGCAGCGTGGCAATAGACGGTCCCAGTGCAAAGGGGTTGTCGTCGCAGCCCGGCTTTAGACAGGAAACAGTGAACGTGAGCATTGAGAAGATGAAGGCGCAGATCTCGACCCAGGACGGCTTCATTGCCGCGCTGGACCAGAGCGGCGGGTCGACGCCAGGGGCGCTGCGCCAGTACGGCATCGAGCCGGAGAGCTATAGCGGCGACGAGGCGATGTACAAGCTGATGCACGAGATGCGGGTGCGGATCATCAAGTCGCCGGCGTTCACGGGCGAGAAGGTGATCGGGGCGATCCTGTTCGAGCGGACGATGGACGGGACCGTGGATGGCGTGCCGGTGCCGAAGTACCTTTGGGAGGAGCGCGGGGTGGTGCCGTTCCTGAAGATGGACAAGGGGCTGGAGGCGGCCAACGACAGCGTGCAGCTGATGAAGCCGATGCCGGGGCTGGACGAGCTGCTGGCGCGGGCGGTGAAGCTGGGCGTGTACGGGACGAAGATGCGGTCGGTGATCGCCGGGGCGTCGAAGACCGGCGTGCGGGAGATCGTGGCGCAGCAGTTCGAGGTGGCGAAGCAGATCGCCAAGCACGGGCTGATGCCGATCATCGAGCCGGAGGTTTCGATCAAGAGCGAGACCAAGGCGGAGGCGGAAGTTCAGCTGCGGGACGAGCTGATCAAGCAGCTCGACAAGATGGGCGACGGCAAGGTGATGCTGAAGCTGACGCTTCCGGACGAGGCGGACCTGTACGAGGTGCTGACCAAGCACGAGAAGGTCGAGCGGGTGGTGGCGCTTTCGGGCGGCTACAAGCTCGATGACGCGTGCGAGAAGTTGAGCGCGAACCATGGGATCATCGCGAGCTTCTCGCGGGCACTGATTGATGGGCTGCGGAAGGACATGACGGACGAGGAGTTCGACGCGGCGCTGTCGACTGCGATCTTCCGGATCTACGAGGCTTCGGCGCATAAGGTCGAGGCGCTCTAGTAGGCCTGGCGCGGCGATTTGGGCGGTGAGGGTTGGTCCTTGCCGTCGTGGATCGCCGCGCTGCGCTCGCGATGTCGGCTAGGCCGGGGTGGTGTTGAGGTAGATGCCGTAGAGTGAGGTTTGGGCGGTGATGTAGAGGCGGTTTCGGTTGGGGCCGCCGAAGCAGAGATTGGAGACCAGCTCGGGGACGCGGATGCGGCCGAGGGGGGTGCCGTCGGGGGCGTAGGCGCGGACGGAGTCGGCGCTGGAGGTCCAGATGTTGCCGTGGCGGTCGAGGCGGAAGCCGTCGAACAGGCCGGCGGGGCAGGTGGCGAAGTGGCGGCCGGGGCCGACCGATTGGCCCGTCACCGGATAGGCGCGGATGTCGGGGGAGCAGTCGTCGCTGTGGCTGAGGCCGGTGTCAGCGACGTAGAGGATCGATTCATCGGGGCTGAAAGCCAGGCCGTTGGGGCGGAGCATGTCGGTGACGACGGGGGCGAGGTGGTTTGTGGCCGGGTCGAAGCGGTAGACGTGGCAGTGGCCAATCTCGCTGTCGGCGCGGTGGCCTTCGTAGTCGCTGTCGATGCCGTAGGTGGGGTCGGTGAACCAGATGCTGCCGTCGGAGTGGGTGACGACGTCGTTGGGGGAGTTGAAGCGTTTGCCGTCGACGCGGTCGACTAGGCCGGTCCAGGTGCCGTCGTGCTCGAGGCGGGAGATGCGGCGGCCGCCGTGTTCGCAGGCGATGATGCGGCCCTGGGCGTCCAGGGTGTGGCCGTTGTGGTAGCCGCAGGGGTGGGCGAAGACGGAAACGGCGCCGCTGCATTCGTCTAGGCGCAGGAGGCGGTCATTGGGGATGTCGGACCAGATGACGCTTTTCGCGGCGGGAACGTAGACGGGGCCTTCGGTCCAGCGGCCGCCGGTCCAGAGGCGTTCCAGCTTGGCGTGGCCGATGATGAGGCGGCGGAAGCGGGGGTCCAGGAATTCGTAGTCACCTACGGGTACTGCGTTAGCGTCCATTGGGTCCCCAGATTGCTAGCCAGGTGTCGACGCGGCGCCAGCGCCGGGTCAGGCGGATGAAGTGCAGGGTGAAGGTGGCGGTGGCGAGGATGATGCCGAGCTTCCAGGCGTCGGGCAGGCCGGCGGTGTCGATGCCGGTCCAGAGGGTGGCGACGGCGGTGGCCATGGCGACGTAGCCGAAGGTCTTGTGCCAGGCTTCGAAAAGGCGGCGCTGGAGGGTCATGTCGTAGTGGTCGCCGCGCCACGTGAGGGGATCGGCCGGGTCGGCGTAGGTGTCGGTGGGGCCGCCCTTGGTGCCGCGAAGAAGGGGGCTGAGCATCTGGGCGGCGCAGAGGGCGAGGGTGACGATGCCGAGTTGGACGTGGGCGATCTGCCAGTCGATGACTTGGTCGCGGGCGTCGTAGGCCCACCAGACGGCTAGGGAGGAGAGGGCGGCGCCGGCAGTCTGGAGGAGGCGGTGGGCGTTCCACCAGACGGGGTCGTCGAGCTGATTCGGGAAGTCCTGGGTGGGGCGGACTTTGTAGAAGCGGGCGATCAGGCCGCCGGTGGGGATGAGGATCAGCCAGGCTAGGGCCATGAGGGCGCCGTGCCAGTAGAACGGCGTCATCGCGCGATCTTGGGGGCGCCGGCGGCGGTGATGACGCCGACGATGATGAGGCCGGTGAGCAGCATGCGGACGCCGGAGCCGGCGCCGGAGGCGTTCAACATGGCGACGAGGAGGAACATGAAGAGCCCGGCGCCGCCGAGGCCGGCGACGCTGGCGCGGCCGCCGCCGACGTCGGTGCCGCCGATGACGACGATGGCGACCGTGAGCAGGAGGTATTCCTCGCCCTGGTCGAGCGAGTTGCCGCCGGAGAAGCCGGCGAGCAGGGCGCCGGTGAGGGCGGCGAGGGCGGCGCAGAGGACGTAGGCGAGGAGGCGCACGCGTTTGACGGGGAGGCCGGCGAAGGTGGCGGCGCGGGAGTTTTGGCCGGCGGCGGAGAGGGTGCGGCCGGCGACCGTGCGCTGAAGGAGGAGGGCGGCGACCGCCATGATTGCGATGGCGAGGATGGCTAGGAGGGGGATGCCGAGCAGGCGGGTGGCCGTGAAGGCGGCGAAGGCGGGGGGTGGTTTGACCTTGAGGCCGCGGCCGAAGGTGATGGCGGTGGAAAGGACGACGAGGCCGCTGGAGAGGGTGGCGATGATGGGGGGGATGCGGAGTAGGCGGATGAGGGCGACGTTGAAGACGCCGACCGTCATGCCGGCGCCGATGGCGGCGGCGAGGCCGGGGAGGATCATGGCGTCCTGCTCGTTCATGACCAGCATGGCGAGGGCGCCGGCGAGGGCGATGATCGAGGGAATCGAGAGGTCGATGTTGCCGGGGCCGAGGGTGATGACGAGCATCTGGCCGAGGGCGGCGAGGACGGCGAAGGAGGAGAAGGCTAGGGCGGCGGCGAGGAGGGAGGCCGGGTTGGCGCCTAGGGCGACGGTGACCGCGAAGACGAGGGCGGCGGCGAGGTAGCTGTAGAGGGAGGGGGCGGCGAGAAGCTGCTTCATGCGGCCGCGGTCCGGTCGCGGGAGAGGAGGGCGATGCCAGCCTGCATGGCGAGGACGGCGATGAGGATGAGGCCTTGGGCGCCGATCTGCCAGTCCGAGGGGACGTGCAGGAAGGTGAGCAGCGACGTCGCCAGCGCGAGGGTCAGGGCGCCGAGCACGGCGCCGAAGGGCGAGACCCGGCCGCCGACGAATTCGCCGCCGCCGAGGATGACGGCGGCGATGGTGAGCAGGGTGTAGCGGCTGGCGAGGTTGGCGTCGCCGGAGGTGGTGGTGCCGAGCAGAGCGAGGCCGGACAGCACGCCGAAGGCGCCGGCCGCGGCGTAGACCCCGGCCCGGAGCGCCAGCAGGTTCCAGCCGGAGCGGGCGACGGCGCGCGGATTGCCGCCGAGGCCGCGGATGACGGTGCCGATGGCGCTTCGCATGATGGCGAACTGCATGAGGGCGGCGACGAGGATCGCGGCCCAGATCGCCAGCGGCGCGAATGGCGGCTTGGTGTGCATCAGCGTGGCGAGCCAGGCCGGGGCGGTGCCGCCGGGGGTGGGGAGGAGGATGACGGCAAGGCCGAGCCAGACGAAGGAGAAGCCGAGGGTGACGACGACGGATGGCAGGTCGCGCCAGGCGATCAGCAGGCCGATCAGGCCGTAGAGCACGACGAGGCCGAGCAGGCAGGCGGTGCCGAGGAGCGGATTGGCCGGGACGATCACGGCGGCGATGCAGGTGACCAGCGAGACGAAGGAGCCGATGGAGAGGTCGAGGTCGCCGATGGCCATGAGCAGCATCTGCGACATGGAGGCGAGGAGGACGGGCAGGGCTAGGCTGAGGAGGAGGTTGACGCCGAAGTAAGACATGCTTCGGGGCTGTTGGATGAAGATGGTGCCGAGAAGGAGGGCGAAGACGAGGGCGGGGAGGGCGGCGCGGAGGAGGGGGGCGAGACGCATCTACGCCGCGTCGGCGAAGGATAGATGCAGCACGGCCTTTTCGGAGATGGCGGCGGCGTCGAGGGTGCCGGTGATGCGGTTTTCGCGGAAGACGGCGACGCGGTCGCATTGGAGGAGTTCGTCGAACTCGGTGCTGTACCAGAGGAAGGTGCGGCCTTTCGCGGCTTCGGCGGCGATCAGGGCGTAGACGTCGCGTTTGGTGCCGATGTCGACGCCGCGCATGGGGTCGTCCATCAGGATGATCTCGGCGTCGCTGGCCAGGGCGCGGGCGAAGAGGGCTTTCTGCTGGTTGCCGCCGGAGAGGGAGAGGATGGGATTGTTGAGGTCGGGGGTAACGAGGCCGAGGCGTCCGCGCCAGTCGGTGGCGAGGGTGGCTTCGCGGGCCGGGTCGAGGAGGGGGCCGGTGCGCAGGGTGGGGAGGGCGCGGACAGTGATGTTGCGGGCGATGGACCAGAGGGGGAAGACGCCGTCGGCGACGCGGTCGCCGGGGACCATGGCGGTGGACGCCTGGGTGGCGAGGATGCGGCGGAGGAGGTTGGTCTGGCCGTGGCCGGCGAGGCCGCCGAGGCCGACGATCTCGCCGCGGCGGGCGAGGAGGCCGGCGATGTCGAGGAGGACCGGGGCGGTGGAGGCGGGGCGGGCGGCGCGGTCGACGGGGGCGGTGGCGTGGCCCATGGCGGCGACGAGGCCGTCGCGGGTCATGGTGGCAGCTTGGGCTTCAGCGACGACGGTACCGTCGCGCATGATGACGGCGCGGTCGGCAATGGCGAGGATTTCGTTGAGTTTGTGGGAGATGAAGACCACGGCGCCGCCGGCGGCGGTGAAGCGGCGGATGTGGGCGAGCAAGGCGGCGGCGAGGTGGCCATCGAGGGAGGAGGTGGGTTCGTCGAGGACGACGACGGGGGGTGGGGTGCCGGTGTGGCTGAAGGCGCGGGCGATCTCGACGGCTTGGCGGGCACCGAGGGGGAGGTCGCCGACCAGGCGGCCGGGGGGTAGAGCGAGGCCGGGGAAGACGGTCTCGATCGCGTCGGCCATGACGGCGGCGCAGCGGCGGCGCCAGCCGAAGCCGGTGATGTCGCGGTGCATGATGCGGGCGTTCTCAGCGATGCTCAGGTTGGGGCAGAGCGAGCCTTCCTGGAACACGAAGCGCAGGGCTGGGTGACGGGATGCGAAGGCGGCAGCCGTGCCACCGATGCGCATGTCGCCAGCATCGGGTTTCACGGTGCTGGCTAGGACGTTCATGAGCGTGGATTTGCCGGCGCCGTTATGGCCGACGACGGCGAGGCATTCGCCGGCATTCAGGACGAGATCGACACCGCGCAAGGCCTGGACGGCGCCGAAGCTCTTGCGGATGCCCGCGAGGCTGACCGCCTCGGTCAAAGGGTCAGCTCTTCTGCTTGGCGATGAAGTCCTTCACGTCCTGCAGCGAGTAGTCGATGGTGGTGACGCCGCCCTTGGGGGTGAGTTTCAGGGCATCGTCGAGGCCTGGGGCGTCGACCACGGCGATCGGCAGGGTGAACTTCTTGGGCAGCTTTTCGCCCGACATAATGAGCTGGGCGACCCAGAGGGCAAAGGTGGAGCAACCCGGCGAGATGGCGGCGGACTTGGTCTCGTAGCCGTTGGCAGTGTTCTGCGCCTTCCACCAGGCTAGCTCGTCCTCGCGGTTGCCCATGAAGATCGGGGTCAGCGGGCGGCCGGCGGCAGCGAAGGCCTGGGCGGTGCCGTAGCCGTCGCCGCCTTGGGTGACCACGGCGGCGACGGCGGGCAGGGTGGGGAGGACGCTGGCGACTTCCTTCTGGGCGATCGACTGGGTCCAGTTGCCGTGGACGCTGGAGACGATCTTGAACTCGGGGTGTGCTGCGACACCGGCCAGGATGCCCTGGTGGATCTCCTCGTCGACGAAGGAGCCGGGGAGGCCGCGGACCTCGAGCAGGTTGCCGGTCAATTTGCGATCGGCCATGTACTCGACCTGCATCTGGCCCATGCGGCGGAAATCGACGCCGACGACGGTGGCGCAGGGTTCGGTGACGGCGCTGTCGAACACGACAACGGCGATGCCGGCGTCGCAGGCCTGCTTGATGGCACCGTTTAGCGCGGTGGGCGAGGAGGCGTTGACCAGGATGGCGTCGTAGCCTTCGAGGATCAGGTTCTGGATCTGGGCGGCCTGCTCGGTGGCCTGGTTCTCGGCGGTGGTGAAGCTGCGGACTTCCTTGAGTTGCTTGGCGTCGACGGCCGCTTTGCCGGCCTTGTCGAAGCTGGCGAGCATGGCTTGGCGCCAAGAGTTGCCGGCGTAGTTGTTGGACATGGCGACACGCTTGCCGGAGGTGTCGGCGGCGGAGGCCGTGCCGGCCACCAGAATCAGGGCAAGCGAAACGCCTGCGACGCGACCGAACACCATTGACCGTTTCCCTATCTCTTTGGCGGCATGCCGCTTGGAGGCATCAGACCGTAGAGGAAAGATGATGGTCAATGGTGGCCCGTCAATGTTTCGGGCGCGATGGTGGGAGTTCGGCGCGTGATGGTGGGCCGAAGCCCACCGTTACGGGTTAGTCGATCAGTTGGTCGAGGGTGATGGGGAAGCTGCGGACGCGCTTGCCGGTGGCGTGCCAGATGGCGTTGGCGATGGCGCCGGCGGTGCCGGTGACGCCGATCTCGCCGACGCCCTTGATGCCGAGGGCGTTGACGTGCTCGTCGCGTTCCTCGACCAGGATGGCTTCCATGGCGGGAACGTCGGCGTTCACCGGGATGTGGTATTCGCCGAGGTTGGCGTTCAGCGTGCGGCCGGAGCGGGGGTCGGTGACGGCTTTCTCGTGCAGCGCGAAGGAGAGGCCCCAGATCATGCCGCCGTAATACTGGCTGCGGACGAGGTGGGGGTTGACGATGGTGCCGGCGGCAAAGGCGCCGATCAGGCGGGTGACGCGGACCTGGCCAAAGTCGGGATCGACCCTGACCTCGGCGAAGACGGCGCCGTGGGCGTGCATGGCGTATTTTTCCTGGGCGGCCGGGTCGGCGGCGCCGGTGCCGGTGGCATCGATCTCGGCGAGGCCGGCGCGGGTCAGGATGTCGGCGATGCTATCGCTGCGGGTCTCGTCGTCGCGGCGGTGGAGGCGGCCGGCGCGGGCGATGACGCCGGTGTTGCCGGCGCCGAAGAGCGGGGAGCGCTCGTCCGAGGTGGCGAGGTCGGCGAGTTTGTCGATGACGGCGCCGCCGGC
>CAZTJC010000057.1:0-5959 GCA_964613945.1 uncultured Acetobacteraceae bacterium
CTAGCCTATTGGATCGAGTGAGCGCTTCCGCCTGAAGACACCGAGTTCTGATTGGCAAGTGGGAGGCTGATCGAACACGCTGCACGCTCACAGTTATTCATCCCGGGAGTTCCACAATGGACGGAAGTTCGGACAGCAAGGGCCATGGACCGAGCCGACGCGGGTTCTTTCGGAGCGCGGCCGGTCTGGCGGCGATCCCCGTCGTCGCCCGCGCCGCACCAACGTCGGCCCTACCGGCCGCCCCGTCCGGTCCGACGGAAACCGTGCTCACCGTCAACGGGCGCGAACACCGCTTGGTGATGGACGTGCGTACCTCCCTGCTGGACGCCTTGCGCGAGCACATGGACCTGACCGGCGCCAAGAAGGGGTGCGACCATGGGCAGTGCGGCGCCTGCACCGTCCATGTCGACGGCGAGCGGGTGCTCTCGTGCCTGACCCTGGCTGCTTCCGTCGAAGGACGACAGATCAGGACCATCGAAGGTCTGGCCGGCAGCGATGGGACGCTGCATCCGATGCAGCAGGCCTTCATCGACCATGACGCGTTCCAGTGCGGGTACTGCACGCCGGGCCAGATCATGTCGGCCGTGGGCTGCGTCAACGAGGGCAATGCCGCGACGGAGGCGAGTATCCGCGAGTATATGAGCGGCAACCTATGTCGCTGTGCTGCCTATCCGAACATCGTCGCCGCTGTCGGACAGGCACGCGACGCGATGAAGCGCGTCTGATGCGCCCGTTCGTCTTGGACCGCGCCGATAGTGCCGCGTCCGCATCGTCCTTGGGGCGACAGTCCGGGCAGGGGCAAACCGATGCCACCGCCCAATTCCTCGCCGGCGGCACGACGCAATATGACTTGATGAAGCTCGACGTGCTGCGGCCGCAGCGTCTGATCGACATCACGGCGCTTCGCAAGGACCATGGCGGGATCGACGCCGGGTCGGATGGGCTGCGCCTCGGTGCCTTTGCCAAGATGGCGGCCGTGGCAGCGCACCCGGCGGTGCTTTCGGACTACCCGGCGATTGCCGAAAGCCTCCAGCTCGCCGCCAGCTCGCAGCTGCGCAACATGGCGACGCTGGGTGGCAACGTGCTACAGCGGACGCGCTGCACCTATTATCGCGACACAAGCTGGGCCGCCTGCAACAAGCGCGTGCCCGGCTCGGGTTGCGCGGCGCTCACGGGCGTCAATCGCAACCACGCCGTCCTGGGCGTCGACGGGAGCTGCATTGCGCAGTATCCCGGCGACTGGGCCGTCGCGCTGATCGCCTTCGATGCAACGGTGGATCTCGCGGGGCCAGATGGCCGGCGAACGGTTCCGTTTGCCGCGATCCACCGCCCGGTGAGCGGCCAGCCGCATTTGGAAACGACGCTGCAGCCCGGCGAGATCATCACCGCCTTTCGCGTGCCCGCCGGTCCGTGGACACGGCGTTCCGCCTACGTGAAGGTGCGTGACCGTGCCTCCTACGAGTTTGCCATCGCGTCCGTCGCCGTTGCTCTGGATATGGACGGCGACGTGGTGCGTCAGGCCCGGATCGGGCTGGGCGGGATGGCCTACCGGCCCTGGCGCGCAACCGCAGCGGAGGCGGTGCTCGCCGGCAAGCGGTTGGACGCAGCTGCCGCAGAGGCGGCCGCGAGCGTGGCGCTGGACGGCGCGGTGACGCACGGCCAGAACGATTACAAGCCGGAGCTCGGGCGCCGCACGATCGTTCGCGCGCTGATGACGGCGCAAACCATGACGCCCGCCACCAGCACAAGGGGAATTTGACATGGGCTTCGACCCCGCAATCCTGTTTGGTCGCCCCACTCCCCGGGTCGATGGCGTCGCCAAGGTGACGGGTGCCGCTCGCTACGCCTCGGACGAACCGGTCGCAAACCCGGCCTATGCCTTCCTGGTCACCAGCGCCATTGCACGCGGGCGCATCGCAACAATGGTCTTGGACCGGGCCGCGGCCGTCCCGGGCGTGCTCGACATCCTCACCCACGCGAACGTCGGTAACGTTGTGAAATCGCCGGCCGGACCGGATGGCGGGCCCACGACGACCACGCTGGAAAGCGACCGGATCTGGCATGACGGCCAGATCATCGCCGTCGTGGTGGCGGATAGCTTCGAAGCAGCCCGGGAGGCCGCATTCAAGGTCGATGTCACATATGCGGCCGAAACGCCCAGCGCAACGTTCGGTTCGCCAGGCGTGGAGGTGGCCGAACACAAGGGCCGCAATGGACCGGACCCGAAGAAAGGCGATTTCGCCACCGCTTTCGCCGGCGCGTCGATCCGTGTGGAGGCCGACTACGACACGCCGGCGCAGCACCACAATCCGCTGGAGCTGTTCACCACGACCTGTGCCTGGGACGGCAGGAAGCTGACGATCTACGAGCCGTCCCAGTTCATGTGGGGGCTCAAGGGCGCGGTGGCGACGCAGCTCGGGATCGACGAGGCCGACGTTCGAACCGTATCGCGCTTCGTCGGGGGCGCGTTCGGTTCCCGGGGCGCCGCGACCTCACGCACGGCATGGATCGCGCTGGCAGCCAAGCGCCTGGGCCGCCCGGTCAAGCTGGTGCCGACCCGCGACCAGGGTTTCACGATCGCGACCTTCCGGGCGGAAACTCAGCAGCACGTTCGGCTGGCGGCCACTGCCAATGGCAAGCTTACGGCGTTTTCGCACGAGGGGCGGGAGGTCACGTCGCGCCCATCCAACTATGCCGTCGCGGGCGTGGAGGTGACGGCGCGGATGTATGCCTGCCCGAACATCGAAACCTCGGTGCAGGTCGTCCATGCAGACCGAAATACGCCGGGCTTCATGCGGGCACCTGCCGAGGTGCCCTATATGTTCGGGCTAGAGAGCGCGATGGACGAGTTGGCCCATACGTTGCGCATGGATCCCATCGAGCTGCGCCGGATCAACGACACGCAGACCGACCCGGTGAGCGGCCTGAATTTCTCTTCGCGTTCGTTGATGCCGTGCTTTGATGCGGCTGCGGCGCGCTTCGGCTGGAGCCGGCGCAACCCGGAGCCGGGCGTCACGCGGGATGGCGACTGGCTGGTCGGCTATGGCTGTGCCACGGCTTGCTATCCGACCAATATCGGCCCGGCCGCAGCGCGCCTTTCGCTGACACCCGCGGGCAAGGCGATCGTCAGCCTGGCCGCGCACGAGATCGGCACCGGCGCCTACACGACGATCGCGATCACCGCGGCTGGCGCACTCGGCATCGGCGTCGGCGACGTGACGGTGCGTCTGGGCGACAGCGAACTGCCGCCGGTCACCGTCGCGGGTGGCTCCAACAATGCGGCGACCACCACGCTTGTCGTCGCCAAGGCGTGCGAGGAGGTGCGCCGCCGGGTCGCGGAAGCGGCGGGGGCGGCGACCGACAGTCCATTCCATGGCCTCGACCCGGCATCGCTGCACCTGCGGGACGGCATGCTCACCGGGCCTGGCGGACAGACGGAAGAACTGAAGAATGTCGTTGGGCGGACTGCGGCGTTCCTCGAGGTCTATGCCGAACACATACCGGCGGGACTACCGACCGCAGCCATGGCGGGGCTGTACCGTGGCAAGGCGATGATGTCCCGGGGAGACGGCCGCAAGGATGTCGCCGCTTTCTCGTTTGGTGCGCACTTCGTTGAGGTGCGGGTGCATGCCGCCACACGGGAGATCCGCGTGCCCCGCGTGGTGTCTGCCTTCGCAGCCGGCACGATCATCAACCCGACGGCGGCGCGCAGCCAATTCATGGGCGGCGCAATCTGGGGCCTATCGGCCGCGCTGCTCGAGGCTACGGAGATCGACGCCGCAACAGCCCGCTATACCAACGAGAACCTCGCCGATTACATCATTCCGGTGAACGCGGACGTGCCGTCCATCGAGATCATCATGGTGCCGGAGAAGGACGAGCGGGTGGATGCTCTAGGCGTCAAAGGTATCGGTGAAATCGGCGTCGTCGGGATGAACGCGGCTGTAGCCAATGCCGTGTTCAATGCGACGGGCAAGCGCGTTCGAAGCCTTCCATTGCGTGCGGAGATGCTCCTGTAGTTTCTCCTTACCTCAAAGGGCTGTCGTCGAAACTGACAACCCGCAGTCAGTCCTAGGCTGAGAGCGGACAGGTTGCTTCGGCGCGCTCAACAGCGGTAAGCCGACCTATTCGACACCGTGATCAATCGCGGCACTCAGTCGGCGACGTCGTCGATCGCGGCTTCCGCTCACTCCCAGTCGCCCATACACTGGATGTCGATCCGGTGGGTAACGCTGGGCAGGGAGGAAACATGCGCGCATTGTTGGCGGTGATTGGGATTGGTGCTGCCCTAGCCTCCGGAGCGGCCGCACAGACGCGGTTTCCGGACATGGCACCGGGGGCGATGAGCCCCGAACAGAAGTCGATGTACGACGCCATCATGAGCGGCCCGCGGCACTCGATGGAAGGACCGTTCAACGCTTGGCTGCGCAGCCCGGTGCTGGGAACCCGGTTGCAGGCGGTTGGGGAATACCTGCGGTTCAACACCACCGTGCCGCACAAACTGAACGAGTTCGCGATCTTGATCACCGCGGTGGAGTGGCACAGCGGGTTCGAATGGTATGCGCATCACCCGTTGGCGCTGAAGGCGGGGCTGGAGCCCGAGGTGGCGGAACAGTTGCGCCAGGGTAAGCGGCCGGCCGGAATGACGGATGACGAGACGGTGGTGTACGACTGCGTCACGCAACTGCATCGGCAGCATCAGGTGGGAGACAACACCTTCGGCAAGGCCAAGGCGTTGCTGGGCGAGCAGGGCGTGATGGATCTGATCGCATTGGTCGGTTACTACGACGTCGTTTCCATGACGCTGAACGTGGCAAAGGTGCAGCCCCCTGCCAGCGCCGGGCCGACGCTGGAACCACCCGCGATGCCTTGAGCGCCGATGAAGCGAGTTACTTTGCTTGACAATAAAGGCTGCCGCGAAGGTAGCAGGGAGAAGACAATGCGGGTTGGAGCGATCATAGGGACTCTTGCAGGGCTGAGCGCGCTGGCGACGGTCGCACCAGCTATGGCGCAGGCGCCATTGGCGATGGAAGAAGCGATGGTCGACTCGCCGCAACCGGGTCAAAAGATCTACGTCCGCAACAAGCACATGGAAGGAATGACGGCGTTCACACCCGAGCGCACGGTGGTCTTCGTTCATGGCGCGACCTATCCGGCAAGTACGGCCTTCGACCTCGAACTGGGTGGGCTGTCCTGGATGGACTACATCGCGCAGCGCGGGTTCGACGTTTACCTGCTCGACCTGCCCGGCTATGGCCGCTCGACCCGGCCGGCATCCATGGATGGCCCAGGCGATCAGGGTCAACCGGTGGAAACTACCGCCCAGGCCGTAGCCGACTACGCGGCCGTTGCTGATTGGGTAATGGCGCGCCGCCGATTGCCGAAAATCGACGTGATGGGATGGTCTTGGGGCACGACGATTGCCGGGGGCTACGCAGCGGAACACCCGGATAAGGTCAACCGGCTGGTGCTGTATGCTCCCGTCTGGGTGCCGCAACAGACCAGCACTACCGAGCCATCCAAACTTGGAGCCTATCGCACGGTTACGGCCGACGCGGCCAAGCAGCGCTGGCTCAACGGCGTGCCGGCCGACAAGCAGGCGGACTTGATCCCGTCCGGCTGGTTTGAGCAATGGCAACGTGCGACCTGGGCGACAGACCCGAAATCTAACGGCGAGATGCTGCGTGCGCCTAACGGGGTGGTCCAAGACATTCAGAGGCTGTGGGGAGCGGGCACCCCAAGCTACGAACCTGGCAAGATCACGGCTCCAACGCTGATGATCCAGGCCGAATGGGATCACGACACGCCGCCTTTGCGCTCGCAAGGACTGTTCCCGGCACTCACGCACGCGGCCTGGAAAGAGTATGTGCTGATCGGCGAGGGGACGCACACGGTGCTCATGGAGAAGAATAGATTGCAGTTCTTCGCGGCGGTGCAGTCGTTTCTGGAAGCTCGGTAG
>CAZTJC010000057.1:6059-22564 GCA_964613945.1 uncultured Acetobacteraceae bacterium
CAGTGCAAGAGTGGATATGGGCTTACCAGTCGCCTAAGCGTTCTAGAATTGAAACATGCAGCCAGATTAGAGAGATCGCATGTGGTCGGGTCTCCTACGCCGGCTATACGTGGTAGAATACCAACTACTCTAGTCATTCATCGACCGGGTGGTAGCGAACAGTCGCTACTCGGGTATTTAGCAAACCTTGCCCTCCTGCCGATACTGACGAAAATTGACTGATGAACATCGAAACTGATCGAGCCATCCTTCGGCCATGGACAGAACGGGACCGACAGCCGTTCGCTGAGATGTCTGCCGATCCTGCTGTCATGCAGCACTTGCTTCCGCTCAACAGTCGCGCAGCGGCGGATGCGTGGATAGACCGCAGGATGGCTCATCTTGCTGAGCATGGCTTCTCTTTCTGGGCACTCGAAGCCAAGGCCAGCGGAGATTTCATCGGAGCCGTAGGATTACTGCGCATCAGTTACGAAGCCCACTTCTCGCCTGCAGTAGAAGTCGGCTGGCGAGTAGCACGCAGATTTTGGGGTCAAGGCTACGCTCCTGAGGCCGCGGCTGCATCTCTCCGATTTGGTTTCGAAACTCTGGGATTGTCGGAGATTGTCGCCAACACTGTTCCGCGAAACACGAGTTCCCGGCGCGTCATGGAAAAGCTGGGCATGTCTCACGATGCGGAAGACGACTTCGAGCATCCCGATATTCCAGAAGGTCATCCGCTTCGTCACCAAGTCCTCTATCGCCTTCCTCGCGATCGTTGGACGGCGACCGGAACCGTCTAGTGTCGAGCAACCCGGCCTGAGCCGACCCGGCCCTTGCACCGCGCACGATTTTCGATGCTGCTGGCGCTCAAACGCCGGAGTTGGATGATGAGGACGTTGCTGGCTGCCGCGGTTTTCTTTGCCTTCGGCTGCAACATGGTGCGGGCGCAGGTTGGGCCGGTTCAGCACATCCAGGTCGGTCCGCTCGATCGAACCTACCTTGTGGAACGCGCCGGCCCAGCTGAAACGACCGGTCGCCTGCCAATCATCATCTACCTACACGGGCTCGGCACGCTGATCTCCGACGGTGTGCCGCCACGCTTTGACGTCCCGTTTGCCTCCTTGCCTGAACTGGCACCAGCCCTCGTCGTACATCCCCAAGGTGTCGATCGTCGCTGGGACCCCGTTCCGGCCCGGATCAGGACTTGGCAGCGGCTGGCGGGAACCAGTGGCGAGCCGGTCGACGATATTGCCTTCCTCCGCGCCCTGATCGACCGTCTCGTTGCTGACGAGAATGGCGATCCAGCCCGCGTCTACGTGACCGGGGTGTCGTCCGGCGGTTTCCTGGTGCCACGGATCGCCTGCGAGATGGGCGACAAGGTGGCCGCTGTTGCCGACGTCATCGGCACTGCCCGGCAGGCCGTGTTCAAGGAGTGCAGTTCGCCTCCGGTTTCCTTCGCCCTGATCGCGAGCACGACCGACGACACCAACCCCTATGCCGGCGCACCCGGTTCCGAGCTGACGCGCCTCGCATCGGCGCCCGATCTGGCGTTCTTCTTTGCCCAACACGACGGCTGCGCGACCCGCACCGAAACGCCCCTGCCACACGTTGATCCGGCCTTGCCTTCCACGGTCGCGCTGACCCGCTTCTCCGACTGTGCCGACTGTGCCGACGGTACGGAGGTGCTGTTCTATCGGGTAGACGGGTCCGGGCACTCCGTTCCATCCACCGCGCCGATCGAAGCCGAAGGCTGGAACGCCACCGGCCGGCGAAACCGCGATTTCGATACGGCGCAGGTGCTTTGGGCGTTCTTTCGGTCGCATCGACTGGCAGCAACGACGACGCCGGATTGATATCGGGTGACACAAGGTTGGGCGAGACTGACGACAGGTATGACGGCGCTGATCTTCCTTCGCGGTCCACCCGCAAGCGGTAAACCGCGTAGCCTTGATGTGGGCGTAGCATCGATCCTTCAACGCCATCTCGGCAGGCAAAATAAGGTGGGTTCTTCGACATGAGCAGAGCATCGGTTCAGAGCTTCCTGACCGAACATGCACCGGACCTTGCGATTATCGATCACAGCCGGAGCACCGCCACTGTCATTGAAGCGGCCGCAACGCTGAACGTCGCCCCCGCCCGGATCGCCAAAACGCTGTCACTGCGAGCACCCGAAGGCGTCGTGTTGATCGTGACGCGCGGGGATGCCCGCCTGGACAACGCAAAAATGAAGTCGGTTCTGGGCGGACGCGCCAAGATGCTCAGCCCGGACGAGGTGTCCTCGCTGACCGGCCATCCCGTCGGCGGCGTCTGCCCATTCGGGCTCGCGACCCCATTGCCGATCCTGTGCGACATTTCATTGCGCGACTTCGCGACGGTGTTCCCGGCCGCGGGATCACCGACGAGTTCGATCGAAGTCGCGCCCGAACGGCTGGCAATGCTTGTGGGCGCCCGCTGGGTCGACGTGTGCAGCCCCACGGTGCCGCAAGGGTAAGCGGGGCGGCTGTTGACTCAGCTTCCGGCAAGCTCGGTTGACGCTCAACAAAGGGCATGAGGTATCATTTACCAGCCTTCCTCGCCCCTGAGGCTCAAGGCTTCGGCTTACCCCGGCAGCAGACCTGCACTGCGATAGCTGTCGATCAGCGCGTCGAACAAACCAATGTCCGACCGGCTTCTTGCCAAAAGCTGGGCACCGGCCACGGCTGCAAAGATCGCTCGGGCTCGAGCTTGGCTTTCTGCGGCACCGACCACGCCGGCCTTGATCAACTGCTCACCGAGCCAGGCTACGTTGATGTCGGCAAAACTCTGCACTTCCTTCTTCACCGGCTCCGGCAGGTCGTCGTATTCCGCTGACATGAAACTGCCCAGGCAGAGCCGGTTGTCTCGCTGGAGGGATTCGCGGAAGCCCTCCGGAAAGCGGCGCAGGGCGGTGTTCGGGTCCGACGTCGCCGTCGAGATGGCATTCAGAGCGGCCGCCGTGTCTTCCCAATAGCGTTTGGCCACGGCCGCCCCGAGATCGGCCTTGCTCGGGAAATGGTGATAAATGCTGGCCGCCTTGATGCCGACCTCGGTCGCGAGGTCGCGAAAGTTCAGGCCGTTATAGCCATGCGCCTGCGCGCTCTGCTTAGCCGCCTCTAAAATCATCTCGCTCGTGTTCATCGCTGCTCCCCGCCCACCGACCATGATGCCTACCATCTGATAGATAGGGCTTGACGACCGAAAAGAACAGGCATACCCATTCGTCTACCAACTGATAGGTAGGTAAATCGGTATCATGGCTCTCAATCTCGTCTTTTCCGACGCCACTACCCTGGCGGACCTAATCCGCAACAAGGAAGTCTCTCCGGTCGAGATCGTGCAGGCGCATCTCGATCGCATCGCCGCGGTAGATCCCGAGATCAACGCGATCGTCACGATCGCGGACGGTGTGCTCGCTGCAGCCAAGCTCGCCGAGGCCGCTGTGATGTCGGGTGACGCGCTCGGGCCGCTGCACGGTGTCCCGTTTACGGTTAAGGACTCGATCGACACTGCCGGCGTACTGACACAGCGTGGCTCGCCCATCTTCCAGGGCCGCCGTCCCGACACGGACGCGACCAGCGTGGCGCGCATGAAGCAGGCCGGCGCCATCCTGCTCGGCAAGACCAACCTTCCGGAGTTCTCCTACTGGATTGAGAGCGACAACCTGCTCTCCGGCCGGACCAACAATCCCTGGGATCTCACCCGCACGCCGGGCGGATCCAGCGGCGGTGAATCGGCGGCCATCGCGGCGGGCATGTCCCCGATCGGCCTCGGCACCGATCTGGCCATCTCCGTGCGCGGCCCGGCCGCCCAAACCGGCATCACGTCGATGAAGGCGACCCATGGTCGCGTGCCGATGACCGGCATCTGGCCGCGCGCACCGCGCCGCTTCTGGCATGTTGGACCCATGGCACGGTCCGTGCGCGACATCGCGCTCGCCTTCGCCCAACTCGCAGGTCCCGATGGCCATGATGCCTTTGCGACCAGCACCGTGCAGTTCGATGCCGGCATCGGCCACCACCCCTGCCGCCCGTTGCGGGTTGGCTGGATGGTGGGTCCAGGGTTCGGCCCGGTCGATCCCGAGGTGGCAGCGACCGTCAAGGCGGCAGCGGCGGCACTTAAGGGCCTCGGCATCCATGTCGAGCAGGTCGGCATTCCGGCGCTGGAGCGCGACTTCGCATTGGACGTGTTCAACCGCCTCCACGTCATGGAGATGAAGCCCGCCTTCCGCGACGCAACCGCTGGCCACGAAGACCAAATGTACAAGATGGCCAAGACCATGCTGTCGCTGCCCGACACCTCGATGGCTGACTTCATCGATGCCGAGCAGGCCGCTGAAAGGATCCGCGACGGCTATGCGGAATATTTCCGCGGTTTCGACGCGCTGATCACCCACGTCCTGCCAATCCCGGCACACAAGCACGGCGTCGAGACGTTCGTCATCGACGGGCAGACGGTCGACGCCACCTACCTCCAAGGAGCAACTGTGCCGCTCAACGTCACCGGGCTGCCTGGCATTTCGATGCGCTTCGGCAGGAGCAAGGAAGGCCTACCGATCAACGTGCAGATCGTTGGTAGCTGGCTTGCCGAGTCTACGATCTTGCACGTGGCGTCGTTGCTCGAAGGCGTGAGCCCGGCCCGCGACCTTCATCCGAAACTGTGACGACCGGTTAGCTTCTGTGCCGCTCGATGGTTTCGAGTAGAACCGCTTCGTGCCGGCCTACGATCCTGTCAAAGGCTGCTTGCTCAGCAAGCGCCCGCGACAGGATGATGGCGCCCTGAATCCCGCAAACCATCTCTTCCGCGAGTGACCGCGCCTGCGGAGGCGGAACCTGGCCGACCTCGAGACAATAGGCCAGCGCGGATATCCAGCGAGCGAAGTAGCCCCTGACCCTGGTCGCGAAAGCGCCGCCGGAGGAGCCCAGACCGACCCAGCCGACGAGACACACTCGCGCGCCGGACCGGAAATAAGCCGTCACCTCTTCGGTCATGGACCGGATCGCCGTTGCCGGGTCGCGGGGCTGCTCGAGAGGGGCGAAGATCATCGCACAGAACCAGCCATCGATGTCGGCGAGAACCGCCTCCATCATCTCCTCCTTCCCGCCAGGAAAGAAGTTGTAGAGGCTGCCTTTGCCCAAGCCACTCGCCTGCGACAGCACGGCTAGACTCGCCCCCTCGAAGCCGTGCTCGCGAAACGCCTCCGCCAATGCCGGTATGGCACTGGCTCGATCGGTGACAGTACGCTTTGCCTTCAAAGGTCGAGGGCGCTCAGCGAGGGATGATCGTCGGGGCGGCGCCCCAGCGGCCAATGGAACTTGCGTTCGCCTTCCGCGATCGGACGATCGTTGATGGAGGCGATGCGGCGAGCCATCAGACCGGCGTCATCGAACTCCCAATTCTCATTGCCGTAGGACCTGAACCAATTGCGACTGTCGTCACGCCATTCATAGGCGAACCGCACTGCGATCCGGTTGTTATCGTGCGCCCAGACTTCCTTGATGAGGCGATACTCCAGCTCCTTCACCCACTTGCGTGTGAGAAAGACGACGATCTCCTCCCGACCCGCCAGAAACTCGCCTCGGTTTCGCCAAACGCTATCAGGCGTGTACGCCAGCGACACCTTCTCCGGATCGCGGCTGTTCCAAGCATCCTCGGCCATGCGGGCTTTCTGTGCCGCTGTTTCTGAGGTGAAGGGGGGCAATGGGGGTCGGGACATGATTGCACCTGCAAACTATATTGTACCGATCGGTACAATATAGTTGCTTCAAGGTCAATATTCCCCACAAAGGCGAGGCCTACTGCAGCTCAACCTGAACCAAGCTGATCACGTCCCTCGGATACGCCAGGTATAACCCCGTCGCCGCGCGGACTGGTCTGCATCTGACTTGGTCACGGTTGAACCAGGCAGGATGGGCTAAGTTTTCGGCCCGGTCATGTCTTCCGCATGCACCCATTGATCGAATTGCTCGCCCGTGACGTGACCGAGCTTCACTGCCGCTACGCGCAGGGTGGTATTCTCGCGATACGCCGTCATCGCGATCTTGGCCGACTTCTCATACCCGATATGCGGGTTGAGGGCTGTGACCAGCATGAGCGAGTTCTGCAGGTTCTCGCGGATGCGCTCCTCGTTCGGCTCGATGCCACGGGCGCAGTGCTCGTCAAAAGCGCGGCAGGCATCGGCGATCAGCTCTGCCGATTCCAACACGTTGTGGATCATGACGGGCTTGTAGACATTGAGCTGAAAGTTGCCCTGGCTGCCGGCAAAGGCGACCGCCGCGTCGTTGCCATAGACCTGCACGGCAACCATGGTCATCGCCTCGCTCTGGGTCGGGTTCACCTTGCCCGGCATTATGGAGGATCCCGGCTCGTTCTCCGGAATCCGCAGTTCGGCAAAGCCGGCGCGTGGACCGCAGGCATACCAGCGCACATCGTTGGCGATCTTCATCAGCGCGCCGGCCAGCGTCCGCAGGGCCGCGCTGGTGTTCACCAGGTCGTCATGCGCCGAGAGTGCGGCGAATTTGTTCGGTGCAGAGATGAACGGATGGCCTGTCTCCTCCGCGATGAAGCGAGCGGCGGTCTGGCCGAAACGCGGGTCGGCGTTCAGCCCGGTGCCCACCGCCGTGCCGCCGATCGCCAGGCGATAGAGCCCCTTCAACGCGTGCTCCAGCGTGGCCACGGCATCGTCCAGCTGCGCAATCCAGCCGCCGATGACCTGGCCCAGCGTGACGGGGGTCGCATCCTGCAGGTGCGTGCGGCCGACCATCACGACGTGCCCATGCTCCCGCGCTCTGGCGTCCAGCGTGTCGCGCAATTGCCGCACGGCGGGGATGGTGGTGTCGGTCAACACCTCCACGGCGGCGATGTGCATGGCAGTCGGGAAGGTGTCGTTGGAGGATTGGCTGCGGTTGACGTCATCGTTGGGATGCACCGGCGTCTTGGAGCCGAGCTGTCCACCGGCGATCTGGATGGCCCGGTTCGCGATCACCTCGTTGGCATTCATGTTGGTCTGGGTGCCGGAACCCGTCTGGAACACGACCAGGGGAAACTCGCCGTCCCATTGACCCCCGATCACCTCGTCGGCGGCGCTCACGATCAGCCCGGCCTTGTCGGGCGGGAGCTGCCCCAGTTCCGCATTGGCCTTTGCCGCGGCCTTTTTCAGCACACCGAGAGCACGGATCATCGGGCGCCCGAACCGGAAGCGGTCCACGCCGATGGGGAAGTTCACACGCGACCGCTGTGTCTGGGCGCCCCAAAGGCAGTCAGCCGGCACCTGGACCTCACCCATGGAGTCCGTCTCGATCCGAAAGGTCGTTTCCGGGTTGCTCTCGTGTGTCATGCGCTCTCCGTTACTGACGAGATCGGCTGGAGCAGCCAACCCGCTGGAACCAGCTGAGCATGGGCCGTAAATCGCCAACTGGAAATATGTGCCGGCACCAGCACCTCCTGGAGGCGCGCGGAACACCTGAACCACAGATGCGGTTATCTGTAACCCTGGCCGGTCGCAGATATTCTCTGTCAGGCGGAAGCAGGTTGCCGGACTGGCTATGATCATCTCGCTGGTGCGACGGCGCTCGACGTGTTGGAGGTCTTCAGTGCCATCATTCGACGCTGGCAAAGCTGGTATGTGGCTTGCATAGTCGATGCTGACCCGTGGAGGCGGCATTGAGCATCGATCCGTCGTCAGCAAGGAAGAAGAGCAGGCACGGCGTGGAGTGCTACGACACCGCCAGTCTGTCTCCTGCACACCGGTTCAGCTACTGGAACGAAACGATCTGCGCGTTCCTGAGCCCGGTCGACAGCATACCGGGCTCGACCGAGCGTCCCTTCTCGGCCCGCCTGCGCCGGATCGACGCCGGTCGGCTGCAGGTCAGCGATCTCCAATTCTCGCCCATGCGCAACGATCGTACGCAGAAGCTGCTCCATAGCAGGCCAAACGAGAACTTCTTCGTGGCGCTGATGATCGCCGGGCATGGGCAACTCCGACAGGGCGAGCGGTGCGCCCGCCCGGGACCCGGCGATGTCGTCGTCTACGATTCCGGTCACCCGTTCACCTGGGTGTTCGACGACGACACCCGGATGCTGATCGCGCAGGTACCCCGCCGGACGTTGACGGCGCGCATCCCGGCCTCGGACCAGATCGCGGCGCGGACGTTGCGGGCTGACGAGCCCTGTGCCTCGCTGATCAGCACGGTGCTGAACGCGACGGTGCAGCTCGCGACCGGGGCAGAGGGCGACGGGCTGCAACGGCTGGGGACGTCGCTGGCGGACTCGCTGGCGGCGGCGCTCGAGTTCGGCCTGGTCAAAGGGCAGCGCAGCGTCGGCCACCAGGATCTGCTTGCCCGCGCCAAGGCGATCCTGCTGCGCCGGCTGGACGATCCCGAGTTCGACTTCGCACAACTCGTCCAGGAGGCGGGCGTCTCCAGCCGCACGCTGTGCCGGATGTTCGCCGCCGACGGCACCACCGCGATGCGCTGGCTGTGGCGACAGCGACTGGAGCACGCGAACCGGCTGCTGCGGGAGCGCCGGGTCGCCACCGTCAGCGAGGCGGCGATGCGGTCGGGCTTCAACGACCTGTCGCACTTCGCCCGGGCGTTCAGAGGCCAGTATGGCGCCGTACCCCGCTCGTTGCTGCACGGAGGTGGCGCTGGCGAGGCGAGTCCATAAGTTTGGCGAGCGCAGCCGAGACAGGCGGGCCCGTTGCCACCAACGTGGTCGACATCGGGACATGAGCGGAGAGACCGCAGGTGCATTACAAGTCGATCGTCAGCCTGTCGGATGAAATCAAGCGCGGGACGATCTCGCCTGTGGACGTGACGCGTCACATGCTGGCGCGGATCGAGGAGCGGGCGACATCGAGCGGCGCCTACGTGGCGGTCACGCCCGAGCGGGCGTTGGCGCGAGCGGAGCAGGCCTCGCGCGAGATCGATCAAGGCCTGTGGCGAGGGCCGCTGCACGGTGTCCCGATCGCGCTGAAGGATATCATCTACACCGATTTCGTCGAGACCACGGCCGGCACGGCCATCCACCGCGACTTCCGGCCGAGTTTCAGCGCCACGGTGACGGACCGGCTCGAAGCGGCCGGTGCCATCGTGCTGGGCAAGCTGAAGACGACCGAGCAGGCGTTTGCCGACCATCATCCGTCGGTGAGCGCGCCGCTCAATCCGTGGGGCGCGGATTACTGGACCGGCTCGTCCTCCTCCGGCTCCGGCGTGGCGTCGGCCGCCGGGCTGGCGTTCGGCACGCTGGGCTCGGATACGGGCGGTTCGATCCGACTGCCGTCGGCGGCGAACGGTATTACCGGGTTGAAGCCGACCTGGGGCCGGGTCAGCCGCTACGGCGTGTTCCCACTGGCCGACACGCTCGACCATGTGGGACCGATGACGCGCTCGGCGGCTGATGCGGCGATCATGCTGGCCGCGATCGCCGGGCCGGATGCCAACGACCCAACGGCGCTGCATGCGCCGGTGCCGGATTATCTGGCCGCCTGCGAACGCAGCATCGCCAATCTCGTGATCGGGCTGCCGCGTGAGTTCGTGAGGTTCGAGTTAGACGACGAAGTGGCGGCGGCCTGGGAGGCAACGGCGGCGATGCTCGCCCGGCTCGGCGCGCGGCTGCGGCCGATCGAGTTCCCCGAATGGCGCGAGGCCGTCGGTCACTGGGGTCTGCTGTGTGCCGCCGAGACGGCCTGGGCACACCGGGAGACGCATCCGTCGCGCAAGACGGAATACGGGGACAACCTCTCCAACTTCATCGAATTTGGCCAGAAGGCGACCGCGCCGGACCTGGCCGGCGCCAACATTTCGCGGGTGACGTTCCAGTCACGGATGACAGCCTTGTTCGACGAGGTCGACCTCGTGCTGATGCCGACTTTACCGACGCGGGTGCCGACGGTGGCGTCCTGGCTGCAGCGGGCGGGCGGTGATTTCTCCGACTATCTCCGCTTCACCATCCCGGCCGACCTGACCGGCGGCCCAACCATCACCTTTCCCGCCGCCTTCGACACCGCGGGTGCGCCCATCACCATGCAACTCTACGGCCCGCATCTCGGCGAAGCCACGCTCTGCCAGGCCGGCGCCGCCTTCCAACGCGCGACGGATTGGCATCTCCGCCATCCGTTCGCCTGACCCGGAGCACCCATCGATGTCGACACCCGACTGGTTCAGCAGCTCGATCATGGCCCGGCGCGGCGTCGCCGCCGGCAAGCCAGGGCGCGAGCACCGCATCACGGATGCGGAGCAGGGCAAACACCACTTCGTCTACGGCCCTTATGCCGAACCGGTCCTGACCGTCGCGCCCGGTGACGTGCTCGTCGTCGACACGGAGGACGCCTTCAGCGGCGCCATCACCTCCGAGCAGGACAAGCCGAGCGAGAAGCTGAACCATCCGTTCCTCAATCCGCAGAACGGCCCGTTTCACGTCGAGGGCGCGGAAAAAGGTGACTGCCTGGCGGTGATGATTCATTCGGTCGAGACGCGCGGTGAGTGGGGCACGACGGCGCTGATCCCGGAATTTGGCGGCTTGGTCGGTACCGATGCCACCGCGCTGCTGAACAAGCCGCTGCCGGAGAAGGTCAAGCGCATGCGGATCGATGCGGCCGGCGTGCATTTCAGCGACAAGATCGTGCTGCCCTACGAACCATTCATCGGCACCATCGGTGTGTCTCCGGAGATCGAGGCGATCTCCTCGCTGGTGCCCGATTACTACGGTGGCAACATGGACCTGCCGGATGTCGCACCCGGCGCGATCATCTATTTGCCAGTCAAGCATGCCGGCGCCTTGCTCTACGTCGGCGACTGTCACGCGACGCAGGGCGATGGCGAGTTGACCGGCGTCGCCGTCGAGCAGCGGGCGACGGTGCGGCTGCAGGTCGACCTGATCAAGAACTGGAGCTTCGCCTGGCCCCGACTGGAGAATGAGAACGTGCTGATGACGATCGGCAGCGCCCGGCCGCTCGAGGATGCCGCCCGCATCGCCTATCGCGAGCTGTGCCGGTGGATGGCGGCCGAGTACGGGTTCGACGAACTGGACGCTTACATGCTGCTGAGCCAGGCCGGCCGCATCCGCCTCGGCAACATGGTGGACCCGAAATACACGATGGGCGCCTCGATCCTCAAAAAGTACCTCACCGCCTGATTCCGTTCCCTTCCAAAAAGGAAAACCGATGACACTAAGGTCAGCCTTACTCGGTGCGGTAGCGTCGCTGCTGTGCATCTCGGCCGCACTGGCGGCAGACCCGATCAAGGTCGGACTGATCGAGGACATCTCCGGCGATTTCGCCGCGATCGGGTTGCCCAAGCTGCATGGTTCGCTGTTGGCCGTGGACGAGATCAACAAGGCCGGCGGCGTGCTCGGCAGGCCGCTGGCGCTGACCCATCTGGACCCGCAGGGCGACAATGCCCGCTATCAGGAGTTCGCCAGGCGCCTGATCGATCGCGACAAGGTGGACGTGCTGATCGGCGGCATCACCTCCGCGTCCCGCGAAGCCATCCGCCCGATCGTCGACAAGGGTGACACGCCGTATTTCTACACTAACCAGTACGAAGGCGGCGTCTGCGACGCCAACGAGTTCTCGGTCGGCGCCATCCCCGAGCAGCAATTCTCCACCCTGATCCCATACATGGTGAAGAAGTTTGGGCCCAAATCTTACGTGGTCGCCGCCGACTACAATTTCGGCCAGCTTTCGGCCGAATGGAACCGCAGCATCCTCAAGCAGCCCGACGTGAAGGGCACCGTCGTCGGCGAGGAGTTCATCCCGCTCGGCGTCAGCCAGTTCGCGCAGACGATCCAGAACATCCAGAAGGTCAAGCCGGACTGGCTGCTGACCATCAACGTCGGCGATGCGCAGGACAGCTTCTTCGAACAGGCCGCCGCGGCCAAGCTGAACCTGCCCATGGCCTCGTCGATCAAGATCATGCTCGGCTTCGAGCACAAGCGGTTCAAGCCGCCGGCGCTGAACAACATGCACGCCGCGGCCAACTGGTTCGAGGAGCTGAACACACCGCCGGCCGAGGACTTCAAGAAGCGCTGGCACGCGATGTATCCGAACGAGCCCTACATCAACGACATGGGATATAACGCCTACGTCGCGTTGTATCTCTACAAGGCGATGGCGGAAAAGGCGCACTCCACCAAGCTGGCCGAGCTGCGTAAGTCGATCGCCGACGGCGGCATGTGCGTCGACGCGCCGGAAGGCCGCATCTGCCTGGACCCCAAGAACCAGCACATGAGTCATCACATGTATCTGCTCTCGGTGGACGGGAAGCATGATGTTCATATCGAGCAGGATTTTGGCGTGATCCAGCCGTACTGGCTGACGCAGATCGGCTGCGACCTGACCAAGGACAATCCGCAGGAACAGTACAGCCCCGACAACCTGCCGCAGAAATAAGGCCGAGGGCCGACGATGGCAGGCGATCTGTTCTCCTATCTCTATCAGTTCGCGGATGTCTTCGCTTTCCTGATCTTGGCGTCGGCCGGGCTGGCCATCGTGTTCGGCATGATGGGCGTCATCAACATGGCGCATGGTGAGTTCATCATGTGCGGTGCCTACGTGACCGTCGGCATGAGCCGGCTCGGCCTGCCGCTGGTGCTGGCGCAGCTCTGCGGCGCGGGGGCGGCTGGGCTGGCCGGCGTGCTGGTCGAGCTGTTGATCGTGCGGCGCTTCTACGACCGCCCCGCCGACACGCTGCTGGCGACCTGGGGACTGAGCCTGATCGTCACCCAGGGCACGGTGCTGGTGCTGGGCTCCACGCTGCAGGGGATCGGCACGCCGCCGGGGAGCTTTACCGTGGGTGATTATTCGTTCTCGACCTACCGCATGGAATTGTTCGCGGCGTCGGTGCTGGTGCTGGCCTTCGTCTATTTCGTGTTCATGTGCACCTCGTTCGGCGTACTGGCGCGCGCGACCATGCAGCATGCGCCGATGGCCCGGGCGCTCGGCGTGCGCATCAACTGGATCTACGCGCTGAGTTTCGGGCTCGGCACCGGGCTCGCCGGGCTGTGCGGAGGTTTGTATGCGCCAACGATGAGCCTGATCCCGACCATGGGCTCGAGCTTCGTCGTCGAGAGCTTCGTCACCGTGGTGATCGGCGGCGCCAACGTCCTGCTCGGCACCGCGCCGGCCGGCGTGTTGCTGGCGATTATCCGCACCGGGCTGAATGCCTGGCACGGGCAGGTCGTCGGCCAGATCGGCATGCTGGTCGCCGTCATTCTCGTCATCCGCGTCTTACCGGACGGGATCACGGGTTGGGTCAACAAGCGGCTGCGCTGAGGGAAACCGGATGCTTAAACTGCTCAATGGCCCGCAGACGCTGGGCAACGGCCCGAGGTTCTGGATCGGCTTTGTCGTCGCGCTCGCGCTGGCGCTGGCCTACCCGTTGGTGGCCAGCCCGTATGATGTCGGCAACGCCGCCTACTTCCTTATCTGGATCTTCATGGCGCTCGGCCTCTGCCTCATGTGGGGCTATGGCGGCGTGATGTCGTTCGGGCAGACCTTCTTCTTCGGCATCAGCGGCTATGCCTATGGCGTGATTGCCATCAACCTCGGCGGCCGCGGCTGGACGAGTTTCGAGGCGCTGACCCTGGCCGTGCTGCTAGCGGCGGTTGCGGCGGCGGCGCTGGGCTACTTCATGATCTGGGGCCGGGTCGGCGGCGTGTTCTTCGGCATCGTGACGCTCGCGGCCTCGCTGGTGCTCGCCTTCTTCATCGGCCAAACCGCCGGGCCGGAATGGCGGATTGGGCGGGCCCGGCTGAACGGCTTCAACGGCATGAAGGGCATGAAGGCGCTGAACATGCCATGGGACGGGGGCACGCTGATTTTCGACGGCGTTCCGCTCTACTTCCTGATGATCGGGCTGCTGCTCGTGGTCTATCTCGGCCTGCGCATGCTGGTGAACTCGCGCTTCGGCAACGTCGTCGTCGCGATTCGGGAGGACGAGCAGCGGGCCGAACTGCTCGGCTACGACGTGCGCAAATATCGGCTGACGACGTTCTGCATTGGTAGCGCCCTGGCCGGGCTGAGCGGCTCGCTCTACACCGCTTGGGGCCAGTTTATCACGCCGTCCAGCATCGGGCTGCCAGCGGCCGCGATGCCGATCGTCTGGGTGTCGTTCTCCGGCCGGCAGGACCTCACGGCGACGCTGATCGGCACCTTCGTCTTCCTGTTCGGCTACCAGTTGCTGACCGTCTACAGCCAACAGGCCGCGCTGGTGCTGACCGGTTTGCTGCTGTTGTTGACGGTTATGTACGTGCCGGAGGGATTCGTTATCGGGTTGGTCCGCCTCGTTGGCTGGCCGGCGCGCCGCCGCCACTCAACCGCGCCGATTGTCGCGCCGGCGGGCGAATGAGCATGAGCCCGTTATTGTCGATTAAGGGCGCATCCAAATCGTTCGGCGGCCTGGTCGCTGTGTCGGACGTGTCGCTGGAGGTCGCGCCGGGTGAGATCCATTGCCTGATTGGCCCGAACGGCGCTGGCAAAAGCACCTTGTTCCGCCTGGTCGTGGGCACCTATCCGCCGACGGCCGGGCGTATCGGTTTTGACGGCGCCGACGTCACCGCCGAGCAGCCCTATCAACGGGTCAAGCGCGGCATGAGCATCAAGCTGCAGAACCCGTCGGTGTTCCGCGAGTTGCCGGTGCAGCAGAACCTGCGGATCGCGCTGCAGCATCACGTAGCCAAGGCGCAGCTCTCGGCCGAAACCGACCGGCTGCTGGCCCTGCTCAACCTGTCCGCTGACGCCGCCAAGCTGGCGGGACAGCTTTCGCATGGCCAGCAGCAATGGTTGGAAATCGGCATGGCGCTGGCGCTCAAGCCGAAGCTACTGCTGCTCGACGAGCCGACGGCGGGCATGTCGCCGGAGGAGACCTTCCAAACCGGCGAGCTGATCCTACGCCTGAACCGTGAGGGCATGACCATGCTGGTGGTCGAGCACGATATGGCGTTCGTGCGCCAGATCGCCCGCCTGGTGACGGTGCTGCATTACGGTCGAGTGTTCGCGCGCGGCCCGATTGAGGAAATCATCAGCGATCCCAGCGTCGCCGAGATCTATCTGGGGCGCGGTCATGAACACTGAGCCAATCCTAGATGTCTCGGGCCTGTGGGCACGCTACGGCGAGACGCCTATCCTACAGGGCGTCGATCTCAAGGTCGGCCGCGGCGAGATCGTCAGCCTGATCGGGCGCAACGGCGTCGGCAAGTCTACCACCATGCGATGCCTGATCGGCCTTCTCAAGGCGGCCAGCGGGTCGGTCCGGCTGGCTGGACAAGACGTCACCGCGCTGTCCGCGGACCGACGGGCGCGGCTCGGCATCGGCTACATCCCCCAGGGCCGGCACGTGTTTCCCCGCATGACGGTCGACGAGAACCTGGCGGTCGGCCGCCTGATCGGCGGACCCGGCGGCAAGAAGCTGCCCGAACTGGTGTTCTCCTCTTTCCCGCGCCTGGCCGAGCGCCGGCGCCAGATCGCCGGCACGATGTCAGGCGGAGAGCAACAACAACTCGCAATCGGCCGTGCTTTGATCGGCAACCCGGCGTTGATGCTGCTCGACGAACCATCCGAAGGCGTTCAGCCCTCGATCGTCCAGTTGATCTGCAATGCGCTACGCTCGTTCTGCCGTGAACTCGGCATGACCATCCTGTTCGTCGAACAGAATTTGGATACGATCCTGGCACTCAGCGACCGCGGCTACGTCATGGAGAAAGGCCGCATCGTGGCCGACATCGCGACCGGCGAGATGACGGCCGAGAGAGTGCGCCAACACCTCACGCTATAGCTCGGTCACGCTCGCCTGAAACAAATCGTCCAGCCGGTCGAATGCCAAGATGGCCAAACTTACTGTTTGGGATATAGACCGTGTCCATTTGTTCGACGATGAAGACCCTTAGTGTATTCGCCGCCGCTTGCCATCGTCGTCAATACTGCCACGCCGGACGCGTCGAGGGTTACCGGTGCTCACCGGCAACCGAAATCGACCGCGTCGCTGCGCGAACACAGATTAGGAAACGGGTGTACGGCCTCTCACGGGCATGCGATCGCTCATTCTCGCGATCGGCACCGTGCTGGCCGATGCCGGCCACGAAAGCCACGAGTGGCTCGCCATTCCAGCAACATGACGTCCGGCAAGTCGCCATTATCAGGCAAAGCCAGCGCGCCTTCCCGTTCCGCCGTCCCCGCCTGCTACACCATCAGCTGCGCCCACCGTGCTGTTAATAGTCGCTCGTTCATCAAAACCAGAAGTTGCTTGGGAGTCGCCAGAGGCTGCTCCAGTACTCCCTCCGCTCAAGGCAAACTCCACCATATTATTGCGGGAAACGAAACTCCCGCCCGACCGACAGCACAACGACAGAAGACTTGATCGTACTGTCTACCCCAACAACAATAATCGTCAATTCCCTGAGCCCAGGAGGAAGTCACCGCCACTTTCGGCAGCAAAATCACCAATTATATATGAAGTTGGATTAAGAGCATTTTAGTTCTGAGAAGAACTTCTCCCGGCGCTCCGAACGCCATGACG
>CAZTJC010000058.1:0-22365 GCA_964613945.1 uncultured Acetobacteraceae bacterium
CTGCATCGCAGCCACCGTCACGTTTTGGCTCTGATACAGAGTCCTGATCCTAGCATCCTACGCAGCATGATGTGTCAGACAGCAGCGACGGTTTGTAAATTACCACCGCGTGCTGAACCTTACAGCTTGGTGTTCGCAGACAGCATCGCGCACTCTGCTTAACCTCCTAGTGGCAGCTTTCGCGCCGAAAGGACCTATCGTGCCGGGGGTCAATGACACCATCGAACGTAGGCGCGGCAAGAGGATCGCAGTCAAAGGCATCTACCGTGATCAGGTGCGATCCAGCCACGGACACTTCACACAAAGCGAGCGGCCTACGCTGGCTCAGCCTCAGGCTGCTGGTTCCAGTCTCGTGGGCGAAGATGGCCAAGGTTCCGACCGCGTAGCGGGTGCAAAGCCATCTGAGGTGCGCGTTCCGGCTGATCATGATCGCTGATCCCGTTTGATCGTGATCATCGGATCCGGTTGATGGTGATCATGCGTTCCAGCGGATCATGATCGCCTGTTCGAGTGATCATGATCATGGTTGTAACGGCGGCGTTGGACCGCTTCTGCTGACAGTTTTCAACCGACGGTAGTCTTGATCCTTTGCCGGGGAGCAAGGGACCGAAATGCCGGGTGAGAGAGTGTCGATGCGGAAAATACGAGCAGTTCTGCGGCTCCGATTTGGTCATCAGCTGCCGCAACGGAAAGTCGGCCAGTGCCTGCCGCTGAGCCAGGGCGCGATCAGTGAGTATCTCAAGCGCGCCCGACCGGCTAGTTTGACGTGGCCGTTGCCCGACGATCTCGACGACGACGCACTCGAGGCGCTGCTGATTCCGCCACCACCCGACGTGCCCGGGGATCAACGGCCTGTTCCGGACTAGGCGGCGATCCATCGCGAGATGCGCAGGCCTAGCGTGACGCTGGCACTGCTATGGAATGAATATCGAGCCGAGACCGCCGACGGGTTCGGCTACTCGTGGCTCTGCGATCTGTATCGCGCCTGGGTGGGGCGGCTGAAACCGACGTTGCGTCAGGTGCACGCCTCAGGCGACAGGCTGTTCGTCGACTTTGCCGGTCACACGATTCAGGTGGTCGACGGGGCGACCGGAGAAACACCGCGCGCGGAGATCTTCGTCACCGTTTTCGGTGCTTCGAGCTTCATCTATGCCGAGGCGACATGGAGCCAGACCTTGCCGGACTGGATCGCCGTACACGTCAACGCCCTGGCGGCCATCTTCGGCGTGCCGCGACAGATCGTCAGCGACAATCTCAAGTCCGGCATCAGCAATGCCTGCTTCTACGAACCCACGGTCAACCGCACCTATGCTGAGATGGCGGCGCATTACGGCAGCGGGTCTGAGAAACTATCAGCGGTAGTTCTTCAAGAAAGCCTGCACCTGGTCGCGCAGGTCCGGCCGCTTCAAGGCGAACGCGATCTGCGCCTCCAGGAACCCGGCCTTGTCGCCGCAATCGAACCGGCGCCCCTCGTAGCGCAAGCCGGTGAACGGGCCATGCCCAATCATGTGCGCCATCGCGTCGGTCAACTGAACCTCGTTGCCGGCGCCACGATCCATGCGCGACAGGAAGTCGATCACTTCCGGCATCAGGATATACCGCCCGATGATGGACAGATTGCTCGGTGCATCTGCCGGCTTGGGCTTCTCGACCAGCCCGGTGACCTCGACCCGGGTGCCGTCATCGGCGCCGGTCTTCAGGATCCCGTAGCGGTTGGTATGCTCGCGCGGCACCTCGGTGACGGCGACCACGTTGCCGCCGGTCTCGGCATACACCTCGGCCAATTGCTGCAGGCACGGCGTTTCGCTCAACACCAGGTCATCCGGCAGCAGGATGGCAAACGGATCGTCGCCGATAAAGGCGCGCGCGCACCAGATCGCGTGCCCGAGCCCCATCGGCACCTGCTGGCGCACGGTGGTGATGGCACCGGGCGGGATCTTCATCGCCTCGAGCAAATCCACCATCTCGGTCTTGCCGCGCTCGCGCAGGCTGGACTCCAGCTCGTACGAGACGTCGAAATGGTCGATCAGCGCGGTCTTGCCGCGGCCGGTGACCATGCAGAACTGCTCGATTCCAGCGGCGCGCGCTTCCTCGACCGCATACTGGATCAATGGCTTGTCGACGACCGGAAGCATTTCCTTCGCCATTGCCTTGGTTGCGGGAAGAAAACGTGTCCCGAGCCCGGCGACGGGCAACACCGCTTTACGCAGCTTCTTCACTCTATATCCCAACAGCTAATTTACAGACGGCAAACTCGTGGCACGGTCCACCCTCGGGAGCAAGCGGAGCTGCAGTTTCAGTAAACGTTTTTAAGCAAATTTACTGAGACGTCGCCGATTTTCAGAGCCCGATGTGTATGCCGAAGATGATCGTGTTACGGCTGTAGTTTCCAGTGGTGAGAGTACTCAGCTGTTGCATGGGCGTGAGTGCTGGAACGATGCTCGCGGTGCTGACGAACGCATTCCCGTTCGTTCCAGTCTGACGGATGTAGTCGTAATCGGCACTCAAACGAAGCCGTCGGTTGAGGAGCCATGTGACACCGGTTCCAACAGTGTAGGCTTTCGACGAGCCACCGCCGTCAAAATACTCGGCTGCTAGAAAGCTGCCTCGTGCTTGCAACAGCACGTTACGCCTGAGTTCATGGTCTACTGTGAGTGATGTTCTCGTGAAATTGAAGCCGACTGTGGCTTCCGACTGGGAGTCTTCGATCTCGCGACGGACGGAGCCGCTGACCGTGGTCAGGCCGGTCGGAGTCCAGATTACGTCGGCTTGAGCGATCGGGGCCAGGTGGTCGGCATAGATTGCAGATTGGTAGTGTCTGAATTGAACACCGGCCAGCAATCGATATCGCCAGGGTCCGGCTGCTTGATAGTCGATCCCGGTCAATAGGATTGCCGTTTCCGAGTTCCGGATCGGTAGATTTAGTGTCGTTTGATCGTATCTCGACGTTGATCCCTGAACGGCCAGCAGCAAGGCGCGTTGCTGACTGAGTTCATACCGAGTGGTAAGACCGCCGGTGTATACGGCCCGGTCTGCCCCGGCCTGTGACACGCTAACTCCCTGGATCGTTGCGTTGGCAAATTGGTAGTGCCGCACATCGACGGTAGGGCTAAAATTAAATCGGCCTCTTTCGAGCGAATAGTCCGAGCGAATTGCATCGACATTGTAAGTGATCGGAGTGGATGACGCCGCCGCGCCAAAACTCGTTCCTTGCTGATTTTGCTGAAGGTGTGTGTAACCAACGTTCAAAACTCCCCTGCCGATGTTCAGGCCGCCGCCCACGCCGGCATTGATGTTGGTACGATTCTGATTCTTCAGGCTGATGTAACTCACATTAGTCACGTCGAGCTGGAGACCGATCCGGTCGCGAGACCAATCGGAGGTAGCTGATACTGACGCCGATGTTTGGACGAACGGGCTCGACGGGCCTCGATCAAACCCGTTGACGTTAGAGTCGAATCCGATCGACTCATCGAGACGCGGGGTTAGCCTGAAGCTACCGAGGCGAACGGCGGGTTCATCGTACAGCGGCCGCAACCTCGATAGAACGGTTACCCCTGCGTCTCGGTCAAAACCAGGTATAACCGTCGAGAAAAGCCTGTCGATCTCCTGGCCGAAAGCGAAGTGCGGCACAATAGTGGCAAGCACTCCTGCGGCGAAACCCAGTGACAGCCTTCCAAACTTTTCAACCATGCCAAAACCGATTTACCTACCTTCCACATGATCCAGTCATCGCAGGGCGGTCAAGGTGGTGAGTGGTGAGTAGCTCGCAAGGCAGCTCATCAGGCGGCCGGCGCTTCTTCTACCACCGGCTGCAAGAACGCACAGTCACATAACAGGATGACCAGAAACAGGATTGGGGAGAATTGATGGTATCCTCCCGCGACGAGCAGGAGCACGAGGCACGGCAGTACGAGCAGAGCCTGGCGAGACGTCCGCGTGCCTGTCAGCAACAGGCCTAGATAAAACAGCAAGCCGAATACGCCATACTCGATCACGATCTTTATTGGAGTATTCAGCCGGTAGAAGAACGGTACTGCCAGAAGCTCCGATGATCCAGGGCCAGCCCCAGTCACGGTGGTCCGCGGTGACTGGGTCCAGACAAAATCGAGCGCCAGGAATGGCGTCACGAAGCGTTCGTTTCCGCTGGTTCCAGCGTAGGTGAATTCCGTCATGCGCGCCGTCATGGTTCCCGCGATATCCGGCGCGACGAGGACGAGACCGCCGAACGCGATCGCGCCGACGGCCGCGAGTGCGATGGCGCCGAGAAGCCCGCGCACCCCGGCGCCGACGGCCAGGACTACGATATACGAGAAGAGGACGATCCAGCCCGTGCCGGACGCCGACATCAGCAAACCCACGAAGAACAATGCAAACCGTTCGGTACGCCGGAAAACCTGGGCTTCGACGATGATGCCTAAGGCCATTACCTGCGAGAACACAGACGGCTCGATCATGAAGAAGCCATTGGACTTCAGCAATCCGCCTTCCAGCCCGAGCACGACGGCGTATTGCTCCTCGATCAGGAACTGACTCGGCACGATGCCGGTAAACTCGAAAATCCGGATTCCCACGAATTGCAGAAGGAACTCCAACACGCCGGCCACGGCAACGATCTGCAACGCGAGCGAGACCATGCCGAAGAATTTTAGCTCCGCCATGGGCCGGCGAAAGCGCACGACGGCGAAGGCTGTGATGGCCAGCCAGTAAGCGAGGGAGGTGAGGCTCATCCGTGGCGCGATGGCGAGCGGCAGGTTGTATTGTATGGCGGTAGATAGGATCGCAACGGCGAACAGGCCGAGGAACATCAACAACCGCCGCTGCTCGATGACAACGCTGTTGCACATCACGGCCCATCCCGCCGCGCCGAGGACGAGCGGGGTGGCGATGCTGATCTTCAACGACCCGCCCGCCGGAATTGCGAAGCGCTGCAGGACCAATCCGCTGACCAGGACGATCCAGGTCAGCGTCTCGCAACTCACGTAACCACGCGACAGCTCGCGAATCATGATGCGCCAGCCGAAGCGCTCGCCGGTGCTGGTCGGAGGAGCCGCGACCTGCGTGAAGCCGCCTTGAGTCATGTTCATGCCTGCATCAAACACGGCTTTGCTTGAACGCCTAGATCATCGAGGCCACACCGTTCGCCCGGTGTCGGCCGGCTTGGCCAGGTGTCTAAAATTGGGTTAGAGAATTACCGAGATTTCCAGTATACATTACTGCTTAATGCATCGTGCCCTGAGATCCCCGTCGGTGAAGACCACGTGACGCCACAGTCAAATCAGGGCAGGGCGAGGTTCAACCAGGGGGTCCATGGTGCCCGTGGATTGTTCGCCTTCCTAGTTTTCGTCTTTCATGTCGTCAACTCCGGCCTGCAAACAATTCCGATCCTGAGAACTGTCCCGGCGCAGTTCATCCTACGCACCCCTGAGTACGGGGTCGAGCTGTTCTTCTGCATTAGCGGCTTCGTAATCGCGGGGACGCTGAGCCGCGCCCGCTCACCTCAGGCGTTCCTTGAGGATCGCGCGATCCGCATCTATCCAGTCCTGTCGGCGTCCGTCCTAGCGATCGTCGGGCTTGGTTTTCTGACGCACGTGCATGCCTATCCGGGTTCCGTGCAGTCTCTGGGCTGGATCGTACCGCTCAACATGCTAGCGCTTCCCGGCGCCCTGCCCTTGCCCATCATCCACCCGGCGGCGTGGTCGTTGAGCTACGAGATCTTCTTCTATTTGTTCTGCGCCGCGTGCTGGGTGCTGCGAAGCAGGCTCGGCCAGGCTCTGCCCTGGGTCGCTGGTCCGGTCGGCATCGTCATGATCGTCTTTTATCCGCGGGCGATTTTCTTCGCGGCCGGAGTCCTGGTCGCGCGCGGCTGGCTTCGGCACCCTTTCCTACGCCGGGCTATTGACTATCCGCTGCTATTCATCCTGCTGTTCCTGGGCACTTGGCGTTTCATCCAGCAGTTGACGCTGCCGCAACACATCACCACGACCACCTTGCTCGATTGGGCGACCGATGCACGATTGCCGCTGGCAGTGCTGGCGTTCCTATTCGCGACGCTCGGCTTTGCCGGCATCGTCGAGGGGCGCAGTTCCTTTGTGGCGTTCTTGCGCACTCGGCCGCTGCAATATCTTGGGACGATCAGCTACTCGTTCTACATCTGGCATCCGATCGTAATGTCCGGCGCAAAGACGGCGTTGCTGCGGTGCGGCGCGGTCGCCACAGCGGGGGAGGGGGCGCAACTCCTGTTCTTCATCGTCGCCCTGCCGCCCTCGCTTCTGCTCGCTCATGTGAGCGAGCGTCTGTTGGAGCGGCGTCTCGCCGTTGCGCTGCGGCAGCGGCTTCATCACTCTCCTCCACGGCAGCCGCCGCCGACGACACCGGAAAAATCCGTTTTGCCCACTCTGGAGAAGACATGATCGCAACCCGGCGCATCTTCGCCACCGCACTCCTGGGAACGCTCTGGCATCCATCGACCTCTCCGGCGGCGACCGCCTCCGGCGCGACCAAGCCGATGCGCTTCGGCGCCTACACGGGCGCCGGCTGCACCGGAAGCGCCGAGACCGGAGCGTTCGAACGACTGATCGGTCGGCCCGTCGACATCGTCATCGACTTCCTTGCCTACGACACCTGGGAGGGCATGATCGGCGCCTGCGGCTGGGCGACCGGCTGCTGGAAGGCAGCCGGCCACAAAGATTTGGTCGTCTCGGTGGCCATGCTGGTAAAGGCCGGCACACCCACGCTGGCCCAGGGCGCAGCGGGGCAATTTGACCAGCATTACAGAGACCTGGCGCGCAAGCTGATCGAGAACGGCTACGGGAATTGTGTCGTACGCATCGGCTGGGAGTTCAACGGTGACTGGTATCCGTGGACCGCACGAGGCCAAACAGAAGACTTCAAAGGCTGTTGGCGTCGGATCGCGTTGGCGATGCGGTCCGTTCCCGGGGCGCATTTCCGTTTCGATTGGTGCGCGGCCACCATCGAAGGGCCGACCGCGGAGGCCTACCCCGGGGATGACGTCGTCGATATCGTCGGTCTCGACGTCTACGACCAATCCTATCCGCAAATCACCGATCACGCCCGTCGCTGGCAGTTCCTCCTCACGCGGCCCAACGGCCTGAACTGGCATCGTGACTTCGCCCAGGCTCACAACAAGCCACGCTCGTTCCCGGAGTGGGGCGCAGGTAGCCGGCCCGACGGGCATGGCGGCGGCGACGACCCGCTCTACATCCGCAACATACTGGCCTGGTTCAAGGAGGGCGGACCCGTCGACTACGCCTGTTACTGGGACTACCGGGCGCCGGATTTCGACGCGAAACTCAGCGACGGCCGCTTGCCCCGGTCGGCCGAGGCACTACGCGACGGACTGCGTGGTTGACCGGGGAAGCGTTTTGTAAAGGTCGATTGTACGCCGGGCGATCTCCTGCCAACTCGGTACCGTGCCAGTCAGCGCCTGCACGGCAGCGGCACAGCTTGCGGTGAATGGCCGGTCGACTACGAAGCGCGTCATCGCGTCCGACAGCGCGGCCACGTCCTCGGGTGGCACCAGCAGGCCGTGGCGTCCGTCGATGACGGTTTCGGTGAAGCCGCCCAACCGTGCGGCCAGCACGGGGCGGCCATAGCTGACGGCCAGGCTGAGCACGCCGCTGGCTTCGATTTCGCGATAGGGGAAGGTGGCAATGACGCCGGGTCGAAAGATGGCCCCCACTTCGTCGTCGCCGACAAAGCGCGTATCCCATTCGACCCGGTCGGCGACGAGTAGCCGGCTGGCCATGTCCTGCAACGGCGCAATGTCCATGTAGGGTTTGCCGACGATCCGGAGCTTGGCCTGCTGGCGCGAGGCCGCCGGCATCCGCGCGAACGCTTCGATGAGCAGATCGGCCCCCTTGTAGGGCTTGATCTTGCCGAACAGTAGAAAGGTGATCTCTCCCAGCATGGTGTCGGCCGCGGCGTCCGGCGGCGCCCGGCCAAGCAGACCGTGCGGCATCAATACGACGCGGTCGGCGGCCTCGCCATGTGCGATCAGTCGTGCCCGGCCCTGCTCGGTGTGGACGATCAGGCGGTCGAAATCGCGGAACGCGGCGCGGGCTCCGATCTTCTGTAAATGCCCCGAGGGATTGCCGTTGAACGGGTTGGTGTCGTGTACCGTCAGTACCAGCGGGGCAATTCGGCGCAGGGCGCCCAGGAAGCGCCGGTCGACCACCGGCAATGCCAACCATTGGAAGTGGATCACGTCCGGCCGCTGCAAGCGGAGGTGACGGACCAGGCGCTGCATGGACCAAAGGTGATCGGCACCTTTCATCGCGAGCCCCACGGGGCGCGGCAATCGCCTAGCCCAGGGCGTAGCCATCAGCTTGTAGAAGCTGTGCCGCAAGGGCACGCCGGCGGCATCGTTGTCGTCGGTGCCGGGCTGTCGGCCATGCAGCGCCACGCTGTGGCCTTCTGCCTGCATTCCCGCCACAAGTGCCGCATCGTAAGGGAGCGTGAACAGGGATGGGTCGATCAAGGCAACGCGCATGGGTGTTAGTTTGCCGCAATCGGTAGTCGAGTAAAATAGGCTGCACCATCGAGCATCGCACATTGCCGAAATTTTACACGTGCCGATTATCGCATTCTGCGGAAAAAAATGATACGTTCATACTAATGAGCTTCAAACGATTGGCTTGTTTGAGCAATGATTAAATAAGGATTATGAGTATGGGCGAAGCGACCCTCGGGGGCAATGCTGCCGAAACCCGGGAAGCGATTGCCGAACGTTTTGGAATTTCGCCGTTGGAATTGTTGCGCTCGCTCCAGCGGGCATGGCTGTTCATCGTTATATGCGGCGCGGTGCTTGGCGCAGCCGGATATGCCTACACCGTGAGCTCGATTCCGAAACGGTATACCACGTCGGCCACCATCTCGGTTCAGCAGCCTCAGGTCGCGATCCCCGCGCTTCAAGGTGCGCTGAGCGGCGATAGCATGTCCGATCCGATGCCGCTGGTGCGGAGCGAAGTGCAGATCCTGACATCGCGCGCACTGATCCAAAAAGTCGCGAACAGACTTCATCTGGATCAGGATCCCGAGTTCAATTCTACGCTTCGTCCGCTGGCCGGAATGGAGCTGTTCAAGCAGAAGATATCAGCGGCGTTGCCGACGGCGCTTGCCGATCCGCTGATCTCGCTGGGACTTCTCCCCGATGCCTCGCAGGTACCGTCCAAGCCGGCTGAAAGTGTGATTCAGGAAGGTGTCGTCGGTGCCGTCCTTGGCCGTCTCAGCGTTCTCAACGACAACCGCAGCCTGATCATCGTGGTGCAGTTCACGGCTCTCGAGCCCGATACGGCAGCGAAGATCATCAACACCTTGTTGGATGAGTATGTGCAGGACCGGGTTCAGGGCCGGGCTTCCGTTAACCAGAACGCGAACTCCGAATTGACGCAGCGGGTTAATTCGATGCGCGCCGAGATCGAGGCGCTGGAAGCCAAGATCACCGGGGTCCGCGAGAAATACAATCTGGTGCAAACCCGTGCAGGCAGCGTCGGGCAACAACAACTCGAGGATTTGAGCGGCGCATTGACCCGCGCCAGCTCCGAACGCGCACAGGCGGTCGCCAACTACCAGCGCGCCGTTATCCTAGCGAAGAACGGCGGCGCAACGGGTGACGACACCACCGTCATGGCGTCCAGCGCGATCACCTCGTTGCGGGACCATGAATCCACGGTGCAGCGCCGGATCGCGGAGTTGTCTACGACGCAAGGTCCGGGATATCCGCAATTGATTGCCGCTCGCGCAGAGCTGGCCTCCGTCCGCGCTGCTCTAGCGGCCGAGGCTCGACGCGTCGTCACTTCTCTCGGCGCCCAGGCCGATGTCGCGACGGCTCGGGAGGCGGAGATTAAGCGGCAGCTCGAGGTCTCACAAAGAGATGCGAGCGGTCTCGCCGCGGTTCAATCCGAACTGGCTCAACTGGAAAAGGATGCTGACTCACGTCGGTCCATCTATCAGACGCTGTTGCAGGGCGAGGCGCAGACCGCTGCCAAGATCGGCACCGTGAACGACACCAGCGTCCGCGTCGTCAGCTCGGCCGTGCCGCCGGCGTACCCCTCAGGTCCGAAGCCGAAGATGGCCGGCGTGCTCGGCCTGATAAGCGGCTGCGCGATCGGCAGTTTCTTGGTGCTCGTCAGGGACCGCCGCGATCGGGGGTTTCTGACTGCGGACGCTATCGCGCAATCGCTCCAGATCACGCCGTTGCAAGTTCTCACGCGTCGCCGGGGCCGGCATTTCTTTGCTAGACGAGTGCTGGCCGATGCTAGCGGTCCGGAAGCCGTCGCGTTAAGATCATTGCGTACCCGCCTTCGGTTCCAGGGCCGGACGGGGGCGCCCCGCAGCATATTGTTCGTGTCGTCCGTCGTGGGCGAGGACAGCGCCGACGTCGCGGCGGCCTTTGCCCGCGTCAGCGCCATAGATGGACTGCGCGTGCTCCTGCTGGAAGGCGACCTACAAACTCCGTCGCTTGCTCCCCATCTCGGTGTGCCCGCCAGCAATGGTTTGGTCGATGCCTTGCAGGAAGGCAATCTCTGGCAGGAACACGTTGGCCATGACGACGCCACCAAGCTCGATACCCTGCTTGTCGCCACCACGCCCTGGAACGCGCCGCAGTTGCTGGACTCCATGCAGTTGCAAAACCTCGTTGCCGAGGCACGGGACAGCTACAACCTCATCGTCATGACGGCGCATGCGATGGGCGCGGGGACTCATACGATGGTAGTCGCGAACTTGGTCGACATGGTCGTACTCGTCGTGGGCGCGAAGAAAGCACGTCGGGAGAACGTCCGCCAATCCGTTCAGACCCTGTCGAGCACGGTCAAGAAGCGGCCCGTGGTCGTTTTCACCCAAGGCGGATGATCAGTCTCGGGTGATGAGCCGTGCCGACGCGGGCGGTGTCCATACCTGGAATCGGTCGCCACGGACCGAGCGAACGATGCCCAAGCCCGTCGCCAGCAGGGCAGAGAAAACGTCGGCTACCTTGCCCAGCAAGCTGGATGGCAGCGCTAGCCCGCCTATAGCGATCACCATCAACGTCATCGTACTTGCCAGCATGATCCACCAGGCATGGAACGCCGACAAGGCAGCGTAAAAGAGCAGGATCGCGGCACCGAGCGAATAGATTGAAAACCAGCGCAGCAGCTTGTGCGACACGTATTTATAACGGTTCAGTGCTGGCAGCTGCTGGAGCCTTGGGCTCAAGAGCCGGTGGACGTTGTAGGCCTGGCAGGAGATACGCACCTTCCGCGCGAACTCATCGGCCTGGTGAGACGTCGTTTCCTCGTAAGCCACGGCGTCGGCCGCACGCATGATCCGGTAGCCGTCGCATAGGATGGACAGCGAGATGAACATGTCGTCGATGATGTCCACCGGCGGCGGACGATGCAGTTCGCGACGGATGGCGAAGATCGATCCGTCGGCGCCCATCACGGAACCAGTACGTGACTCCAATTCCTTGATCGTTTCCTCAAGGCGCCAGTAGAGCGAGCCTGTCGCGGCCGTCGCGCTGGCCAGTTTCGTCACGTAGATCAGGTGGCCGCAGACGCATCCTACAGCCGGGTCGTCGAACGGTCGCAGCAGATGCGGAATGGCATCGGTGGCGAAGGTGACGTTCGCGTCGGAAAACACGAGAAGCTCGGCGTCAGTTTTGCTCACCAGCAGGTTCATCCCGTGTGTCTTGCCATGCCGGGTTGGCGAGATAATCACGTCGATCTGGTCGGAGAACTCGCTTAAAATCGCTGCCGTCCGGTCAGACGCGCAGTCGACGTAGACAAGAAGCTGCAGGCCGGGGACCGCCTCGCGCATTGCCAGCATGTTCTCCGCTTTTTGGCGGATCACCTTTTCCTCGTTGTAGGCGCAGACGCACAAGGCGACTTTCGGTCGCGTCGACGCGGCATGTTCAGGAGCGGCGGGGCGTGTCACCGCTGGTGCCGAGCGGGCGAGCAGCTTGAGGCTGAGCGGGTAGGTGATGAACGGATGAACGGCTAGCAGCGCCAGGCAGGCCGATAGCAGCAGGAGTAGTAGACCGATCACGCCGCTTCCTCTCGTGGGTTCCAACGATCGCCGGCATCGGCAGGGATAGGCCGGCCTGCGACCACGGCTTCCAACACCGCTTCATACTGCCGGGCGATGCGCGTCGGCGCATAGGCCGCGGCTGCGGCGCGGCACGCTTCGGACATTGCTTCCCGGTTCCAACTGACAGTCGCCAGCAGGTGCAGGCGTTCGAACAACGCGTCGGATCCTACATCGGCGAGCACGAAGCCGGTCTGGCCGTCAATTATCGCCTCAGCCAGGCCGCCGAGCGGGGAGGCAAGGCTCGGCACGCCGTAGGCCAACGCTTCGTGGAACACTCGGCCCAACGGCTCCTCCCACACGGAGGGAACGACCAAAAGATCCAAGGTCGGGAAAAACTCCGCCGGGTCGACGTGCCCGACAAAGGTGATATTCGGGGCACCGGCGGCGACCCGGCGAAGATCGTCGACGTAAGTCGCGAGGCCGGAACCGGCGATGCGAAGCGTCGCCGCGTCCGGCGACATGCGCTTGACGGCAGCGATCAGGTTCTCCAGCCCCTTGGACTGATCGAGCCGCCCCAGGAAGCCGAGCCGCAACGGTCCATCGAGCCACGTGGCGGCGGCCGGCAAGGCATCGTGCGCATTGTTGCCTCGGATGATGACGACGGGCTGGCGTGCCGTTCCGGCATCGGGGAACGCGCCGGCATCGTGCAACCGGTCGAACATGCGCCGGCTGACGCAGGTGACGGCCTGCGGCAGGCGTGACAGCCGGCGTCGGGGCTGGGAGAACAATCGACATTCCGTACACATTCCGGTGCAGTTGCCCCGTGCTGGGCGCCACATGGCACTCCGGACGCATGCGGCGTAATAATCGTGCAACGTCTGAACAATCGGGATTCCGAGCCGGGCCGCCGCGGTCCATGCGCTGGCGGAAAAACCCTGCAGGTTGTGCGCGTGCATCACATCGGGGCGGATTTGCTCGAGGATGGCCGACAGGCGCCGACGCATGACTGGATTATCGGCCTCAAGGAATTGGAACACTGGTCGCAACGCTTTCGGGCGGGAAGATCCCCACGGCCAATAGACGTTGGCGAGGGGGAGATAGAATATCGGGATACCGTCGACGGTGCCGGTCGAGGCTGGCGACGCGGGGCTGAGCGTCACTACGGAGCAGTCGTGCCCGCGCTCCTTCAGACTGCTGGCGAGCAGACGGAGCGTTGTCTCCGCGCCGGCAGCGCCGTTTGGCGCGTACAGGCTGTTTACAAAGACGATCTTCACCACCGTTCCTATACCTGAGAGGTCTGCACAGCCCGGGTGATCTTCAAAGAAGATGACGCCGCGACGCGCTTCCGGTATAATCCTAGTGTGTTCAGCCTGTTCAAGCGAATTTTCTCTCGTGCATCGCGCGACTCCAGTTCCAGGCCGCGGACGCGCAATACCGAGCCGGCCATTTCCTTCCAGTTTTCGCCTCATGCGCCGTCGGTGGACGGTTCCGCTGCGACCAGCGCATTGCCTCGCCTGCCGTTGCCTTCGTCGAGTTCCGAAAAGCGCGGAGGCGCCCCGGACCAATCCAGGCAACTCGCCCTGCGCGAGGTGTTTACGCCCACCCGGCCGCAGCGTAGCGGCCGTCGCCTGACCGGGCGGCAGGACGAACTCATGCGGATCTTCCGCGCCATCGCGTTGGATCGTGCCCACGTCGTCCTGTATGGGGAACGCGGCCGCGGCAAGACGTCGCTCGTCAACATGGTCGCGTCTACCGCACGCAACTCCGGATACATGGTCGGCCGCTACGCGTGTTCGTCGGAAAGCAAGTTCGACGACATCATCCGCGGCCTCGTGCGCGATCTGCCTGCCTCGATGCTGACGATGTCATTGGTGGAGGACGCGGCGCTGGAGGGTTGCGAAGCGGCCTTGCCCCACGGGCGATTGCAGCCGCGCGACGTCGCCTCGTTGCCGAGCCGGCTGATCGGCCGCCATCTGGTGCTCATCGCCGACGAGTTCGACCGCGTCGTGGATGGTCCGACCCGGACGCTGTTCGCCGATACGATCAAGCAGACGTCGGACCAGGGCGCGGCGCTTTCCTTCGTGATCGTCGGCGTGTCCGACAGCCTCGAAGAGCTGCTGGGCCAGCATCCATCCATCCAGCGCAACATCGCGAGCGTGCCGTTGCCGCTGCTCAAGGATGGGGACATCGACGAGATACTGGTCAAGGGCGGGCAGCAAACCAGCATCGAGTTCTCCGATACGGTCCGCAAGGCCGTGATCCGGGTTGCCTGGGGCGTGCCTTACGTGGCGCAGCTCCTCGCCCTTCATGCAGCGACGGAAGCCGTCATGCGGCACTCCACGACGGTCGACGCCGAGGATCTGAAAGCTGCATTCAGACGGGCGATTCAGGAGATCGATCCCCGGGTTGCGGCGCTGTATCAGACCGTGACGGCGGGCGGGCGGGATCCTGCCATGGTCGCCACCCTGCGCGCGCTCGCCAGCGGCGAACAGGATCAGTTCGCCCGTTTCATCGTGACCGAGCGGGGGAACGATGGCGAGGAGGCCGGGCGCCGGGTCGACCCGCAGGCTTGGAAACGGTTGCTCGAGGCCCAGGTAGTGAGGCGCTGCCCGAGTATCGGGCCCGACACCTTCGCGTTTGCCGAGCCGATGCTGCAGCACTACATCCTGATCCGCTCATCGCTCGAACCAGATCCTGCGGCCGTCCCGACAGATGTCTGAAGCTCTTTTGCCGATGTGGCTCTAATCGTCGTCGGCGAAGCGGAGCCGGGACGCCAGCGGTCGGTTCAGAATCTGCGACGCTTGCGCCAGCATGAACAGCGCAACCCGTTTGCCCCGCGGGTGCAGCAACAGCGATCGAAACATAAGGTGGCGGGCGGGCGCAAACCGACGCTTGGTGAAGTTGACCCGGCCGGCTTCCCACATGTGGCTGGCCCGCACCCGGCGTTCCAGACGTTGCCAGGCTCCCGCCTCGAACCGGTCGCGCAGCCCGGCGTTCCCCAGCACGGCGTTCAAGCTAGCCTGGTGGTTGGTCCAGTCGCTCGCCATCCCGGCCGCGCTGCCTTGATGAACGCGCAGGTAGAACACCTCCGGCTCGTTGCCGATGAAGATGAATTCCCCGCTCGCCGCCAGACGACACCAGAATTCCCAGTCCTCGCTGAGGCGCAACGCTTCATCGAACCCGCCAACGGTCCGCGCCGCCGCGGTCCGCACGAGCACATGACCGCCGTTGGCGAGGAAATTCTCCTCGATCATCTGTGCCAAGACATTCCCGCTCGGATAACGATGGTGGGCCAGCGCCTTCTGCCCCGGGAAGAGGCGACCATCCTGCAGTATCTTGACCAGCGTTCCAAAGGTGGCCGCCGCCGCCGGATGCGCGTCGAGCGACGCCACGAGGCGCCCCAATGCCTGGGGATGCAGGAGATCGTCGCCGTCCAGGAACATGACATAGCGTCCGCGAGCCTGCGCCAGGCCGGCGTTCCGTGCCTCCGACACACCGGCATTGGCTTGCCGGATCAGCTTTATCCGAGGGTCGGTTCGCGCCTGGACACGCGCCGCGGTCGCGTCGGTGGATCCGTCATCGACGACCCAGCATTCGAGATCGGTGAAGTGCTGGGACAGGATACTGTCCATACAGTCGTCGATATATGCCGCGATATTATAGGCGGGAACCACGATTGTGACCTCGGGCGGGCCATGTGGGTCAGGGTTGCTCATCGAGCGCAAACGTAGCACATCTGCCCGATAACGTGAGGGCAATAGCGATGAGACCAGACTTCGCATGACCCGGGTCACGGTCATCATTCCCGCTTTCAATGCCTCGCGATACATCGCCGCTGCGATCGGGTCGGTTCGCGACGGGAGTGAGCCGGATGTCGAGATCCTCGTCGCCGACGATGCTTCAACGGATGACACGGTGGCCTGCGTGGCCGCGATCGCGGCAGGCGACGACCAGGTTCGGCTCATCCCATCGGCCGTCAACGCCGGGCCGGGTGCCGCTCGCAATCGGGCGCTTGCGGAAGCCCGGGGCGACTGGGTCGCGGTGCTCGATGCCGACGATCAATACCATCCCGACCGGCTGCGCTCGCTCCTCGACCTGGCGCAGCGGTTCGGCGCCGACGTGGTTTCGGATAATCTGCTGTTGTGCCGGGATGCGTCTGAAGAGCCGATGATCCCCGCGTCGTCGCTGCCGGAGGCCAAAATCTTGGAGACGACGGAGTTCGTCGAGCGAAACATCGTGCGCCGTGGTCAACCACGGGTCAGTTACGGCTTCATGAAGCCGGTGATTCGCCGTTCGTTTCTGCTTGACCACGACATCCGCTACGAAGAAGGCCGCTTTGCCGAGGACTATATTTTCGGCCTGACGATGCTGCTCGCCGGCGCGACCTGGGCGGTATCGCCGGAGCCGTTGTATCGATACACGGTACGGCCCGGCTCGCTGACCGAAAGTCACTCGCCGCACGATCTGTCGTGGCTGATCGAGGCCGAGCGCCATCTCTTGGATCACCCTCGCATTCGAGCCGGCGCGAAGCTTCGTTCGGCGATGCAGGCCCATCTCCGGTCCGTCGAGATGGCTATGAACTGGGAGAACTTCGCCATCGGGATCAAGTCCCGCGACCTGTGGCTCACCGCCGGCAGCCTCGTCGCCCATCCCGGCAGCGTGGTCCATATCTGCCGCGAAACCGCACTCGCGCTGCCGCGGGCGGTCACCAAGCTCGTTTCCCGCCTGCTGACGCGATGAGCGACAAGCCCGCCGTCAGTGTCGTCATCCCCGCCTACAACGCGGCGGCGACCATCGGTGCGGCGCTGGCCTCCGTTCAGGGCCAGACCGAGCGCCGGCTCGAGATCCTGGTCGTCGATGACGCCTCGACCGACTCCACCGTGGCGACGGTCCTCGACCAGGCCGCACGGGATCCGCGCATCCGCCTGATCCGCCTCGCCATCAATGGCGGCCCGGCCGTCGCACGCAACCGCGGCATCGCCGAGGCGTGCGGGCCGTGGATCGCGCTGCTCGACGCCGACGACCGGTATACGCCGGATCGCCTCGCCACCCTGCTGCGGTTCGCCGAAACGCAGGGTGCCGATATGGTCGCCGACAACGTCGTCCTGCACGATGCAGCCGGGCTAGTGCCTGATGCCTCGATGATCCCTCGCACCATCCTGTCACAGGCGGGTCGCCTCGAGATGGCCGAGTTCATCGACCGGAACGTCGGCACCCCCGACCTGCCGCGCGTGAGCTACGGTTTCCTCAAGCCCATCATCCGGGCCGCGTTCCTGAGCGATCACGACATCACCTACGACGAGCGCAACCGGTTCGCCGAGGACTATATGTTGTATGTTGCGTGCCTGTTGTGCGGCGCGGCATGGTGGCTAGTACCTGAGGCCATGTACCTCTACACGGTCCGCAAAGGGTCGTTGACGGAGGTGCAGTCTAGCGAGGACCTGATGCGAATTCGTCAAATGGAGGCAGACCTGCTCAACAACCCGCTTGTCGCCGGCAAACCCGACTTGATTCGGGCGCTGCGCCGGCATAAATCCGTGATTGACCGCTGCTACTATTATCGGGCGTTCACCGACGCTGTCAAAGCGCGAACACCAGCTGCGGCGGCAAGGCTGTTCTTCGAGAGCCCGCTCAGTGCACGCCTGATCGTGTCGGAGAGTCTGCGGCAAATTCCGCTGATTCTCGTCAAGGTCGTAAGGGGTGGCTACCGCGGTGACAAACCGGTTGTGCGCTAGGGCGGCGCATCATGTCGGCCCGAGTGGATGTCGTCATCCCCGCCTATAACGGGGCGCGGACGATCGAGAGCGCCGTTGCCAGCATCCAGGCGCAGACCGTCCGCGACATCCGGATCATCGTCATCAACGACGGCTCGACCGATCGGACGGGGGCGATCGTAGCCGAGCTCGCCCGCAACGACGATCGGATCGTGCAGATCGATCAGGCAAATGGGGGCATCGTCGACGCCCTCAATGCCGGGCTTGCCGCATGCGATGCCGAGTTCATCGCCCGGCACGATGCCGACGACCTCGCCGCTCCCGATCGGTTCGAGAGGCAGCTGGACTACCTGGACCGCCATCCCGACTGCGTGGCCGTGTCCGGCGCGGTTCGCCACATCGACACCGATGGCCGCGTGATCGCGGCCTACAAGCTGTCGCGGCCGGCGGAGCTTGCGGACGCGACCCGGTACCCGCAACGCGAGCCGTACCTGCCGCATCCCTTTCTAATGGCGCGGCGCGCGGCGATCGAGGAGGTCGGCGGCTACCGCTACGTGTTTCACGCCGAGGACGTCGACCTTTACTGGCGCCTCCGCGATCGGGGCCGGCTGCACAACATGACGGATGTTCTCGGCGATTACCGCATCCACGCCGAGAGCGTGACGAGTGCATCGGTGCTCAATGGTCGGATCTCGGCCGTTAGTTCGCAGCGTTCCGGCATCGCCTCCATGCGACGCCGTGCCGGACGCCCGGATCTGTTGTTTCCCAAGTCGTTCCTGGCGGAATGCCAGGCCGCGCGTTCCCTGGAGGCGATCGTCCATGCCGGAGCCAGGGATCTCGACGAAGAGGAAGCAGAACGGCTGGCTGCGTCCACCTGCGCCAAGCTGATTGAGTTCGTCAATTACCGGCCCTACAAGCTGGAGATGGAAGATTGCCGCTTCATCCGCCGCACGCTCACACGGGTGATGCCGCACATGGAACAAGACAGCCGGCAGTGGTGTCGCGTCATGCTGTCCAAGACGGCTACGTCCCTGGTCATCAGCGGCGATCTTTTGTTGGCGGCACGCCTGTCGACATTGCGGCTGGTGCCGGTCGTTTTTGCCCGCCTCTGCCAGCGGTCGTTGCGAAGCGTCAAGGTGCGCAGGCGTTGATTGCATCGCCTCAGGCTGTTTGAGGTTGAGTGTCGAAAATCTTTACAGTTGCTACAGAGGAGATTGAGTCTCCTATTTCTTAGCCTTGTAAACGCTAAAGTTTTTGTGTTGGCACGGGGTCTGCGGAGGTTGTTCATGCTTCTACCAATCTCCGTGAGGAACGCTTTCATGTTCAATCGCTTCCTTCTTTCGGGTGTCGCCTTGTGCGCATTCGCTTCCGTTGCAAACGCAGCGCCGATCGTCACGGCCAGCCTGTTTACCCCCGTCGCGCCAGGCGGGGCGACCGTGACGACGATCAAGGTCAATGACGTCGGCATCACCACGCCGTCGCAGATGACCGTCGTGGGTAACGGCTACACGGTCACCTTCACCGGTCAGGCCAGCGCGCAGGGTGTCGTGAACGGAACGCTGTCCAATCAGCATGCCGTTCCCGTCGCCGGTACGACGATGGCCGGCGCTCCGACTTACATGACGGGCGATTATGACTCGGCCTTGACGCCCAACGTGGGCCAGTCTGGCAACTACCTGTCGGTTGGCAACTCCGGCGCCATCACGATCAACTTCAGCACCGCGCAGACCTCACTCGCGCTGCTCTGGGGCTCTATCGATACCTCGAACCTTGTCACGTTCAGCAACGGTGACCGAGTGACCGGGTCGCAGGTGCAGCTTGCCGCCGCGAACTTCGTCTCCAACGGCTTCCAGGGTCCGGGCGGCAGCGCCTACGTGTCGATCACGGACAACAACCCGTTCACCTCCGTGAGCCTCAGCAGCGGCGTGATTGCTTTCGAGTTCGCCGGCGTCGCTGGGTCGAACTCTCCGTTCCTGGTTCCGGAGCCGGTCAGCATCGCCCTTCTCGGCACCTCTCTGGTCGGTTTGGGCCTGACCCGCAAGCGCAAGCGCGGCTAATCCTGACGCGTGGACAGGGGAGGGGGTTTTCGCACCTTCTGTCCACGCGTGTTTCCGACGATGCCGAGTTAGCGATTGAAGCGATCAATCGCCGGTTACCGACTTCGATGTCGGCATGGCCATCGGACAGAACCATGCAGAGCGAAACCTCGCCGCAGGCCGTTCCTCCTCGATCAATGATGCAGCCGGGTTAGATTTCATATCACTAGTATAGTGGACTGGTGATGACGGATGTCGTCGCGCTCTCGAAATCCGCATCATTTGCAAAGCCGTTAACCTATCCGCAAGAACTAAGGGTTAGGTGTGCTAAAGGATAAAATCCTCTTTAGCGGGCGCAATACGGGTCATTCTTAGCCAACGCTAATCTTCTTGGCGGCCCATGACGACCTATCCTCTCGGCCTTTACGTTGGCAATCCTAACGGCAACGACTCTGCCGCCAATGAGGAGTTCCTGAATGCATTCGATGCCTTCAAAACTGTCATGGGTGCGTCGCCGCACTTCATGAACACCTTTGTCGATTTCAGCCAGGACCCCAGCCAATGGAGTTCCAACGCCAGTTGGAGCGCGTGGTCGTGGGCCAAGACCGGATCGGCTTATGTCGGTCCCGGTTCCGGCGTCATTCCGGTCATAGGCGTTCCGTTGGCGTCCAACGCCGGTGGCTGGAGCAATGCGGATGCCTTCTACAAATCCATCATCTCCGGCGCGCTGGACGCGCCCTACAAAAGCATCGTCACGAACTGGGCCGCGGAGGGCTACACCTCGCTGCAACTCCGTCTTGGCTACGAGTTCAATGGCAACTTCATGCCGTGGAGCCCGGGAAACAGCGATAGCCCGACGGCAAACGCCGATTTCGTTGCGGCTTGGCGACATGTCGCGACGCTCGTTCACGACCAGGGAGCCGCCTCCGGCGTCACCGTGCAAACCGTCTGGAACCCGGCCGACATCAACTGGACCAAGACAGCACCCGCGCTACTCTATGCCGGCGATGCCTATGTCGACATCATCGGCACGGACACCTACAGCCCGGTCTATCCCCTCGATCTAACGAAATGGTCCACAGACACGTTGGCTCAAGAGGCCAATCTCCCCAGCTGGGCCGTCGATCCGGCCAATCGGGCTCATTACTGGCAATATACCGACGCATCGCAGTATGCCCCCAAAGGCAACGGCAACGGCTGGTCCTTCCAAGACGCCGTCGATCTCGCGGCCGCGCACAACAAGCTGCTGTCCATATCCGAGACCGGCGCCGGCAACAACGGCAGCACGACCGGCCCGGTCGACGACCCGGCGTTTCCCGAATGGCTCGCGGGCGCCCTGGCACAAGCCCAGGCGCAGGGCGTCGGCATCGCGAACGTCGATATCTGGGCGACATACCAAAGCGATGGCAATTGGGGCTTCCTGAACGGTGAGAAGCCGTTGGAAGCAGCTGCCTGGACGCGTTATTTCGGCTCAGGATCCGGGGATGCGGCTCCAGTGGTGTTGTCGAAAGTCGCGCCGGCCGCTGCGCCCGCCGGTGCCCCAACGGTCATTTTCCGCAGTGTTCCCACGGTGTTGACCACGCCCAGCACCGTCGCGATCGGGACCACCCCGGTTACGGCCGTCGGTCAAAGCCAGAAAGTGGCGGTCAGCGCCGTCTTGGTGTCGGATGCCACGGCATGGCGTCAAGCCAGTGCTGCGCATCCGATCGACACGCTCGTCGGCAAAACGATCTACAGCGTGGTGGGCGTCTATTCGGACGGCAATGTCGGTGCGGTCCTGGTAACCTCGACGCCGGTGGCGGTGAGCGACAACCAATGGGGTCGACAAGTCTCGATGGTCGGGGCCTCGGCCCAGAAACCGTCGACCACGCCCATGGTCACTCCGTCGATCATCCCGGAGCTTATGCCTACGATTCTCTCATCGGACACCACTGCACCCGTGAGCGGCACCGTTCAACCGGTGGAAACGGTGCCGGTCAACGCCAACAGTGTCGCGGTCTACCGCTTCTTCGACACGGTCGCGGGTACGCACTTCTTCACCAGCAACAGCAACGAGCGGGATGTGATCGTGGCCAGCCGTCCTGATCTGGTTCTTGAAAGCGCTGGTCTTCGTGCGATTGACCCGTCCACCACTGATCCGGACGCTGCTCCGGTTTACCGGTTTTTCGACAAAGTTCACGGAACCCAGTTCCTCACTAGCAGCACCAGCGAGCGCGACCAGGTAATCGCCTCGCGTCCGGACCTCGCATATGAGGCTGGGGATACGTTTGCGGAGCACCTCTATGCTCACGCTGGCGATACCGCGGTGTTCCGGTATTTCGACACTCGCATGGGCACGCATTTTTACACTGACAGCCCGGACGAGCAAACTATCATCTCCCAAACTCGTCCCGACCTAGCCTTTGAGGGTGTCGGCTTTTACCAGCCAAAATGAGGGCCCCGCCCTCATCGATACCTATGAGGGATGACTCCTACCCTGAGTCACTGCCGAGCAAGCGGCGGCCAAAGGCGCCGAAGTTCGACGCCCACCTGGAGTGAACCCCCGGGGCTGGACCGGGTGGGTCAGAACTAAGCCACTTGCGGGA
>CAZTJC010000059.1:0-1820 GCA_964613945.1 uncultured Acetobacteraceae bacterium
GGTTCCGCAGCCGCGCCGTGTTGCCGGTGGCGCAGGCGATCATCTGCTCGGCCGGCGTGTCGCCGAGGGCGGACAGCAGCGAGATGGTGCGAAGGATGCCGAGTGGCTGCACGCCGGAGCCGGCCGGGCTGTCGGTGCCGAGGATGACGCGGTGCAGCTGGTTCAGCTCCTTGGCGAAGCGCAGCGCCGTCAGTGCGGCGAGCTCGTTGCCGTTGTGCACGATCTCGATGCCGCGGTGGCAGCCCTCGCATAGGCAGCGGATCTGCCGCATGGGCAGCGCGGTATGGCCGCCATTGATGTGGCCGATGATGTCGGCATCGGCTTCCAGCACCACGTCGGCATCGATGTAGCCGGAGCCCGGCACGCTGGGACCGCCGGTGTGGATGGTGCTGTTCATGCCGTATTTGCGCGCCCAGGCGACCATTTCGCGGGCTTCCGGGCCTTTCTTGACCGTGCCGAGGCCGACTTCGCCCAGCCAACGGACGCCTGCCCGGGCCATCTCGGCGAAGTCTTCCTCGACCATGCCCTGCTCGACCACCGGCGCGCCGGCCAGCACCTTCACGCCGCCGGGTCGGAAATTATCAAAGGTGCGCTGCGCCGTGATCGCCATCGCCTTCAGCCCGACGATGTCGCGCGGGCGACCCGGCGTATGCACCTCGCCGGCCGAGATCATCGTGGTCAGCCCGCCATTGAGGCAGCTTTCGATCCAGCCGAGCTGGTTCTGCCGCGGCGTCCAGTCGCCCATGACCGGATGCACGTGGCTGTCGATCAGGCCGGGGGTCAGGGCGCAGCCATGGGCGTCGATCACCACACGGGCGTCGCCGATGTCGCAATCGGCCTGTCGTCCGACCGCGACGATGCGGCCGCCTTCGGCCACAATCGTGTCGGCATCCAGGATCGGGTCCTCGAGCTTGCCGGACAGCATCAGCCCGATATTGCGGATGACGAGCTTGCCCGTCTGCCGTTCCGGTCCCGCCGCTAAGCCCATGTCCCGACTCCCTTATCCCGAACCGCCTTCACGGCGGCGATGATGCCTGCATAACCGGTGCACCGGCATAGATTGGACGACAGCGCGTCGATGATCGTTTCGTCGGAGGCCGCCGGGTCGCGCTCGAGCACAGCGGTGGCCAGCATCAGGAAGCCCGGCGTGCAGAAGCCGCACTGCAGGCCATGATGCGCCATGAAGGCTTCCTGTAGCGCGCTGCCGCCGAGACCTTCGACGGTGCGGAGGTCGGCGCCTTCGGCTTGCACGGCGAAGATCAGGCAGGCGCGGACGGGTTCGCCGTCCATGATGATTGTGCAGGCACCGCAGACGCCGTGTTCGCAACCGACATGCGTGCCGGTCAGGCCGCAGTCCTGGCGAAGGGCGTCGGCCAGCGTGCGGCGTGGTTCGACGTCAATGTCGTACGGCGTGCCGTTGACGGTCAGTTGCATGATCTTGCCTGCGCCAGAGCGGCGTGGATGCGGAGCGGGGTGGCGGGGATCTCGTCGAGCACGGCGCCGAATGGCGTGAGCGCGTCGTTGATCGCGTTCAGGATCGCGGCTGGGGCACCGATGGTGCCGCCCTCGCCGAGGCCCTTGGCGCCGGTGATCGTGGCGTCGCTGATGGTTTCGAGATGGTGGATCTCGATCGGCGGGATCTCGCGGCAGGTCGGTAACAGGTAGTCGGCCAGGGTAGTAGTCAGGATGTCGCCGGTGTCGCCGTCGTAGACGATCTCCTCGAACAGGGCGTTGGCGATGCCCTGGGCGACGCCGCCGCGGATCTGGCCTTCGGCGATCATCGGGTTGATCAGCCGGCCGGCGTCCTCGGCGACGATGAA
>CAZTJC010000059.1:1920-5124 GCA_964613945.1 uncultured Acetobacteraceae bacterium
CGCGTCGGCTTCCAGCAGCCCGGCGGCGATGGCGCCCAGTTTCGCCCGCAACGCCCGGCCGGCATGGGTGAGCGCGCCGCCCGACAGCACCAGCGAGCGGCTGGCGAAGGTGCCGAAGCCGTACGGCGTGCGGTCGGTGTCGCCGTGGATCACGCGCACCTTGTCCGGCGTGACGCCGAGCGCGTCCGCGACGATCTGCGCCAGCGTGGTCGCCAGGCCCTGGCCGTGCGGCGAGGCGCCGATGCGGGCCTCGACGAAGCCGGACGGATCGATCGACAGCTCCACCGTTTCCCAGCCCGGCGTCACTGCCATGCCGCGGGCGGCGAAGGCGGGCGTGCCGTAGCCGGTCCGCTCGCAGAAGGCGGCGATGCCGAGGCCCAGATAGCGGCCCTCGCGTCGCAACACCGATTGGCGCGCGCGGAACGCCGGCACGTCAGCGGCGGTCAGCGCCGTCTCCATCGTCTCGAGGTAGCTGCCCTCGTCATAGATCAGGCCGGTAGGGCTGGTGTGCGGAAAGGCGGTGACGAAGTTGCGACGACGGATGTCGGCCGGGTCGAGCCCGAGCGCGGCGGCGGCCTTGTCCATCAGACGCTCCATCGCCAGCGTGATCGCAGGACGGGCAACGCCGCGATAAGGCGCGCTGGCGCATGTGTTAGTGACGACGCCACGGGCGCGGCAGGCGTAGGCGGCGAAGTCGTAGGGTCCCGGCAATTCGGCCAGCGACATCAGCGGTTCGACGGCGGCGGTGTTCGGATAAGGCGCGTAGGCGCCGACATTGGCGATCACGTCGGCCTCGATCGACAGCAGCCGACCGTCCGGCGCGAAGCCGCCCTCGAGCGTGATGGACATGTCGCGGCTGTGAAAGCTCGCCATCAGGTTCTCGCGCCGGTCCTCGGCCCAGGCCAGCGTGGTGCGCAGTCGCCGGGCCAGCCAGACCAGCACCACGAACTCCGGGGCCAGCGACATCTTCTGGCCGAAGCCGCCGCCGACATCGGGCGCGATCACCCGCAACTCCGCTTCCGGCATGCCGAGGAGGTCGGCAATGGCGGTGCGCATCAGATGCGGCGTCTGCGTCGTGCAGGTCAGGGTGACCCGGCCGCTCGCGCGGTCGAACGCGGCATGGGCGGCGCGGGGCTCGATCGGGCTGGCGTTCTGACGGCGGGAGCGGATCGTGCTGCGGAGGCGCAGAGCGGGCTCGGCCGGGGTGGCGGCGCCGGCGAAGCGCGTGTCGACGACCAGATTGCCCGGTGCGTCGGTACGGACGGTTGGGGCCGCCGGGTCGAGCGCGGTGAGGGCGTCGGTGACGGGGGTGGTGCCGTCGATCTCGATGGCGACCTGTTCGGCCCAGTCCTCGGCCTCGGCCTCGGTGGCAGCGACCATTACCGCGATCGGTTCGCCGCAATAGCGGACGACCCCGTCGGCCAGGACGTTCTGGGTGATCGGGACGTAGCCAAACTTCTCGATCAGCGGGCGCAGCGGCGCCACGCCGGCGAGGTCGACAGCGGTGAACATCTGCGCGCCGGGCGGCGCGGTGATCGCGGCGATGCGGCCGGCGGCGACCGGGCTGCGCACGAAGCGGACGTGACGCGGTGCCGGCAGGTCGGCGGTGTAGCACCCCTGCCCTGCTACCAGCGCCGCGTCCTCCTTGCGGCGGATGGCGCGGCCCACCCAGTGCTCGCTTTCCCTCACGCGGCTGCGCGCTTCAGAGCGCGGCGCACGCAGGTGCGCACCAGATCGCGGCGTAGAGCGGCGCTGACCTGGAGGTCCTCCATCGGGTCGATCGCAACGGCGGCGGCATCCCCGGCCCGGTCGATGGCCAGGTCGCCCCATGTGGCGCCGGTCAGGGCTGCCTCGGCGCTGGCGATTCGGCGGGGTCGCCGTTCCGCGCCGCCGACGCCGATGCGCGCCTCGGCGACGGTGTCGCCCTCGCGCCGGAGCATGACGAAGGCCATGGCCATCGCGTAATCGCCGGCGCGGCGGCTGACCTCGTAGAAGCCGAACCGTATTGCCGGGTCGGGTATGGGCACCCGGATCTCGGCAAGCATCTCGTCCTCGGCCAGCGCCGTGGTCATGATGTCGAGCACGAAGGCGTCGGTGGCGACGCGGCGGGTGCCGTTCATGCGGCGGAGCACCGCCTCGCCGCCGAGGGTGGCGAATATCAGCGGCCATTCCGCCGACGGATCGGCGTGGGCCAGGCTACCGCAAACGGTGCCGCGGCTGCGGATCGGCAGATGGGCGACGTGGCCAGCGACATGGGCCAGCGCCGGTCCTAGCGCGCCGGGGGCTGCGCCCAGAGAACCATGGCGCGCCGAGGCCGGGATGCAGAACTGCCCGTCCTCGACGCGCAGGGTACCGAAATCGACGCGATTAATGTCGATCAGATGTGCCGGTTGGGCGAGGCGCAGCGCCATGAGCGGAACCAGGCTCTGCCCGCCGGCCAAGAGACGCCCACCGTCCGGCGCCAGGCGGGACAGCAGGTCCAGCGCGTGCTCGGCATCGGTGGCGCGATGATAGGCGAACGAAGCTGGCTTCACGCCACCCCTTTTTTGTTCGTGTACTAACGAACACGCTAGGGTGGCGTCGAAACGATGTCAAAGCCGAAAATCACCTGAACAGGTTGGTCCGCGCGAGTTCCAGGATCTCGGTGCCGCGCCCCGACATGACGGCCCGCAGAGTGTAAAGGCTGAAGCCCTTGACCTGCTCTGCCTTGATAACTGGGGGCATGGCAAGCTCCTGTCGATCGGTGACGACGTCGACCAGCGCCGGGCCGGGATGGGCGAAGGCCTCGCGCAAGGCGGGTTCAAGCGCTTCGGAGCTTTCGACGCGGATGCCGATGAAGCCGACGGCCTCGGCGAGACGGGCGAAATCCGGGTTCTGCAGCGCGACGTTGGTGCCGAGATAGCCGGCCGCCTTCATCTCCATCTCGACGAAGCCCAGCGTGCCGTTGTTCAGCACCACGATCTTGACCGGAAGCTGCAGCTGCACCGCCGTCAGCAACTCGCCCATCAGCATCGACAGGCCACCGTCACCCGACATCGAGATCACCTGCCGACCGGGGAAGGCGGCCTGCGCCCCGAGCGCTTGTGGCAAAGCGTTGGCCATGGAGCCGTGGTTGAACGAGCCGAGCAGCCGCCGCTTGCCGTTGGTCATCAGGTAGCGCGCCGCCCACACCACGGGGGTGCCGACATCGGCGGTGAAGATCGC
>CAZTJC010000059.1:5224-20687 GCA_964613945.1 uncultured Acetobacteraceae bacterium
GGTAGCGCGCCGCCCACACCACGGGGGTGCCGACATCGGCGGTGAAGATCGCATCTTCGGCGGCCACCGCGTTGACGACGTGGGAGACGTATTGCGGATGCAGGGGCCGACCGGTCGCGGCCGGCACGGCCAGTTCGTCCAATTCCTTGCGGGACTTGGCGTAGTGCGCCAGCGCGGCGTCGAGGAACTTACGGCTACGCCCGGCGGTGATCCGCGGCGTCAGGGTGGCGGCGAAGGCGCCGACATCGGCCATGATCGCAAGGTCGAGCGTTACCCGGCGGCCCAGGGCGCCGGGATCGCGGTCAACCTGGACCACCTTGGCGTCCTCGGGGAAGAAGTTCCGATACGGCAGGTCACTGCCCAGCATGAGCAGCGCGTCGCATTCCTTCATCGCATGGTAGCCGGAGGAGAAACCGATCAGTCCGGTCATCCCGACGTCGTACGGGTTGTCCCACTCCATGTATTCCTTGCCGCGCAGAGCATGCACGATCGGCGCCTCGAGCGCGCGGGCCAGGGCGACGACCGCATCATGGGCGCCCGCAGTGCCGGCGCCGGCCAGGATCGTCACGCGGCTGGCGCCGTTGAGCAGGGTCGCGGCGGCGTCGACGGCGGCCGGGTCGGGGGTCAGCACCGGCATTGCCGGCGCCGCGAAAGCGGGAACGTCGCCTTCGATCTCCAGCAGCGACACGTCGCCCGGCAGGACGATCACCGCCACGCCGCGCTGGCCGATCGCGGCGCGCATCGCGCGGTGCAGCAGCGCCGGCATCTGCTTGGGGTTGGTCACCATCTCGCAGAAATGGCTGCATTCGCGGAACAGCTCGGTCGGGTGCGTTTCCTGGAAATAGTTGAGCCCGATCTCGCTCGACGGCAGGTGGCTCGCGATCGCCAGCACCGGAACCCGGTTGCGATGACAGTCGAACAAGCCGTTGATCAGATGCAAATTCCCCGGCCCGCACGACCCGGCGCACACCGCCAGCCCGCCGCTCACCGCCGCATCGGCCCCGGCCGCGAAGGCCGCGGCTTCCTCGTGCCGCACGTGCATGAAGCGGATGCGCCCGTCGGTGCTCAAGGCGGCGTTCAGGGCGTTGAGGCTGTCGCCGGTCAGGCCCCACATCCGCTCGATGCCGTAATCCGCCAGCGTCTTGACGATCGTCTCGGCTATGCTCGTGCTCATCGTCCAGGGCTCCCGCCAGTGCATCGGGTCAACGCTAGGCGGGAAGCGTTCGTTCTATCAACTCGAGCGCGACCCGGTGACGATGCGGCGGGCGAAGCCAATCGCTGCGATGACATGGCGGTCCCAGGACGGCGGCACCCACCCGACCAGCCGCCCGAGTTGCGCCCGGCGCCGCGGCGAGCCCGGCGCGGCGTAATCCAGGATCGCCTGCCGCCAGCCGAGCCCGTCAAGCGGATCAAGATATTCCGGTACGTCGCCGCCGACCTCGCGCAACGCCGGCAGATCGCTGCACAGCACCGGCACGCCTTGGGCCAGCGCCTCGGCCACCGGCAATCCGTAGCCTTCGGCGAAGGACGGCAGCAGCACCGCGCAGGCGCCGCGGACCCAGGCCTGGGTCTGCGCGTCGGACAGGTCGCCGTATTCGGCAAACACCGGCTGCAGCACGTCGCAGCGTTCGATGAGATCGACGATCTGTTCGTTCTCCCATCCGCGGCGACCGATCAGCACCAGATGCGGTGCCGCGGGTCCCAGTTCGGCCACCAGTCGGCGCCAGAGATGCAGCAAAAGCAGATGGTTCTTGCGCGGTTCGATCGTGCCGATCAGCACGAAATAAGGATGCGGGTACGATGACGGACCGTTGGCGGCGCGTGTGGGAATGTCGGCTCCCAGCAGCGCGGTCAGCACCGGGACGTCGCGCCCGGCGCGCTGCAGCCATGGACGCAACGCTAGGCCGGTCGCCTCGCTGTTGACCACGATGCCGTCGGCCAGTTGCGCCACCGTCTCCATCCGGCGCGCATGGCGCGCGGGTTCGTTGGGGCGGGCGTATTCCGGGAACTCGAGCGGGATCAGGTCATGCACCAGGACGATGAGCGCGGCATTGCGGCGCCGGGCTGCGGCGTCGACGATGGCGGAGCGGTCGAGATGATGGTGCGACATCAGAAGATACGCGGAGTCCTTGCGCCGTGGCCGTAGCCGCGATCCGGTAGGCACGTCACCGCGCAACAACAGCCGGTTACGCAACGACCGTGTGCTTCGCGTGATTGCCGCAGTGTCGGGGGCGCCAGCATCGCCAGCCCACCGCGCGCTCACCTCGTTCAGCATGGCGACTGTGGGGGCATAGGGCAGCGTGCCGACGCGGCCGATCGGATGACACGCCGCGAAGGACAGCGCGGCCGCCTCGTGCTCGATCAGCCAGCGCGCATAGGCCATCTCGACCCGATCGATCCCCGTCGGCACCGGATGCGTGGCGCGCGACAGCGTTCGCGACAGGTCCAGGATGAGCCGCACCGCGTTCAGCCGATCGCGGGAACCGTCGCGGTGACACGGTGCAGGATGCTGGCCAGCGCGGCGCCGAGATCATGCGCCTCGATGTCGAGCCGCGCACCCGGTTCGGCACCATGCTGCCAGATGGCGTAATCGGTCGCCGCACCGCCGCAGGCCGGGTTGGGCAAATAGCCGGGCAAGCTCGGTTGGTGATCGCCGTAATACACCAGCGTGCCGCCGGCCGGGCCGGAGAGCGCGTCCTGCAAGGCCGGGATCAGCGCGTCGGCGGCGGCCAGCTTGACTGCGTAGCGCCCGATCTGTTCGGCGGAAGGGACGGTCTTCAGCGCCTCCGGGATCGCGGGATGCGGCGGGCCGGCGAGCCACGGGCCGTGCGAACCCATGGTGATGACGAAGACGAAGGCCGGCGGCCCCGGCTCGGCCAGGACAGCAGCGATCACCGGCCCCAGTGCGACGTCGGGCACCCAGTCGCCGGGCGTCACGTCGCCGCCGAACGCTTCGGGCCCGATCATGCGGTCGAAGCCGAGCGACGGCAGAAGGCTGGAGCGGCGGTAGAAGCTCAGGTCGAACGGGTGGACGCATACGGTGCGGTAGCCGCAGCGCCGGGCCAGGGCGGCGAGCGAGCGCGGTGTGCCATCGGCGAAGGCTTCATAGGGGTTGAAGCGGTCCAGCCCTAACTCGGCCTCGGGGAGGCCGCTCAACACCGCGAACTCGGTGCGCACCGTGTTGGCGCCCCAAGCCGGCACGGCGAAGCGCCCGACCTGGCAGGCCTGCTGCGCCAGCCGAGCCCAGGCCGGTTGCACAGCCTCGCCCAGGCCAGGATCGAGCCGGCGCAAATCCATGAACGATTCGGCCTGCACGACGACCACGGGGCCGGTGCGCGGCAGGCTGTCGGGCAGGAACGACGTCGCGGTGCGTTGGCGCTCGTTACGCTCGGCGCGGGCGATGGTGGCGTGGGCGACGAAGCAGCCAAGCATGCCGAGCCGGGTCATGTCGATCACCGGGTCGTTGCGGATATTCCAACGGCGGTACAGCCGGCTCAATCGGCGCGCCAGCGGTGGAAGGGAGGGGATGGCGAACGCCGCCCAGCCCAACAGGAACGCACCGACTTCCTCCGACGCCGCCGTTGTCGCCGAACGCTGCATCAGCGGCGGTTCGAGCCAGGCGAGCAGCGTCAGGACGGCTGCAATCACGGCCGCACCGCCGAGGACGATGCCGGTGCCGGCGAAGGGCAGATAGAGCCGTGGATGCCGGAACAGTTCGAGCAGTTCGGCACGGTCGGCGAACACCACCGGCTCGCACAGCGTCTCGCGCTTAACCGCGTCGCAGAGCGCCAGGCCCGACGCCGCAGCCGACACCACGACGGCGGCGAGCAACGGGCGGGACGACGCCATCGTGAACAATAGCAGGCCGAGCGCGATCGGCAGGAAATCCAGCACCAGGGCCGACCGTGCGAAGCCCGGCCGCCACGCTCCGACCCGGCGGCGCAGTTCTACCCACGCCGCCACCGACAGCACCAAGGCCAGGATCACATGCAAGATGGCTCAGGCACCCGGTTCGATGTGGAACGGCACGCGCCGCAGGATCTCGTCACCGACGATGGCCGGCAGCAGATCGGCGGCCTGTAGCCCGAGTCCCAGCAAGCGTGGATAGACGATGCGCGGTCGGCGCCGATCGAGGCCGCGGCGGACCACGCGGACCATGTCTGGCAAGCTCTTGAGCATCGGCTTATCGCCCTTGAAGCGATCGGTCATCGGGGTGTCGAAGAAGCCGGGCACGATCACCGTCACCGCAATGCCGACCGGATGCAGCAAGGCCCGCAGCGCCTCGCCGTAAGCGCGCACGCCGGCTTTGCTAGCGCTGTAAGCCGGGCTGTAGGGCAGGCCGCGGTAACCGGCGACGGAGGCGACGACGGCGACGTGACCGGCGCGGGCCGCGATCATGGCTGGCAGCAGCGGCTCGATGGTGTTCATGCAGCCCAGCAGGTTGGTGCGTATCTGCCGGGTCGCCAAGGCGAGGCCTTCGGCCTGGCCGATCGCCGCCGGTCCGCCCGACGTGCCGGCGCAGGCGATGGCAAGGTCAATCGGCGCGGTCACCTGCCAGGCCGTGATCCAGTCGCCGAGCGGGCCGGGATCGGCGACGTCGAACTCGCCGGTGCGAACGGTTGCACCGGCGGCGCGACATTCGGCCGCGACCGCCTCGAGCCGGGCGCCGTTGCGGCCGACGAGCCCGAGTTCCGTGCCTGCCGCCGCGTAGGAACGGGCCAGCCCGGCGCCCAGGCCGCTGGACGCGCCGGTCAGCAGGATGCGCCTCAAGAAGTGGCGACTCCGAAGGGGTAGGTGTCGCGGCGCGGGGCGGAGCCCTGGGCGATGCGGGCATGGGCCGGGCGTGCGACCATTAGCCGGTCGGTCGCGCCGGCGATCAGGCTTTGCAGCGCCGGCTCGCTGTAGAGGCCGCCGCGCACCAGGCAGCGGTCGATCAGCACGCGGCGCAAGGCGTCGAACACGGCCGGGTCGGGCGGCACCGGGGCCGTCCAGAACTCGTCCAGCGTGCCGGCAAAGGTGACCTGGGGGATGTCGTAGATCGCCTGGCCCAGCACGGCCACCGGCACGCCCCGCGCCAGCGCCATTGTGCCGCTGGTGCTGTTGACGGTGACCACGCCGAGCGCGTTGTGCATCAGCTCGGCGACGTCACCCAGTTCCAGGAACACGACCCGGTCGCTCAGCCCACGTCGCTCCACCGCCTGCTCGGTTCGCCGCCGCCAGTTCACCAGGCCGTTGTCGAGCGGGTGTGCCTTGATGACCAGCTGCGCCGCGGCGTCCGCATGGGCGGCGAAGCTGTCTAGCACGTGGTCCAGCACTTTTTGCAGGCCGCCGAAAGTCGAGTGCTGACGGATCTGATAGTCGCAGTCGAGTTGCAACGGCAGCACGAAATACGGGCTGCCGCGCGCCCGGAGCCGCTCGTGAGCTTCTCTGGAACGCTGCCGCGCCCCGCGGCGGCGCGCGAACATCGACAGCCAGCCAGCGTATTCCACCCAGATGTTCCAAGGCCGATGCGTGCGGAAGTGCGGAAAGCGCGGCAGCATCGCCAGTGTGCCGAGCGTGTAGCGCACGTCTTCCCGCGCCCGCCGGTTGAACGAGGAGGCGAACATCTGCTCGCCCGCATTCTCCGCCGGTGGCAGGTCCGCCGCGGTCTCGACGTAAAACGCGGCGTTGCGCGGCAGCCGCGAGTGCGCGTTGACGCCATCGCGCTCCAGCGTCATCCAGTCGGGCCGGATGTAGCCTTCCTCGAACACGTGCACGTCGATCTGGTTGGCCTGGGCGACCTGGATGGCGGCGCGGTGCAGGGGGCGGCAGTCGCCGAACAGCACCAGGTCGGTGATGCCGAGCCGAACAAAGGCGTCGGTGACGAAGCTGGTCCATTCGGCGGGCCGGGCGCGGAAATCGATCCCGCCGCCGCGCCAGTCGAGCTTGTCGCCGCCGTTGAAGTTGACGCGATGCACGGCTTGGCCCTGACCGGCCAGATGCGCAGCCAGGCGATGAAAGAACGGACCGGCGGGCCCCTGCAGAAAGAGAAAGCTCTTGGCCATCACGGGGCTTGCCGCTGCGGCTCGAGCGAATCGCGACGCCGCGCCAGCGCCGCCTTGACCCGGCCCTGCGCCACGCGTAGCCGGGTCAGCAATCCCGGCCGCCAGACCGCCGGGTCGGCCATGCGGTCCAACACCACCTCGGCCGGACAGGGCAGGCCGGTGACCGGATCGACGTAGCGCGGATACAGCAGCAGCGCGGCCGCCACGAGCGCCTCGACCGACAGTCGGCGTTGCCGCCGGGGAACCGGGTTGCGATCCGTGGTCAGGCCCCAGCCGGCATAGAAGGGTTGACCGTAGGTGACGACCTCGCGCCCGCGGAGCAGCGCCTCGAAGCCGGCTAGCGACGTGATCGTGTGCACCGCATCTACCGAGGACACGAGGTCATGCATGTTGCCGGCGTTGACGATCTCATCGGCAAATTTTGCCGTCGCCCCGTCGATTACACCAGGGCGATGTCCAGCAATAACATCGGGGTGTGGTTTATATACAATGAAGGCGTCCGGCTCGGCCATTCGCACGGCGGTCAGCAACGCGGCGTTGTCCATCCCGCAGCCGGCCAAGCGCACCGACAGATCGTCCGCCACCTGTCCTGGCACCAGCACGACGCGCTGGCCGGGCGTGCCGCGTCGGACGGGAGGTGCGGCGGAGATGCTGCCGTATTTGGTGACCCCCTCGTCGATTAAGCGTGCGATCAGGCGCCACGCACGGTCGAGCAGGGCCGGGGAAAACTCGGTTTCGGCCAGAAGATGCTCGAGGTCGCTCGGCGCCGACGGATCGACGTATTGGCCGGACCAGTCCAGCACCACCGAGCAGGGAGGCAGGAAGTTGCTGCCGAGGCCGCGCGAGCGGATGAAACCGTCCTCGACGCGGACGAGCGGCCGGCCGCGCGCGCTCAACTCCTCCGCCAGACCCGGCGGCACCCGCGACGCCCAGGCAGCGACCGCGCCGTTGCTCCGCTTCGCGGCGAGGCGCGAAAAGGCCGGAACGATGCGTCCGGTCGATAGGAACTGCCGCATCCGCCGCCGCTTCCAGACCGACATTCCCACGCAGGCGCTGATGCCGACGACGCCCCTGCCATGCCGATGCCAATCGACCGCGATGTCCAGCGCCGCCTCGAGATCGATGGCCTCGTGACGGAACGGGTCGGCGTAGCGCACGCCGGTCACCAGGGCGGCGGTCATCCAGGCCGGCGTGTCGTCGGCCGTGCCGCCGTCGTGGACCGTCAGGCCGGCCAGCCGGGCCAGCAGCGCCCAGCGGGAGGCGGGATCTCCGTAAAGGTCGGTGCAGCCGTCGAGTATCGGCCAGGGGTCACCCGGTTCGAGCATGACCGCGACCCCCGCCTTTCGCGCCCGGTCGAGCAGGCGGGACCAATGCCGGCCGACGGAGTCGGCCGGAAGGAGCAGCGCAACGCACGACCCATCGTGATGAGCCAGGCCCGTCGCCAGCGCCCGGGCGGCGGCGGCGGGATCGTCTGCGGCGGCCGGGCTCACGACGACTCGGCGCGGCGGCACCCGTGCGGCCTCGAACGACGCGACGCCGAGACGGTGTTCCAGAATGACGGCGGCGGCCCGCTGGCCGCGTTCGCAGTCGCCGGCGGAGACGGGCGCGTCGAACGCATCGGCGATCCAGCCCAGCCGACTCCGGTGTGGCTCGGCGGTCGCGCGAACCGTGCCGGAAAGCCAGGGGCGGCCGCGGCCCCAGGCCGGCGTTCGGATCAGCCCCTGCTCGCAGCCATGCACAACCGTGTCGCGTCGTCGTGCCAAGCGCTGGATGACCCGGTCAGATCCGTCCGGAACCAGCAGGCCGGCGGACGCTTCCCCGGCAAACAACACGTCCAGCGTGCCAAGCGACTTACCGGTCGATCCATCAGCCAGGCGTGGCACGACCGAACCGCATGGCGCACCGTAGCGTTGCATGTCGCCCGCATAGCACGCTGCCGTTATGATCCTCCAGCACTGGTTTGCTACCGGAGCGCGCGACAGCTATCACCGTGACGTCGACAATTCAGTCATAACGGTCAAGGCGCGACAGCGATGATCGCGTTGTGTTTGAGGGAATGGTCTTGGAAGGAAGTGACTACCGCGACGGCGAGACCATCGGCTCTTCCGCACTATCACCGATCGCCATCGTCGGTGCCGCGTGCCGCCTTCCGGGCGCGCCCGATCTCGCCGCTCTGCAGGAGTTGCTGCGCACCGGCCGCGACGCCGTCACCGAAATTCCGGACGATCGCTGGGCCAAGCCGCTCTACTTCCATCCGTATCCCGGCCAGCGCGGCCGGTCCTACACGTTCGCCGCGGGCGTGGTGAATAACGTCTACGGCTTTGATGCCGGCTTTTTCGGCATCTCGCCGCGCGAAGCGGCGCAGATGGACCCGCAGCAGCGGCTCTGCCTAGAACTCGCCTTTGAGGCGTTCGAGGATGCCGGCCTCGACAGCCGCAGCCTGGCCGGACAGGCCGTCGGCGTCTACGTCGGCGGGTCCTCGTGGGACTACCAGTCGCTGCACAATGGCGACGTCGCGTCCGCCGACGCCTATTCCATGACCGGAGCGACGCTGTGTTCGCTGTCCAACCGGGTGTCGTATGCGTTCGACCTGCGCGGCCCCAGCTTCACCGTCGATACCGCGTGTTCCTCGTCGCTGGTCGCGCTGCATCTCGCCTGCGAGGCGCTGCGGCAGGGGCAGGTACGGGCGGCGTTGGTGGGCGGCGTGAACCTGTTGCTGGCGCCACAGCCGTTCGTTGGCTTCAGCCGTGCCTCCATGCTGTCGCCGCAAGGGCGTTGCCATGCGTTCGATGCGCGCGCCAACGGCTACGTCCGTGCCGAGGGCGGCGGCTTCGTGTTGTTGATGCGGCAGGACGACGCCGCTGCTGCCGGTTACCGTGCGCGGGCGCTGATCCGCGGCACCGGCACCAATTCGGATGGCCGCACCACCGGCTTCTCGCAGCCGAACCGGGTCGCGCAGGCCGATATGCTGCGCGGCATCTACGACCGCTTCGACATCGACCCCGACGAGCTGACCTACATCGAGGCACACGGCACAGGCACGCCGGTGGGTGACCCGATCGAGGCGGCGGCGCTCGGCGAAGTGCTCGGCACCCGTCGGCGCGAGACGCTGCCCATGGGGTCGGTGAAGACCAATCTCGGCCATCTCGAGGCTGCCAGCGGCATGGCCGGGCTGATGAAGGCGCTGCTGATCATCGAGGACCGCGAGTTGCCGCGCTCGCTCCATTGCGAGACCCCCAACCCGGCGATTCCGTTCGACGAACTGAATCTGCGGTTATTGCCGGAAGGCGAGACGGTGGCTGGCAGCGGGCCGATCACCATCGGGGTCAATTCCTTCGGCTTCGGCGGCACCAACGCCCACGCCGTGCTTTCCAGCGCGCCGCCCGTCGTCACGCAACAGGACGAGGCCGCACAGCCGCCGATGCTGTTGCTTTCCGCCCGCTCCGCGGCCGCGTTGAGCGAGCAGGTGGAGCAGTGGAGCGACGAGATCGCGGCACGCGGCGACGCCGGGTTGCCCGACCTGCTGGCCGGCGCCGCCCGGTTCCGGGAGCAGCACGCCCATCGCCTGGCCGTCGTGGCGTCCGATGCCGAGGGCTATCGGCAAGGGTTGTCCGACTTCGTCGCCGGGCGAGAGCGCAACACCGTTGTCCGCGGCGAGGCCGTCGGCACGGATCAGGTCGCGTTCGTCTACTCCGGCAACGGCAGCCAATGGGCCGGCATGGCCGCTAACGCCATGGAGCACAGTTCAGCGTTCCGCGCCCATCTCGGCGACGCCAGCGATGCGCTGCAGCCATTGCTCGGCTGGTCGGTTGTCAAGCGCCTGAGCGGGGCGCCCGACCCCGAACGGCTACGTCTGACCGAGGAAGCGCAGCCGCAGCTCTTCGCCATCCAATACGCCACGACCTGCGTCCTGCGGCAGCTCGGAGTTACCGCCAGCGCGCATCTGGGGCACAGCGTCGGCGAGATCGCCGCCGCCTGGGCCGCGGGCGCGCTCACACTGGAGGACGCTGCCCGCGTTGTCGCGGCGCGCAGCCGGCACCAGGGCGGCATGGCGGGCGAAGGCGGCATGGCCGTGCTGGTCGCGACGCCAGAGGAGGTTCAGGACGGCATCGCCGCAATCGGCGCACTGGGCCTGGCGGTCGCGGCAGTCAACACCGAGCGCTCGCTGACCGTCGCCGGGCCGGTCGGCGAGTTGCAGGCGTTGAAGGAATACGCCGCCGCGCATCGCTGGACGTTCGAGCTGCTCGACCTGCCGTATGCGTTCCACTCGCCGCTGATGGAACCGATCCGCGCGCCGTTGCTGGCCGACCTGGCCGGGCTGGTCGCGCGACCGACGCAGTCGAGCTTCGTGTCCACTGTGACGGGCAGCGTGCTTCCCGGGCAGCGCCTCGGGGCCGAGTACTGGTGGCGCAACGTGCGCGAGCCGGTGAACTTCGCCGGCGGTGTCGAGCGCCTGCTGGAGAGCGGCAACCGCATCTTCGTCGAGGTCGGGCCGCAGCCGATCCTGCAGGGTTATCTCAACAAGCTCGTGGCGACCGAAGGCGTGCGCGGCCGCGTGCTGCCGAGCCTGGTGCGCCGCCCGATGCCGGTCGACCCGCTGCTGATCTGCGCCGCGCGCTGCCACGTCGCCGGGCATTCGATCGCCGAGACGGTGGGCGGCACCGGCCGCACGGCCGCGCTGGACGGCTTGCCGCGCTATGCGTGGCAGCGCGAGACGCTCCGGGTCGAACGCACGCCGGAAGCCACCGACCAGTTGAACCCGGCACGCCAGCACGCGCTGCTCGGCTTCCAGGCCAGCGATGAAGGCCGGGAGTGGACGTCCGACCTCAGCGTCGCACGCTTGCCCTGGCTCGAGGACCACACCGTCAGCCGCACGCCGGTGCTGCCGGCCGCGGCGTTCATCGAGGTCGCGCTCGCCGCCGCCCGCACGACCGCCGGCCCCGGCGCGACGCTGGAGTTGCGCGATCTCGACATCGGCAGCCCGCTGGTACTCACCCCCGGCACCACGCAGACGCTGCGCTCCTCGCTCGGGGCGGACGGCAAGCTGACGCTGGCGTCGCGTCAGCGCTTGGCCGATGCCAGCTGGGCGACGCATGCCCGCTGCCGGATTTCGACCGCCGGCAGCGACACGCCGTTGCCGTGGCCGGGGGCGACGCACGCCGCCGTCCAGCGCAGCATTCCCGCGGCCGAGCTGTATGCGCTGACGGATCGCCTGGGCTTGCACTACGGGCCCGCGTTCCGGACGGTGACGTCGGTCGATCTGCTGGGGCCGCGCGATGCCGCCGTGCACTTGCGCGAAACCACGGACGCCGCACTCAACCAGATCATCCATCCATCCCTGCTGGACGGCGCGTTCCAGGGCCTCGTCGGCCTGGCTGCGAGCCTGCTGCGGCTGCATGAGGAGGCCGGCGGCGTCTTGCCGTGGCGCTTCGAGCGCGTGCGCAGCTTCCGCGCCGGCACCGCGACCGGGGCCAAGCTACACGTGCGCCATGTCGGCCCGCGCGCAATCTGCGCCGACGTGCTGGTCCACGATGCCGACGGGGAGGCGCTGCTGGAGCTGAACGGCTGCTGGTTCGTCCGCACCAACGCCGCGCCAGTCCGTAACCCGGCGGCGCACTGCCTCCACCAGATCTCCGTCGCCGCACCGATCGATGAAGTGGCGAGCCCCGCACTGCAGACGCCCGAGGAACAGGCGCCCGGGCTCGCCGACATCTACATCTCCGCCGCGATCCAGGAAGCGGTGCTGGCCCATGGCGGCACGGTGCCGACCGGCCACACCGACGCGACCGCTTGGCTGAACGAGGACGGCCTGCTCGACGGCACGAGCGTGCACACCGAACTCGGTGGCATCCGCGCCGACGATCTCCTGGGCGCCATCGCCTTCGAGACTCCGACCGCGGTGGCCGATGCCGCGTTGCTGTCGCTTGCCGCGGAACGGTTCCGGGCCGGCCTGGCCGGCGCACCGCCAGGTGGCACGCTGCCGCCGGCGCTGCTTGAGCAGATGTTGACGGCGTCCCCGACCGCGACGGCGGGCCTGGACGCGATGCGCGCGGCGACCCTCGCCGCCGTGGCGGGGCGACCCGGCTTGCGCATCCTGGAGATCGGCGCCGGCCGCAGCACATTGGCGACCGATCTGCTGCCCGCGCTGCGCGATGTCCCACCAGCGGATTACTGCGTGCTGGCCGGCGCCGACGAGCTGCCGGTGTTGCGCGAGACGATGCTGCATCTGCCGACCGCGCGGACCGTTGCCCGGCCCGCCACCGACGCGACGCTGGCCGGTCCGTTCGACCTGATCGTCGGCATCAACGCGCTGACGTTGATGGCGCCGGCCGAGCGCGATGCACTGCTGACGGCGCTGCCGGGTTTGCTCCGCGCGGGTGGCACGCTGCTGTTGCTGGAGCCGCAACCAAACCGTGTCTGGCAGTTCCTCGCGGTGCCGGATGCCACGGCGCAGCCAGCGCAGTTGCGGGTCGCTGCGGATTGGGCGGTTGCCCTCGCCTCCGCCGGGCTCGCCACGCCGAGTTCGGCCATCGTTCACGGATTGCATTGGGGCTTCGCGCTGCTGACCGGCCACGGCTCCCCGCTCGCGGTGACGCGCAGTGCCGGCCGCGGTCGTCTGCTGCTCCTGGCCGCGCCCGGTGATGCCGCAGCCGATGCTCTTGCCGCGCGTCTCGACACCCGGCGGGCGGAGTTGACCGACCCTGTCGATCTGACCGGGCTCTCCGGCCTGGTGGTCATGCCGCCGCCGATGCTGGCGGAGAGCGATGCGCCGGCCTGGTTGGCCGGTCTCGTGCAAGCGGCGCTGGCGGCTGCCGGTCCCGCATTGCCGTTGTGGCTGGTGCTGCACGGCGAGCACGATGGTACGGGGCCGGTCGACCCCGGTGCCGCTTCGCTCGCCGCCGCCTGTCGCGTCGTGGCCAACGAAGCGCCGACCGTCACTTGTCGCACGCTGAACGTTGCCGACCATATCTCCCTGGATGAAGCCGCCGCGCTGGTCGCGGCGGAGATCACCTCGCCGAGCAGGGAAACCGACATCGTCATCGGTGGCTCCGACCGTCGCGTGAGCCGTTTCCGGCCTGGACTGCCGATATCCGGCGTCGACGAGCACGACCCGGCCCGCCGTCTTGTCGTCAGCCGACCCGGCCGCCTCGACAGCCTGCAGTTCGAGAGCTTCACGCCGGCCGAGCCCGGACCGGGCCAGGTCGCGCTCGAGGTGCGCGCGGCCGGGTTGAACTTCCGGGACGTGATGTGGGCCATGGGCCTGCTGCCCGACGAAGCGCTGCTGCACGGTTTCGCCGGCCCCGGCCTCGGCTTCGAGTGCGCCGGCGTTGTCACCGCGGTTGGACCCGACGTCGACGCCTTCACGCCCGGCGACCGGGTCATGGCCGTTGCCTCGACCTGCCTGGCCACCCACGCCGTCACCGCCGCCTTCGCGACGCTAAAGATGCCGGACGGCATGAGTTTCGCCGATGGCGCGACCATTCCCGTCGCCTACCTGACCGTCGCCTACGCCTTGGGCACCCTCGGGCAGCTCAGGGCCGGCGAGCGCGTGCTGATCCATGGTGGCGCCGGGGCGGTGGGTCTGGCCGCGATCCAGTATGCCCGCAACCGCGGCGCGGTGATCTTCGCCACCGCCGGGTCGGATGCGAAGCGGGCGCTGCTACGGAGTCTCGGCGTCGATCACGTGCTGGACAGCCGGTCGCTCAGCTTTGCCGACGACGTGCTCGCCGCGACCGGGCAGGAGGGCGTGGACCTGGTGCTGAACTCGCTCGATGGCGAGGCGATGGAGCGCAGCCTGGGCCTGCTCAAACCATTCGGTCGCTTCCTGGAGTTGGGCAAGCGCGACGTGTACGGCAACACGTCGATCGGCTTGCGCCCGATGCGGCACAACATCTCCTACCACGTCATCGACGTCGATCAGCTGGCGGCCAAGCGCCCGGCGGTGGCGCGCGAGGTGTTGGACGAGGTGGCGGCGCTGCTGGCCGACGGTCGTGTACGCCCCCTCCCCCGCCGCGAGATGCCATTGGCGCAGGCGGCCGAGGCGTTCCGCCTGATGCAGGCCGCCGGTCATATCGGCAAGCTGGTGCTGGTTCCGGACGACGCGCCCCTGCCGGTGCCACAGCGTCCCGCAAGCTTCACCGCCCGCGCCGATGCGAGCTACGTCGTCGTCGGCGGGCTCGGCGGCTTCGGGCTGGAGACGGCGCGTTGGCTGGCCCGCCACGGGGCGCGACGGCTGGCCTTGCTCGGTCGCCGCGGTGCGCGCACCCCCGGCGCGGTTGACGCGATCGCCGCGCTGCACGCCCATGGTGTCGATGCCCGGGCTTATGGCTGCGACGCTGCCGATGCCGAAGCGCTCGACAAGGCGCTGACGGCGATCCGGCGCGAGCTCGGGCCGATCGCCGGGGTCGTCCACGCCGCGATACACCTCGAGGACGGGCTCATCGCTTCACTCGACTCCGCGAAGTTCGAGCGGTCGCTCAGGGCCAAGTGGCGCGCTGCCGAGCTGCTGGATCAGATGACCCGCGACGATCGGCTCGAGCTGTTCCTGCTGTTCTCGTCGGTGACCACGGTGCTGGGCAACCCGGGGCAGGCCAACTACGTCGCCGCCAACGCCGCGCTGGAAGCGATCGCGCGGCGGCGGCATCGGGCCGGGTTGCCGGCCCTGGCCGTGGGCTGGGGGCCGATCGCCGATGCCGGCATCCTGACCCGGCAGGCCGGCGTCGCGGAGGAACTCGAGCGCCGCATGGGCGCCGCACCGATGACCGCCGTGGAAGCGCTGGACGGCCTGCCCCGCATGCTGCAATCGGGCCTGCCGGTCGTCACCTACGCGCCCATGGACTGGAACGGCGCCAAGCAACTGCTCACGGCGCTGCAGGCTCCCGCCTACGCCTGGCTGGCGCAGCATCGCGAGAACGCGGCGCCTGCCGTCGACATCCGCGCCATGCTGACCGGCCATGACGATGCGGAAGCCGAGAGCCTGATCCTCGGGCTGTTGATCGAGGAGATGGCCTCCGTCATGCGCCTGCCCGTCGAGCGGGTCGACCCGGCGCGTCCGCTCGCCGAGGTGGGCATGGACAGCCTCATGGCCGTGGAACTCCGGCTCGGGATGGAAGCGCGGTTCGGCATGTCGCTGCCGCTGTTCGCGCTGTTGGACACCACGACGCCGCTGAGCCTGGCCGGTGTGCTCGCACGCTCCGTCCGCGGCGATCGGCAGGATGCGCCGGCCGCAACGGTGCTTGAGGACGTGCTGCGCCGCCACGATGCGGACCCGGTCGACACCGTCGAATTGAAAGTCGCGGAATGAGCGAGAAAAGTCCCGTTTACGGCTTGTCTGCCTCCGTGCGCGACACGCTGGCACAACGCCTGTCGCTGCGCCGCGCCGAGCCTGCCGCACCGGCCCCGCGGCAGTTCACCGCCGC
>CAZTJC010000059.1:20787-22066 GCA_964613945.1 uncultured Acetobacteraceae bacterium
TGTCGCTGCGCCGCGCCGAGCCTGCCGCACCGGCCCCGCGGCAGTTCACCGCCGCCGCCCTCGGCGACCCGGCGATGCGCAAGGAGATGGCGACGATGCGACAGGTCGCGTCGTTGCTGAAGATGTCTGACCCATACTGCCGGGTGCATGACGGCGTGCCGGCGCAGTCGGTCCGCATCGGCGAGCGCCGCCTCGACAGCTTCACTTCCTATAATTACCTCGGCTTGAACGGCGATCCGCGAGTCAGCGCGGCGGCGAAGACGGCGATCGACGACCAGGGCACCTCCGTCTCGGCCAGCCGCATCGTCTCCGGCGAGCGCGCGCTGCATCGGCAGCTGGAAGCGGACCTCGCCGAGTTGCACGGCTCGGAAGCCTGCATGTGCCTGGTCAGCGGTCACGCCACCAACGTGTCGGTGATCGGCACGCTGATCGGGCCAAAGGATGCCTGCCTCCACGACGCGCTGAGCCACAACAGCATCATCCAGGGCGCCATCATGTCCGGCGCACGGCGGATATCATTCAAGCACAATGATCTGGACGATCTAGATCGCCACCTTGCGGCGATCCGCGGCAATGTCGATCGAGTGTTGATCATCGTCGAGGGCCATTACAGCATGGATGGCGACGTGCCGGACCTGGCACGTCTGCGGTCGATCGCGGATCGGTGGGGCGCGTCGCTGATGGTGGACGAGGCGCACTCGGTCGGCGTGCTGGGCGCGACCGGGTCGGGGATCGCCGAGCATTGCGGCCTGGACGGGAGCTACGCCGATCTTTGGATGGGCACGCTGAGCAAGACGCTGGCGGGGTGCGGCGGCTATGTCGCGGGGCGGCACGACCTGATCGATTACCTGCGCTTCGCGACGCCGGGTTACGTTTACTCGGTCGGGCTGCCACCGCCGGTGACGGCAGCCGCGATCGAGGCGCTACGGATCATGCGGGCCGAACCCGAACGCGTCACCGCGCTGCAGCGCAACGGCTTGGCGTTCCTCCATGCGGCGCAGGCCGCCGGGCTGGATACCGGGACGTCGATTGGGGCGGCGATCGTTCCGGTCATCGTCGGCAGTTCGATCCACGCCGCCAAGGCGGCGGACCTGATGTTCGAGGAAGGCATCAACGTCCATCCGATCATTTACCCGGCGGTGCCGGAGCGGACGGCGCGGTTACGCTTCTTCATCACCGCCGATCATGACCCGGCGCGCTTGGCCGAGATCGCCACCGCCGTCGCCCGCGCGCTGGACAAGACGCGGGGTGCAGCCCGCGGCTTGGACATCCTGGCGCG
>CAZTJC010000060.1:0-21834 GCA_964613945.1 uncultured Acetobacteraceae bacterium
TTCTAACTGCCTATCAACGGGCAGTGTTCGATCCCGAAACCAGGCCAGGTCGGCGAGCTGCAGGTTTCGGGGTCAAATCGCGCAGGTGTTGAAGGAAGAGACCTGGCCGCACGACGAAGAATCGCCATGCGGCCAGGTCGAGACGGCGTCGCCTACGAGTAAGAGCCGGAGGGTGCGTAGAAGCCGATCCCTTCGGACACGAGATCGGCCCGGTATGTCGTCGTGCCTGCCGTCGTGATGGCGGCGTATTCGGACTGGCTTCCAGTGTAGAAGTGGGTCCCGTAGTTCTTGTCGAACAGGCGATACACGGCCACGTCCCCGGTCTGCTGGGTGCTGTGCTCCTGGAAGCTGCTGCCCGCTTCGTACACCAGATCCGGCCGGTAGCTGCTGGAGGACATGTTGCGCAGGTCGGCGGCTTCGGTCTGACTGGCGGTGAAGAAGTGGGTTCCGTATCGGGTATCGAAGAAGCGATACACGGAAATCGCGTTCGCATCCGTGACCGTCGGATTGAGCGCTCCGAAATTATTGACCTCCTCGCGCAGGTCGGGACGGAAGGTGCTCAGAGCCGGGTTCATCAGCGCGTTCTTCTCGGTGACATCAGCGGTGAAGAAGTGGGTTCCGGTAGAGTTGTCGAAGAAGCGGTAGACGCCGAATGAACCCGCCGGTGTCGACGTTCCCGGACTGGAGCCGCTACCGATCGAGCCACCGCCGGAACTGCCCGAGCCGGTGCTACCGCCGGCGATCACCAGCGTTCCGGCTGGATTGATCAGTGCGCCCGTCAGATCGGCCACGTTGCCGGCCCCATCGGTGATGCTGGCGCCGTTGCGGTTGAAGCCGACCACGGCGAGGTCCGCGCTGTTCTGACCAGGCTGCACGGTGTGCGTGAACACCAAATTGGAGGGGGTCGAGGCCTTCGGATCGTACGTCGCGGTTCCGCCATCGTTCAGCGCCAACGTCGGGGTGCCGCCGGTGACTCCGACGCCCTCGCTGGTTGCCACGCCGATGGCCACGACCTGGCCGGCGCCCAGCGTTCCCGAGCCCGGGTTGGTGGAAACCCCGGTCACGGTCGGCGCAGTGGTGTCGATCTGCAGGATCCCGGCGGGATTGCCGGCGGCGCCGGACAGATCGACGGGAACCCCGCTGACCCCGCTCACGGTTGCACCGTTCAGGTTCGCGTTCAGTATCGCGAGGTCGGCGGTGTTCTGCCCCGACGCTACCGTGTATTTGAAGGCCAGGCTGCTCGCGGTCGACGTCGTGGGATCGAAGATGGCGGTGCCGCCGTCATTGAGCGTCAGCGTCGGGGTGCCGCCGGTCACCGTGACCGGGGCTGACGTTGCCACGGTGAGCACGGCCGTGGCGCCCGGCCCGAGATCCGCCGTCGCCGGTGCCGCCGTGATGCCGCTGACCACGATGCCGAAATTGACCAGCGTGCCGCCGCTGCCATCGCTGGACAGCCGAAAATTGCCGGCCACGTATTCGCCCGTGGTCAATGGCAACGACGCCAACGCGGTCCCGCTGCTGTCCAGCAACGTCAGTGTCCCGCCGGAGCCGGAGCCGGAGTCGTCGGAATAGGCGACGCTGGCCGCCACCCCGCTCACGTCGATCGTGCTCCCCGGCGCGAACCCGGCGATGCCGCTGATGACGCCAACCGTGATCCCGCTGCCAAGCACGAGCCTGCTGTCGGTCCCGGTAAACGTCACCGTCGAGCCCGCCGCGATCCCCACCGTGCTCTTGAAGGTCAGGGTTCCGCCGCTGCCGATGTTGCCGGACACCACGGCGCCGGACCCCGTCGAGATGTCCAAGGTGACATTGGCGTTGGTGAGATTGACCGTTGTGACCGCTCCACCGCCGGGCAGGGTGGAGATGGTTGCCGTGCTAGGATTGCCGGGTGAGCCGGCATAGGTGAGCGTAGATCCGGAAGTGGCTGCCGCGCTATTTTGCGTAACTGTTTGCATCTGGTTCAAGCCGTTCCTGACGAGGGATAACGGCCCTTGTTATCGTGTGTATTAACAAGCGACAACCAGCCACTGCTTCCATATCGGTAGAAGTTCTTAGAGCCTCATTTCAGTGACATAAACACCTCACTCCAACAGCATACCCGCTGGAAGTCGAATCGCTGCCGTTCTGATTGCGACCCTTATTCGGTGATGGTTATTTTACTGCAACGTTTGCCAGTTCTTCGTTACATCTCGCAACAGCGCCGCCACTGTTACGTTAATGAACTCGAGATCCGCGGCCTTGAAGCCCGGCGACGCGGCAACGTGGCCTTGCACGCTCGGGATCGTCACATGCCGTCCATCGGGAATTGCGGCCGCGGCTGCGACTCCGTCCTCCACCGGGTTGTAGAGGTCGAGCTCACCGGACATCAGCAGCGCCTTCGCCTTGACGCTGCGCAATGCCCGGACGGGATCGCCACCGTAGGTCGGTTTGCCGTCCACGAGAGTGTCTCCGACGTTGTGGCGATCGTAGGCCCAGGTTTGTGCGATCCAGTCATTGGCGTCGAAACCGGACTTCACCACCGCATCCTCCTGGCCACCGATCCAGGGGATCACGTCCATGGGCTGATCGAACTGCCGCCGCATCGCCTCGGGCGTTCGGGTGGCCAGCACTTGGAGAACGTCGGCCCGCATCCGCCAGCCTGCCTCGGGCTGGGCGGTGTAGCGCCCGCCCTGGAACGCCGGGTCGAGCATCAGGGCGCGGCGGGTGGCGTGGTTGACCGCGATAGACCAGGGCGTCGTGCGGGCCATGGGGGTCAGGGCGATCAGCGCATCCATCATGCCGGGATGGCTCACCCCCCACTGCAGCGTCTGCATGCCGCCCATGGACGCACCGGCGACGGCAACCAGGTGCGTGATGCCCAGATGCTGGAGCAGTTGGTTCTGGCTTTCCACCATGTCGCGGATGGTGAAGTGCGGGAAATCCGGCCCGTGCTGGGTCGTGCTGGTGGACGGGGAGGTGGTGAGGCCGTTGCCGATGGCGTCGGTCTTGATGACGAACAGGTGGTCGGTGTCGATGCCCTTGCCCGGGCCGATCAGGAAGTCGATCCGGTGATGGTTGCCGCCGATGGCCGTCACCATCAGCACGGCGTTCGACTTCGCGGCGTTCAACGTGCCTTCCGTCATGTAGGCGATGTTGAAATCGTGGATGACCTCGCCCGACTCCAGCTTGAAGTCACCGATCGCGAAGCGTTGCAGGCCGGGCTCGTCCGCCGCGACGGCGGGACGATGCAGCAGGAGGACGCAGAGCAGCGCGAGAGCGGCGCGCATCCTACTTCCCCAAGTGCCGATCGAAGAACTGGCCGATCTCGCCGAAAGCCTCCTTCACCTCCGGGATGCGGTCGTCACGATAGAACTGGGCATGGGACTGCGCCTCGTAGACCTGCAACGACGCTTCCACCCCGGCCTGTCGCAAGGCGCGATGCATGCGCACTGTGTTGCTCAGCAGCAGGTCGCGCGTGCCGCTGGTCAGGATGGTCGGCGGGAAGCCGTGCACGTCGCCGTAGACCGGTGACAGCATCGGGTCAGCCAGGTCGTGACCTTGGGCATAGAAGCGCGTGGCCGCGTCGCAGAAGCCTTTGGGCGAGACCAGCACGTTGTCGACCAGGGCGTTGGTCTGGAAGGTGTCGCCCTGCTCCGTCGCGTCTGACATGGGGGTGCCGGGGGCGATGGCGCCGGGCATGGGCAGGCCGTCACGCTTGGCGCGCAGCATCATCTCCAGCGTCAGCGCGCCGCCGGCGGAGCTGCCGAACACGGCCAGGTTGCCGGGCGGCACCATCTTGATCGCGGCCTTGTAGACGGTCATGGCGTCGTCCAGCGCGGCGGGGAAATAGGCTTCCGGCGGCATTCGGTAGTCGACGGCGATCACCTTCATCCGGTTGAACCCGGCCATGAAGATCGCTTCCGGCAGCACCGCCTCTCGGGGGTTCAGCACGTAGCAGCCGCCATGGACGTGGACCGCCAGGCGATTGCTGTTCTGCGCCGGGACGTCGGTCGGCGTGATCGTATAGATCCTCACGCCGTCGAGCACGGAAGGCTCGATGCTGACCCCCATTCGTTTCGCCATGTCCGGTATCTGTGGCGCGACCGATTTCGCGATGCCGTCGGACAGCTCGCGCCACCCGCCCGGCGTGGTCGGCGGCTTGTCCCAATTGGTGCGGAGCGGCTGCCCCACGATCGCCTGCATCTGCGGGCTGATCGTGCCGGGAACGGGAATGCTTTTCGCAGGAACGTCGCGCGGTGCCGAAGTCTGGGCTGCAGCAGGCAAGGCGAATGCCAAGATGGCCAAAGCCAAATGGCAACGGGCAGAAATGATCACTGGGCGTTCTCCGCCGGGTCTTGTGGGCGACCCGGTGGCCAGAATTCTGATCGGAAGGCACGCACCCGACAAGCCCGTTGTCCCTGCGGGGTCATGCTCAGGGTAGCCATCCGTGGTTCGCTCGCCTACTTCCCCTGCATGTCACGCTCTCCTGCGGCCGACCTGGCCCCCCTGATCAAGCTCCTGCAAGCCGGCGTCCCGCCCAACCGCGCCACGACCGAGCTGTCTCGCGTGCTGGAGAAATGGAAGGTCGAACTCGCCGATGACGACGAACAGCTGCAGGAAAGGCTATCAGGCCTGGCCGAGCAGATGGTGACCGGGATCGAGGAGATGCACGAGGGCATTTCCGAAGCCAGCGACAAAGGAAAGCCTACGTTGCGGCGCATATTGGCGACGCATGAGGCGGTGCTGAACGGGGTGCGAAGCGCGCAGGGCGCGAACTAAAAACCCTAACGCCGGCCGCGGCGAGACCGCACTGACCGTCGGTCGGACCGCGGCCGTTCAGCTCTTGGCGGTGTAGAAAGCGATGCCCTCGTTGACGAGATCGGCCCGGGTCGCGATCACCGAGCCGCGTTCCGTTTGGCTTGGGGTAAAGAAATGCGAGCCGGTCGTCGTGTCGAAGAAGCGATAGACCGCGGTGTCGTTCGCCCCGGGGCTGGTGTGTTCGTAGAACGCGATTCCCTCGAAGGTGAGGTCCGGCCGGGTCGTCTGCAGGCTGTCTCGCTCGACGCTGCTGGCCGTGAGGAAGTGCGAGCCGTTGTTGGTATCGAAGAAGCGAAACACCGGAGCCGCCGCCGGGTCATTGGCGGGCAGCACGGCATTGAGGCTGAACCCTTCGTAGCCGAGCGGCGTGCCGACGGTCTTGATGAGCGCGTCCCGTTCGGTTTGGCTGCTGGTATAGAAATGCGATCCGTTCGAGGTGTCGAAGAAGCGGTAAACGGCTGGCCCGGTGGTGGTCGCGGTGATCGGGGCAGGGGCCTGATCGTCGCCCACGCTGCCGGTGAGCGCCTCCATCCGGGATAGGTAGGTGGTGGCCGCTGCCTCGCCGACGCTGGTGGCGGTCGCGGTGGCAAGGGTGCCCGGCTGGGTGAACGAGCCATCGGCGTTCGGCAGCAGGGTGAGGTTGCCGCGATTGACGTAGTTGGCGGTAAAGCTGGGAAGCGAACGGTTCAGATCACTCATGGTTAAGCCGGGATAGACCTGTCCGCCATTGAACAGCGAGGTGGATGCGAGCGTCGGATCGGCCTGGATCTGTGCGGGGATGCTGGCGCGATTCTGACCGACATAGACCGCCGGGTCGTCGGCGATCTGAACGAGGTTGATGCGCGGATCGGCGCCGGCCGAGATCGCCGCGCCGGAAGAGCCGAACGTGTCGGCACGATACTGCACGGTCGCGGTGTCGGCATGAGCGGCCATGTAGAATTGTGCCATGGCCCCGCCCAGCCCGTTGCCGGTCACGGCCACCTGGGTCACCCCTTGTCGCGTCACCAACGCGTCGAAGGCTGCGATGAGCCGGCTCAACAGGCCATACTGGTCAGCAATCCCGGTAAGGCCCCGGACGGACGCACTCTCGTTGGCGGCATCGCTGAACGCGAGCGTCGCCGTCGTCACGCCGTTCAGGGTGCCGACGGTCGCCAGCACGCGGGACTCATAGTAGTTATAGAAACCGTTGGTGATCTGATCGATGTAGATGCCCGGTCCCCGGATCATCGGTCCGTTTTGCACTCGCAACGCCAGGCCCGCATTGGTCATCGCGGTGAAGCCGGCCGGCAACGGGACGGAGCCACCCAGATCGGCGTCGTATGCCAGGCGCATCAGCGCCACATCCTGTCCGTCCAGCATCTCAGCTCTCGCCCGTGTTTTGCTTGAGCTTGCCCCTCCCTCCAGAGGCTTACAAGCATCGTGCCGAGACGTCTCAATTTGTCGGAAGCGTCGTCACGGTCGGCTCCCCTCCGATGCCGGATCGCGGTAGGGTACCCCTATGCCGACACCTGTGCCGTTCACCCTTGCGATTCCCGACGCCGACATTGCCGCACTGAAGGACCGCCTGGCGCGAACCCGCTGGCCTGACCAGGCGCCCCCGACGTCCCAGAATGGCGAGCCCTGGGCCTTCGGCACCGACGTCGCCTACATGCGCGAGCTGGTCGGCTACTGGCATGACCGGTTCGACTGGCGCGCCCAGGAAGCCGCGCTCAACGCCTTTCCGCAGTTCACCCTCGAGCTGGACGGCGGCCGCCAGCATTTCTTGCACGTTCCCGGCGATGGCCCCGATCCCACGCCGCTGTTGCTGATGCATGGTTGGCCGGGCTCGTTGTTCGAGTTCATCGACATCATCCCGCGTCTCGCCGCGGCGGGCTTCACCGTGGTGGCGCCGTCATTGCCGGGCTACGGCCTGTCATTCGAGCCCGGCCAGAAGCGCTTCGGCGTCTCGGACATCGCCGACACGATGCACTCGTTGATGACCGAGGTGCTTGGCTACCAGCGTTTCGCCGTCCAGGGCGGCGATTGGGGCGCTCACATCGGCTCCAACCTGGCTGCCCGCTACCCGGCCTCCGTCATCGGCCTCCACCTGAACATGCTGTCGCTGCCGAACGATGCCAAGCCGGCGAACCCGACGCCGGAGGAGCAGGCCTACCTCGACCAGATCGAGGTCTGGAAAACCGAGCAGTCCGGCTACACCGCCATCCAGGGCACCCGCCCGCAGACCCTCGCCTTCGCAGTGACCGACAGCCCGGCCGGCCTGGCCGCCTGGATCGCCGAGAAGTTTCACGCCTGGTCCGATAATGACGGCCAAATCGAGAGCGCGATCAGCCGCGACCGCATGCTCGCCAACATCGCGCTATATTGGTTCACCGGCGCGATCGGTTCCTCCTTTTGGCCCTATTACGCCCGCCTGCATGGCGACGACCCGATCCCCAAGGGCACCACCGTGGACGTCCCCGTCGGGCATGCCGCGTTCCCGTGCGAGATCCGCCGGCCGCCCCGCAGCATCGCGTCCGGCTACTACACCGACATCCGTCGCTGGACGCCCATGCGCAAGGGTGGTCACTTCGCTGCCCTGGAACAACCCGCCGCCCTGGCCGAGGACGTCACCGCTTTCTTCCGGGACCTGCGCGCATGATCCGTCATCGGCTGCACTTCCACCTCGGCCATGACCGTCACGGGGAACGTCACGTCAGACTGCGTGACGCCGCCGAAATCCGTCGTGCCCGCGAACGCCGCATGCTGCACCCCGTCATCGTCATGATCCCGTGCGGCGGCTCCCAGCCGCGCTGGCGCAACGGCTTGCAGCGCCGCCGCTGGATGTTGCTGACCGAACAGGTCCGCGGGGACCGCCGCTGCTTCCTGATGACGCTGCGGCACACGCCACTGATGCCGCCGGTTCAGCCCTTCTAAGCTGGCCTTCTAAGCTGTCCGGGCCTGGCGGGCCCGGACCCGCTCGCGATACACGATGTACATCCCGCTCAGGATGATCACCGCCGCGCCGGCAAACGCCGCCGCGTCCGGCAGCGCTCCAAACACGAAATATCCCGCCGTCGCCGACGATAGCAGCTGGATGTAGGAGAACGGCGCCAGCACCGACGCCGTCGCCCGCCGATAGGCCAGGATCAGCAGGTACTGCCCACCCGACGAGAACACGCCGATCGCGATGCCGAGCCCGACCTCGAACAGCGTCGGCGTCCGATACACCAGCGGCAGCAACACGGTCAGCACCACCAGCCCGGTGCAGGCGCTCCACAGCAGCGTCGCCTCGCTCCGATCCGTGCCGCCGATGATCCGCGTCACGATCATCGCCGCCGCCCAACAGGCCGCCGAACTCAACGGGTACAGCGCCGCCATCTGCAGCGCGCTGCTTCCCGGCCGGATCACGATCAACACCCCGAGCAGGCCGACCAGCGTCGCCCCCCACCGGTGCACGCCCACCTTTTCATGCAGGATCAGCACCGATAGTGCTGTGATGAACGCCGGCGACACGAAGGAAAGCGCCGCCGCTTCCGCCAGCGGCAGGAAGCTCAGCCCGGCGATGAAGAACACCGACGACCCCAGCAGCGTCAGCCCGCGCAGCACCTGCAGCCACGGCCGCCGCGGCCACAACCCGGTGAACCGTCGCCGCCCCGTGACGACCAGACCGAACAGCACAAAGACGATGTAGCGCACCCAGGCGATCTCGACGGCCGGCAGATCCGCCTCGCGCAGGTACTTCGCCATCGTGTCGGACATCGAGAACAGCATCACGCCGCAAACGACTTGAAGGATAGCGGGCCACACGCTCGTGGACTCCGCCCGTGGCTCCGGCGCGATCATGCCCCCGCTTACCCGATGCACGGGGGCGCGTCTCCGTCTGTGCCCGCCGGGCTGGCCGCTTCCGGCCGGACCTTTACGCAACGCCCTATTTCCGCGATACCCTGATGGGATTCGCGAGGCGACGACCGTCAGCCGTCGCCTCCATTCGCAACGGAATTCAGCGCTTTGAGCGATACGCCCGACACGCCCGCCCAGATACCAGCCAATCCGCCGGTCCTGCTCGAAGACGAGATGCGCCGGTCGTACCTCGACTATGCGATGTCCGTCATCGTCAGCCGCGCGCTGCCCGATGCTCGCGACGGCCTCAAGCCGGTGCATCGCCGCATCCTCTACGGCATGCACGAGAGCGGCTACACCGCCGACAAGCCCTATCGCAAATCCGCCCGCGTCGTCGGTGACGTCATGGGCAAATACCATCCGCACGGCGACAGCTCGATCTACGACGCCATGGTCCGCATGGCCCAGCCCTTCTCCATGCGCGTGCCGCTGATCGACGGCCAGGGCAATTTCGGCTCCATCGACGGCGATCCGCCAGCCGCCATGCGATACACCGAGGCTCGCCTCGCCCGCTCCGCCGAGCGCCTGCTCGACGATATCGGCAAGGATACCGTCGATTTCCAAGCCAACTACGACGAAAGCGAGCACGAGCCGAAGGTCCTCCCGGCGTCGTATCCGAACCTGCTCGTCAACGGCTCCAACGGCATCGCCGTCGGCATGGCGACCAATATCCCGCCGCACAACCCGACCGAGATCATCGACTGCACCCTGGCCCTGATCGCCGATCCGGACACCACGCTCGACGATCTCATGAAGATCGCGCCAGGCCCGGACTTCCCCACCGGCGGCCTCATCCTCGGCCGCGCCGGCATCCGCAGCGCCTTTGAGGGCGGTCGCGGCAGCCTCGTCGTGCGCGCCAAGGCCGTATTCGAGGAGATGAAGGGCAGCCGGGTCGCCATCGTCGTCAACGAGATCCCGTATCAGGTCAACAAGACCACGCTGCTGGAGAAGATCGCCGAACTCGTCCGCGCCAAGCAGGTCGAGGGTATCTCCGACCTCCGCGACGAGAGCGACCGCGACGGCATGCGCATCGTGATCGAGTTGAAGCGCGACGCCACGCCCGAAGTCGTCCTCAATCACCTCTACCGTTTCACCCAGCTGCAGACGAGCTTCGGCGTCAACTTCCTCGCCCTGGACGGCGGGCGTCCGCGCCTGATGGGCCTCAAGGACGCGCTGCAGGTCTTTCTCGCCTTCCGCGAGGAGGTCGTGCTCCGCCGTAGCCGCTACGAGCTGAACAAGGCGCGCGACCGCGCCCATCTGCTGATCGGCCTGGCCATCGCGGTGGCCAACATCGACGACGTCATCCGCGTCATCCGCACCAGCCCGGACTCCGCCACCGCGCGCGCCGCGTTGATGGAGCGTAGCTGGCCCGCCGCCGACATCGCGTCCCTGCTGGCCCTGGTCGACGACCACGGCAACCAGATCGTCGAGGACCAGGTCCGCCTCACCGAGACCCAGGCCCGCGGCATCCTCGACCTGCGCCTCGCGCGCCTCACCGGCCTCGAGCGCGACAAGATCCAGGCCGACCTCACCGAAGTCGCCGGCGAGATCACCGAACTGCTGGAAATCCTCGGCAGCCGCCCCCGCCGCCTTGAAGTCATCCGGGACGAGTTGCTCGCCGTCCGCGACGAGATCGGCTCGCCCCGCCGCACCGCCATCGTCGATGGCCTCGCCGACCAGGATGACGAGAGCCTCATCGAGCCCGGTCAGATGGTCGTCACCATCACCCGCGAAGGCTTCATCAAGCGCACCTCGCTCGACATCTACCGCCAGCAGAACCGCGGCGGCCGCGGCCGCACCGGCGCCGGCACCCGCGGCGACGACATCGTCACCCGCAGCTTCAACGCCCACACCCATCAATGGGTGCTGTTCTTCTCCAGCGGCGGCAAGGCGTTCCGCGAGAAGGTCTGGCGCCTGCCGGAAGCCAGCCCCACCGCCAAGGGCCGCGCCCTGGTCAACCTCCTGCCCGATCTCGGCGGCGACACCGTCACCACCGTGTTGCCGCTGCCGCAGGACGAGACGATGTGGGAGAACCTGCACCTGGTCTTCGCCACCGCCAGCGGCGGCGTCCGCCGTAACAAGCTGTCGGATTTTGGCCGCATCCGTTCCTCCGGCCTGATCGCCATGAAGCTGGACGACGGCGACAGTCTCATCGGCGTCGCCACCTGCCGCGAGGGCGATGACGTGTTCCTTGCCACCGAGAAGTCGCGCTGCATCCGCTTCCAGATCTCCGACGAAACGCTGCGCGTGTTCACCGGCCGCGACAGCTCCGGCGTCCGCGGCATCCGCCTGCAGAACGACGACCGGGTCATCAGCCTGTCGGTACTGCGCCACGTCGACGCCGACCCGGCCACCCGCGTCGCCTATCTCAAGGCCTCCCGCCGTCGCAGTGGCGCCGAGGACGAGACGGCCAACGTCGCCGCTGGCGGTGACGATCTGATCAACGTGACGGCCATCGGCGAAGAGGACACCGTTCCCGACATCAGCCTCTCGGCCGAACGCATCGCCGACCTTGAGAACTCGGAAGAAATCCTCCTCACCGTGACCGACGCCGGTTTCGGCAAGCGCTCCTCGGCCTACGAGTACCGCGTCAGCGGCCGCGGCGGCCAAGGCATCGCCAACATGACCCTCTCGGCCCGTAACGGCACCTCCGTCGTCGCCAGCTTCCCGGTCCGACCCGGCGACGGCGTCATGCTGATGACCGACGCCGGCCGCCTCATCCGCGTCCCCTCCGACCAGGTCCGCGTCACCGGCCGTAACTCCATGGGCGTCACCCTGTTCCGCCTCGGCGACACCGAACGCGTCAGCAGCGTGTTCCCCGTGCTGGACGACAGCGCGCTCGATACGGTGGAGGAGGCCGTCGTCGACGATGGTGAGATCGCGGGCGAAATTCCCGAGTCTGGCCCAGAGTCTGCCGATGTGTGAGCGCGCCCACATCGGCGTCTATCCGGGAACCTTCGACCCGGTCACCAACGGCCATACCGACATCATCGCCCGTTCCGCCAAGATGCTGCACAAGCTGGTCATCGGCGTCGCGGCCAATCCCGGCAAGAACCCGCTCTTTCCTCTCGACGAGCGCATGGAACTGGTCCGCGCCGAAGCCGACCAGATCGCCAAGCGCACCGGCACCGACATCGAGGTACGGAAGTTCGACGGCCTGCTCGTCTCCTTTGCCCGCTCCGTCAACGCCGGTGTGATCGTTCGCGGGCTTCGGGCCGTTACCGATTTCGACTACGAGTTCCAGATGGTCGGCATGAATCACCGTCTCGATCCGGACGTGGAGACCGTGTTCTTCATGGCGAGTGAGTCTCACCAGTTCATCTCGTCGCGTTTCGTCAAGGAAATTGCCCGCCTCGGCGGCGACGTGAGCAGCTTCGTGCCGAAGCTGACGCTCGAGCGCACGATGCTGCGGGTTAAAGAATAGGGGAGAGTGGCCATGTTCCGCCGCAGCCTGATTGCAACGATTACTGCATTATCAATTGGAGTTCTGATGTCCGACGCCGCCGACGCCCAACCCGCCGAACCCGGCAACACCTGGAACCTCGAGCTGAAGGACGGCTGCAAGGTCGCCATCAAGCTCCGTCCCGACCTGGCCCCGAAGATGGTCGAACGCGTCAAGACGCTGACCGCCCAGGGTTTCTACGACGGCACGCCGTTCCATCGCGTGATCGAAGGCTTCATGGCCCAGGGCGGTGACCCCACCGGTTCCGGCACCGGCGGCAGCAAGCTGCCCGACGTTCCGGCCGAGTTCACCAACAAGGCGCACTTCCTGCGCGGCACCGTTGGCGCCGCCCGCACCAACGACCCGAACAGCGCCAACAGCCAGTTCTACATCATGTTCGCCCCGGCGACGCATCTCGACGGCCAGTACACGATCTTCGGCCAGGTCGTGTCCGGCATGGAATGCATCGACAAGATCAAGCGCGGCTCGGGCGGCGGCGGCACCGTTTCCGGCCCCGACAAGATCATCCACGCCACGATCAGCTGAGGCATCCGGCACCCGGCCGTAAGGTCGGGTGCCACACTATCGTTTGACGCTCTTTACCCGGCGCGGTAACGAGACGCCGCATTATGGGCCTGTAGCTCAGTTGGTAGAGCACGGGACTTTTAATCTTGTGGTCGTGGGTTCGAGTCCCACCGGGCCCATTGACACCATCATCACTGCCGCAGCGATTCACCGGCCATTAATCAATGCGGCGTAGCCTGGTCCCATCCTAATGGTGAGCCAGCCATGTCCATCGAAGCAATCTCCACCGTCGATGCCGATCTTGCCCGCGTAGCAGCCGCGCAATCGCAACTATCTGCCGCCCAAGGGCAGGAAATCCCCAGCGATAGCGCCGACCCTAGCCAGGTCGAGAAGGCGCAGGCCGCCGTGGCATCGGCCGAGGCGGCTCTAGCTGCGGCCCAGGCAGCTTTGAACTCTGCCCAGACCGCTGCGAATGCCAGCGTCGCTTCCGCCAGCGATCCGAATCAGGATAACGTGGCGCCCGTCAGCACGCATTTGGTCGACACCACGGCTTAGACTCGCGCGGAGTTCCCTGCCGGGTCGCCCTGGCGCCTACGGCCGGCACGCCTATCTCTCGATCCCCGAGTCCAGGATCGATCTTGCCCGAAGGCCATACCGTTCACCGTCTTGCCGACGCGTTCACCGCCCAATTCGTCGGTCACAGGGTCCGTGCCAGCAGCCCCCAGGGTCGCTTTGCCGCTGGTGCGGAAATCATCGACGGTCATCGCCTGATCGGCGCCGAAGCCTGGGGCAAGCAGATGTTTCTGCTGTTCGACCATGATGTCTGGGTGCGGGTTCACCTTGGCCTCTACGGCATGTGGCGCTTCGACGGCCCCGGCCTGGGCGGCATCGGCCGCTTCACCCGCGGCGAGGAACCCGAGGACGAGGAAGGCCGCCCGATCCCGCGCGGCGTGGTCCGCCTTCGCCTCGCCACCGAGACCCATATCGGCGATCTCAGCGGCCCCACTTTCTGCGGCATCGAGACGCCGGAGGAGAAAGCCGCCTCCACCGCCGCCATCGGGCCCGACCCGCTCCGCCCCGGCGCTCGGCCCAGTCGCGCCTGGGACATCATCTCGGCCTCCAAGATGTCGATCGGCCAACTGCTGATGCGCCAGGACGTCATCGGCGGCATCGGCAACATCTATCGCGCCGAACTCCTGTTCCGCGCCCGCATCGAGCCGCACAAGCCCGGTCGTGACCTGTCGCGCGCGCAATTCGACGCCCTCTGGCGCGACACCCGCGCCATGTTGCGCGACGGTGTCCGCGATGGCGCCATCATCACCACTCGCCCCAAGGATCGCCCGCCCGGCGTTCCCGTCCTCGGCCGGCGTAGACGCGACGATGCTCGATCCTACGTCGCTTTCCGAAAGGGCGAGCCGTGCCGCATCTGCAGCACGCCGGTGGCGATGGAGGTCATGGCCGGCCGCAAGCTCTATTGGTGCCCCACCTGTCAGGTGGAGTAGCGCCCTAGGTGCCGGTCAGCACGTGCACCACGCGCGACGCCAGATGATCCTTCACCGAGGCGGCATAGGTCTTCATGTGCTCTGACCGGCCATGGGCATGCAGCGCCGCCATGCTCGCCCATTGCTCGACCACGCAGAAGCTGTCCGGCCCGATCGGCGTCTGCACCGCGCCGGCATCCGGGGCGTCGATCGTCGGCTCGTAGAGGATGCAGCCCTCTTCGGCGTGCACGGCTGGCATGTTTCCGCGGAATGCAGCCAACACGGTCTCGCGCTGGCCGGGCTTGGCGGTGATGATGGCTACGACGTGAATCATGCGTGTGTCTTTCCGAAAGGTGTGGGCCGAAGCTCACCACCGGGGCGCGCGTAGTGCAATGGAGCGGCGGTATGGACGAGTCGTTGTGTGAAGCTGTTGGCCTGTCGGCGGCCCGTCTCGGCCACATTGATGGCTGGATGCAGCGCTGGGTCGATAGCGGCCGCCTCGCCGGCATGTCCGTCCTGGTCAGCCGCCGCGGGCAGATCGCCTACCAGAACTGCTACGGCCTGGCGGACGTCGAGCGCGGCACGCCCATGTCGCCCGAGACCATCGTCCGCATCTATTCCATGACCAAGCCGCTCACCAGCGTCGCCCTCATGATGCTCTACGAGGAAGGCCGCTTCCAGCTCGACGACCCGATTCACGCCGTCCTGCCGTACTTCAGGGAAACCCGCGTCTGGGCCGGCGAGGGCCGCGACCCCGTCCCGCTCGACCGCCCCATCACCTATCGCGACCTGCTGACCCACACCTCCGGCCTGACCTACGGCTTCATCAACGCCACCCCGATCGACGCCATGTATCGCGAGCAGGGGGTCGATTTCCAAACCGCCGACGCCACCCTCGGCCAGGTTGTTGCCAAGGCCGCCACCATGCCGTTGCTCGCCCAGCCCGGCGCCGCCTGGAACTACTCGATCGCCACCGACGTCATCGGCCACCTCGTCGCCGAGATCTCCGGCATGCCGTTCGGGCAGTTCCTGCACGACCGGGTCATCGCCCCGCTCGGGATGACCGACACCGCCTTCACCGTCGCGCCCGCCAACGTGCCCCGCTTCGCCGCCAACTACTACAAAGGCGAGGACGGCCGCGCCGCCCTGCTCGACGATCCCGCCACCTCCCGCTTCGTCACCCGCTCCCCCGACGCCATCGCCTCCGGCGGCGGCGGCCTGACCGGCACCGCGCGCGACTACATGCGCTTCTGCCACATGATGCTGAACAAGGGCGCGCTGGACGGCGCCCCGAACGGCGAACGCCTGCTCGGCCGCAAGACCGTCGAGCTGATGACCTGCAACCACCTCGGTGGCGACATGGCGTCGATGGGCATGCCCCGCTTCAGCGAAAGCAAATATGACGGCGTCGGCTTCGGCCTCGGCTTCTCCGTCATGCTCGACCCGGCGAAGGCCGAGATGCTCGGCACGCCGGGCGAATATGCCTGGGGCGGCGCCGCCAGCACCGCGTTCTGGATCGACCCGGCCGAGGAGATGGCCGTCGTCCTGCTGACCCAGCTCACCCCGTCGAGCACCTATCCGATCCGCCGCGAGCTGCGGGTCCTCACCTATGCCGCCGTGGTGGACTGACGGAGCATCCGCATGACTGACCAACTACTCTGGGAAAGCGCCGACGGCATCGGCCGCCTCACCTTCAACCGCCCCGCGCAACGCAATGCCCTGACCTGGGCGATGTACGACGGCCTGGTCGAAACCCTCGAGCGCGTCGATGCCGACCCGGCCATGCGCGCCCTCGTCATCACCGGCGCCGGCGACAAGGCCTTCGCTGCCGGCACCGATATCGGCCAGTTCCGCGAGTTCAAATCGCCCGCCGATGCCATCGGCTACGAGCAACGCATCGATCGCGTCCTCACCCGCCTCGAAGCCTGCCGCGTCCCCACCATCGCCGCCATCGCCGGCGCCTGCACCGGGGGAGGGGCCGCCATCGCCGCCTGTTGCGATCTCCGTATCGCCGCCACCGGCGCCCGCTTCGGCTTCCCGATCGCCAAGACGCTCGGCAACTGCCTCTCCATGGCCAACCTCGCCCGGCTTTCCGCCCTGATCGGCGCTGCCCGCGTCAAGGAGATCATCTTCACCGCCCGCCTGATCGAGGCCGATGAAGCCCAGCTCATCGGCTTGGTCTCCGAGATCACCACCCCCGACGCCCTGGCTGAGCGCGCCCAGGAATTGGCCCGCACCGTCGCCAGCTTGGCGCCGCTGACCTTGCGCTCGACCAAGCTGGCCCTCCATCGCCTCCGCGATGCCGTCACCGAGGACGAAGAGCTCATCCTGATGTGCTATCAGAGCGCCGATTTCCGCGAAGGCATGGAAGCCTTCCTCGCCAAGCGCCCGCCCGCCTGGACCGGCACTTGATCGATGTCGGCCAGCACCTCGCCCGCCGCGCCTGACCCGCTGCTGATCCGCCCCGCGACCCCGGGCGACGCTGCCGCCATTGCCGCGATCATCCTCCCGACCATCCGCGCCGGCACTACCTACACGCTCGACCGCGACATGACGGAGATTGACGCGCTCGCCTATTGGCTGGGCGCCGACAAGCAGACCTTCGTTGCCGAACGATCCGGCACGGTCGTCGGCACCTACTACATCCGCCCCAACCAAGCCGGCGGCGGCCGCCACGTCTGCAATTGCGGCTACATGACCGACACCACCGCCACCGGCCGCGGCATCGCCAGCGGGATGTGCGAACACTCGCTCACCCACGCCCGGTCGTCGGGCTACCGCGCCATGCAATTCAACTTCGTCGTCAGCACCAACGACCGCGCCGTGCGCTTATGGCAGCGCTTCGGCTTCGCGATCGTCGGCCGGCTCACGGAAGCGTTCCGGCATCCCGAACTCGGCTATGTCGATGCCTTTGTCATGTATCGGACACTCTGAACCAGCAGCGCCTACTTGGCCGGATAAGCGGTGACGAAGCCGTTTCGGTTCGGCATCTGCACCTGCGGCAGACTGGTCGCATCCAGCACCTGCGTCTCCGGCACGATCCCGTTGAGGTAGAGGACGTAAGCGGTCACCGCATAGACCTGGTCGGGGCTGAGCGACTGCGGCGCGTTGAACGGCATGGCCCGATGGATATAGTCGTACAGCGTGGTGGCATACGGCCAATAGCTGCCCACGGTCTGGACGGCAGCCGGCGTCGCCAGCGTTCCCATCCCGCCCGTCAGCCGGATCGACGACGAGATCGGGTGTTCGCCCTTCGCGCCGTGGCACGCCGCGCAGTTCTGCGCGAACAGCGTCTCGCCCGCCTTGACCGTGCCGCTTCCCGCCGGCAGCCCGGCACCATCGGCGCGGATCTCGATATCGAATGGCGCCACCGTGTCCTTGGTCAGCGGCGTGCCGAAGCCGAATTTGGGCGGCTCGGCCGCAGCACTTCGAAGCGCTGCCACCGAGAGCAGCGCCACGGCGATCGTCAGCTTACGCTGCAAGGCTGAAGCTCCCATCCGATTGGAGGCGCCACGGAAGGATGGCGTCGTAATGATAGTAGAAATTCGGTCCGCGCTCGGCCATGACGGCCGCCCGCGTCGGCTGCACCGCACCGGTCTCGTCCGTCGCCCGGCTCTGCAGCACGGCCGGGCCGCCACTCCAATTCCACGGTAGTCGGAACCGCGTCAGGCAGCGCGACAGCACCGGCCCCTGCAGCGCCGCGTCGGTCCAGCTCGCGCCGTCATCGGCCGACACCTCCACCCGCGTAACCCGGCCATTGCCCGACCAGGCCAGCCCGGTGATCTCGTGGAACCCGGTCTGCTTCAACTGGAACCCCGGCGACGGCCGCGTGATCACCGACTTGACCCGCATGACGAAGTTGAACTGCAGCGCTTTGCCGTCCGGCTCGAGATCCGTGTATTTCGACGTCTCCTCGCGCGTCTCGAACGGCACCGGGCCGAGCTTCAGCCGCCGCAGCCACTTGATGTTCGTGTTGCCTTCATAACCCGGCAACAGCAGCCGCAGTGGATAACCCTGCTCCGGCCGCAGCCGCTCGCCGTTCTGCGAATAGGCCAGGATAGCGTCGTCCATTGCCTTGGCGACCGGGATCGAGCGGGTCATGGCGCAGGCATCCGCCCCTTCGGCCAGCATCCAACTCGCCCCCGTCTGCACGCCCGCTTCGGCCAACACGTCGGACAGGCGAACGCCGGTCCACTCGGCGCAACTCAGCAGGCCGTGCGTATCCTGTACGGTGTAGTCCGGCTTCATGTTGGACTGTTTGTAGAAGCCGGTGTTGCCGGAGCATTCCAGGAAATGGATCGCCGACACCGACGGGAACCGCATCAGGTCTTCCATCGAGAAACTGAGCGGCCGATCGACCATGCCATGCACCATCAGCCGATGCTGGTCGGGGTCGATGGCCGGGGTCCCCGCATGGCTGCGGATGTAGTGCAGGCCGTTCGGGGTGATGATCCCGTCGAGATGCTGCAGCGGCGTGAAGATCGATCCCGAGGTGTCGAACAGGAGCTTGTCGCGCGGGCGCCGGACGACGTGGCTCTCGAATGGTGACGGCGCGCCGTAATGATCGTCGGCGATTGGGGCGCCCTGTTCCTTTGTCCAGCGCGGCACGGCCTCCGCCGGTGACTGAGCAGGCGATGCGGAGGCAGCGATGGCGCGGGCGATCGGCACGGCGGCCAAGGTTGCTCCAGCGCGCAGAATGGTGCGGCGGATCATTGTGGTAGCCTCCTCCCTGAAGGACGCAGCACGATAGACCGTCTCTTAGGCCCGCACCGAACACGCTTTAGTGGGCAAGGAGGCGCAACCCTGCTGGCCCCCCGTGAATGAATTTGACTTTCATTACTGCCACTGTAACGTTCCGATTTAGCATCGTCTGATGCAGGGCTGGCGGAGTAGCGAGTATGGTCCGTCCACGAACTATCGTTTTGGTCACAGCCGCCATGCTCGCTTTTGGCTCCGCGTCGGCTCGTGCGGATGTCGTGCTGCCGTTCAGCCTGCAGGGGCTGTTCATCTACACGCAGAGTGGCCCATCTCAAATCCCGTCCCTGTTTACGGCCACCTTGCTCATCGACACGACGACAGGAATGGTTCAGGACTTCCGGTCTTCGTCGTTCAACAACCCGATCTTCCCGAGGCAGGGAACGGTTGCCGGTTCAGGCACGTATTTCTGGTCTGCTTCCTTTGACTACCTTCCCACCAGCGTCAATCTGGTGTTCGGAACACCTTCGCTGATCGGCTACACCGGTGGCTCGCTCGTGGGCGTCAGCCAGCCGGACCCGACAGGAAATTACACCTCCATCAGTGAGGTTCACGTTCCCCCTCGAGTGTTGGTATCGGGGTCGGTGACACCATTATCGGTCCCGGAACCTATCTCGATCGCCGGTCTTGCCGCCGGCGCATTGGGCGCCGTGGCAGTGCGACGGTGGGGCTCTAGGCTGATCTGTTCTCGCCGTCGGCGCGCCGGATCCTCGTTCGATGCAAAGGAAACGGCCGCAACTTAGAACGGAATCGTCAATCCGTTCTGATCGATGAGGGTGCCGCTCCGTTCAGCCGTCAGCCCGGCGATGGACGTCAGAAGCTTGGCCGCCGCCGCCGCCGGAGTCTGGACGTCCAGTCCGTTCTTGGCGAACGGCCCGGACAACCCGGTGTCCACCGTCCCCGGATGCAGCGCCACGCACACGGCCAGCGGCCGCGTCCGCGCCAGTCCGATTGCCGCGGTTCGCACCAATTGGTTCAACGCCGCCTTCGACGCCCGATAGGCATACCAACCGCCCAGCCGGTTGTCCGAGATGCTGCCCACCCGCGCCGACAGCGTCGCGAACACCGCCCGTTCGTCGCGCGCCAGCAGCGGGAGGAAGTGCTTCATCAGCAGCGCCGGCCCCGTCGCGTTCAGGGCGAAGGAGCGGGCCAGATGCGCCGGGTCGATCTGCCGGAGGCTTTTCTCCGGCTGGAACTCCGCATCGTGCAGAAAGCCGGTCGCGTCGATCACCAGCGTCAGGTCGCTGCCGCAGGACGACGCAGCCGCCGCGATGCTGCCTTCGTCCAGCAGGTCCAGCGCCGGCACCGTGGAGCGGCCCAGCAGCACCGTGCCCGGCCCCATCGCCGCCGCCAGGGCCGCGCCGATGCCGCCGGTCGGCCCGATCAGGACCTGGGTGGCCGTCAAAACCCTTCGCGCAGGACCTGGCGGGCGAAGTAGCTGAGGATCAGGTCCGCCCCCGCCCGCTTGAAGGCGCCCAGCGCCTCGCGAATCGCCCGCGGCTCGTCGATCGCGCCCGCCAACCCGGCGAACCGCAGCATCGCGTACTCGCCGCTGGTTTGATAAACGCCGAGCGGCAGCTTGGTCTGCGCCCGCACCTGCGACAGCACGTCGAGATACGGCATGCCGGGCTTGACCATCAGCATGTCGGCGCCCTCCGCCTCGTCGATGGCCGATTCCCGCAACGCCTCGCGCCCGTTCATCGGGTCCGCCTGATAGCCCTTGCGATCCCCGATCAGGTCACAGCCCGCTGCCGCCCGGAACGGCCCGTAGAACGCCGAGGCGAACTTGCTGGAATACGACATGATCGGCAGCTCCGTGAACCCGGCCCGGTCCAACGCCGCCCGCATGGCCGCGATCTGCCCGTCCATCATGGCCGACGGCGCTACCATGTCCGCACCGGACTCGGCTGCCACCACCGCCTGCTGCGCCAGGTTCTCCACCGTGCGGTCGTTGTGCACGTGGCCGTCCTCGGCCAGCACGCCGCAATGGCCGTGGTCGGTGTATTCGCAGAAGCAATTATCGGTGATCACCACCAGTTCCGGCGCCGCGTTCTTCGCCGCCCGCGTCATGCGCGCCATCAGCCCGGTCGACGACATCGTGTCGCTGCCGGTGGCATCCTTGTGCGCCGCCACGCCGAACAGCATCAGCGACTTCACGCCATCGCGCGCGATGCCCTCCACCTCGCGCTCGAGATACTTGAGCGGCACCCGCGACACCCCGGGCATCGCGGTGATCGGAATGGCCTCGTCGCTCGTCTCGTCCACGAAGATCGGCAGGATCAGGTCGTTGGCCCCGACGCTGTTCTCGCGCACCAGGCTGCGCAGCGCCTCCGTCCGCCGCAACCGTCGCAGCCGGGTCGGACCCGACGTGATCGACAATGCGTTGGAACCCAGATCGACGTGCTTCATGAAGACAAACTCCCGACGGCTCGTCATCTAGCACGGCTTGCAGTCGCAGTCGCAGGTTGCGATGGTTCTCCGGATGCAGAACAAGCCCGACACGGACGCCTTTCTCGCCGACCTGCACGCGCTGCGTCAGATCGGGACATTCCGCACCGGGGTTCATCGCCCGACCTACTCGGCCGAGGACATGCAGAGCCGTCACTGGCTCATGCGCCGCATGCAGGAATCTGGGCTCGACCCGGTGATGGACGGGATCGGCAACATCCTGGGCCGCACGTCGGCCGCCGGGTCGGTGCTGCTGGCGGGCAGCCACATCGAAACCCAGAACGAGGCCGGCTGGCTCGACGGCGCGCTCGGCGTCGTGGCTGCCGTTCATCTCGCCCGTGCCGGCCTTGCCGTGGACGCCGTGGCGTTTGCCGACGAGGAGGGGCATTACGGCTCCTTTATCGGCTCGCGGTCGTTCGTCGGCCTGCTCGAAGACGCCGAGATCGACCAGCTCAAGAACCGCTACCACGGCAAGCCGCTCCGTCAGGCGCTCGCCGAGGCCGGCTT
>CAZTJC010000061.1:0-21600 GCA_964613945.1 uncultured Acetobacteraceae bacterium
GCAAAGGCCGCAAACCTGCCCAAAACCACGAACTACCTCAAGTTAGAACTCTCATGTAGAAATAGTCGCACTGACATCCATCCTACAAATATTGCACTTCTCGTCCCCATAAACCTGTAATCGTATGGCTTAGCCCCACATGCGGCGGGCGATGTCTTTTTCCTCGGCACCGACTGCATCAGCATAGATTGCTGTCGTGGTGAGTTGAGCATGTCCGAGCCATTTCTGGACCAGGTTGAGTGGGATGCCGGCCGAGACGGCGGCGACCCCGAAGCCGTGCCGCAGCCCCTTGGGCGAAGCATGCGGCCCCTCGAGCCGGGCGGCGACCATGACGTCGTGCACGGCCCGCCAGCCCGTCATCCGGCTCCAGGGCCAGAGCAGAACGCCATGGCTGTGTCTCTTCCCAGCCTGCTGCTCCCTGATGCCATGCACCATGTCCAGCGCTTCGAAACTTTGTTGCAGGGATCGCTGCTGTCTCGGCTGAGGTAGGGTGATGTGGGGACAGACCCCGGTCACGTACTGGAGTGAGTTGTCGTGCCGTTCAAAGTCAACGCCGAGCGTCGCCACCACATCCCAAAGCAGCGGTATCGCGTCACGAACTCTGCCGTCTACGATGCTGCTCTGCGGCAACGCGGGAGCCTGACAGTGTGGTTCACCGACGCGGCGATCGCGGCGTGGAAGGCTGAGCCGCGGACCACTCGAGGGGGTCAGTCGCGCTATTCGGCCCTGGCAATCACTGTGGCGCTGACGCTGAGGTCGGTGTTCCGTTTGGCGCTGCGACAGACCGAAGGGCTGATTGGCTCCATTGTCGGCCTGCTCGGCCTCGAACTCTCCGTGCCAGATCACACAACGCTCAGTCGCCGGGCCGGGAGCCTGGACGTGGTTCGCTCCCGGCCAAGCTCCGGTCCCATGCACCTCCTGGTCGACAGCACAGGGCTCAAACTCTGCGGCTCCGGCGAGTGGCTGCTTGAGAAGCATGGCACGAAAACACGGCGGTCGTGGCGCAAGCTGCACATCGCTGTGGACGCCGACACCGGACGGATCGCCGCGGCAGCGTTGACCACCAGTGATGTCGATGACGCGTCCCAAGTCAGCCCCTTGCTTGATCAAGTGGATGGCCCGATCGCCTCGTTCACTGCCGATGGCGCTTACGATCAAGACGGCGTCTACGGTGAGCTCATGTCGCGATATGCCGAGGCGTCCGTCATCGTCCCCCCACGCTCGAGCGCGGTGCCGAGTGACACCGCGCAGACGGCACCCACGATGCGAGACCGCCACCTGCAGATCATCGCCGAGCGCGGCCGAATGAACTGGCAGAAGGCGGCAGGCTACAACTGGCGAGCGCTGGTGGAGGCCGACATCAGCCGTTTCAGACGGGTTATCGGTGATGGGCTGCTATCGCGCACCGATCAACGTCGAGCGACCGAGATCGCGATTGCCGTAAACGCACTGAACCAAATGCTCGAACTCGGACGTCCGGAATACGTCCGCCTCCCGTAACCATGAGACAAGATGGCCGAACTGCGGCCCCCCAGGACCTGTGCAACACAGTCGCACCGACGCCGACACGGGCCACATCGTTGCGGCCACGCTGACCGGCAGCGACGCCTGCGACGTATCCCAGGTAGGCCCCTTGCTCGACCAGGTGCCAGGCCCGGTCGCGTCCTTCACGACCGACGGTGCGTACGACTGGGACAGCGTCTACGACGAGGTGTCCGCACGTCACCCCGAGGCTGCCGTGGTCGTGCCGCCACGGGCCAACGCCGTGCCGAGCCGCACGGCAGAGACCACGCCGACGCAGCGTGATCGGCACCTGAAGCTTGTGCAGGAACGGGGCCGGCTCGGGTGGCAGGAAGTCTCGGGCTACAACTGGCGAGCGCTGGTCGAGGCCGACGTCAGCCGTTTCAAGCGTGTGATCGGCGATACGCTCCGTTCCCGCAAGGACCGACGTCGGGCGACTGAGGTGGCCATCGCAGTCGGCGCGCTGAACCGTATGCTGAACCTGGGACGCCCGGAGTATGTCCGGATCGCGTGAAGCCGAGATTGGGAAGGGCATCGTCCGTCCTGCCCGCTGATCCATGCACCACAGTCCTTGCTTGCCCGACGCGAAGGCAGGAGCCGGGCCAAGAATCAGCCTGCCGCACACACGACAAATCGGGTCATCTTGCAGTCTCCCAGGTGCGAACTGCCGAGCAATACTACCCAGATCGCGGCACTATGGGCGCCTCACGCAGCTGACCGCGATTACCCGCTGTCCACACATGGAGAAGAATGCGAAAGCCGGTCGTTGCTGCAACAAGCATCATTAAGGAAGCCTTCACCTGTGCCAGATATAGTACGATGTCGTGACTTAGGTGTCGAAAGTGAACTTGCAAATTGCTGCCTAGATAACTGAGTAGCAAATTGTTCCAGTTTGACGCTGGAATTGGCGTAGGATTGAGGCGAAAGGCATTCAGGGCCGGTCATGGCTAAACAGTTTCCCTCACCGACCTCCGACGTTTTTGTCTGATTGTCGCATGACAAATAGCCGCTCATTGCGCCTGCATTGGTTTTTAGTCGCTATTTCAATTTTTGCCCCGGCGGGATTGTTCGTTGCTGCGGCAGCGTATGATCGTGCTGCTGTGTTACAGGAAAGTCGGAACGGTATAACCCGCTCCGTGTCCGTCATGCACGAGCACGCGCGCAAGGTGCTCGAAACGGCTGAACTGGCCCTTGCACGTGTAGACGACCGCGTGGACGACATGACTTGGAGCGAGATTGCCGCCCCCGAGACTAGCATCTTCCTGGCGCGACTTAAAGCACCACTAGAACAGGCCATCGCGTTTTGGATCGCCGACGCGCAAGGCAACATACGAGCTGGAAGCCAGGCGTGGAATCCCGCATCTCCCAGCATCGCCAGCCGAGACTTCTTCCAGGCTCAGCGTGAGCAGGATGTCGGAACCTACGTCAGCGCCGCTTTTAAGGGAAAGGCGACAGCCAGGGCTACCTTCGCAATCAGTCGGCGCCGATCAAGCCCAAACGGGCACTTTGACGGTATTTTGCACATCGGGCTCGACCCGGAATACTTTGCGCATTTTTACGCGGATGCAGCGCCGGGTTTGCCGCACACCAGCATGCTGGTGCGGGTCGACGGTGAAATACTGATCCGCGAGCCTCTGGATATAACTCGTACCCGTCTAGGGGCAGACAGCCTTCTGATGCGTGGGATTGCAGCCCGACCCGAGGATGGCTTTTTGACCGGCGCGTCAAGCGTAGACGGCCGCCAGCGTTTGGTCGCTTACCGCAAGGTGAAAGGCTACCCTCTCTATGTTGCGATGGCGGTTGATAAGACCGTAGTGCTGAAACGCTGGCGACAACACTTGACTTGGCTTGCCTCTGGTGCCGCGGCAGCGTCGCTCGCGTTGCTGCTGCTATCGTTCTTGGCGCTGCGCAGCATCAAATCGGAGCGGGCAGCCACGACGCAGTTACAGTGCGCGCTGGATGAGCTGCAACAAGAAACCGCACGGCGAGAGGCGGCCGAAGGCCACGCGCGACAAGCACAGCGCATGGAGGCGGTAGGCCAGCTCACGGCGGGCATCGCTCACGATTTTAACAACCTACTCACCGCCGTGTTGTGTAGTTTGGAGATGCTGCGCAGGCGCTTGCCTGATGGCGACGAGCGGGCTGCACGTTTGATCGGCACCGCTGAAAAAGGTGCACAGCGCGGAGCAGCGCTTACGCAGCGCCTACTCGCATTCAGCCGCAGTCAGACGTTGAAGCCGGAGGCGATCGACGTGCCCGCGTTGGTGCGGGGCATGTCGGACCTGCTTAGCAAGTCGCTCGGCGGCAACGTGCGGATTGAGACGCACTTCCCGGTAAGCGTGACACCAGCCCGAGTAGATGCTGGTCAGTTGGAGGTAGCGCTGCTCAATCTGGCCATAAACGCGCGCGACGCCCTGCCAGCGGGTGGCCTCATCACGATTGCTGCGCGTCAGGAGGAACTCGGTTCGGAAGGCGATCGTGATCTGTTGCCTGGTCACTACGTTGTGCTGAGCGTCACTGATGCGGGGGCTGGCATGGACGAGGAAACCTTGGCCCGGTGCGTTGAGCCCTTCTTCACAACTAAAGGCGTCGGTAAAGGCACAGGATTGGGCCTGTCCATGGTACACGGCTTGGCGGCGCAGTCAGGCGGGCGCCTCGCAATTCGCAGCCAGCAGGGGCAGGGCACCACGGCCGAGCTGTGGCTGCCACAGGCAGAACCTGAGGCCGCACCGGTCGAGGCACCTATTGCCGACGTAGCCGACTTAAGACCTCGGCCGCTCGTTGGTCGTACAGTGCTGGTGGTAGACGACGATCCACTGGTGTTAGCGAGCACGGCTTCCATGCTGGAAGATTTAGGGCATACCGTGATTGAGGCGGCATCCGGCAGGCAGGCATTGGAGATACTGCGTGCCGGAGCGAAGGTGGACCTGGTTCTTACGGACTACGCTATGCCCGGCATGACGGGCGTGCAGCTTGCCGCACAGTTGCGGCAATTGCGCCTTGGCGGACCAGTGCTGCTCGTCAGCGGCTACGCCGATACTGCGGAGTTGGTTGCCTCGGGGATGCCTTTGCTCCCCAAGCCCTTCGGGCAAGCAACTCTCGGAGCGGCAGTCGAACAATGTGCCATTACGTCCTCATTTGTGGGAGGGCAGGTCGTGCCGTTCCGAGCGCGATAGCTGAGTAACGTCTGCCAACACGCAAGGGCCGGCGAAACTAAACACTATCCTAAACAAGCTTAAATATTTATTTGCAAACTACCGCTATTTACTCAGTTGGGTGAACGACCTCGTCAGTCATCACATCGGCCAGCAGATTGCCGCCGCCGCTGGTCGAAGCGAAGGTGATGTCGTTTATACTCCAGTATGCTGGATCCTAGCAGAATTCGAAGGTGACGTATGTCCACGCCTGCGTGGCAGTGTGGGTGTATGTGTATTGCGTGTAGCTTTGCGCCTTCATGCCGCCTACGACCCCATTTGAGGGAATGCTCGAAATGCCGCTAGGCGCTTCGACCCCTTAGAGGGTGTCAGAGAAGTCTGATCCGTTCGGCTGGTAAGTTCGCTGCTCTACGACGACGAGCGGCGGCATGAATGGTTTCTGCACGGATCTGAACGAGGCACAGTGAACGATCTTGGCGCCGCTGCTTGCGCCGGCAAAGCCCGGCGGGCGACCGCGCACGACGAGCCTACGCGGTGTGCTCGACGCTGTGTTTTACCTGCTACGCACGGGGTGCCAGTGGCGTCTGCTGCCCGATTGCTTCCCACCATGGGGCACCGTGTATCACTACTTCCGGCTCGGGCAGCGAACGGGCCTGTGGGTGCGCCTGCACCGGGCCGCTTACGCTCTGGCCCGTGCGGCGGCGGAGCGACCGCCGTGCCCGTCGCTGGTGATCATGGACGGACAGTCGGTGAAAACGACAGAGCGGGGCGGTGTGCGGGGCTTTGACGGACACAAGCTGGTTCGGGGCAGGAAGCGGCACATCCTCGTAGATACGCTCGGGCTGCCGATCGCCAGCCGGGTCGAGCCTGCCAATGTGCCGGACCAGAAGGCAGGGGCGCGGCTCCTCGCCGGCTTGCGGCCACTATTTCCCGCAATCCGCATCGTGATGGCCGATGCCGGCCACCAAAGCCGTAAGCTGGCCTGCGCACTTCGGAAACACGAGGGTTGGCGGCTCGTCATCACCAAACGAGGCCAGCGCGCTTTCAAGATCAAGGGCCTGACCTGGATCGTGGAGCGCAGTTTCGCCTGGCTCGGCCGCAATCGCCGCTTCAGCAAGGATTACGAGTTCAAGGTGCCGACATCAGAAACGCTGATCGAGATTGCCGCAACACGCCTCATACTCGATCGGATCGCGCCAGGATAACGACTTCTCTGACACCCTCTAAGCATCGGCTTGAACGTGATTAGCGGCTCCGAGCTGAAGGGCCGTCGACAGGAGTTCATCTCCGAAACGGATATTGCATTGTATGAGGCTAAGCGGCTCGGTCGCAACCGCGTGGTGTTCGCCACCGCGCCCGCCTCACGATGGCTTTCCCGAGTTCCGCGTTCACACGTCCGGGCTGCCTAGACCCGGCCGTGGAAAGTGGGGTCGGCGCGACTTTGTTGCACGAAATTAGGAGGTGACCGCAGTTCGGCTAGCTCGTTTCATTGTTAAGGGATGCGGACGTACTCTGGAGGCCCGAGTTCAAGCATTCCTCAACGTCGCTGATGGTCATTGCCGCGCCCCGATCTGTCCGGTGTCGGCATCCACGGCGGTGTGCAGCTTGCGCCACGACCGCCGCGTCTTCGTGCGGTGCTTCTCGAGCAGCCATTCGCCGGAGTGCAGAGCTTCAGCCCCGTGCTATCGACCAGCAGGTGTATAGAAGCAGGACCCGGCTGAGGGCAAACCGCGTCCAAGCTTTCGGCCCAACGGCTCAAGGTGGTACGCTCCGGCACGGCAAGATCGAGCCGGAGCAGGGCGATGATAGAGTCAATCAGCCCTTCGGTCTGGCCTAAGGCCAACCGAACACCGACCCTAGCGTCAGCGCCGCTGCGATGGCCAGGGCCGAATAGCGCGAATAGCCGCCTCGCGTGGTTCGCGGCGCAGCCTTCCAAGCCGCGATCCCCGCGTCGGTGAACCACACCGTCAGGCTGCCGCGCAGGCGCAGAGCTGCATCGTAGGCAGCCGAGTTGGTGACACGATGCCGCTGCTTCGGAATGTGATGGCGACGCTCGGCGTTGGCTTTGAACGGCACAACAATCAACTCCAGGCAGTCACGGGGAACGGCCCCGCGACCTCCTACCTCAGGCTACCCTGGCAGGGTCCATGCACTACACTCTTGCTGATCGCCAATTTCCGAGAACGTTATGTTTACGCCTCTGTAATAAGATATGTTGCATCTGACTTCGTCTCAGACCTAACATAGGCTAGGAGCCTGTGCCTTGCTGAGGGGTCTAGAATGACAATGCTGCGGTCATTTCGGGCGGAATTTGGATGGTCACGAGAGAAACTTGCGCACGAAAGCGGTGTGCAGGTCTCCTCCGTATACCTGATATAAAGAATGGGCACAGCGGGCCCAGAAGAGGATGCGAAAGTCTTCGATACACTCGCTAAATGCCATTTGGATCGCGTGCGGCTTTCCAGATTGGAATGCGTCTCGGTTTGCCGCGATGACACAGCGCCAGGGCTGGTGTCTTTCATAGAAGATGAGATGGCTACCGGATTACCACCTATGGACGAAATTGCTCGCCTTGCCGTCCTGCGAGGGTATGGCGTTCTGGATAGTGCTCCTGATCCACGAGTGGATGTCTTTGTTAATCTGGCTGCTGACCTTTATGGCGCACCGATCTCGCTCGTATCCCTGGTCGACGAGAATCGCCAATGGTTCAAGGCTGCTACCGGTCTTGATGCGACCGAAACACCACGCGATCTTTCCTTCTGTGCTTATGCTATTCTGAACCCGTCCGAAGTAATGGTGGTTGAAGAAGCCACTCTCGATCTGCGCTTCATGGACAATGCCCTCGTCGTCGGCGAGCCCAGAATTCGCTTCTATGCAGGTGCGCCGATCCTCAGCCCGAACAACTACCCCTTGGGAACTTTGTGTGTCATCGACAATAAGCCGCGGCATATGGATCATGCTGGTCGTCGACGGTTACAAAATCTCGCAGCAGGTGTGGCCTCCGTTCTTGACCTACATCAAAGCACCAACCGGCTGTCAGCCACACACGATCTCCTCACCCATTTCGCCAACCGTGCTGTAATCGCATCTTCCCGGTGCTCTGGATGATGTCGTCATATTCGGCTGGGGGTTCTTTGTGTGTCATCGACAATAAGCCGCGGCATATGGATCATGCTGGTCGTCGACGGTTACAAAATCTCGCAGCAGGTGTGGCCTCCGTTCTTGACCTACATCAAAGCACCAACCGGCTGTCAGCCACACACGATCTCCTCACCCATTTCGCCAACCGTGCTGTAATCGCATCTTCCCGGTGCTCTGGATGATGTCGTCATATTCGGCTGGGGGTTCTGTTGCAAACCGCGGGCGGGGTAGAAAGGCGGGATTGGGCTAACGGGCAGGCGTGATGGGAAAGCGGCGGATTGGGTCGTTCAAAGGCCGGCACTTCACGTCCGAGGTGATCCAGTGGGCGCTGCGCTGGTATCTGGCCTTCCCGGTCAGCTATCGTGATCTCGCTTCCATGCTGTCCGACCGCGGCGTCGAGGTGGACCATACGACTCTGTTCCGCTGGGTGCAGGTCTATGCTCAGACGCTGGAACGTCGAATCAGGCGGCACCTGCGGCCGTGCAACGGGTCGTGGCGGGTGGACGAGACCTACATCAAGGTCAAAGGCATTTGGACCTACCTGTATCGCGCCGTGGACAGCCTGGGCCAGACGATCGACTTTCTGCTCTCAGCCCGGCGAAACGCGGCAGCGGCCAAGCACTTCTTGCGCAAGGCCCTGCGCCAGCAGCACACGGTGAACCCTCGCACGATTACAGTGGACAAGAACCCGGCCTACCCACGGGCCGCGCGTGACCTGAAGCGGGCCGGGCAGCTATGGCGGTTTTCGCGGCTGCGGCAGTGCAAATACCTGAACAACATCGTCGAGCAGGACCACCGCCGGATCAAACGCCTGGTGCGCCCGGGTTTGGGCTTCGGAAGCCTGCGAACAGCCAGACAAACGCTGGCGGGCTACGAGGCTATGGCGATGATCAGGAAGGGGCAGGTGCACAATTTGGGCGGGCGAGACATGAAGGCTCAGGCTGCCTTTGTTGCCGGCGTGTTCCGGGTCGCTGCCTGAACCAACAAGCCGACACCACCCAACACAACCCGAGCTGCAGTTTGCAACAGAACCGGTGCAGACGCACCCACAGGCCTGTTCGCTGCCAGAGCCGGAAGTAATGATACACGGTGCCCCATGGTGGGAAGCAATCGGGCAGCAGACGCCACTGGCAGCCCGTGCGCAGCAGATAGAACACAGCGTCGAGGACATCGCGCAGGCTCGTCGTGCGCGGTCGCCCGCCGGGCTTTGCCGGCGGAAGCAGTGGCGCCAAGATCGCCCACTGCGCCTCGTTCAGATCCGTGTAGAAACCGCTCATGCTGCCGCTCGTCGTGGAGCAACGAACTTACCAGCCGAACGGATCGGACTTCTCTGACACGCTCTGAGCCAAATGGAAGCGGGCGGCATCAACGCGGCGGATCTCGCCGTTCTCGCGGATGCACCTAGGTTTGGCCGCGCCGAGAACTATCTGGCCGACCTGAAACGCATCCTCGTCAAGGATTTATCGCGCGCTGAGAAGGCCGGTGCGTCCTATCTTGTCTTTGATGCCGCGCGCTACCCGGACGCGACAACTTTCCCGTCCATCCACAGTCTTGTCGATCCGATCGTGACGACGTGCGGCGGCAACAGGATAACGAACATTCTGTTTGTGAGCAGATTTGGCCAAAAGCGAACTGTCGGGTGTGCGAACGCGAACGCATGAAAGAAGACACGAAACGTTTTGAAGGCTTTGTGCCAAAGCATCGTCAAGCATTGCAGCATCTGGAGCCAGAACTGGCCGGCGCCGTCGAGGCCAAGGACTTGACAGCGCGCGGGCCGTTGCGCGTTGCTCCGCCCTAGATCGAACGAGGTGTTGTTCATGGCGATGGAAATCGCAGTCCGCGGCCTGTTTGCGACACCCGTCGCGGCCGTCGTGCTGCCCGATGCCGAGGCGCGCAACACCCGGCTGCACGCCACGATCATGGCGCGCCGCCGCGCCTATCCCACCATCCAGTCCTCGAACGCCGGCGGCTGGCACTCCTCGCGCGACCTGGAGGCGTGGGGCGGCGCGGATGCGGCCCATGTGTTGGGTGCTGCCAAATCGGTTGCGACGCAACTCACGGCCGACCGCTTCGGTCAACCGGTAAAGCCCGACTGGACCGTTCAGGCCTGGGCGAACGTCAACGGACCCGGCGACGCCAACATTGCGCATTACCATGCCGGCTCGTTCTGGTCCGGCACCTACTACGTCGACGATGGTGGCTGCGCGGCCGATCCGTCGCTCGGCGGGGCGTTCGAAATGATCGATCCGCGCGGTCCGGCGCCGGCGATGTATGCCCCCACGCTGCGCTTCGCCGGCGAGGACGGGCAATCGGCCGGTAGCGCCGAGACCATTCAGCCGAAGCCCGGCCTGCTGTTCCTGTTCCCGTCCTGGCTCATGCATCAGGTGCGGCCGTATCGCGGCACCGGGCTGCGCGTGTCGCTGGCGTTCAATCTCGGCGTGCCGTGATGGAACGGGCCGCGCCGCGGCGGATGCAGGAGATCCTGGCCATCGCGCGCGATCTGGGCCGCGTCTCCGTCGACGATCTGGCGGCCCGCTTCGCCGTCACGCCGCAGACCATCCGCCGCGACCTGAACGAATTATGCGACAGCCGCCGGCTGACGCGGGTGCATGGCGGCGCGATGCTCTCATCGGGCGTCGAGAACCTCGCCTACGACGACCGCAAGCTGGTGTCGCAGTCCCACAAGCGGCTGATCGGCGAGGCGGCGGCACGGCTGGTGGCGGATAACTCGTCGGTGTTCATCAATCTCGGCACCACGACCGAAGAGGTTGCACGCGCTCTCGGGGCGCATACCGGGCTGCTGGTGATCACCAACAACTTGCAGGTCGCGGCCGGGCTGCATCGGCACAAGGGGATCGAGGTGATCCTGTGCGGGGGCACGGTGCGGCGCAGCGATGGCGGTCTGGTGGGCGCCACCACGGTGGAGCAGATCGATCAGTTCCGGACCGACATCGCGATCATCGGCACGTCGGCGATCGATGCGGACGGTACGCTGCTGGATTTCGACATCCGCGAGGTCCAGGTGTCTCAGGCGATCATCCGAAATGCGCGCCGGGTCATCCTGGTGACGGATGGCAGCAAGTTCCTGCGGGCGGCACCGGCGCGGATCGCGCATCTGGCCAATGTCGATGTCTTGGTGACGGACCGTCTGCCATCGGCGGCGATGGCGGCGTTGTGCGAGGCTCACGGCGTCGAAGTGGTGGAGGCGGGCGGGCCCGTCGAGCCGGATGAAAGTGAATGTTCGAATTGAGCACTTGAGGCGCGTTTGACTTTCGGGTTAGCTGCGTTCTGGGAGAAACATGCCAAATCAGGATAATTCGATCGTCGACCTCGCCGTCATCGGTGGCGGCATCAACGGCTGCGGCATCGCCCGTGACGCGGTCGGGCGGGGCTGGTCGGTGTTCCTGTGCGAAGCCGAGGATCTGGCGTCCGGAACGTCGTCGACGTCGACCAAGCTGGTGCATGGCGGCCTACGCTACCTCGAATATTACGAGTTTCGTCTGGTGCGCGAGGCGTTGATGGAGCGCGAGGTGCTGTGGGGCATGGCGCCGCACATCGTCTGGCCGCTGCGCTTCGTGCTGCCGCATCACGAGGGGCTGCGCCCGGCCTGGCTGCTGCGGCTCGGGCTGTTCCTCTACGATCATCTCGGCGGCCGCAAGCGCCTGCCGGCAACGGCGATGAAGCGGCTGCGGACGGACGCGGCCGGGCGCTGCCTGAAGCCGGAATACACGTTGGGCTTCGAGTATTCGGATTGCTGGGTTGAGGATTCCCGCATGGTGGTGCTGAACGCCCGCGATGCGGCTGATCGTGGCGCCATCGTGAACACGCGTACGCGCTGTGTCGGTGCGGAGCGGGAGGGCGATCTGTGGCGGCTGACGATGCAGGCGCGTAACGGCGAGCTCGAGATCGTCAGGGCGCGCGCGCTGGTCAACGCGGCGGGGCCATGGGTCGGCGAGGTGTTGCAAACGGTGATGCGCGCCAACACGCCAGCGAAGGTGCGTATGGTCAAGGGTAGCCACATCGTGGTGCCGCGCCTGTATCCGCAAGAGCATTGCTACATCTTCCAGAACAGCGACAACCGCATCTTCTTCGTCATTCCCTACGAGCAGGATTTCTCCCTGATCGGTACGACGGACCAGGATTACGAGGGCGACCCCCGCGACGTCGCCGCATCGGCCGAAGAGATCGCCTATCTTTGTGCGGGGGCCAGCGACTATCTCCGTACGCCGGTGACGCCCGATCAGGTGGTGTGGACCTATTCCGGCGTCCGCCCGCTCTATGACGACGGCGCGTCCAAGGCGCAGGCGGCGACCCGCGATTACACGCTGGAACTCGACGCGCCGGCGGGCCAGGCCGCGCAGTTGTCGATCTTCGGCGGCAAGATCACCACCTACCGGCGGTTGGCCGAGGCGGCGCTGGCCAAGCTCGGCCCGCATCTGCCGTCGCCGACCGGCCAGGCTGATGGCTGGACTGGCCGGGCGGCGCTGCCCGGCGGCGACTTTCCGATCTACGGTTTCGATACGCTGCTGCAGACCATGCAGACCCGTTACCCGTTCGTTGCAGCGCGCACGATGCACCGGCTGGTGCGGGCGTATGGCACGCGCACCGAGACGCTGCTGGGCAACGCTACCTGCTCGGCCGATCTGGGCCGCGTGCATGGCGCGGATCTGACGGACGCGGAATTGCGCTACCTGATCCATCACGAGTGGGCGCAGACGGCAGCGGATGTGGTCTGGCGACGATCGAAGCTGGGTCTGCGCTTGACGCCGGCAGAGATCGCCGGGATCGACGACGCGATGGCGGCGTTGCTGCAGCGGGATCACGTCGCATGAGCCTGGTGCTGGAGGGGATTGGCTTCGCCGATGGCCCTGACACGCATATCGACAACGTCTCGATGACCCTGGCACGCGGCAAGCTGCATGTGCTGCTCGGGCCGACCCTGGCAGGCAAGACGACGCTGATGCGACTGATGGCCGGGCTGGACAAGCCGAGCAGCGGCCGGCTGTTGCTGGATGATCGGGACGTCACCGGGTTGCCGGTGCGTAAGCGGTCGGTGGCGATGGTGTACCAGCAATTCGTCAACTATCCGACGCTGACGGTTTACGAGAACATCGCCTCGCCGCTGCGGGTCGCCGGATTGCCGCGCGACGAGATCAAGCGCCGGGTCGCCCATGCCGCCAAGTTGCTGCGGCTGGAACCGATGCTGGATCGGCTGCCGGCGCAACTCTCCGGCGGGCAGCAGCAGCGCACGGCGATCGCTAGGGCGCTGGTCAAGCGGGCCGAGCTGGTGCTGCTGGACGAGCCGCTGGGCAATCTCGACTACAAGTTGCGCGAGGAGCTGCGGGAGGAGTTGCCGCCGCTATTCGCCGAATCCGGCGCGATCCTGGTCTATGCCACCACCGAGCCGACGGAGGCGTTGCTGCTCGGCGGCGAGACCGCGGCGCTGTCGCAAGGCCGGCTGGTGCAGTTCGGCCGCACCGCCGAGCTCTACCGTCGTCCCGCGACGCTGGAAGCCGCCCGCGTGTTCTCCGACCCGCCTTTGAACGAAATGGCGATCGAGCGGCGTGGCGCCATGCTGATCACTGTGTTGGGTCAGTCGCCGCTGCCGCCGGCGCTGGCCGGGGTGCCTGATGGACGCTACGTCATGGCGTTCCGCGCCGATGCGGTCTCCCTGAGTGCTCCCGCAGCCGACGCGATGGTGTTCGACGGCCGGATCTCGGTCAGCGAGATCAACGGCTCTGAAAGTTTCGTCCACGTCGTGGTCGGCGATGCAACCTGGGTCTGCCTGGTGCCGGGCGTGTATGACGGCCAGGTCGGTGCGCCGGTCAACCCAGCCATCGACCTCGACCATGTGTTCCTGTTCGACACGAGTGGCGCCGTCGTCAGGCAAACGATGATGGCCGAGGCCGTATAATGGCGACCATCACGCTCGACGGCATCGGCCACGCCTACGGCCCGGCCAGGACCGAGGCGGATTACGCGCTCAAGCCGCTGCATCACGTCTGGCAGCAGGGGCGCGCCTACGCGCTGCTCGGCCCGTCCGGCTGCGGCAAGACGACGTTGCTCAACATCATCTCCGGGCTGGTCACGCCGTCGCATGGGCGGTTGCTGTTCGACGGCACTGACGTCACGCGGCTGCCGACCGAGCAGCGCAACATCGCCCAGGTGTTCCAGTTCCCGGTGATCTACGACACCATGACTGTCGCGGAGAACCTCGGCTTTCCGCTGCGCAACCGCGGCGTCGACCGGGTGACGATCGCCGCCCGCGTCACCGAGATCGCCACCATGCTCGACCTGGTGCCCGAACTCGGCCGCCGCGCGCGCGGACTGACGGCAGACGCCAAGCAGAAGATCTCGCTCGGCCGAGGGTTGGTGCGCGCCGACGTGGCCGCCGTGCTGTTCGACGAACCGCTCACCGTCATCGACCCGGCCATGAAGTGGGAGTTGCGGTCCAAGCTGAAAGCGGTCCACCGCGCGCTCGACCTGCTGATGATCTACGTCACCCACGATCAGACCGAGGCGTTGACCTTTGCCGACCTCGTCGTGGTGATGAACGAAGGCCGCGTGCTGCAGATCGGCACGCCAGCCGAGTTGTTCGACACGCCGGCACACACCTTTGTCGGCTACTTCATCGGCTCGCCCGGCATGAACCTGCTGCCGGCCGCCATCGAGGGACGTCGGGCGGTGATCGACGGCCAGGCCGTCGATCTACCGGCCGCCTATCCGGCGATGTCGAACATCGAAATCGGCATCCGCCCGGAGTTCGTCACCCTCGCTCCTGCCGGCGGATTGCCGGTCCGCATCGACCGCATCGAAGATCTAGGCCGCCGCCGGCTGGCGCGGGTCAGCCTGGGGGCGCATCGCCTGGTCGCGACGGTGCCGCCGGGCTATGCACCCGCAGGCGACCACGCCTCGGTGCTGTTCGACCCGGCGCAAACGCATGTGTTCCGCAATAGCGAGCGCGTCCAAGGAGTCCGCGCATGAAGCCGCTGAGCAACCGCGCCTGGTTCCTGGTCATCCCGGTGATGATCTTCGTGCTGTTCAGCTCGGTCATCCCGATGATGACGGTGGTGAACTACTCGGTGCAGGATTCCATGGGCCAGAACTCGTTCTTCTGGAACGGGTCGGAATGGTTCCAGCACCTGTTCGATCCCACCACCGACATCGGCGGCCGCTTCGCCCGCGCGCTGGTGCGTAACTTGGTCTTCTCCGGCGTTGTGCTGGCGATCGAGATCCCGCTCGGCATCCTGATCGCGCTGTCGATCCCGAAGCGCGGCTGGGCCGTCGGAGCCGTGCTGGTGGCGATCTCGCTGCCGATGCTGATCCCGTGGCGCGTGGTCGGCACCATCTGGCAGGTGTTTGCCCGCGGCGATATCGGGTTGCTCGGCGCCGCGCTGAACGGCATGGGTATTCCCTACAACTACACGCAGGACCCGGTATCGGCATGGTGCACCATCGTCGTCATGGACGTTTGGCACTGGACGGCGATGGTGTCGCTGCTGTGTTACGCCGGGTTGAAGGCGATCCCGGATGCGTACTATCAGGCCGCGCGTATTGACGGTGCCAACCGTTGGTCGGTGTTCGTCAACATCGAACTGCCGAAGCTGCGCCGCGTGCTGATCATCGCCGTGCTGCTGCGCTTCATGCAGAGCTTCATGATCTACACCGAACCCTCGGTCGTCACCGGCGGCGGACCCGGCGAGGCGACCAGCTTCCTGTCGCTCGACCTGGTCAAGATCGCGCTCGGCCAGGTCGACCTCGGCAATGCCGCGGCGATGTCGATCGCCTACAACCTGATCACGCTGACGCTGTGCTGGGTGTTCTTCACCGTCATGACGCAACTCGATGCCCGCGCCGACCGGGAGCAAGCGGCATGAGGCGCGTCGTTCTGACAATTTACCTGCTGGCGCTGGCGCTGCCGATCTACTGGCTCGTCAACATGAGTTTCAAAGACAACGTCGAGATTACCTCGAGCCTGACGTTCTGGCCGGTCCACCCGACGCTGGAGCACTACCGCCTCATCTTTACCGACCCGGCTTGGTACGGCGCCTTCCTCAACACGGTCAGCTACGTCGCCATCAACACCGTGCTGTCCGTCACCGTTGCGCTGCCGGCGGCATACGCTTTCAGCCGCTACCGCTTCCTCGGCGACAAGCACCTGTTCTTCTGGCTGCTGTCGAATCTGATGGCGCCGCCCGCCGTCTATGCGATGCCGTTCTTTAACCTGTATTCCGCCATCGGCCTGTTCGATACGGTGTGGGCGGTCGCGCTGGCGCATTGCCTGTTCAACATCCCACTCGCGGTCTGGATCCTCGAAGGCTTCATGTCCGGGGTGCCGCGCGAGATCGACGAGACAGCGGCGATCGACGGATACTCGTTCCCGCGCTTCTTCATCCGCATCTTCATTCCGCTGATCGCCAACGGCATCGGCGTGACGGCGTTCTTCTGCTTTATGTTCTCCTGGGTCGAGCAGTTGCTCGCCACCACGCTGACCACGGTGGACGCCAAACCGTTCGCCACCGTCATGACGCGGGCGTTCTCGGCCGCCGGCATGGATTGGGGATTGCTGGCCGCGGCCGGTGTGCTGACGATGATCCCGGGCGCCATCGTCATCTGGTTCGTCCGCAACAACATCGCCAAAGGGTTCGCGCTTGGCCGGGTCTGACGCATCGCCAATCGCCTGGATGGCTTGGACCTGGCAGACCGGGCTGTTCTTCGGCCTGATCGCGTTCGGCCTTATCGTGCTGACGTTGCTAGCGATCTATCGCCCGGAACGCCCACGTTGCGGCATCCTGGGCTTTCCCACCACGCGCGGCGACCGCTTCTTCGTCTCGCTGATCGGCAGCGCGTTCATCTACATCATCTTCATGCGTTTCGGAGGCGAGATCCTCTGGTACCCGTTCGTGGCCGCCATCCTGTATTCGGTCGCGATGTTCCGCCTAGCTTGACCAACAAACGACAAAGGGAGGCTTCAAAATGAAAAGACGCGACATCATAAAAGGCGCCGCAGTTGCGGGCGTCGTCGGCGCTGGCGTCACCATCAAGAGCGGCGTTAGCCACGCGCAACAGGTCGATGCGGCCAAGATGTGGGTCGACAGCGAGTTCCAACCATCCACGCTGAGCAAGGACGCTCAGATGGCCGAAATGGAGTGGTTCATCAGCGCGTCCAAGCCGTTCCAGGGCATGCAGGTGAACACGGTCTCCGAGATCCTGAAGGTGCATGATTACGAGTCCAAGACGCTGACGCGCGCCTTTGCCGAGATCACCGGCATCAAGGTCAATCACGACCTGATGGACGAGGGCCTGCTAGTCGACAAGATCGGCGTCGAGATGCAGTCGGGCCGCCCGGTCTACGATTTCTGGATGAACGACAGCGACTTCATCGGCACGCATCCGCGCTACAACGACATCGTCGACGGCTCGCTGACCGACTTCATGCAGAAGAACGGCAAGGACGTTACCAGCCCGACCCTCGACCTGAACGACTTCATGGGCCTGTCCTTCGGCACCTTTACCGACGGCAAGCTCTACCAACTCCCCGACCAGCAATTCGCGAACCTGTACTGGTTCCGATACGACCTGTTCCAGAAGCCCGAGTTGAAGGCCGCTTTCAAGAAGCAGTTCGGCTACGAGCTGGGCGTCCCGGTCAACTGGTCCGCCTACGAGGACATCGCCGATTTCTTCACCAACACGGTCAAGGAAGTCGACGGCAAGCGCATCTACGGCCACATGGACTACGGCAAGAAAGACCCGTCGCTCGGCTGGCGCTTCACCGACGCCTGGCTCTCCATGGCCGGCGCCGGCGACCGGGGACTGCCGAACGGCAAGCCGGTCGACGAATGGGGCATCCGCATGGAAGACGGCATTCCGCGCGGCTCCTCGATCACGCGCGGCGGCGACGTCAACGGCCCGGCCGCGGTCTATGCGCTGACCAAATACGTGGAGTGGCTGAAGAAATACGCACCGCCGGAAGCCGCCGGCATGGACTTCCTCGAAGCCGGACCAGTGCCGGCGCAGGGCCAGATCGCGCAGCAGATGTTCTGGTATAGCGCGTTCACCGATAGCCTCAGCAAGCCCGGCCTACCCGTCATGAACGAGGACGGCACGCCGAAATGGCGCATGGCCCCGAGCCCGCACGGCGCCTACTGGAAAGAGGGCATGAAGCTCGGCTACCAAGACGTCGGCTGCTGGACGATGCTGAAATACGCCCCGATCGAGAAGATAAAGGCGGGCTGGCTCTACGCCCAGTTCTGCACCTCTAAGACCGTGACGCTCAAGAAGGCTCTCTACTCGCTGCACATCATCCGCGAGAGCGACGTCTGGCACCAGGCGATGACCGACGCGGCCCCCAAGCTCGGTGGCCTCGTCGAGTTCTATCGCAGCCCGGCCCGCAAGCAGTGGACGCCCACCGGCAACAACGTGCCCGATTACGGCAAGATGGCGCAGGTCTGGTGGCAGAACATCTCCAACGCCATCAGCGGCGCGGCTACCCCGCAACAGGCGATGGACGGGCTGGCGCGCGACCAGGATGCGATCATGACCCGCCTCCAGCGCTCCGGCGTGCAGGGCAAGCTCGGCCCGGTGATGAACGACGAGAAGACGGCCGAGTACTGGTATGCCCAGGCCGAGAAAGACGGCAACCTCGCGCCGCAGCGCAAGCTGGCCAACGAGAAGCCGCAGGGCGAGACGATCGACTATGACGAGCTGCTGAAGACTTGGGCCGCGACGCCCCGGCCGAAGCAGGGCTGAGCCAAACGGGGGGGAGCGGGCGACCGCTCCCCTTTCAGGAAACTTCGCATGAACGGAAATATCCTGGTCATCGACCAGGGAACCACCTCGACCCGCTGCATGGTGTTCGGCCCCGGCATGGAGGTCGTCTCCCACGCCCAGACCGAGTTCCCGCAGCACTACCCACAACCGGGCTGGGTCGAGCATGACCCGGAGGACCTCTGGCGCACCACGCTCTCGACCGCGCATGAGGCGATGGCAGCGGCCGGCCTCACCGGCACAGACATTACCGCCATCGGCATTACCAACCAGCGCGAGACCACGGTCGTCTGGGACCGGAAGACCGGGCGGCCCATCGCCAACGCCATCGTCTGGCAGGATCGCCGCACCGTCGAGGCTTGCGAGGCGCTAGCCGCCGCCGGGCATGGTTCCATGGTCAACCAGCTTACCGGCCTCCGGCTCGACCCGTATTTCTCCGCCACCAAGATTGGCTGGCTGCTGGACAACGTCAAAGGCGCTCGGACCCGCGCCGAGGCCGGCGACCTTGCCTTCGGCACCATCGACAGCTTCCTGCTCTGGCGCCTCACCGACGGCCGCGTTCACGCCACCGACGCTACCAACGCGTCCCGCACCCTGCTCTGCAACATCCAAACCGGCCAGTGGAACCCGGCGTTGCTGGACCTGTTCGGCATTCCCGCCAGCCTGATGCCCGAAATCCGCGACAGCACCGGAATCTTCGGCACCACCACCCTGCTCGGCGGCGACATTCCCATCCGCGGCATCGCCGGCGACCAACAGGCGGCCCTGGTCGGACAAGCGTGTCTCTCGCCCGGCATGGTGAAGGCGACGTTCGGCACCGGTGCCTTCGTCCTGCTGCACACCGGCGACACGCCGATCCTGTCCAGCCACGGCATGCTCACCACGGTCGCACTGCAACGCGGGGGCGTCCGCAGCTACGCGATCGAAGGCTCGATCTTTTCCGCCGGTACCGGCGTGCAATGGCTGCGCGACGGGCTCGGCCTGATCCGTCATGCCACCGAGATGGACGGGCTTGCCGCCCAGGCCGACCCGGCGCAACACGTTTATCTCGTCCCCGCCTTCACCGGCCTGGGCGCCCCACACTGGAACAGCCACGCCCGCGCCACGCTGAGCGGCATGAGCCGTGGCACCACGCGGAACGAACTGGCCCAGGCGGTGCTGGAATCCGTCGCCTACCAGACCCGTGACCTGCTCGACGCCATGCTGGAGGATGCCGGCAGCTCCAAGCGGATCGTCCTGCGTGTCGATGGCGGCATGACCGCGAGCGATTGGACCATGCAGTTCCTCGCCGACATGATCGGCGTCGGCGTGGACCGCCCGCATTGCCTGGAGACCACCGCGCTGGGTGCCGGCTACCTCGCGGGGCTGGACGCCGGGCTGTATCCGGAGCCGGCGCAGTTCCAGAATCGGTGGGCGCTCGAACGACACTTCACCCCGGCTCTGCCGGAGCCCGATCGTGCCCGCAAATGGGCGGGCTGGCAGACTGCGGTCGCCCAATCGTTGCACCGGACCTAGACGTTGCGGGTCGTCTTCCGCTGCGACCCGGCCCTCGTCGGCCACCTGCCGCCGCCGCATCCGCCTGTCCTGCCCGGCTGGGTGCGCGACATGCCGCGGACCGCGCCCTCGACGCTGCATCCCGCGCCGGTGCGCACCGTCAAGCAATGCCCGCCGTTCATCGACGCGATGACGCACGGCTTCGTCATCCCGCTCGCCTGCGACGTCCGGGTCAGCGGCGGAATCTTGTCTTGGGACTGGGAATTACCGCCGCTCGCCGCCGGGCAACACCCGCGGGCGCCCCTCAGCTTCCACTCCGCTGCACAGGTCGAGGGCACGCCGCTCCGAGACGGCGACCAGGTGATCGTCAAGTTCAACAGCTTCTGGACCGTCACGCTCGAACCCGACTGGTCGCTCTTCGTGACCCATCCCATCAACCGCGCCGACTTGCCGTTCCGGTTGTTGACCGGCCTGGTGGACGCAGACCGCTTCAACGCCGTCGGCTTGCTGTTCCCGGCGCTGTGGCTGGACGCCGGCTTCGAAGGCATCCTGCCGCGCGGGACGCCGATCGCGCAGTGCTTCCCGGTGCCGCGGACGCGGTTGGAGTTGGTTCAGGAGGCGCTGGACCCGCAAGCCTACGACGCACTGGCGGGCGAACTGCTCGGTGGCCCCGGGATGTATCGCCGCCAGTTCCGCTCAGGCCCGGGCGGCGAGATCGCGCATGAGGGCGCCGGGCTGCAGCCAGAGCCGCCCGACCGCGGGTGACACCAGCGCCTGCGCGATTCGGCCGAAGCTATCCGGCCGCAAGCGCCATGCAAGCGCATACTGGTCCAGCGCGGCCTCCACATCGCCGGCCTCTTGCAGCACAACGGCGAGGTTGAACGCCGCTTCGTGATGATCCGGCCTCGCGGCGATTACACTTCGAAACGCTTGTGCCGCCCCGGTCAGATCATGCGCATCTTGCCGCAGCAGACCAAGCAGGAACCAAGCGGCGGCATGGGTCGGGTCGAGGGCCGTGGCTCGTTCCAGCGCCGACAATGCGCTGGCCGGATTGCTCAGATGTCGCTGCACGATGCCCGTCCGATACGCCAACTCGGCAGTCGGGGCCGCCGCCTCCGCCGCCGCGTAGGCAGTGGCGGCACGCTCGAAGGCAATCCGCGCCGCTGCCTGATGGACCGGCTCGAGCCCATGGCCGAGCATCTCCCAACCGGGTCCGTAGTCGGCAAACCGCTCGAGCCGAACCAGCACGGCATTGGTTTCGGGATCGCGGCGTTCGAGCAACAGTAGGCACAGCAGAAAAATTGGCCCGGGTTGCTCCGGCGCAATGGCCCCGGCACGGCGCGTCAATTCAAGTGCCGCATCTGCCTGACCGGCCCGGCGGGCCTCCTCCGCCCGACGAAGCAGCACTGTCTCAGGTCCAGCGGGATGTTCAGATTTTCGTCTCATCGTCCATCGACTAATTGACCCCACTGTGGTGCATAAATCCCGGACGTGTTGGTCCAGGTAGGGTAGAGCGACATTT
>CAZTJC010000062.1:0-15812 GCA_964613945.1 uncultured Acetobacteraceae bacterium
CCGAACCCGCGCTGCTCCGGCCGCAGCGTGTCGATCCGCCGGTCGTCCAGCCAGATCGCCCCCGCCGTGGCCGAAAGCAGCCCGGCAATACAGTTCAGCGTCGTCGACTTGCCGCACCCCGACGGCCCGAGCAGTGCGATGAACTCGCCCTGCTCGATGGTCAGGCTGATGTCGCGCAACGCGTTGAGGTTGCCGAAATCGCGGCCCAACCCGTCGAGCCGCAGCGTTTGGAACGGCGCCGGATGAATGCTCATTTCGACTTCTTCGCGCCGATCTCCTCGTCCCACCGACGGAACGCCATCACCATCTTGTCCGCATCCAGCGGCATCTCCTTCGGCACGCTGGCGATCAGCGCGTCGTATTCCGGCCGGCCAAACTCGCCGATCACCTTCCGACTCGCCTCGGGCGCCATCGACAGCGGCACGTCCTTCACTGCCGGGCCCGGATAGAAGTAGCCGTCATCATAGGCGAACGCTTGCTGGGCCGGCATCAGCAGGTACGAGATGATGTCGAGCAGCACCGCGACCCGCTCCGGCTCCAGTCCTTTGGGAATGGCGGCGTATTGAGCATCGATGACCCAATGGAACCCGGCCAGCGTCGTGATCTTGGCTTCCTTCGGTACGATGCCGAGCGCGCGCGGATTGATGTCCCACCCGGTCGTCGAGACGATGATGTCGCGCGAGCCTTCGCCCAGCTCCTTCATCGTCGCGCCGGTGCCGGTTGGATAATATTCGATGCCGGCGTCCAGCTCCTTCAGGTACGCCCAGGTCTTGTCCCACCCCTTGACCGGGTCCTTCGGATCGCTGTCGCCGAGGATGTAGGGCAGGCCCATCAGGAACGTCCGGCCCGGCCCCGAATTGGCAGGGCGCGCATACATGAAGCGGTTCGGATTGGACTTTGTGTATGCCAGCAGCTCGGCAGCCGAACTTGGCGGCGTCTTCACCTGATCGGGCATGTATTCCAGCAACGGCCCCGACGGGTAGTAGTTGATCACCGCCGCCTGGTTCTGCGCCAAGCTCTGCATCTTCCAGGCCGGCTCGAGCAGAATGGACTGCAGGTTGGGCAAGCTCCCGGCATGCTCGGGATACAGCGGAGTCCAAATCTTGCCGTCGATGCCAGCCGCCAACGCGTCCGTCCCGGTCAGCACCAGGTCGATGTCGACCCGGTTCGCCGTTTGCTGGGCCCGCAGCTTGGCCGGCAGTTCCGGCGCCGGCGCCTTCGAGAAGGTGAAGCGCGACACCATCTCCGGCTTGGCCGCGCGGTAGCTCTCAAACGCCTTCTGCGTCAGCGCCAGATTGCCGGCGACGTCCACCACGGTGATCGCCAGCGGCGATTTCGGCTTCGGTGCCTGCGCCCGCGCGGTTCCGGCGATCGCCAAAGCGGCACCGCCCGCCAAGATGTCGCGACGTCGTAGCTGAACCATGAAACCTCCCCGATATGACGCGGGTGCGCGCGGCACCCGTCTTTCTCAGGGGACGATACCGGCGAGGTGCCGCGAACGGAAGACGGCACCGTCACGATCTATTCACCGAAACGAGGCTGATCGTCCCTCAGCCCGCGGGTTGGTAACGGCTGGCGATCAGGAACTCACGGTTGCCCTCCGGCCCCGTGATCGGGCTTTCCTCGATCCCCTCCACCCGCCAGCCCGGTAACCCGCCCCACCACGCCTCGATGCGCGCGCACACCGCCTGATGTACCGCCGGGTCACGCACCACGCCGCCCTTGCCGACCTGGCCCGGCCCGGCCTCGAATTGCGGCTTGATCAGCGCCACCGCCCACGCCCCCGGCGCACACAGCCCGATCGCCGCCGGCAGCACCGTCTGCAGCCCGATGAAGCTGGCGTCGCACACCAGCGCCTCCACCGGCTCCGGCACCGTCTCCGCCGTCAGATGCCGCGCATTGACCCGCTCGCGCACCACGACGCGCTCATCCGTCCGCAGCGCCCAGGCCAGCTGCCCGTGCCCGACATCGACCGCGTAGACCCGGCTCGCACCACCGGCCAGCAGCACGCTGGTGAAACCGCCCGTGCTCGCGCCGACATCAAGGCAAACGCGCCCCGCCGCCGACAAGCCGAACCGCCGCATCCCGGCATCCAGCTTCAACCCGCCGCGCGACGCCCATGGATGGTCCTGCCCGCGAACGTCGAGCGGCGCGTCCTCGGCCAGCATGTCGCCCGCCTTGCCGACGCGCCTGTCGCCGTTCCACACCTTGCCCGCCATGATCAGCGCCTGCGCACGGGTGCGGCTTTCCACCAAACCCCGATCAACCAGCGCCTGATCGACCCGGCGCTTGGCCATCAGTTGGCCCGGGACACCACGTATTGCGCGAGGGCCCGCAAGCGATCCGCCTCCGGCCCGAACGCGTCCAGATGGCTGACTGCCTGCGCCGCCAGCATCTCCGCCTGCGCCCGCGCACGGTCCACGCCCAGCAGCGCCACCATCGTCGCCTTGCCGGCCGCCTCGTCCTTGCCGGCCGTCTTGCCGATCCCGTCCGTGGTGCCCACCGCGTCCAGCACGTCGTCGGCGATCTGGAACGCCGCGCCGATATCGCGGCCATAGCCGATGATCTGCGTCCGGATCTGCGCCGGAACGCGGCCGAGTATTGCGCCGGCCTCGGCGCTGTATTGGATCAGCCGCCCCGTCTTCAGCGCCTGCAACCGACCGACCTCAACCGCCGTCAGCGTCTGGCCTTCCGTCGCCATGTCGATCATCTGCCCGCCGCACATGCCGCGCGCGCCGCTCGCCAGCCCCAGGGCGACCACCAGCTCGCACCGCGCTGCCGGATCGGAATGGGTATCGGCCTCGGCCAGGATCTCGAACGCCCGCGCCTGCAGCGCGTCGCCGGCCAGCACGGCGGTCGCCTCGTCGAACTTCCGGTGCGTGGAGGGCTGCCCGCGGCGCAGGTCGTCATCGTCCATGCAGGGCAGGTCGTCATGCACCAGCGAATAGGCGTGCAGCATCTCCACGGAGGCAGCCACCCGTGCCGCCGAGGCCTCCGCCACCTTGAACAGCCCGGCCACCTCCATCACCAGGAAGCCGCGCATCCGCTTGCCACCGTTGAGCGTCGCATACCGCATCGCTGCCAGCAGGTTGCGCTCGTGCCCTTCGGGTTGTGGCAACAGCGCGTCAATCGCACGCTCCACCGTTGCCGCATGTTCGGCCAGCGCGGCGGCGAGGTCCGTCTTGTCGATGACCGCGCTCATTCGACGGTCTTCATCCCGATCGACCCGTCCGCGCGCTCGACGATCGCCTGCACCCGCGTCTCCGCCTCGGCCAGCTTGCGCTCGCAGTGCTGCCGCAGCATGGCGCCGCGCTCGTAGCAGGAGATGGCGTCCTCTAGCTTCTGCTGCCCGCCTTCCAGTCCGCGGACGATACGTTCCAGTTCCGCCAGCGAATCCTCAAAGGACAGCGTGGCGATATCAGGGGGGAGGGCGGCGATCGGTTCGGGCAAGTGCGACCCCTTTATCAGTTATCGGGCGTCCTATTGCCGCATCAGCCGCCGCACATGCAAGGCAGCCGACGCCGCCAGCGCATCCACGTCATACCCGCCTTCCAGGATGGAGACGACGCGGCCGGGGCAGCACCGGTCCGCGATGTCGAGCAACCGGTCGGTGATCCAGCCGAAATCCTCCGCTTCCAGCCGCAACTCGGCCAGCGGGTCCGCCTTGTGGGCGTCGAACCCGGCCGAGATGATCAACAACTCCGGCGCGAACGCCTCGATCCGCGGCAACGCCAGCGCATCCCACGCCTGCCGGAACCCGGCGCTCCCGGTCCCCGGCCGCAGCGGCAGGTTGACGACGTTGTCCGCCACGCCCCGTTCCGAAGCCGCCCCCGTGCCAGGATAGCAGGGCGATTGGTGCGAGCTGACGTACAGCATGTCCGCATCGCCTTCGAGGATGTGCTGCGTGCCGTTGCCGTGATGCACGTCGAAGTCGATCACCGCGATCCGCTGGAGCCCCCATCGGCTCCGCGCATGCATCGCCGCCACCGCCGCCCCGCCGAACAGGCAGAAGCCCATCGCCTTGCTGCGCTCGGCATGGTGACCCGGTGGCCGCACCGCCGCGAACGCCGCCTGCGCCCACCCCTCCATCACCGCATCCACCGCCGCGACCCCGCCGCCCGCCGCCCGCAACGCCGCCCCCCGGCTGCCCGCGCTCATCAGCGTGTCGCCGTCGAGATGGGTGTAGTCTCCTTGCGCTGGCTGAATGCCCAGGATCGCCGCCACGTATTCCGGGGGATGCGCGCGTTCGAGTTGCTCGATCGTCGCCTCCGGCGCTTCCTGCCGGATCAACGGCACGAAATCCGGATGCTCAAGCGCCTGCAACACGCGCCGTAACCGTTCCGGCCGCTCCGGATGTCCTGGCCCGGTATCATGCTGGAGGCAGGCCATGTGCGTGAACAGGGCGACCGTCATGCCGGGGCGTCTTCCTTCTTGGGAGCATCTTCCTTTTTGCGGATCGTGAAGCTGAACACGCCGGCTTCCTCGCCCTGCGCCAGCAGCGCGTGCCCGGTCTCCTGGCAAAACGCCTTGAAGTCGGCCACCGACGCCCGGTCCGTCGCCAGCACCCGCAACCGCGCGCCGCCCGGCAGCCCCCGCAACGCCCGGTTCGCCCGCAGCACCGGTAACGGGCACCGCATGCCCTTCACATCCAGCACGGTATCGCTCATCGCCCCAATCTCCCCCGCCCGCGGTGATTGGGCAAGCGCCCGCCGCCTGCTATTCACGTCACCATGCAATCCTCCACTCATCGCATCGGCATCGACCTCGGCGGCACCAAGACCGAACTCGCGGTGCTCGACCCGGCCGGCACGATCGTCTGGCGTCACCGCGAGCCGACTCCGACCAGCTACCCGGACATCATCCGCACCATGACCGGCCTAGTCACCGCCGCCGAAGCCGCGCTGAACACCGTGGCCACGATCGGCGTCGGCATCCCCGGTGTCGTCAGCCCGGCCACCAACCTGGTCAAGAACGCCAACACCCAGGCGCTGATCGGCCAGGCGCTCGACCACGATCTCGCCGCCGCCATCGGGCGCCCCGTCCGCATCGAGAACGACGCCAACTGCTTTGCCCTCAGCGAAGCCGCCGACGGGGCCGGGCAGGGCGCGCGCTGCGTGTTTGGCGTCATCATCGGCACCGGCTGCGGCGGCGGCATCGTCGTCGATGGCCGGGTCATCCAGGGCCGGCATCGGATCGCCGGCGAATGGGGGCATACCCCGCTGCCCCATGCGCGCCCCGACGAACTGCCGGCGCCACCCTGCTGGTGCGGGCAACGCGGCTGTCTCGAACTCTATCTCGCCGGCCCCGGTCTCGCCCGCAGCTGCGACGCACCGACCGGTCATGCCGTGCTCGACCGCGCTGCCGCCGGCGACCCGGCTGCCCTGGCGGCGCTGGCCGACCATGCCGACCGACTCGCGCGCGGCCTAGCCATCATCATCAATGTGCTAGATCCCGACGCCATCGTGCTCGGCGGCGGCCTGTCCAACCTGCCGCATCTGTACGACACCATGCCCAGCCTGCTCGGCCGCTACGTCTTCAGCGACGTCGTCGACACGCCCATTTTGCGCAACAAACACGGCGACAGCTCGGGCGTCCGCGGCGCCGCCTGGCTCTGGCCGCTCACCGCATAAAAAAGGCGCCCCGTTCTGCAACGGGACGCCCTTTCTGGTTGCTTGAAGCCTTAGCGGGCTGGCGGCAGCGGACGACCGGTCGGCATCGACAGCACGGCCGAAGCCGGCGGCGGCGGGCCACCCGGGGCGCCTTCGAGGATCGCGCCGCCGCCGTTATAGGCGCGGTTCGCCTCGGGGGTGAACGGACCTTGGTCCTCTTCGCTTCCGCGCGGCTGTGCCATGCCGTTATTCCTGGCCATCGTGTGGTGCCGGGCCGTGCTGTGATGACGCATGGTCCGGTGCGCCGGTGCGGGCGCATCTGCGGTCTGCGCGGCTGCGGTCTGCACCATCGCCGGTGCGGCGAGCACTGCTGCCAGTGCGAGCGTCGTGATGAAACGCATGTTTGATCTCCCTCGTTATATGCCCATAACGGCTTGGCGGCCCAACGGTTGCGCTCGACCCGTCTAGGCGCGCGCATCATACTGTGACGGTGCCCGCGCTGTGCCGCGATTGCTTTCGCGAAACCACTCAAACGATCTGCAGCCAGTGCGGCAGTCGCCGGGTCGTCGCGCACCCCGACCTGTTCGATCTGGCGGTCGCGCATGTCGATTGCGACGCGTTCTACGCCAGCGTCGAGAAGCGCGACCGGCCGGAGCTTGCGGGCGTCCCGGTCATCGTCGGCGGTGGCACCCGCGGCGTCGTCACCACCGCCTGCTACATCGCCCGCCTGTATGGCGTGCACAGCGCGCAGCCGATGTTCCAGGCGCTGAAACTATGCCCGGACGCGGTGATCGTCAGGCCGGATTTCGGCAAGTATACCGCTGCCGCCGTGCAGATCCGCGCCCTCATGGCCGAACTCACCCCGCTGGTGCAGCCACTCTCGATCGACGAGGCAGCGCTCGACCTGTCCGGCACGCAGGCGTTGCACGGTGCGCCGCCGGCCGCCGTGCTGGCCCGGTTCGCGCGGCGCGTCGAGGAGGGCGTGGGGATCACGGTGTCGATCGGCCTGTCGCGCAACCGCCTGCTGGCTAAGATCGCGGCAGGGCAGGACAAGCCGCGCGGCTTCTCCGTGCTGGGGCGCGACGCCGCCGAACAGCTGGCGCCGGAGAAGGTCGCCCTGCTGCCCGGCGTCGGCCCGGTGCTGGAACGCAAGCTGCACGCGCTCGGCATCACCCGCATCGCGCATCTGCAGGCGCTCGACGACCGCGCCGCCCGCGCCCGCCTCGGCGATGACGGACCGAGCCTGGTGCGCCGCGCCCGCGGCGAGGACGTCCGCCACGTGACGCTCGAGCGGGACACCAAATCCGTTTCGGCGGAAACCACCTTCGACACCGACATCGACGACCCGGCCGAGATTGGGCGTCATCTCTGGCGCATGTCGGAGAAGCTCGCCCGGCGCCTGCGCGAAAAGCAGCTGGCGGCCGGCGGCGTCGTGCTGAAGCTCAAGACCGCGCGCTTCGTCAGCCGCACCCGCAACATGCGCTTGCCGACGCCCACGCAACTGCCCGAAACCCTGTTCCGGGCGGCGCAGACCCTGCTGGGCCGCGAGGCGGATGGCACGGCCTTCCGCTTGGTCGGCATCGGCGCCAACCCGCTGCTGCCGGCCGACGGTGCCGATGCCGGCGACCTCGCCGATCCCGATGCCGACCGCCGCCGGGCCCGCTGGCGCGCGGTTGAGGCCATCCGCGCCAAGTTCGGCGACCCGGCGATCGGAACCGGCCGCACCCTGCCGAAACGCTAGCGGCAGCGCCGGGCAACCCTCAGCCGCGCGGCCCCCACAGGATCAACCCGGCCCCGCCCAGCACCACCGCCCCGCCGATCGCGTCCCATCGGTCCGGCACGGTGCCTTCAACGGTCCACTGCCACAGCAATGCCGCCGCGACATACACCCCGCCATACGCCGCATAGGCCCGCCCCGCCGTATCGGCCGGCACCTGCGCCAGCAACCAGGCGAACAGCGCCAACACGGCCAGGCCCGGCAGCAGCCAGAGGGCCGACCGCTCCAACCGCCACCACGCCCAGAACGAGAAGCACCCGGCGATCTCGCACAGGGCGGCGAGCGGGTAAACGAGATAAACGCTGCTCGGCAAGCGCTATGCAGCCGCTTCCATTGCCCAGCGCCGGCAATGCCGCAGGTAGGCTGCCTCGTGCAGCCCCACCAGATCGACCACGCTGTCCCAAAGCCATGACGGCGCATCCAGCGTGGTGGACCGGTTGCGCCCCAGCTCCTCGAACCACGCCGCGCACGCCTCGGTGTCCATCTGCCGTGCATGGCTGGTGCCGACCACATGGGCCAGGAACTCGGCGACCTCCATCGCTTCGGTCTGATCCAGGTGCTCGATCTCCAGCTTCAGATCCTGCGGCAGCAATTCCCGCACGAACACCGACTTTCCCAGCAGCTCCGTCGCCACCATGCGTTCGCCCAGCAGCGGCGACAGGTTGCGCGCCCCGGTGACCACCCGCTCGCCATTATCGGCCGGGACGTCGGCCCCGGCCTGGTGCGGCGCCGCTGCGGCCACCGCCTCCTTGATGTCCATCAGGCAGTGCCGCGCGTGCCGTCCCTCGCCGACGCTCACCAGCACGGCCAGCCGCAACCGCCCGAGCGAGCTGCAGCCCTTCTTCCAATATGCGGCGTCCAGCACGCGGACCGGCGCGTCCTCGCTCCGCTTGCGCAGCGTCGTGACCAGGCGGCGCAGATCGTCCTGCTCAAACAGGGTCGCCGCGGCGCGCCGCTCGTCGTGCGTCAGCGGCCAGAACCGCTTGCCCAGCGGGATGTTTGGCGCGACGCCCTCGATCCGCTCGTCCGCCAGGTGCTTCCACGACCGGCCCGCCGCCGCCCGCATCACCTGCCGAACCATCCGCGGCATGGTGCCTACCGGCGCCCGATCCGCCTCCGGCTGGAATGCCGCTTCGTAGCCCTGCACCATCCGCTCCAGCATCCGCGCCGTGGTGACGCCGGGCAGGTCCGACCCGCGGGCCGCCATCGCCAGCGACAAGGCGAGGCGGATCATGTCATGCGCTGGATTGCCGATCACGGTCTGGTCGAGATCGCGGATCTGGATCGCCAACTCCCCGTCCGCACCGGCGATCGGGCCGAGGTTGCCGACATGGCAATCGCCGCAGATCCATACCGGCGGCCCCTCGGGCAACGCACGCCGGGTCGAGGCCCCGAGCCATTGGTAGAATTGGGCGGTGCTGCCGCGAACATAGGCGTGGGCGGATTCCGCCATCTTGCGGTGCTGCTCGGCAGCCAGGGCGTCGTGCCGCTCCGGCGGCATCGTGGTTCGACTCTTCATCGCCGGAGTCAAGCATATCAAGGTTACATTACAAAGACAGCAACTCTGCTCGCGGTGGTCACAGTGTCGTCGTCTCGGGAATGAGGCCCGTCACAACGGCGTCTGCTTGATCTTCTTACCCTCGTCGGCCGCACGCCACAGATACCACGCCGCCGTTGATCGAAACGGCGCCCAGGCAGCCCCGACCGCCGCCAACGCCTTCGGCTTGAGTTGCGCCTCCGCCCCCGTGAGCAGCCGCCAGCCCTCCCGCACCCCGAAATCGTCGATCGGCAAGATGTCGGGCCGTCCCAGCGTCGACATCAGCAGCATCTCCACCGTCCAGCGGCCCACGCCGCGGATCGTCACCAGCCGCGCGATCAGGGCCTCGTCGTCCAGCGCGTCCGCCTCCGCGAGCGTCGGAATCGTGCCCGCCAGCGCCGCCGCGGCGATCGCCCGGATCGCGGCGGTCTTGCCGCCCGAAAAACCGAACCCCCGGAACGTTTCGTCCCCGATCGCCGCCAGCGCCGCCGGTGTCGGCATCGCCCCGCCGCCATGCGCCACCAGCCGCCCCAGGATCGCCCGCGCCGCATTGCCGTGCAGCTGTTGATGCGCGATCGAGCGCACCAGCGCCGCATACAGCTCGCGCCGCTCGACCGCCGCCGTGCAGGGCCCGATCCGTTCGATCAGCCCGGCGAACTCCGGCTGCACTGCGATCAGGTGCCCAGCTTCTCGCATGTTTGTCTTTCCGTTCGCTCCGCCGGGTCCTATCTTCCGACCTCCAACGCATACGAGAATCCAGCCGTGGCGACCAGAATGCGCCCACCGCACCGTCCGCCCGACGCCGAACAGGCCGAAGCCAACCGCGTCTCCGCCAGCCTGGCCGGCCTAGCCGCCGCCCTCCTGTTCGTCGTCCTCGGCCTGACCGTCATCCATCACCTGCACGATGCCGCCCGCATCGAGGACTGCCTGATGTCCGGCCGCAACAACTGCGACCAGCTGGTCTCGCTCACAGGAAACTCGCCGCGATATTGACCGTCAGCGCCACGATCACGGTGTTGAACAGGAACCCGATCAGCCCGTGCAGCGTCGCCAGCCGCCGCAGCTTGCGCGACGTGATCTGCACGTCCGACACCTGGAACGTCATCCCCAGCACCAACGCGAAATAAACGAAATCCCAGTAATCCGGCGCCAACCCGCCCGGGAAATCCAGCCCGCCATCGATCTTCGGCGCCTGCTCGTCCCGCTCGTAATATTCATGCGCATACCGCAGCGCGAACACCAGGTGCGTCACCAGCCACGACAACAGCAGCGTCGCCGCCACCGCGCCGAGATAAAGGTCCCGCTCGCCGCCGGGCTTCATGTCCTTGGCGATGGACAGCACGGTGGTGAGCGCCGCGAAACTGACAACCACGCCGGCCAGCGTGATCGCGAACACGGTCCATTCGCCCTCCTGCTGCGCCTCCGCATGCCGCGCCATCACGTCGTCTTCCGCCGGCCGCACCAGCAGCAGCCCGATCAGCAGCAGAAACGCCACCGACCCGGCATCCCACGCGAACACCAGCCGCGCCGCATTGCCGTGATGCACCGGCAGCAGCCAGAAGGTGAGAAGCCCCACCAGCACCGCGATCATTGTCCGCCGATGCCCGTACAGCACGCGGAAGGGCAGGGACGTCATGCCGTCTCTCCCGACCGGGTCATCGCCAACGCCGTGTGTTCACGCGCCATCTCCTTGTAGTCCGTCGCCTCCAACCGCCGTGCCTCGTCCGCCAGCCGTTCGAACGCGCGCCGCGCACCCGCTGGGTCCCGGTGTCCCTCGAGTCGCTGCACCCCGCGCAGGAACAGCGTCCGCAACAGCAACTCCGGCCGCCCCGCCAGCGCGCCGATCACCGCATCCGCATCCGCCAGCCATTCCTCGACCCGGCGTGCCTCGTCGAAACGGTCCGCCGCCACCGCGTCCACGAACAGCTCCGCCACGGTCTCGATCACCGCCCCCGCCGGCGGATCGTCCCAATCCGCCAGCACCCCCGGCGACCCGGCGGCGATCCCGGCCACCACCGTCCCCGCCAAGCCCGGCGCCAACGTCCCGACGCACCGCGCCGTCAGCAACCGCGCCTGCCACGCCGTCCGCTTCAGATCCAGGTCGACCAGGTTCTCCAGCTGCAGCACCCGCCGCGTCTCCACCGCGATCCGATGCGCCGCCCCCGCGAAGCGCAACGCGGTCGCCGCATCCCCGGCCCGATCCGCCAGCGTAGCCCGGTGCAGCAACACCCCCGCCAGGTTGAACGGCCGCCGCTCGCCCAACCCGGCCGCCCCCACCGTGCGGATCTCCGCCTCCGACAATGCCGCCGGCAGCACCGGCACCTCCAAATCGATCCCGCGCGCGCGCCACGCCGCCGCGATCTCCCCGAACAGCGCCTCCAGCACCGTCATCGCCGCCGTCGGCATCAGCAGCGTCAGCAGCCGTCCCGCCGCCCCGTTCCACAACGCCGACCCGGCCGGCGCCCGCCGCATCAACCCTTCCAGATACGCCCGATACGCCGCCGCATGATCGCCGTCCGCTCGCGCCCCCAGCGGCAGGTCCGACGCCTCGGCCACCAACGTGTCCGCCGTTACCTCCACCGCCACATGCCCGAACCCAGCCCGCCGCAGCGCCAACTCCAGCGACCCGGCGCTGAACAGCGTCAGATGCACCCCCGGCGCCAGAATCCCCAGCAGCCGCCCGGCATCCTCCCCCGCCCGCACCGCATCCCCGTTCGGCGTCGTCACCGCCAGCACGCCCCCCGGCGCCAGCCGCGCCCGCAGCAGCGCCAGCATCGCATACGGCTCCGCCACATGCTCGATCACCTCCGACGCGATCACCCGGTCGAATGGCGCCCCCAACTCCATTTCCGCGCTCAGATAGCCCACCCGGATATCCGCCCCCAGCTGCGCCCGTCCCGCCGCCGCCGCCGGTGACGGATCGACGCCCACCGCCCGCCACCCGAGCACCTCGGCGGCCAGATCCACCCCGAACCCGAACCCGCAGCCGACGTCGAGCACGCTCGTCGCCCCGTCCCGCCCAAACAACAACCGCGTCTGGTGATACAGGCTCGCATTCTGCTCGAGCCCGAACTGCAGGGCCGCCGCCGCTTCACCCTCATACGCAGCCTCGACCCGGTCGGCATAGAACCGCGTCCCACACCCCTCGCACCGGACCAGCAGGTGCCCGCTCGCCCGCACCACGACCTCGTGCGGCCCACCAGCGTCGCAGATCGGGCAGGGCAGGGCGCGTGTCCCGTCACCCCATCGCAACCACCCCGGCTCGACCGCCTCACGCGCCGCTGCACCGGGCATCGCCCCCCGCAACGCCACCCGCTCCCGCAGCCCGGCGATCTCCCGCCCCCGCGCCGCCACCCGCGTCTCCAGCGCGCCGACCTCGTGCAGCAGCCGCGTCCACCAGAACGACGCCTCGCCCGCCGCACTCGCCACCCGCCGCGCCACGCGCCGCTCGCCGAACCCCGACTGCACGAAATGCCGATACCCCGACGCCACCACGCCTTCCGCCACCGCCGCCGCCACGTCCGGATGCCGCCGGAGGTAATCCGCCTCGTCGAACAGCGCCGGCGCTTCCAGCAGCGTCGCCGCCTGCGCCGCCACGAACTGGAGCGCCGCCAGCACCTCCGCCCCCGAGAGCTGCGCATCTTCTTCCATCGCCGCCCGCCGCAACGCCGCCGCCCACGGCATCAACCCGGCCCCGTCGGCATCCCGCCGTTCCGGCCAAGCCGCCGCCGCGCCCGGCCGCTCGCACGCCAGCCGCGCCCGCTCCAACCCCGCCAGCCACCCCGGGTAACTGTTCTCGCACAGGATCTCCGGCGCCAAATCGCTCCCGGCATACGGCGCCGCCGCGCTGAACACCCCCTGCAGCCCGGTCAACCGCGCCTCGATCACCTTGATGTCGCTCTTGGCGTCCACGAACCCTTGCGTCGCCGCATCCGCCCTCGTCTCCAGCGGCGCCACCAGGATCCCCGATGCCGCCGCCCGCAACCGCGCCAGATACGCCGGATACGGCAGCAACCCGCTCGCCTCGACCACCAGCCCCGCCGCCGCGAACGCCTCCGGTGCCCGCGCCCCGATGCACAGCACCGGCAGCCCATGGGCCACCGCGAAATCCCGCACTGCCCGCTCGATCTCCGCCCGCGACCCCGCCAGCGCCGGCACGTCGCTTGACGCCCACACCACCGTCCGCGCCGGCCCCACCACCTGTCGCACCGGCCCGAACGCCAGGTTCGGCGTCACGATCGCGTCCCGCCCCAGCTGCTCCGCCAACCGCCGGGTCGCGCACGACAACACGGCACAATCCCGCACCAGCCCGGTCGCCGTCTGGATCGCCTCCGCCGCGAACGCCCGCCGATACGACGGCGACACCAGCAAGTTGTCGTCCAGATCGTAGACGAACCTCTGCCCCAGCACCCGCAACAGCAGGGGCACCTGTGGGTCCACGCTCCGCTGCACCCAGATCGCGCTGAACCGCGTCTCCGCTGTCACCGTCCCGAAGCTGAACGCCCCGCCGGACAGCACGCAGTAGCCCTCGATCGCCCCCGCCCGCACCAGCGCGTCGAACGGCTGATGCACCCGCACTACCCGCAGGTTCGCCGCCTCGTCCGAGATCACCAGCACATGCCCACCCGGCCCGAGCCGCGCCCAATCCGCCGCCCGCCGCCGCTGATGCCGCAGTGCCCCGTCCACCGCCCGTTCGAACGCCGCCCGCGCCCCGTCCGCCCCGAACCGCGCCGCCACGAACCCCAGCGCTGCCCCCGACGCCCGCTCGAACGCCGCCGCCCCCAACCCGGCCACCCGCTCCAGCCCGGCCACCACATCGTCGAACCGCCACCCGGCCCCCACGCCCTCCAGCGTCGAGCGCAGCGGCGTATCCTCCCCGAACAGCACCGGCGCCCCCACTGCCAGCAACCCCAGCAACGCCGGCGACGCATCGATCCGCCCCGCGCCCGTGCGCAAATCCAGCACCACCGCGCCCGGCCTGATCACCGGCGCCGGCCCCAACCGGGTCACCGCCGCCAACGACCCCTCCGCCACGCCGCACGCCATCCCGCGCAGCGCCGCCCAATCCGCCGCCGCCTGCGCCTCGCTCTCATCCGTCCCCACCAGCAGGTGCAGCGCCTCCATCCGCGCCGACGCCCCCGCCGCCACCTCCACCGCCGCCGGAACCACCCCGATCGGCACCGCCGTCCGCGCCGCCCACGCCCCGAACGCCGCCGCCGACCCCACCAGCAGCAGCCCGGCCCCGCCCAGCCTCACATCCTCCGCCGGATCGACCCCGCGCAGATCCACGACGTTGAGCCCGGCCCCCTCGACCAACGCCCCTCGACGCGCCGGCCACAGCACGACGTCCGCCTCCGTCATGACTGTGCGTCCCGCGACTAAGTCCCGCGTCCCGGCCTCGACCCCCGGGGCCAAGGCCACGCTCCAGCTCAAAGCAGCGTCTCGATCAACGCCCGCAACGCCGCGATCTGCGCCTCCTGCTCCCGCACCAGCGCCACCAACCGATCCACGGTCGCGGCCAGCGAAGCCTCTCCCGCTGGCGGAACAGGGCAGGGCGGGGGTGTAGCCTCAGCCACCCCCGTCAGCCGCCTAGGCCGCCTTCCGCCGCAAGCTCACCGCCAGCACGGCGCCTATGCCCGACAACACCGCCAACGGCAGCAACCCCAACGGATAGCTCCCCGTGTGATCCTTGATCACCCCCAGCAACGACGTCCCCGCGAACCCGCCCAGATTCCCGATGGCGTTGATCTGCGCGATCCCCGCCGCCGCGGCACCGGCCGACAGCCACTCCGTCGACAGCGCCCAGAACGGCCCCTTGACGATATACGTCGCCGTCACCGCCACGCAGAGCAGCACCATCGTCGGCAGGAGCGACGTGAACCCGATCGCCACGATCAAGCTCCCCGCCAGCAGCGCCAGCGGGATCGCCGTGTGCCAGGTCCGCTCCCGCATCCGGTCCGAGTTCCGCCCCCACAACACCATCAGCACCGACGCGATGCCGAACGGCAGCATGTTCAGCAGCCCGGTCTGCATGTTGCTCATCCCGAACGACTTGATGATCTGCGGCTGCCACAGCGACAGGCACTGGCTCGCCCCCGACGCCCCCGCATAGATCAACGACGCCGCCAGCACGTATTTGTCCGTCATCACCGACAGCAGCGACCGATGCGGCGCGGCCACCGTCTCGGCCGGCGTGTCCGCCGCCAACCGCTCGGTCAACCAAGCCCGCTGCTCCGGCCGCAACCACCGCGCCGTCGCCGGCCCGTTCGGCAGCGCCCACAGCGCCGCGATCCCCAGCAGCACCGCCGGGATCGCCTCGAGGATGAACATCCACTGCCACCCATGCAGCCCCATCCACCCATCCGTCTCCAGCAGCGCCGCCGAGATCGGCGAACCCAGGAAGCTCGACAGCGGGATCGCCACCATGAAGATCGCCACAATCCGCCCGCGATACGCCCGCGGGAACCAGTAGGTCAGGTAGAGAATGACGCCCGGAAAGAACCCGGCCTCCGCAGCCCCCAACAGCATCCGCACGCCGTAAAACGAGTTCGGCCCCACCACCAGCGCCATGCACCCCGACACGATGCCCCACGTCACCAGGATGCGCGCGATCCACAGCCGCGCCCCCACCTTGGCCATGGCGATGTTGCTCGGCACCTCGAGCAACACATAGGTGATGTAGAACAGCCCGCCGCCCAACCCGAACGCCGACGGCGACAGCCCGATATCGTGGTTCATCTGCAGCGCCGCGAACCCGGCATTCACCCGATCCACGAAAGCGATGAAGTAGCACACCATCAGGAACGGCAGGATCCGCCACGTTACCGTCCGGATCGTCTCGCGTTCGAACGCTGAGACGGCGCCCCCGTCGTTCACTGCCACGTCCATT
>CAZTJC010000062.1:15912-21131 GCA_964613945.1 uncultured Acetobacteraceae bacterium
TCCCGCGCCTCGAACAGCCGCCCCGCCCCCAGCCCCGGCCAATCCGCCAACACCCGCCCGCCGGCCACCGCACCCCCCGCCACGAACGCCGCCGCCCCGGTCCCATGATCCGTGCCCCCGGTGCCGTTCAGATGCACCGTCCGCCCGAACTCCGTGATCACCAGCACCGCCGTCTGTCGCCACGCCGGTCCCATCGCCTCCTTCAGCGCCACCAGCCCGGCGTCCAGCTGCCGCAACGGCCCCACCAGCCGCGCCCCCTGCGCCGCATGCGTGTCCCACCCGCCCAGCTCCATCGCCGCGATCCGCGGCCCGTCCGCCGTCGCCAGCAATCGCCCCGCCGCCGCCGCCAGCGCCGGGAACGCATATCGCTCCGGACTCTTATCCGCTCCTAACGTTGCCCCGGAGAACCCGCGCTCCTGCAAGCCCTCCCGGATCGCCGGCCCCGTCACCGGGTCCCGCTCGTGCAGCGCCACCAGCCGCGCATACAGATCCGGCTGCGGCTGCTGAAAGCTCTGCGGCGCGAACGCCCCCACGGTCGCCGGCCCCCGCAACAACAACGGCAATGACACGCCCACCGACAGCGGCAACCCGTTCGGCCCCGCCGGCGCCATGCCCTGCACCGCCCGGTTCAGCCAGCCGCTGTTCATCCGCTGCTCGGCCCCGCTCTCCATCAGGTCCTGCGCCTCGAAATGGCTCCGCGTCCGCACCGGCCCCGCCACCGCATGCACCGGCAGCAGCTCGCCCTGCCCATACATCGCGTGCAGACCGGAGAGGGCAGGGTGCAACCCATAGAACCCGCCCAGATCCAGCAACCCGCCATCGCCACCCGGCCGGGTCTCCCCGCGCAACGACGCGAACGCCGGGTCGCCATACGGCGTCACCGCCGCCAGCCCATCCAGTGCGCCCCGCAGCAACACCACCACGAACCGCCGCTCCGTCGGTGCCGCCGCCATCGCCAGCGACACCCGCCCCAACGACACCGCCGCCCCCAACCCGAGCAGCGCGCTCCGTCTTGAGATCAATCCGTTCATGCTCAACGCCTCTGAAACTCGGGTGAAGCCAGCAACAACGTAATCGCATCCCGCCGCGACCCAGCCCGCCGCATCGCCTCCGCCGTCGCCGGCGCCAGCAACGGCCCCATCGTCGCGTCTGCCAGCACCATCGGCTCCGCCAGTTCCGGCCGCCCCGCGAACCCATACGCCCAGTCGATCCGCCGCATCATCGCCTCCGGCCCGGCCCATTCCGCCGCCGTGTCCGGCCATCCGATCGGAAACGGCGCATTGAACATCCCCTGGCCCAACCCGCCCACGATCCCATTCACCGGCGGCCGTTTTTCCGCCGGCAACGCCGCCCCCCGCAGCGCCGCCAGCACCAACTCCTGCGGGCTCCGCAGCTTCGCCCCCGGAACCCAAGCCCCCGGCAACCGGATCACCTCCAGCGCCGCCAACCGTAAATCCCCGCCGCTGTCCCGCAACACCCCCGCAACCCGGCGCACCGCATCCGCCGGCGGCGTATCTGCCACGAAATGCCGCACCAGCTTGGTCGCCAGATGCGTCTGCGTCGCCGGATGGTCCGCCAGGAACAGCAGCGCCTCTCGCCCGCCTTCCTCGCCCTCCGGAAACCGCCGCCCCATCACAATCTTCTCGCCGGGCTCGTGCATCATCGGCCGGAACTTGAACCCGGCGCCCTCCCGCCGCTCGATGCTCCATCCCGTCAGCACCGTGGCGAACGCCGTCACGTCTGCCTGCGAATACCCCGCCACCGGACTGATCGTATGCAGCTCGAGGCACTCGCGCCCGAGGTTCTCGTTTAACCCCTTACCCTGCCGCACCCCGGCCTTGCTCGCCGGCCCGAACGACTGCGCGTTGTCCAGATACAGCAGCATCGCCGGGTGCCGCATCACCGCCAGCAGCATGTCGCTGAACTTGCCCGTCACATGCGGCCGGATCGCGGTCCGCACGTAATCCCCCACCATCGGCGTCACCTGGCCTTGCCGCGTGCTCACCGTGAAGTGGTTCGCCCAGAACCACACCAGCCGCTCGCGGAACGGCGCGGGCGTCGCGATCGCCCAATCCTGCAGCGCCGCCGTCTCCGCCTGAAAGATGTCCCGCACCCGATGCGGCCGCTCGGTCGCGGCGACCCCATCCTTCGCGGCTCCCTCCTTGCGCTCTTTCCGGTCCTCCCGATCCTCCTGCAGCGCCGCGAACGCCTCTGCGATCGACACGCCCGGCGGCCCCGCATCCGGCCCGTCCAACTGCGCCGCCAGCCACGCGCGCACATCCGCCGGCACCGAGTCCTGCGGCCCCCGTCCGAACCCGAACCGCGCATAGGCATGAGCCACATCGGTCAGCATGACGATCCCATTCCAGAGTTCCTCATCATGCCGGTTCTACGTTGACAAAAGCTGAACCACGCGGCCGTTACCGGCGGGAAAACCAATGGAGGAAACCCAGATGTCCCAACCAGTCGCAATCGTCACCGGCGGCGCCCGCGGGATCGGCCGTGCGATCGGCGAATGGTTCCTCGCCAACGGCTACGCCGTCGCCCTGCTCGACATCGACCGCGACACCCTGTCCGTCACCGAAGCCGACCTCGCCCAACCGGACCGCGTTCTGACCATCCCTTGCGACGTCTCCGACGAGGCGCAGGTCGCCGCCGCCTCGGCCACCATCCTCGCCCGCTGGGGCCGCGCCGACGCCTTGGTCAACAACGCCGGCGTCGCCGTCTTCAAGCCCGCCATGGAGACGTCCTACGCCGAATGGCGCCACGTCCTCGGCACCAACCTCGACGGCGCCTTTCTCTGCACGCAGGCCTTCGCCCCCATCATGGCCGCCCAGCGCAGCGGTGCCATCGTCAACATCGCCTCCATCTCCGGCCTCCGCGCCAGCACGCTGCGCGTCGCCTACGGCACCAGCAAGGCCGCCATTATCCATCTCACCAAGCAGTTCGCCGTCGAACTCGGCAGCTACGGCGTTCGCGTCAACGCCGTCTGCCCCGGCCCGGTCGAGACCGAGATGGCCAAGCTGGTCCACTCCGTCGCCATCCGCACCGACTATCACGACGTCATCCCGCTCGGCCGTTACGGCACCACCGGCGAGATGGCCGCCCTGGTCGGCTTTCTGTGCAGCCCGGCCGCCAGCTATCTCACCGGCCAATGCCTCGCCAACGATGGCGGCTTCGAGGCCACCGGCGTCGGCCTGCCCACCTTCCGGCGCACCCTGGGCCTCAACGACATCGGCAATCAAGCCTAGTTGCATAGAAGGAAAAACTACAACCTATGCGCGAAAGCAATTTCGCGCTATTTTGTGCCTACCGTTCCCCATCGAAAGCGACCCGACGTGAAGACCATTCTCCTGGCCACCGCTGCCTTCCTGCTCGTCTCGCAGGCTCACGCCCAAGATGCCGAGATGTCGCTGGAGACCAGGCGCATGCTCGCCTATGGAACGCTCGCGGTCATGACCGGCGCCTGCAAGACCCCGTTGACGCCGGCGCAGTCCTCTCAGATCAAGACCGGCCTGGAAACGGCCTCCAAGGCCCAGACCGAACTATCCGAAGGCGATTTCACCGAGATGATGAAGGCCGCTGGTGCCCAGGTCGGTGCCAACAAGGCCGAGGTCTGCGCCGCGCTCACGCCGGAATTCATCTCCAACGGCATCGCTGACGCCGCCGCCGGGAAGTAGCCGCATCAACAGCCAGCCCGGCCGATCGTCCGACGACCTGATCGAGTTCCGATTCTTGATCGGGTCGTTTGGGGCATCAGGCAACGGCTGAAATTCGGATCGCAGAACCGGGCAGTCTGGCCCATCGCCGCTCAGTCCCGGCTCCACCGCCGCTGCTTGAAGGCCGTCAGCGCCTCGGTCTTGCCCTGCAGGTGTCCTTCCAACCGCTCCAGCACCGCCCGCGTGACGTCCATCAGCCCCAGCTCCAGCGCTTCCAGCACCGGGTAGTAGCGAACCGCGCCAAGCTCTCCGCTATCGCCCGGCTCTCCCTGCACCAACGCGGCATCCGCCACGAAGAAGCGCGCATTGAACCGGATCGGCGAAGCCGGTGGCGTCACCGCCCTGCAGAGATACGAGATTCCGTCCAATCGCGGCGGCCGCCCGAAACTCAACCCGGTCTCCTCCTCCAGTTCCCGCGCTGCCGCCACCACCAGTCCCCGCCCCAGCCTCGCTCGCGCCTTGCCTCCGATCACCGCTAGCACCGCCGGATCGGGCTCGCTCGCCGCCGGCGCCGTCGCATCCCCGGGATCGACAGCGCCTCCGGGGAACACCAGCCGATTCGGCATGAACCGATGCCCGGCACCCCGCACCCCCATCAGCACCTCCAACCCCGTTGCCCCCCGCCGCCACAGCAGCAGGCTCGCCGCATGGCGTGCGAACACCGGCCGAACGCGTGGTGCCGGAGCCTCGCTCATGCCGCCAACACCTCGAACACGTCGCCGCTCGGGGCCACCCCCTCGACATGCGCGCGGTGCCACAGCGCATAGAACAACAGCGTCCAAGCCGCCTGGCTCTCCCGCTTGCCCTCCGCATGCTTGAACAACGACACCACCCGCTCCGGCCGCGCCACTTCCATCACTCCCGCCGACCCAGCCACCAGCTTCCCCAAATCCGCCCCCCGCGCCGCGATCCACGCCCCGATCGGCACCGTGAATCCTTGTTTGGGCGCAAACGGCCGTGCTTCCGGCATCGCCCGCTCCAACCAGCGCCGCAGCAGATACTTGCCCCGGCCGCTCCTGACCTTCTCCCCATCCGACAGCCCGAACCCGGTCGCCGCCAGCTCCGCATCCAGGAACGGCGTCCGCCCCTCCACCCCGTGCGCCATCAAGCACCGGTCCAGCTTCAACAGCAGGTCGTGCGGCAGCCAATCCGCGATGTCCGTCGCCTGCGCGATGCCGAGCCGCGTCCGCCCGCCCACCGACGCCTGCGCCTCCGCCGCCGCCAGCCCGTCGCGCCACGCCGCCGGCTGCGCCCGCAGCACCTCCAGCTTGTCGAACACGCCGCGCGACCGCATCACCCGTCCGCCCTGCCACCAGGGCCGCATCGCGCTGCGATATCGCCCGTAGCCGGCGAAGATCTCGTCCCCGCCTTCGCCACACAGGATGACCTTCACGTCCTCCCGCGCCCGCCGCGCCAGGAACCAGGTCGGGATGATGGCGTAATCGGCCGCCGGGTCGTCCATGCAGGCGACGATCTCCGGCAGGTGCCGCCACACCATCG
>CAZTJC010000063.1:0-21129 GCA_964613945.1 uncultured Acetobacteraceae bacterium
CTGCTCGACAAGGCGAGCGTGGCGACCATGGTGCCGGCGATCCTCGACAAGATGGGGCAGCTCGACATCTTCCACGCCAATGCCGGCGCTTATGTCGGCGGCGACGTCCATGGTGGCGACCCAGACGCCTGGGATCGCATGCTGAACCTCAACATCAACGCCGTGTTCCGCACCATTCACGCCGTCCTGCCTCACATGGTCGAGCGCGGCACCGGCGATATCGTCGTGACCAGTTCGGTCGCCGGTCTCGTGCCCGTCGTGGTCGAGCCGATCTACACCGCTTCCAAACACGCCGTGCAGGCATTCGTGCACACGTTACGCCGCCAGGTGATGAAGCATGGCATTCGCGTGATGGAGGTCGCGCCGGGTCCGGTCGTCACCGCGTTGCTGGACGACTGGCCCAAGGCAAAGCTCGAGGATGCGCTCGCCAAAGGCAGCCTCATGCAGCCGCGCGAGGTCGCCGAAGCCGTCCTGTTCATGCTGACCCGGCCTCGAAACGTGACCGTCCGCGATCTCATCATTCTCCCTCAGAGCCTGGACCTCTAGCATGTCGCCCAAGATCGGTAGCGTCATCGGGGTCGACATCGGTACTCAGAGCACCAAGGCGGTCCTGGTTGCGGCCGACGGCACCATCCTCGCTCAGGCCCAGCACGGCTACATGCCCGACACGCCCCGTCCCAACTGGGCCGAGCAGCACGCCGATGTGTGGCTCGACGCAGTGGAGCGCTGTATCGCCGAGGTTGCACGCAGCCGGGACGATATCGTCGCCCTCTGCGTCTCGAGCCTCTATGGCGGCGCCGGCATCCCGGTCGACGCCGACATCAACCCACTTTACCCGTGCCTGATCTGGATGGATCGGCGGGCTGAGGCTCAGGTGGAGTGGGTCCGCGCGCATGTCGACATGGATCGGCTCGGTGCCATCACCGGCAATCTGGTTGATACCTATTACGGCTTTACCAAAATGATGTGGCTGCGCGACGAGCGTCCGGAGGTCTGGGCCAAGACGGCGCTGCTGCTGCCGCCCAACGCCTACGTCATCCAGCGCCTGACCGGCGAGATCGCGGTCGACCACAGCTCGGCCGGCAATATCGGTGGTGTCTACGATCTGGCGGCGCGCAGCTGGTCCGGCGAGATGCTTGCCGCGCTCGGTATCCCTGCCTTCATGATGCCCGCGCGGCTGGTCGACTCCTCGGACATCGTCGGCGGGCTCCTGCCCGCCGTCGCCGCCCGCCTCGGCTTGCGCGCCGGAACCCCGGTGATGGCGGGCGGAATCGATGCCGCCGTCGCCACTTTCGCCGCCGGCGTGACGGTACCGGGTCAGCACGTGGCAATGATCGGAACCTCAATGTGTTGGGGCTACATCGCCCCGAGCACGGACGCCGCCAACCGCCTGATCGGCTACCCCTATGTCGTCGGCACCGCGGATGACCTCTACGTCTTTGGCGGCGCTGGCACGGCGGGGGCGGCGGTTTCGTGGTTCCGCGACCAGTTCTGCCAAGCCGAGGTCGCAGCCGGCCGCGAACAGGGGATCGGTTCGTATCGCCTGCTCGACGAGGCCGCAGACACGATCTCGCCCGGCGCGGACGGCATCGTGTTCCTGCCCTACCTCATGGGTGAGCGTTCCCCCGTCTGGGACAGCCGTGCCTCAGGCGCTTTCGTCGGTCTGAACCTGTTCCACACCCGCGCGCATCTCTACCGCGCCGTGCTCGAGGGCGTGACGTTCGCGTTACGTCACAACATGGAGGCCGGGGCGCGGGGCTCGTCAAACCTGACGCCGCGTCTGGTCGTGGTCGGGGGGGCTGCCAAGTCCGATTTGTGGATGCAGATTATTGCAGACATAACGGGATATCCGGTTTGGACTATCCGCGAGGATGTGGAGGCCGCGATCGGCGCGGCGCGTCTGGCCGCTCTGGGCTGCGGCCTGGTGCACATGAATGATGCGAGCTGGATAACCCTGGTCGAGAGGGCCCTCCCTCGCCCGGCTTCGCAGGCGGTCTATAACAAATTCTTTGAGATCTATGCCGGGCTCTACCCTATCTTGGCCAAATCGATGCACAGGCTCTCCGACATGCGAGGGTGAGTGACCTTCCTAAGCCGCAGGAAGTCGATCTCGTGACGTGTCGTACCGTCACCGATGGCGAGGTCGGCCAAGACTTCGCCCACCACCGAACAAAATTTGTAGCCGTGTCCGGAGCACGGAGAGGCCAGCACGACCTGAGAATGCTCGGGGTGATGATCGATGATGAAGTGTTCGTCCGGCGTGTTGGTGAACATGCAAGCGCGGAGCGCTAGCGTCTCGCCGGTCCCGTCTGGAAAGTAGCGACTGCCGAAGTCACGCAGCAATGTCTCGTCTTCGGGATCGATTTCCCGACGCATCGCCTCAGCCGGCATGGCCTCGCCGCGGTGATGGTAGCGGCCGAACTTGAAGCCAGGCACCTCGTAGATCGGGAAAACCGTAATATCGGCCTTCCTCCACCTGCAGGTTGAATACCGGGAACCGCTCCGGAGTGAACGAAGCAGGTGTCCGCGGTTGCGTCCAGATCAGCACCTGGCGTTCCGGGACCGCCACACCGCCGAGCAGCGGAACGAGGTCAGCCATCCAGGGCCCGGCGGTCAGCACGAGCCGGCCCGCGCGGTAGACGCCCCTATCGGTGCGGACAGTCACGCCCTCACCGGATGACTGTGCCTCCCATTCCAGCACGCGCTCTCGGGCCCGGATCGTTGCCCCTGCCGCCATCGCGGCGTTGGCGTGAGCGACGATGGCTCGTTCGCTCGCGATGAGGCCACCTTGGCGCTGAAACACGAAACGTGCCGACGCTTCCATTCGATAGCCCGGGAAGCGCTCGTTCACCTCTGAGCCGGTCAGCACCTCATGGGCCATGCCGTGCATGCGCGCCGAAGCGAGCGCGCCCTGGAACAGCGGATCATCCTCCGGCCCGCCATCGACGGAGCCAGTCATCACCAGCAGTGTCGTTCCCGTGGCGCGTTCCGCCTCGGCCCAGAGCTCGTAAGCACGGTGCAGCAGCGGCACATAGGCCGGGTCCTCGTAGTATGGTAGACGGATGATGCGGCTGATTCCATGCGAGGAGCCCATGCTGTGCGGGATGTCGAAACGTTCCAGACCCAGCACGCGTTGTCCGCGCCGAGCGAGCTGCCAGCATGTCGCGCTGCCCATGCCGCCCACGCCTACCACGATCACGTCCCAGGTCATTGATACGCCTCCTCGAGAACGACGTTTTCGCGCGCGGCGATGAATGCGGCTTGCGCGATTGCGACATCCGAGCGGGAGGATTACGTCATCCATGTCGCTTCGGTGCACGCCGAATGTCGTAAGTGCGCAAGCCGGCGCAGGACTGTCAGGGTGACATAGACGGCAGTAACGATAGCTGGAACGGCATGCTTCCCATCATCGGCGACTACAAGGATATTCCTGACTTCATCTACGGGATCACCCGTGAAATCTGGGAGGATCGTGGCGTTGGCGGCAAGCTCGACCGCTATTACGGTCCCACCTGCCTGGTGCGTGCGGCGACAGGGTTGGCGGCGGACAACAAGGACGTCACCGCACAGACGATGGCGACGCTGCACCAGTTTCCCGATCGTCAGCTCGTGGGCGAGGACGTTATCTGGACCGCCTATGAGGACGGCTCGTTTCTGTCCTCCCACAGGCTGATCTCGGTCATGCGTCATACCGGGGACGGCAGCTACGGCAAGGCGACCGGCCGCCTGCTCAAGACACGGATCATCGCGGACTGCTGGGTCGTCAACCAGGTCGTCACGGAGGAGTGGCTGGTCCGCGACCAGGCCGCCTTTGCCCGTTGTCTCGGCAAGGAGCCGCGCGAGCTCGCGCTCGAGATGGCGGAAAACGACCTCCGCACGCGGGGTCACGTGGTTTTCTTCACGCCCGAACAGGACAAGCCCGGTGTCTACCGCCCGGAAATTCAGCAGGGGCCGGAGGTCGACATCTACGCCGATGGCTACCGCCGGATTTGGGGCGACAAGGAACTGGAAGCGATCAAGCGGCTATACTTCCACGGCGCCGCGGTCGAGGCGCCGTGTGGCGAGAGCTTCCACGGCCATTCTGATATCGACCGCTTCTATCTTGGCTATCTCGCCGCCTTTCCCGACGCGAGCTTCACGCTCGAGAGCGCCATCATCAACCGCGAGCCTGGGCGAGCCGTCCGCATTGCGCTTCGCTGGTCCGTGCGCGGCACGCATACCGGTTTCGGCAGCTTCGGCCCGCCAAGCGGTGCGCCCGTTTACATCCTTGGCTTGAGCCACGCGCATATCGTTGACGAGCGGGTGCGGCAGGAATGGATCGCTATCGACGAGGTGGTGATCTGGAAGCAGATCATCGCGCATCAGCGCGGCGCAGCGGTGTCGATTTAAAGATACGGTCGGCGGTCGCCCGGCGCTGATGCAGCCGACGCTCCGGGTGGCCCGGCTGTCTTGAACAGATGTCCGTACGGCCACCATTCTTCCAGCATAGTTTGGAGGGCAGGCGACCCGCGGCGCTGTGCTGCCACCGGGCTATCGCCGAACGCGGCGCGGAACGTGCGGCTGAAATGCGCGGCGTCGGCGAAGCCGCACTGCGCGGCGACGTCGCCGATGCGGCTGTGGGCATGCGTCATGAGCCAAACCGCATAGGAAAGCCGCATGTCGCGGCCGAACTGCTGAATGCCGACGCCCAAGTCGCGCATGAACAGGCGTTCGAGTTGGCGCTTCGAGACGGCGACTTCGGACGCCAGTCGGTCAGCTCCCAAGGGTGACGACAAGTTCTGCTCCATCAACAGCATCGCCCGGCGAACGCGTTGATCTCGGACCGGTAGCATGTTGGGTGGTTGCGGCTGCGTGGCACCGCCGGGTCGCGGGCCTTCGGTAAGCAGGATATGGAGTCCCTTCTGCGCGACCGCGCCGCCGAGGCGTTCCTGGATCAGCGTAGCCGCCAGATCCACTGCGGCGAGGCCGCCTGCGCATGTCGTGATCTGGCCGTCCCGGACCCAAAGCCGGTCTGCAACCGGCGTAACCTGCGGAAACCGCTCAAGCAGATCTGGGTAATGGTACCACGAAACGCAGCATCGTGCGCCCGGGCGCAACAGCCCGACCTCGACCAGCGCCAGGCTTCCGGTGCAGATCCCGACCAGCCCCACCCCGGCCTTGTGGGCGGCACGCAGATAGGCGCGGACGTGGTGGTGTACCATCGGGGTCTCGGGCGGTGGCAAGAGGCCGCCCGCTACAACGATGAAATCGAATTTGACGGGCGCTTCAAACAGTTCTTGAGGCTGCACCTCGATACCGCAGGAGGATCGTACCGGGTTACGATCGGGCCCCAATACCGTCCAGGCGCATGCGTTGGGCCGAGACCGATCGCCTTCATCGGCCGCGAGGCGGAGCATGTCGATGAAGCCCGAGAACGTCGTCAGGGTGAAGTTCTTCAGCGGAATGATGCCGACGGACAGACGCACCGTCTGATGACGTTCGCCGGGCCGGGTCGCGCTGCTTTTCACGATAAGCGATCCTTATGCTGGCAAATAGAATTTTGGCGCAGATTACCTGCTTGCGAGCGCGCCTAGACGGTCGGGATGCTCCGAACAAAACGCCAGTGGCTCGCTGAGACAAGACACATGCCGCAATTCTACAAGTGGCGGATCACCCGGCTGGCCTGATATCCGATCTCTGAATGTAACAAGCGGCCATATGGGGCAATTCGGTCGACATGGAGGACAAACCTTACACCTCACCCGCCTTCCCTGCTTGTCGGCTCAGCAGCTTCTGCCGTGCTCTCTGCCTTTTCACAGGGAGTCCGCCCGGCAACGCCTATAGTAGTGCGGCCAGGCCGCCACCCTTCAGTTCATAGCCCGTGGTGGCTCCGCGTTTACCAGCGAGTGACGCGGTAGTGCCACCATGGTGACCAAGGCGAGGCGTGATCTCAGAACTCGGCTTTCAGGATCTGCGCGATCAATGCGATCTCGTCATACATGCGCCATTCACGGATGATCTTGCCACGACGAAATTCGAAGTGCGAGGAGCCGAGGATTGCCACCGGCGCTTGGTTCACCTTCCCGTATGCCGGTACGCCGGAGTAAGTGCCCCGTAGCAGCCATATTGCGGCCACGCGTAGCCCAAGATCTGGCGACCAATGCGTCGAGAAGTCGCGGATCGTAACCTGACCATCAGGCACCACGGCGAGCAGGTCGATAAGGTCGTTCTGGTAGTGGGAAATGCCCATTGCCCGGCGCAGCCGCACCGACTGTATAGCGATCGTCTCGGCACAGTATTTTGGCACCTCGTCTATGAAGCGGCCGTTCCACACGCGCTCGAACATCTCGGCGACCATGCGGCACTCGTCGTCATGTCGGTTAGGACGCTCGCCGGACATGCCGAAGCGTACCGGATCGGGGAACTCGCCGGCGAAGGCACCGCTTGCCTCGATTTGCATGGCTTGGCCCAACACCGGCGAGCTCTTGGCGAGTTGACCGGCGATCTCGAAGGGGTCGAGCCCCAGATCCTGCAGGACAGCGAACTCGTCCCGCATCACCCATTCCTCGACCACCTTACCACCCCGCACGAGACAGTGTGCGGTGCCGCGGTTCACCCACTGCCGCCCAGTCGGCGGCCCGTAGGTCCAATATCCGTTATGGGTCGCATTGTTCAGCACACGGTGACTGCTGATGAAGCCCTCGTGGCCGCGTTGCTCCCACACGACGTCGTCGTGGCCACCGCCGCGGTTGTGGAACGCGGACATGCGCTGGATCGAGTTCCGCATGACATGGTCGAAACCGTAGGTCTCGCCATACGCGGTATGGACCTTCACGTCCGGCGCGTAGTGGTCGCGCAGATGGCCTAACCCACGGGTGATCCAGATCTTATCGGTCCAGCTCGTGATGTAGTCGCGCGGGTCGGCGTAAGGGGCGTAGGTGGCCGGATCGATACCGGCGAGCTGCTCGTTCATGGTGTCTCCGTTCGTCAAATCGTGGCCTCGCCGACGGAAATCAACGCGGTGAAGGCTGGGGTGAGTTGGCGCAAGCGCGGTAGGCAGGTATCGCGCAACACGGTGCGTGCGGCATCCGCCACTTGCTCGACGAGCGAGGCCTGGCTGTCGTCCCGCACGACGAGGCTGAGTGTCCGGTTGAAGCCCGGTGCCGGCAACGGAAGTGGCAACACGCCTTGCAAATGGGCACACGCTTGTAAGATGCACAGCGGCGTCGTGATGGCCCAGCCAATGCCGGCGGCGACCATGGCAAGCAGGGCATCCGAGCCATCCACTTCGATGCGCCGGTCTGCGACGATGCCCAGCCGGCGTAGATGCCGCTCGACCTGCGATCCCGTGTGGGAGCGAGCACTGTAACGAATGAGCGGCACGGTTGCGGCGAGCTGGTCCAGCGAAGGCCGCACGGCCTTCGTGTCCAGCGTTCGCGGCAGCAGAAGAACGAACGGCTCCTTCCACAAGGGGATACGCCGAAGGCCGTCCAGGTCGTAAAGCGGGTCGCTGGTGACGATCGCATCGACATCACGCGCGACCAACGCGGCCCCAAGCGCTGGCGACAGTCCCGACCACACTACGACGCGGGCCGCCTGCTGGGTCAACACGCGAATCAACTCCGGCCCGGCCGTCGAAGCAAACGTATCGACGAACCCGATGCAAATCTCGCGCGCGGGACCGCTTCTAGCCGAGCGCAGAAGCTCCGGCAGGCGAGCCACGCTGCGCAGTAGCGGTTCGGCCTCGAGCTCAAGCAGCGCGCCCTCGGCGGTCAGCACCACCGGCCGACTCCCGCGCAGGATGAGTTTGCTGTCCAGCTCGGATTCCAGCTTTCGAATCGCCTGTGAGACCGCCGATTGCGTGATGCCGAGGCGAGTGGCGGCGTGTGTCATGCTTCTAGTCGTCGCGACCTCCACGAAGATGCGGAGAGACCAAAACTCGACCGGCGGCCGATCGATCATAGTAGTCTCCCCGGTTTCAGCCTTGGATCGGCTCCAAAGTGAAGGCAAGCAGCCGCGCGATGAATTAGCCAGGCTAATCCATTGAAACAGGGTCACGATACGTCTGTCACTGCACTTCCGTGGCGCTGGCCGGCTGGATTAGGAACGTGTTGCCCTGAACTGAGGACGGTATGGCTGAAACAGCAGATGTAGTCGTCATTGGGCTTGGGGCAGTTGGGAGCGCGACGCTCCATCGCCTCGCGCTATCCGGTGCGAAGGTCGTCGGGATTGATCGTTATCGGCCACCGCACGCCATGGGCTCGAGTCACGGTGAATCCCGGATCACGCGTTTGGCGGTGGGAGAGGGCGCAGATTATGCACCCCTTGTACGCCGGTCGCACGAGATCTGGCGGGAGTTGGAGAGCGAGACGGGGGAATCGCTCATGCTACAGACGGGCGGTCTGATCATGGGTCCATCCAGCGGCGCTGCTCATCATCATGGTAAGGACGATTTCGTCCGCCGCACGATCCGCGTGGCCCAGGAGAGCGGCGTTGCCGTCGAGCTGCTCGATGCGGCTGAGATTGCCGCCCGCTATCCGCAGTTCACCTTAGAGGGCGATGAAATCGCCTGTTTTGAACCGACCGCCGGAATGGTGTTCCCTGAGCGCTGTGTCGACGTGCAACTGCGCCTTGCCCGCGACCATGGGGCGACGCTGCACCTGGATGAACGGGTTATGGACATCCACACGGGTACGGGCGGCGTAGAGATCACTACCGATCGCCGCATTATTCAGGCCGGTCGGGTCGTGCTGACGGCCGGGCCCTGGTTGCCGGCCCTGGCGGGCGCAAGTCTGGCCGCAGTCACCAAGGTCTTTCGTCAGACGCTGCACTGGTTTGCAGCCGAAGGCTCTTTGTTCGCTCCCGGCCATTTTCCCGTTTTTATCTGGATGCACGGGGCGCACGAGGAAGATTACTTCTATGGCTTCCCAGCGTTGCCCGGCAGCGGCGCCATCAAGGTCGCCAGCGAACGTTATGCCGATCCGGTCGACCCCGACTCTGTCGACCGGCACGTTAATAAGGCAGAATCGACTCAGATTTTCGACCGCCATGTTCGGGGTCGCCTCCGCGGAGTGACGCAATCGGTGATCCGATCTGCGGCTTGCCTCTACACCGTCACGGCGGATGCGGGCTTCATTTTGGACGTGTTGCCCGACCACCCAAACGTTATCACTGCCTCCGCCTGTTCCGGCCATGGCTTCAAGCACTCCGCGGCGGTCGGTGAGCGATTGGCGGCGCAAGCCCTCGGCAACGTTGAACGACAGTCCATCAGCTTCGCGCTCGACCGATGGGAGCGCTCAAAAGTCTAGCCACAACACCGCACATGGTCGTTACAGCCTCGAATTCCTCCACCTTCAGCTTGCTGGGCCACCTCGATGTCACATCGAGCACAGCAGGTGCCCCATCACTCCGGAAAAGAACCAGCCTGGATGTCAGCCTCGATGCAAACTCCGTGCGATATCTTCCGACCCAACAAGGTCAGCATCTCCCATTCGATTTGACACGTAAGCCCTCTTGAAACTCAAGCTTCAAGCTGTCCAGAATGGAATGCATTCGAATGCAGGGAGCCCCATATGTTGTCGTTGACAAAAGAAGAAGCTCGCGTCCGACACATCAGACGCACCGACATGGTCGCCAACACCATGGCGTTCATCGACTGCAAAATGCCGGGATCCGAACGGAAAGAGAATTACGCCCTCGTCGGTCCGGGCGTTTCACAGTCGCATGATCAAGTAGTCAACCTTACCGAGGCGCACGGCTTCAGTCTTGGCGTTGCCGCAATGCCGCCCGGCACCGTCAACAACCTGCATATACACTTCACCGCGGAAGTGTTCATGATCCAGCGCGGCACATGGACGTTCCGCTGGGGTGCCGAAGGCCGCGATGGCGAGATCGTCGGCCACCCGGGCGACATCGTGTCCATCCCGACTTGGATCTTCCGCGGCTTCAGCAACAGCGGCGCAGAGGATGGGTGGATCTTCACGGCGCTGGGCGGCGACGACACCGGAGGCATCATCTGGCATCCGTCAATTATCGAGAGCGCCTCGCACCATGGTCTGTATCTCAACCGGGATAACATGATGGTCGACATCGGGCCAACCGGCACCCGGCCCGACCCAGCCGGGCTGATGCCGGTGCTGACGCCTGCCGAGATCGCCACGTTGCCGCGCTACACGGCCGATCAAATGGCAGCCCGCGTGGTGCAGGCGGCGGCGCGCGCTTGGTCAGGTGCCGCGTTGCTGGATAGCGGCCTACCGGGTCACGCGGCCGAGCTGGCGCCCGTCATCGGGCACGGCATGACCGAAGACCGGGCTCATGCCGCGCCGATCAACAACCCGCACGGCTTCAGCATCGAATGGCTCCGTATCCCGCCCGACAACCGCGTCGGCCGTCATCGTCTAGCGGAAAAACAGGTGGCGATCGTGTTCAACGGCGCGCTCGACGTGACGCTGAACGCGCCAGAGGCGGGGATCGACGTCCACGTCGGCACTGGGGAGGTGTTCTCGCTGTCAGGCAACGTTTGGCGCAGCCTGGCCGCCGCGGGCGATACCGCAGCCGAGGTCGCGTTAATCACCGCCGGCGACGGACGCAAGCGCATCACCTGGGCGCCGGAAATCGTTGCAGCCGCGACAGCGTCCGGTGTCGGGCTCGACCATGATGGCCACGTGGCACCACTCGGCCTGCTGCCCCCGCCGACACGCGACGCTGTGATCGCGCGGATGCAGGCGCGCGCCGCATGAGGCCCAACACGCTACGCGCGCTGCATCGCGACCGCAGGCTGATCGTCAATGGCTGGTTGTCGATCGGCTCCTCCTACGTCGCCGAACTCGCGGCGCATCAGGGCTACGACTCACTGACCGTGGACATGCAGCACGGCATGGTCGGCTTCGAGGCCTGCATGGGAATGTTCCAGGCAATCGCCACTACCGGCGCCATCCCGATGGCCCGCCCCAGCGAGAACAGCCCGGCGGAGATCATGCGTCTGCTCGACGCCGGGTCGTATGGGATCATCTGCCCGATGATCTCGACAGCGGCCGACGCGGCGCGTCTGGTCGAGTCCTGCCGGTATCCCCCTGTGGGCCGCCGCTCGTTCGGCCCGGCACGAGGCCTTCTATATGGCGGCGGCGACTACTTCACCGCTGCCAACGGCGAAATCCTGGTGTTCGCCATGATCGAGACGGTCGCCGCGCTGGATAACCTCGACTCCATCTTGGCCACGCCTGGCCTCGACGGGATCTATGTCGGCCCGAACGACCTCGCCATCGAGATGGGACATGGCCCCGCTAACGAACACAGCGAGCCCACCGTGATCGCGGCCGTCGAGCGCGCGCGCAAGGCGTGCGTCGACCGTGGGCTGATCGCCGGCATCTTCTGCTCCAACGGTCCGGCGGCGGCCCAACGCGCGGCGCAGGGGTTCGACCTGGTCACCCCCGGCAACGACGCGGCCCTATTTCGTGCAACCCTGGCCTCCGCCGTCACCGCGGCGCGGCAGCGTTAGCCGTGCCCGCGTTCGACACCGTCGTCATCGGTCTCGGCGCCATCGGCAGCGCCACGTTGCTGCAACTGGCCCGCCGCAAACAGCGCGTGCTGGGGCTTGACCGGTGGGACCCGCCGCATGCCTGGGGCTCCACCCATGGCGACACCCGCATCACCCGCTGTGCCATCGGCGAGGGCGAGGCTTACGTGCCGCTCGTGCTGCGCTCGCATGAGATCTGGCGGGAACTCGAGGCCGAGACTGGCGAGCAGCTTCTGACGCAGTGCGGCGCACTGATCCTGGCGAGCGGAAGTAGCGCGGCGATTGTGCACAACAAAGGTGATTTCGTACGCCGGACCATTGCGGCAGCCGAGCGCTTCGCCATTCCGCACGAGGTGCTGTCGCCGGACGCGATCATGGTGCGCTTCCCGCAATTCCAGTTGCAGGGTGACGAGATCGGCTACTTCGAGCCCGGCGGCGGCTACGTGCGCCCGGAACGCTGTGTCGCCGCGCAACTCGGTCTCGCACGCCGTCATGGTGCCGTGGTTCGTGGTAACACGCAGGTCGCTTCCGTGGCGCGGGACGGCGAGGGTGTCTGCGTGACGCTGGCGGATGGCGAGCGTATCCTGGCAGCCGAGGCCGTGCTGTCGGCGGGCGCCTGGTCGCCCGGGTTGCTGGCGAGCGAGGCTGGGTTGGCCCGGCACATGACGGTCGCGCGCCAGGTGCTGCACTGGTTCACGCCCGAGAACCCGGCGGAGTTCGCACCGGAGCGCTTTCCGGTGTTCATCTGGCTGCATGGGGACCGGCCGGAGGATAGCTTCTATGGCTTCCCGGTTAGGCCCGGCAGCGACGGGGTGAAGGTGGCCACCGAGCAATATGCCGACCTGACGCCAGCCCCTGACCATCTCGCGCGCGAGGTCACGCCAGCGGAGAAGCAGGCCATGATGCGCGAACATCTCGACGGTCGCCTGCTTGGTTTGCGCTCCGACCCGGTCAGAAGTGTCGCCTGCCCCTACACCAATACGCCGGACGGTGATTTCCTCATCCAGCGCGCGCCAAGCATTCCGGGTGTGTTGCTGGTGTCGGCTTGTTCGGGACATGGCTTCAAGCATTCCGCCGGATTGGGCGAGGCGGTGGCGGCATTCCTGGACGGAGATGCACCGGGGCCAGCGCTGTCGATGTTCGCTGCCGATCGATTGGCAACCGTTCCGGCGTGAATTGGCTTGCCTCGTTTCGACAGAACCCGTTAGCGTCCATGCATTCGAATGCAGCAACCAAAAGGAGCGCCGTGATGTCGATCAGCAGACGAGGTCTTCTCGCCACGGCAGCCGGTGGCACTTTGGCAATCTCCAGCCGAAGCCGTGCGGCGGAAATGCCTTATGGGCTGAAGCCCGGCAAACCCTACGACGGCAAACAGGTGAACATCATTTTGCCCAATGCCGGGCAGTATCGGGCGCAGGCCAAGCGGCTGGGCCAGTTCACCGAGCTCACCGGGATCAAGCCGAACTTCATCTACAACCCGTATTCGACCCTGCTCGACAAGATCACCACCGAGGCGGTGAGCGGTGGGTCGACCTACGATGTCATCACGTATCAGGACAGTTGGGGCGCCTCGTTGGTCCCCTACATGGATCCGCTGGACGAGCTAGTGAAGCGCGACGGCTTCGACCTCGGCAGCTATCCGAAAGTCTACGTCGACTCGGGCCTGTTCGATGGCAAGCTGTATGGCCTGCCGCTGCGTGCACATCCGCAGATGCTGTATTACCGCAAGGATCTGCTCGAGAAAGCCGGCCAGCAACCGCCGAAGACCTTGGCCGAGATGGTGAGCGTCGGACGCGCGGTGCAGGACAAGACGGGCATCGCCGGCGTGGCGATAGATTACGTCAAGGGCGGCACAGGCCAGAACCTGTTCCTCTGGCTCAACTACCTGTGGGGCAACGGCTCGGATCTGTTCACCGCCGACGGTAAGGTCCGGTTCAACGACGCCGCCGGGATCAAGGCGACGGCGATGTACACGGGCCTGCTGACCACCGATAAGGTCGCCAACCCGGCATCGGTGCAGTTCAACGAAAGCGACATGACCAACTCGATGGCCCAGGGCACCAGCGCCATGATCATGCAGTGGTGGTGGGCCTACCCGGTGCTGACGAGCGGCCGCTCAACTCTGACCGCCGACCAGGTCGGCTTCACCACGATGCCCAGCCTCGACCCGGCGCACCCCGCAAGCGTCACTACCAGCATGCCGTTCTCGCTCAGCAAGCTGTCCAAGAACAAGGAAGCGGCCTGGGAATACATGAAGTGGATGTGCAACCCCGACCTCGAATTGGAGATCGCGCTCGACAAGTCGGACCCGGATACCAACGAGATTATGGTCGTCCACACCAGGAACTTCGAGAACGACAAGCTGAACGCCCTCAATAACGGCCTGCAGCGCGAGGGCCTGAAATGCCTTCAGGCCGCGCGCGCGATGCCGCACATCGCCGCCTGGCCGCAGGTCTCCTCGGTGCTCGAGGTCGCGATCTCGGACATCTGTTCCGGCACCAAGCCCGTTAAGGAAGCGATGGACGATGCGGCCGCCCAGGTGACCCGTGCGATGCGGCGGTCCGGCGGCCGGGCTGGCTGATGACGCGGGTACGGGCGGAACACGATTGGCTGCTCAAGTATCTCCTGCTCGCGCCCGCTTTGCTGATCATCGCGGCGACCCTCGGCTACCCTTTGGTCCAATCGTTCTGGTATTCGTTGCATGACTGGAACCTCAGCCGCCAACCGACGCTTGGGCCGTTCGTCGGCCTGGCCAACTACATCGGCGTGCTGACCGACGATCCGGATTTCTGGAACAGCGTTCGCGTCACCCTGGTATTCACCGTGGCCTCCGTGGTCATCACGCTCACGATGGCGATGCTGCTCGCCGTTTTGCTCGCCGGTGGCGGACCGCTGGAGATCAATGCGCGCACGCTGCTGGTCATCCCGTTCGCGATGTCGCCGGCGCTGCTCGGCATTTCCTGGCGCTTTCTGCTCAACCCTGAATTCGGCGGCGCCGATTGGGTGCTTAAAACGCTGATCCCGCCGCTCAAGGGGCAGGCGCTGCTGGCCGAGCCGTCGCTCGCCATGGCCGCCCTGGTTCTCGTCGATGTCTGGCACTGGGCTCCATACTTCATGCTCACCTTCGTCGGCGCCCTCGCGTCGCTTCCACAGGAGACGGTGGATGCCGCCGAAGTCGACGGGGCCGGCAGCCTGCGCGCATTCTTCCAGATCGTGCTGCCGCAGATGCGCCCGGTGCTCGCGATCGCCATCCTGCTAAAAACCATTTTCTCGCTCAAGATGCTCGACCAGGTCGTCACCATGACCGGCGGCGGACCCGGCACCTCGACCGTGACGCTGCCCTACTCCATCTACGAGACCGCGTTCCGGTTCTTCGATCTCGGCTATGCCGCCGCGGTCGCCTATCTTTTGGCTGCGGTAATGCTCGTGCTGGCAGTCATCTACTCGCGCATGGTGATGGAGCGCGCCGCGTGAGCGATAGCGCGCTGCCGCCACCGCCCGCCAAGCGCGTCCGCCGGCGCCGCGGCTTGAGATCGTCGCCCTGGCGCACCGCGCTGATCATGCTCGTCGTTGTCGTCTGGCTGGCGCCCGTCGCATGGATATTCGCTACCGCGTTCAAGGCACCGCGGGACGTGCTCAGCCTGAAGCTGTTCTTTGCCCCGACGCTGCACAATTTCGCCGTCGCGTTCGGCAACCCCTACTTCCTGGGCGATCGGCTGGTGAACAGCACCATCGTCACCGTGTCCACGCTGGTGATCGCGCTGCCGATCTCGACGGCTGCCGCCTATGCCTTTTCCCGCTTCCGCTTCCCCGGCGGCGCCATCTGGCCGCTCGGCGTGTTGGCGACGCAGTTCCTGCCGCCCGTCATCATCATCATCCCGCTCTTCGTCGTCTTCCGTAACCTGAACCTACTCGACACCAAGACGGCTCTGGTGATCGCCAACATGAGCTTCGTCGTTCCCTACGCCACCTGGATGATCAAGGGCTTCATCGACGGCCTGCCCATCGACATGGAGGAGGCCGCGCAGATCGACGGCTCGTCCCGCCTGCGCGCCATCTGGGACGTGGTGGTACCGCTCGTCCTGCCAGGAATCGCCACTGCGGCGGTGTTCTGCTTCGTCGTGTCCTGGAACGAGTTCTTCTACGCCCTTGTCCTGACCCGGCAGGACACCGTGACGCTTCCCGTCTCGCTCATGTCGACCCGCACCGACCAGGGCGACGCCTGGGAAGTGATGGCCACCATGGGCCTCGTCATCATGGCGCCGATGCTGGTGATCTCCCGGCTGATGCAGCGCTTCTTCGTCAAAGGGATCACGTCCGGGGGCGTGCGGTAGCGATGGCTCGAGTTCGACTAATCGACGTGGAGAAGACCTGGGGGCCGGTCGTGGGCGTCGCGCGGCAATCGCTGGATATCGCCGACGGCGAGTTCCTGGTGCTGCTCGGCCCCTCCGGCTGCGGCAAGACCACCACCATGCGCATGATCGCCGGGCTGGAGTTCCCGACCGCGGGCGATATCTGGATCGGCGAGCGCAACGTCACCGACGATCGCCCGAAGGACCGGGACATCGCCATGGTGTTCCAGAATTACGGCCTCTATCCGCACATGACGGTGGCCGACAACATCGGTTATCCGCTCCGCGTGCGCGGCGTGGATCGCAGCAAGCGGCGCGAAATGGTATCCGCCGCCGCGCGCAAGGTGGAGTTGGAGCCGTTGCTCGACCGACGGCCGCGGGCGCTGTCGGGTGGGCAGCGGCAGCGCGTGGCCCTTGCGCGTGCAATTGTCCGCCGGCCGCAGGTGTTCCTGATGGACGAGCCGCTGTCCAACCTCGACGCCAAGCTGCGCGTGTCGATGCGCGCCGAGATCAAACACCTGCAGCATGAGCTCGGCATCACCACGGTCTATGTCACGCACGATCAGATCGAGGCGATGACCATGGCGCACCGGGTTGCTGTGATGCGCGCCGGCGTGATCCAGCAATTGGCGCCGCCCGAGCAGATCTACAACGACCCGGCCAATCTGTTCGTCGCCGGGTTCATCGGTTCGCCGCCCATGAACCTGCTACCCGGCGCGCTCGAGGACGGCGTCTTCGTCGCCCCCGGTCTCCGCCTCGACGGCGTGGGCAGCGGTAACAATGCGGACGTCGTGTTGGGCGTGCGGCCTGAAGACGTGCACTTGGTCGCGCCGGGAGAGGGTGATGCCGCCGGGCCAGTCTATACCTTCGAGCTAACCGGCGAGGCGATCCTGGTCACCGCCGACATACACCGCCTTCGCATCACCGCGCGCGGCGACCGCCACAAAAGGTTCGGCATCGGCGAGAAGGTGGGCCTGACCATCGACCGCGCACAAGTTTTTCTGTTCGACGCCAAGACCGAGGAGCGCCTACGCCGCTGAAGCGCGGTCAGAGCCGCGCCGAGCCGCGCCGGATCATGGTGCCAGGCAGCAATGAGCGGCGGGCACGCGCGTCGGGCGTGTCCAGCCGACGCATCAGCAGTTCAACCGCGCCCACGGCCATGGCGTCCACGTCCTGGCGCACCGTGGTCAGGTCGTAACTCTGATGTGCTGCCTCGGCCACGTCGTCGAAGCCGATCACTGAGATATCGGCCGGCACCTTCAGGTTCAGCTCGAACCGGCACGCATCGAGCACCCCGAAGGCGAGCGGGTCGTTGACGCAGAACACCGCCTCCGGTGCGCCATTCGCCGCCACGTAGTCACAGAACGCCCGGCGTCCGCCGGAATAGGATTGCTCGGCCACGACATGGGCCGAATGCGTGACGCCGCGCGTGGCGAGTTCGGCCAGGAAGCCGTCGGCACGCTCCTGGTTCACGCTGGCCCATGGCGGGCCGCCCACGCAAAGGAACCGCCGGTGCCCCGCGCGGTGCAGCAGGCGCGCGGCCTCCCGTGCCGCGCCTGCGTGGTCGGTCGCGATCCGGTCCACTCGCGGCCAACTGGCCGGCCGGTTGAACGACACGATCGGCACGCCCCGCGCCAGCAACGGCTTTATCTCCGCATCCTCCAGCGTGGTCGCAACCACGAGCCCATCGAGCGGATACCGCAGCGCTGCCTTCGCCGCCGCCTGCGCCCCGGCGCCGTCATCGACAGCCATCAACAGCAGCTGCTTGCCGCGGCCGTTCAGCGCCCGGCCAAGACCGCTGACGATGGCCGGGTTGGCCCGCAGCGTGAAGCTGGTGACGATGACCGCCACCATCTCCGACCGCCGCGTGATCAGCGAGCGCGCGATCGCGTTCGGCACGTAGCCCAACGACGCCGCCACCTCCTGAACGCGGGCTCGCGTGACGGCTGAAATCTGGCTATCAGCGACGAAACAGCGTGACACCGTGGATTGTGCGACGCCCGCAGCCAGCGCGACGTCGTACGACGTCGCGCGGCGGCGCGTGACCACCGCCGATCCTATCTGATCCAGGCCTGCCTGACGCTTCGACATGGACGATCATTGGCAGCGGCCCCGCGCCGGCACAAGCGCGTCGGCCATCGACGCCGAGCTTGCGCTGGTCCGGCCGCGCTAGTTTACTACTGCATTCGAATGCAGCGCGTGGAAGAGCACCCATGGACGACCTTCTCCCCTCCGCCTATGCCCCGTATCGCGATCCCCGCGACTACATCCTCAGCTGGACCGACGCGATCTGGATAGACCGTGGCCTCGGCCGCCTGACTGAGCACTACGACAAGGCGGTCAAGGTCCACACTGCCTATGGCGAGACCTACGATTGGGATTACGTCGTCAGCAACTCGCTGCTGAAGTTCGCCGCCTTTCCCAATGGCGGCGGCGGCCATGGCGAGGACGTCATCTGGGAGCAGCGTGGGCCCAACGGCTTCATCAGCAGCCACCGCGTGTTCAAGTCCGGCACCCACACCGGTTTCTGGACGTATGGCCCGCCGACCGGGCGCGACTGGGTGTCCCGCACCGTCGCGCACTGCCTGGTTCAAGACAACAAGGTGCTCGAGGAATGGCTGGTCCGCGACGAGTGGGCCGTGCTGCAGCACCTCGGGCTCGACCCTTATAAGATCGCCGCCGATCTGGCCGATGCCAGCCCGGTTCTCGGCGGTGCCATGCAGGTCGGCAGCGACACCGGCGCCTTTGCCGGCCATATTGTTGACCCCGCTCGCGCCGGCGTCTCCGGGGCTCGCCGTCCCCGGCACGAAGCCGAATGCGCCATGGTGCAGGCGATGTTCGAGGAAGTCTGGAATCAACGTCTATTCAACCGCGTGCCGACCTATTTCGACCGTCAAATCGTCTGCAACTCAGTTCGCCTCAAGCGCGTGCAGGGAATCGACCCCTACCAGATCGAACTGATCAACCTTCTCGCCACCTTCCCCGACTTCAAAGTGGAAGTGCGCGACATCGCGGTCTTAGACGGGCCGGAACTAGGTCTGCGGATCGCCGTCATTTGGCTGTTGCGCGGCACCTATTCTGGCGTCCCCACCTACGGCCCTCTCACGCGCACACCCGTGAACGTCCTTGGCGCCAGTCACTTCGAAATGCGGGATGGCAAGATCTTGCGGGAATGGCGCATCTTCGACGAGATCGCCATCCTGGCTCAGATCCACGCAGGCAGGTCCGTGATCACACTCGTGCCGGATCCCTCGAAGATGGCTCTGTGATGCATCTCTCGAGTTTACTCACGACCACTTCTTGACCCGGTGTAGCATGACATGAATCGCTCCGGGTTTGTCGGAGGCTCTAACTCTTGAGAGGATGGAGCGATGACAAAGAAGATTGCGGCTAGTGCACTGACGCGGACGGACGATTCACAAGGTTGGGCGGTTCTGCCAACTTGGGCAGATGGCCCAGACAGTTTGCGTCGTCGTTGGTGATACCGATCTGAAGCAGTTGTCTTCGATTGTCGGAGATCGGAACCGCCCACAGAACATATCCAACGTGCTCAGATCGTGTTGTTGTCGGGCAAGGGATTGGTCGTGGCCGAGGTGGCCCGCCAAGCCGGGGTAAGCCGCCCAGCGGTATGGCGCTGGCAAGTGCGACTCGCCGAAACAGGCGTGGAAGGCTTGCTGGGCGACAAAACCCGCCCGCCTGCCACGGCAAAGTTGGCAATGGCGACCGTGGCGAAAATTCTGGCGCTGACCTGTTCAGAGCCGCCCGGGCAGGGCACACGTTGGGCACATTGGGTAGCGTCCGCGCTTAGAGCCTTCGCTGGCAGCAGGGTGGTGCTGGAGACAGGCGCCGGGTTCGGCCTGGACTTGCATGGCGGCCCGGGAACGGAGGCGCGGGTGAGTATGCCGTATCCCGAGATCTTTGCCGCCCTGTCCCCAGACGTGTAGCTCCTCCTCGACGACGGCAAGGTCCGGCTGGAGGTCATTTCGTCCAGCGCGGATGCGGCGCAGACCCGCGTGGTGGTCGGCGGCGCGCTATCGGATCGCAAGGGCGTCAGCGTCGTTGGCGCTGTACTGCCGCTTTCCGCGCTGACGCCCAAGAACCGGACCGACCTTGCCTATGCGCTTGATCCGGCGTGACTGGATCGCGCTCTCCTTCGTGCAACGGCCAGAGGACGTGGCGGAGCTGCGCGAGATCGTCGCGGGCCGGGCTGGGGTGATGTCGAAGCTGGAGAAGTCGGCCGCGCTCGACTGCGTCGACGAGATCGTGGCGCTCGGACGCCGTGATGGTGGCGCGCGGCGATCTCGGGGTGGAAATGCTGCCGGAATCGGTGCCGCCGGCCCAACGCCGCATCGTCCGTGCCTGCCGCAAGGCGGGCAAACCCAGCGTTGTCGCGACCCAAATGCTGGAATCGATGATCACGGTGCCGACGCCGACCCGGGCGGAGACATCGGACGTCGCGTCGGCCATCTATCATGGTGCCGACGCGGTGATGTTGTCGGCGGAAGCTGCATCCGGCCAGTGCCCGCTCGAGGCAGTGACAATGATGAATCGCATCATCGCTGTTGCCGAGGGTGACCGGGATTACTATCAACCGATGACGGATGCGGCCCGCCCGGAGCCCGGCGCCACCGTTCCTGACGTCATTTGTGCCAGCCTTCGGTTAGCGACGAGCCTGCTGCCGATCGCTGCGGTCGTGACCTACACGACGTCGGGCTCGAGCACGCTGCGGGCGTCGCGCGAACGACCGGCAGCGCCGATCCTAAGCATGGCAACCAGCATGCAGACGGCCCGGCGGCTTGCTCTAGCCTGGGGCGCTCATTCGGTTGAGGTGCCGGCCGTCAGCAGTCTGGACGAGATGAGCGCCTTCGCTGTGGAAACGGCGTGCAAGGAAGGATATGCGGGCGCGGGTGACACGATTGTCGTGGCGGCCGGCAGTCCGATCGGCATCTTCGGCACAACGAACATGCTGAAAATCCTGACCGCGTAGATTGGGCCATACGGTAAACATGAACATCATCAGCGTTACCGCTCGTGCCACTCATGCCGTCGCTCTTCGTCGTCGAGCAGCGAACCTATCAGCCAAATGCGTCGGACGTTACGGAGACCGTCTAAGCGCATGTCCTGAGGCTGATACGGTTAAAGGTCGCCTCGCTTATGCATGGGAGCCGAACCGGTCCACTGAGATGGACGACATCATGCGCGGCTCCAACGAGCCGAGTAGTCTCGAAGTTTTTTGAGTGTTTAGGACAATATGCAAGTCACGGCGACGTCGTTCTCCCCAAT
>CAZTJC010000064.1:0-21059 GCA_964613945.1 uncultured Acetobacteraceae bacterium
CATTGACGGCAATCGCGACCTCGGTCGCTCGACGCTGATCGGTGCGCGATCGAAGACCATCACCGATGACCCGTTTGAAGCGGCTGATGTCGGCCTCGACCAGCGCCCGCCAGTTGTAGCCAGCCGCCTTCTGCCAAACCCTGCGGCCGCGCTCGACTATAATCTGCAGGTGACGGTCTCGCGTGGTCGGCGCCGTCAGCGCGGTATCGCTCGGCACCGCGCTGGAGCGTGGTAGCACGATAACCGACGCCTCGGGATGACAGGCGGCGACTTTGCCATGGACGCCGTCCTGGTCGTAAGCACCGTCGGCAGTGAACGACGCAACTGGGCCATCCACCTGATCGAGCAGGGGGCCAACCTGCGAGGCATCATCGACATCGCTGGTGGTCAACGCCGCCGCTGCGATCTGTCCGGTGTCGGCGTCCACGGCGATGTGCAACTTGCGCCACGAACGCCGGCTCTTCGTGCCGTGCTTCTCGAGCGGCCATTCGCCCGAGCCGCAGAGCTTCAGTCCCGTGCTGTCGACCAGCAGGTGCACGGGGCCGGGACCCGGCCGAAGGCGAACCAAGTCCAGGCTCTCGGCCCGGCGACTCAAGGTTGTATGGTCCGGCACTGAGAGATCGAGGCCGAGCAAGGCGATGATGGAGCCGTTCAGCCCTTCGGTCTGGCGTAGGGCCAAACGGAACACCGACCGTAGCGTCAGCGCTGTTGCGATGGCCAGGGCCGAATAGCGCGACTGGCCGCCTCGCGTGGTTCGCGGCTCAGCCTTCCAGGCCGCGATCGCCGCGTCGGTAAACCACACCGTCAGGCTGCCGCGCTGACGCAGTGCCGCATCATAGGTGGCCGAGTTCGTGACGCGATGCCTCTGCTTTGGGATGTGATGGCGACGCTCGGCATTAGCTTTGAACGGCACGACAATTACCCCGAGCAGTGACGGGAACGACCCCCACACCATCCTACCTCAGCCAACGCGTTGGAGTCCGTGCACCAAAGTCGCGATGGCTTGCATGATACTTTCCGTTGATCAGTCCGACGCAGGCAGATCGCACCCAGAATAGTCCGGGGTCCAACAGGGAAGGGGTGAATTGGCGGTGTCCATATCAGCTGCTTTTGCCGCGGATGATCGGCAATATTAATGTGATCAGCGCCGCAACCAGGCAAAACGCGGATATTGGATGGGTGAAGAACACGGTCCAATCCCCGCCGGAACTCAACATCGCGCGCCGAAGGTTTGATTCAGTTAAATAACCCAGCACAAGAGCGAGCACGATGGGCGCCGGATGTATGTCGATCTTGTTCAACCCGTAGCCGACCACACCGAAGAACACGGTGATGTAGATGGCGAAAAGGTCGTTCATCGACGCATAACTTCCGAGCAGGCACATGGCGCCTACTAAGGCCGCGACGAGGCTTTTCGGCACCTGCGTCACCAGCACCCAGAACCGCACCCCGCCTAATCCGAGTGCGACCATGAACGGCATCGTCACTGCCATCGCAATGAATATCGAGAAAGGGATTTCAGGGTGGCGCTCGAACAGCAGCGGCCCTGGTTGCACACCGTGCAGCGTCAGAGCGCCGATCAGCACGGCCGTGCTGGCCGAGCCTGGAATGCCCAATGCAAGCATTGGGGCCAGCGCGCCGGGAACGGACGCGTTGGCCGCGCTCTCGGCCGCGATGAGGCCTTCGGGATTACCTTTACCGAATGTCTCGGGACTGCGCGACAGGCGTTTCTGTACCGCATAGGACACCATGGCGGAAATAGTCGCGCCATGGCCGGGGATCACGCTGACCACATAGCCCAGCAGCGTGCTGCGGATCAGTGGCAGCAGGTGTGGGCGCATCAAGCCGAACCCGCCGGAAACGCTCGGAACCTTCTTCACCGGCTCCGGCACATGATCAGCCGTTTCGATCATGGTGAACACGCCGGACAGCGCGAACAGTCCAATTAACGCCGGAAGAAACGGCACGCCGCTCAGCATGCTGTCGGTCAGCACATAGCGGGCGACGCCGTCGAGAGGGTCGGTGCCCACCACGCCGACGGCCAAACCAAAGAATAAGCCGATGAAGCCTTTCAGCATGGAGCCGCTGGCAAGTGAGGACACGAGGCTCAAGCCCAGTACCGCGAGGGCGAGATATTCCACCGGACCGAAGGCAAGCGCGAACGAGGCGATCCAGGTCGCCGTGACGATCAGGAGCAGCGTACTGGTGATCGATCCGAACGCAGCGCTGAGAATCGACATCGTCAGCGCCTGGCCAGCCTCGCCGCGCAATCGCATCGGATAGCCATCCAGCGCCGTAATTGCCGCCGCAGGCACCCCGGGCGTGTTAACGAGGATGGCGGGGATCGCGCCCGCGTATTCCGTTGCCATATACAGCGTGACCAGCAGGGTAATGGACACCACCGGCGACATCGCGAAGGTGAACGGCACCATCAGCGCGATGCCGATGCTGGACGTGAGGCCAGGCAGGCTGCCGACCGTGTAACCAACGATCACGCCAAGGGCGAGGCCGATTACCACGTCCCAGCCAGCCATGGCCGAAAGGGCCTGAGCGAAACCATGTAGCATCGGGGCGCTCAAGGCAGCGGAATGCCAAGGGCCATCTGGAACATGACCTTGGCGAACAGGAGAAACCCGGCGACGCTGGCGAGAATGCCGATCGGCTTGCGCATGCCGGCCAGGAAAAGGAATGGCGGCATCCAAAGCACCGTCGCAAGGTAGTAGCCGAGCGCGCCGATGAGCGGCGGATACACACAGACGAGCACGATCGCGGCGACCACCTGGACCGGCCTCGACACCTCGATGCTTCCGCCTGAACGGGATAGAGCGCCCCGGACCGATTGGATCAGCAGCACCAAGCAGCACAGCGCAAGCAGCGCCGCGACGAGGCGCGGAAAGGTATCGGGGCCAAGCCCGCCGCCACCGACGGCATCGATGTCGGCCGCGCCGATCCAGAGCCAAGCCGCCAGCGCGATGAGCAGCAACGCCCCTGTCCCGTTGGCCAGCGGAGCCGAGATCGCCGCCACCCGCGTGGCCGTGGAATCCACCCCAGGCCCCTGCCGGGCCTCGACCAGCTTGGTGCTCATCGGCTCATTCCGAGGCGCTTGAGCCAGTCGATTGTCACGGTGTTCTGCTCGTGCGCGAATTTGGTGAAATCTGCCGGTCCCTTGAAGTCGTATTCCAGCGAGGATGTCCTCATGTAGTCCTGCAGCGCCGGAGACTTCAGCGCCGTTTCGATCTGACCCGCCAACCGCTGCTTCACCGCGTCCGGCATGCCCTTGGGGCCGATGACGCCGCGCCACTGTTCCCAGCTATTGGCAACCGTGATCCCCTGCTCCTTGAGCGTCGGAGCCTCCGGCACCTCCCCAAGCCGCTTGTCCGCCATCACCCCGATCACGCGCAACTGGCCGGCGGTAACGTAATCCTTCACCAGATCGACATACGCGATGGTTACCGCACCGTGGCCGCCGAGCACCGCGGTCACGCCGTCTCCTACGCTGTCGTAAGGAACCCAGTTCACGCTGTCCGACGGCAGCCCGGCGGCGTGCATGAACATCTCCCAAGCGATATGGCTGCCGGAGCCACGGACGAAACCGGCCACCACCAGCTTGGACGAGCCAGTCTTCACCGCAGAGACCAGATCGGTCATCGACTTCACCGGGCTGTCGCTTCGGACGACAAAGATATACGGCTCGTAGACCAGCTTCGCGATCCAGTCGAAGCTGTCGACATTGTAGCTGCGCAGCGTTTGGTTGAACGCGGCGATGTGCGTGTTGGTAACGGAACCGATCGTGGTTCCGTCCGGGCTGGCGCGCTTGATCTCAGCCAACTGCGATGCGCCCCGGCCCCCCGGCCGGTTCTCTACGACGAAGGCCTGTCCGGTCTGCTTCTGCAGTTCGATGGCAAGCTTGCGCGCCATAACGTCGGTGGCACCGCCAGGCGAGACGTGCAGCAAGTAGCGAACCGGCTGATCCGCGGCATGAGCAGCCGCCAGCGTCGCAGTGGCGAGCAGCAGAGCGATGATGAAATGGATGTGCCGCACGGGCCTCTTCCCCCCAAACCTGCACGGCTATCGCTGCCGCCTTGGAAGAAACGCTAGTCCGTAACGGAGAGGGGCGCTAGAGGTTTTGAACCTTACGTTCATTATGCGGACCTTGGCGGCGCACCGGAAGCGGCGCCGCGGTGTTCGCATCCGGTTGCGGCAGCCCGGCTTGCAGTGTCTGGCAGGCTGCTAATACGGCCCCGAGAGCCTCCTGTTGTCGCTGCAGATCGAAACGGGAAATCGGGCCCGAGACGACGACTGCGCCGATCAGCCCGCCGCTGCCATCGAGCACCGGGGCCGCGACCGAGGCGGTGTCCGGCTCGCGTCCGCCGGCCGCCAGATGTCCGGCCTCTCGGATTGACGCCATTTCTGCCCCTGAAGCACCGGAGAACGCGAGCAGCACCCGGCCGACCACCCCTTCGCTCAAGCCGAGGCGCGCACCTTCGTCCACATGGTGGCGGATGCTGTGGCGGGAGTTCTCCCGGATCAAGCAAACTCGCTCGGCACCTTCCCGCACATAGAACGACGCACTTTCGCCGGTGCTGTCGCGCAGGGCGCCGATGATCGGCCGGACGATGTCCTCGAAGCCGAATTGCTGTCGATAGACCTGGCCCAGTTGCCAAATCCGGCGACCGAGCCGGTAGACCATGTGACGGTCACGATCCAGGAACCCGGCACCCTGCAGAGTCGCGCACAACCGCACCGCCGTCGCCTTGTTCAACTCCGTCAGTCGCGTGATGTGCGCCAACGTCAGACCGGACGGCGCACCGGCGACCGTCTCCAATACCTGGAGCGCCTTGCGCACCGTAGACGACGTGTTGCTCGCGTCTTGGTTCAATAGTTGATCCATTGTGTCAGTATATGATACCGGCCGATCCAAGTCACGGCGGACCGCCGGGGCAACGGGGAACACGCATGGATCACGACCTCACCGCTCCAGACCGTCTCGTCCGCACCCTGCACCTGCGCCGAGTCCGCGTGTCTCTGCATACGCCATATCGCTTGTCTTACCGCACGTTCGAGGAATTCGAACCCTTTCTGCTAGAGGCGCGGGATGCCGATGGGCGGCTGGGGATCGGCGAGGCGCACATCTCACCGGGGTCGAGCAAGGAAACGCGCGAAGGCGGCTGGGCCTTTTGCACCGCGATGCTGCCTTCCCTGCTCGGCCTACCCGTCGCTGAGGCGCGAAGGCGCGTGCTGGCCGAGGCGCCCCGCAGCCCGGCGGCTGCCTCCGCTATCGTCACCGCTTTGGAAATGCTGGGCGGCCATGTCTGCCTGGCGCCGCCGCATGCCGTGCACCAGACATTGTTGGCGCCCATGGCGGCGACCGAGCCGGCCGCAATCGACGCCGAGATGGAACAATGGGTCGCTGCCGGCTACCGCACGCTGAAGATCAAGGTCGGCAAGGACCCTGCGGCCGATCTTGAGCGGGTCCGTGCCATCCAGCGCGCGAGCGGGGGCCGGGTTTCCTTGCGGCTGGATGCGAACCGCGGTTTCGACCGCGAACGGGCGTTGACCTTCGCGGCCGGACTGGACCCGACGGGGATCGAGCTGTTCGAGCAGCCTTGCCTGACCGAGGCGTGGGACGACAACGCGGCGGTGGCGAGCAACTGCCCGGTGCCGCTGATGCTGGATGAGCCAATCTGCAGCTTGGCGGACATCCGGCGCGCCGGCGAGATCGCGAATGTCGGCTTCTGCAAGATCAAGCTGAAGCGGTTCTCGGGTCTTGGACGCCTGATTGAAGCATTGGAGGAGATCCGCACGAACGGCATGGGCGCGGTTCTGGGTGACGGGCTCGGGGCGGATGTGTCGGGCTGGATGGAGGCCATGGCCGGGGCTGGGCGCATCCACGGGGCCGGTGAGTTCAACGGCTTCCAGAAGCTAAACCTGGGACTGCTGGCCGAGCCACTCCCCGCTCAAGGTCCAGCGATGGATATCCCGACCGGCTACGTGCCGCTATTGGATATCGCCTCCGTTGCGGGTCGTACGGAGGCCGAGTTCGCCGTCTGAGCCGCTTCGGCGAGCAGGAACGGCATCAGGCCGCCAGCAAGCCAGAACGCTTCCTCTTCCGCGGTCTCGATCTGCGCCACTAAGCTCGGTCCCGATGCTCCATCGACCAAGCAGGGTACCGGACTGCCTGGCCCGGACACGCCAGACAAGTTGAGATCGAGTACCTCGATGCCCGTCCAGCCGAGGCCAGCCCAGGACTGGCCCGGCGGAAAAGCCAGCGGCAAGACGCCCATCGCGAGCAGGTTGGAGCGGTGGATGCGCTCGAAGCTTTCCGCGATTACGGCTTTGACGCCCAAGAAGCGGGTGCTTTTTGCAGCATCGTCTCGCGATGAACCGGTGCCGTAGTTCCGCCCGGCGACGATGACCAGCCCGACGGCTTCCGCCTGGTAAAGCGCCGATGCGTCCTGGATGCGCATGACGGTCCCTTGTGGCCAGTGTCGTGTCATGCCGGCGGCTTCGCGGGAGACGATTTCATTGCGCAGGGCGCGGTTGGTGAAGGCGCCCAGCAGCATCGCGCGCCAATTGCCCCGGCGCGCGCCGAAGCTGTGCAGGCGGTCAGGCGCCACGCCCAAGCCGAGCAGGTACTGACCCGCCGGGCTTTCGGCGCGGATGGCTGACGCGGGCGAGATGTGGTCGGTGGTTACGTTGTCACCGAACAGGCCGAGGATGCGCAGCCCTTCCAGACGGCGGGGCGGGACAGCGGCCTCGATCGGTGGGCGCTGCACGGTGGCCGGATCGAGCAACCAGGGCGATGGTGTGGAGGGTGGCTGGATCTCGCTCCATCCCGCGCGGATCTGGCTGGACCCGGTGCCGTGCGAGCCGAGGGCGACTGCCTCGGTGATGTCTGTCTCCGACGGCCAGATATCCTCAAGGCGGACGGGGTTCCCGTCCGATCCGATACCGAGCGGTTCGGCCGACAAGTCGACCATCATCGAACCGGCGAGCGCATAGGCGACGACCAGCGCCGGCGACGCCAGGAAGTTGGCGGGGATGTCGGGGTGTACGCGGTTGGCGAAGTTCCGGTTGCCGGACAACACCGCCGCGACCGGCCGCTTGGCATCGACCAACTGGGCGGCTACCGCGGGCTGCAGCGGGCCGGCATTGCCGATGCAGGTGGTGCAGCCGAAACCGACGATGCCGAACCCCAACCGCTCCAGCGGCGCATCGAGACCGCTGCGCTGCAACTCGACCGCCACCGCCCGGCTGCCCGGGGCGAAGGACGTCTTGACCCAGGGTTTGACCGACAACCCCGCCGCCACCGCGTTGCGGGCCAGCAGCCCGGCCGCCGCGATGCTGTAGGGATTTGCCGTGTTCGTGCAGCTTGTGATGGCGGCGAGCACTACATCGCCGGGTCGCACCGCCGCATCGGCCAGATCGCCGGAGTTGCCAGCCAGCGAGCGACCCACCTGAGCGCCTTGCGAGAGCGTCAGGTGCTGATCGGGTCGCGCCGGCCCGGCCAGGCTAGGTCCCACTGCGCCGAGATCGAACTCGATCACCTCCGTGAAGCTCGGCTCCGCCGGCGTTCCCGCGCCCCGCCACAGGCCCTGGGCGCGGCAATACGCCTCGACGAGTTCGATCTGCGCCGGGCTGCGCCCGGTCCGGCGGAGATAGGCCAGCGTTTCCTCGTCCACTGGGAAGAACAGGCAGGTCGCCCCGCTTTCTGGCGCCATATTGGCGACCGTGGCCCGGTGTGCCGCTGGCAGCGTGGCCAGGCCTGGGCCGCAGAACTCGACGAACCGGCCGACCACGCCATGCTCGCGCAGCCGGTGCACCAGAGAGAGCACCAGGTCGGTGGCCGTGGCGATGGCCGGCAAGTGTCCCAAGAGGCGAACGCCCACCACCTCGGGCAGCATCATCGTCACGGTATTGCCCAGCAGGGCCGAAAGGGCTTCCAAGCCGCCCACGCCCCAACCGAGCACGCCCAGGCCGCCGACCATCGTCGTGTGGCTGTCTGCGCCCAGGACCTTGTCCGGCCGCAGCAAGGGAGGGCCACCGCTGATGCCCGGTACCGTTTCCACCACGGTGCAGAGCTGTTCCATGTTGATCTGGTGGCAGATGCCGGAGCCCGGCGGGAACAGGCGTAGACCAGGGAACGTCCGCTCGGCCCATTTTAGGAAGCCGAAACGCTCTCGATTGCGCCGCATCTCGGCAGCTTCGTTCAACGCGGCCGCCTCCGGCTGGGCCGCGACATCGACTACCAGCGAGTGGTCAATCACAAGGTCGGCGGGGATCTCGCAGCCGAAGCGGTCTCGACTCAATCCGAGTGCTGCCGCCTCGTCCTGCAACGCCGCAAGGTCCACCAGTACCGGGATACCGGTGTAGTCCTGGAGCAGCACGCGCGACGGCCGGAACGGCACCGTCAGTGCGGCCTGTCGCGGCCAGCCGTGCAGCGCCTCCAGCGTCTCGGGAGGAAAGCGGAACCCCGATTGCCGCAGCATGTCTTCCAGAAGGATTGCGATCGAGGCGGGCAATCGCTCCGGACCGCCGACGCCGGCCAGAGCCGTACGCAGACAGGCGAATTCGTAGGTCGCTGCCCCGACCTGAAGCGCGCGTCGGGCCCCGGCATCTTGCGCTATTTGAACCATTGGTTCAAATTCTTCGACATGGGCGCGCGTGTCAACGTGAGACGCCGAGGGAGGCACATCGATGTCGGACAGCACAGGCAGCAAGGCGGGGGACCGCCGGATCCATCTCAACCTGTTCATCCATGGCAGAGGCCACCACGAGGCGGCTTGGCGGCACCCCACCGCCTCCCCTTTGCCGCTGACCGACATCGGCTATTTCCAGCAGCTCGCACGCCGCGCCGAAGCGGGGTTGTTCGACAGCATCTTTCTCGCCGACCAGCTCGCACTCCCCGATGACGTGGCCAATGCGCCGCGCAACTGGCTCGAGCCGATCACGGCGCTCGCGGCGCTGGCGGCTTCCACGGACCGGATCGGCCTCATCGGCACCTGCTCGACCACCTATACCGAGCCCTACAACCTGGCGCGCATGTTCGCGTCGCTGGATCATATCAGCCACGGTCGGGTCGGCTGGAACATCGTGACGTCGTGGCTAGCGACAGCGGCGCAGAATTACGGCGGCGAAGGCCAGATGGGTCATGCCGAGCGCTACGCCAAAGCCGACGAGTTCATGGCAGTCGTCACGGCGCTCTGGGACAGTTGGGATGATGGGATCATCGCGGACGACCGCGCCACGGGCCGCTACGCCGACCGGACGGGCATCCGCGCCATCGATCATTCAGGCTCCAATTACAGGGTCGGCGGCGCGCTCAACATGCCGCGCGGGCCGCAAGGCCGCCCCGTTTTCGTGCAGGCCGGGTCGTCCGAGTCCGGCCGCAACTTCGCCGCGCGCTACGCCGAGGCGGTGTTCACGGCGCAGATGGAAAAGTCGACCGCGCAGGAGTTCTACACCGATCTGAAGGCTCGGGCGGCTGCCGTCGGCCGCGCCGCCGACCAGGTGATCGTGCTGCCTGGCTTGTCTCCCATCGTGTGTTCAACCGAACGGGAGGCGGAGCGGCTCTGGGAGGAACTGTCGGATCTGTCGGACGTCGAGGTCGGTCGCAAACGCCTGTCTGGTCGGTTCGGTGGCCACGATTTCAGCGCTTTGCCGCTCGACCGCCCGCTCACCGCGGCCGATTTCCCCAATCCAGCCACGGTCCAAGCCGCCCGGAGCCGCACGGAGGTGATCGTCGGATTGGCGCTGCGCGAGAACATGACCCTGCGCCAGCTGCTGCGCTACCTCGCCGGTGCACGCGGCCACTTCGTGACGCTCGGAACGCCGGAGAAGATCGCCGACTTGATGCAGGACTGGTTCAACACGGGAGCGGCGGACGGCTTCAACCTCATGCCGCCGGTGCTGCCGACCATGCTCGACACGTTCATCGAGCAGGTAGTTCCAATCCTGCAGCAGCGTGGGCTGTTCCGCACCGCCTATGAGGGACCGACGCTGCGTGACCAATACGGCTTGCATCGCCCCCCGGTCGTCCGGGAGCCTGTATCAGTTGCTGCGCAGTGAACGATGGCTCGCTCGCATCCGGAGATCCGACGCAACCGTCTCTCATCGCGATTTCCGGAAGCCCGTCGCCCAATTCCAGAACCGCCCGCCTCGCCGAACTCGTGCTACGGCAAGTAGCCGGGAACGACAGCGCACGCCATTATCGGGTCAGTTCCGTTCCCCGCCGCACTGCTGAAGGGAGACCTGCAGGACCCGGTTCTGGCCGAGATGGTCGACGCGGTCGCCAATGCCCACGGCCTCATCATCGCGACACCCATCTTCAAGGCGTCCTATTCTGGTCTGCTCAAAGTCTTCCTCGATGCACTGCCGCAGTTCGCCCTGGCCGGCTGCGCCGTCATGCCGATCGCGACCGGCGGTAGCTTGGCGCATGCTTTGGCTCTCGATTACGCACTCAGGCCGGTCCTGCAATCGATGGGCGCGCGGCACGTGATCCAAAGCCATCTGGTCGTCGAGCAGCACATGACGATCGTCGCGGGCCGTTTGCAATTGGACGAAGCGAGTTCGGAGCCGTTGCGTTACGCAATCGAGCATTTCCGGCATACGCTAACGACGGACCCCAAGGCTCGCAACTTGGGCCATCCCAGGCCTTCGTAGGAGGAACGTTTTAGAGGGTGTCAGAAACGCCTGACGCCCTCGGTAACGACGACGAGCGCGGCATGAGCGGCACGACGAGCGGTTTCTACACGGATCTGAACGAGGCGCAAGATCGCGCTCAATCTCATTAACCGCGATCAAGCATCCAAGACAAGCAAGCGGGGTAGACGAAAGCAAGCCGTTTGAGACGATAACTATATGCTCCAGTTGCTCCGTATATAGCACGCGATCAGAGAGTGAATCTCATGCGTTGCCCCTGCGATGACTGGTTCGGGCCGATGGCGGCCGAAGGTCTGTTGCTAAATTGGTAACTTTCGATACGTCGCAAATGTCAGCAACTTAAATCTTTGGCTTGTTCTGAGGCCCGACGATGGCATGATATCAGCCAAAATTACGGCGGCGACGTCTCGTGACACGAGCGATTCTCGAAGTTGGGAGCTTTTCTAATACAGAAGATCGCTTCAGAAAGCAGAGATGTTGCAAACCAGTTTCTGCTGATCAAGATACATTGTTGAGCCAAGCCAACATGATGGCAGCAGCTAATTCCGGCATCTCTTCGGCAATTCGATGCCCGCCACCGTTAATTTCGTGCAATGTGACGCGTGTCGGATAGTCGCGGTGCAGGCTACGCCCATTCTCCGGCGGGGCGAGGACATCTCTGTCGCCTTGGATCACCAACATGGGCGCTGAGCCGCCCGACCACCATACGTCGCGCGGACCCTCGTCGCGCTGTGCCCGCAACGCGTCTGCGGAGACCGCGTCGAGCCGCATGTCTGACCCGGCGATACTGGAACCCGGGCTGAACAGAACCGCCCGCGCTGCCGCCTCGCGGGCCCCCATCGGCGCCGTCCGATCCTGCGTCAGGCGCAGGGCCGCCAGCGCTTCGGGGCTTGGCGGATAGCGGCCACCAGCAGCCATCAGCACCAGCGCGCGCACCAGGTCCGGTCGCCGCACCGCCAGCATGCGGGCGACCCGGTTGCCGAAAGCTGCTCCGGCCACGATCGCCGGCCCGCTACCCTCCGCCTCTATCGCCGCGGCGACGTCGTCGGCAAGATCGGTCAGCCCGCACTCTAACGAACCGCGGCTTTGGCCGAACCCGCGCGGCTCCGGCCGCACCACCCGGTAGCCGGCGGCGACCAGCGGCGCCACCAAGCCGTCCAGGTCATCTGGGCCGCGCCCATGCGGCGGCAGCAGGACGATCAACGGGCCGCTCCCCTGCGCGAACCGACGCAACGCGACCGCGTCGCCCCGCCGGGTCCAGGCTGTCATGTCAGGAGCAGGAGCGACCCGGTGCTCCCGCGAGCTTCGAGCAAGCGGTGCGCCGCCGGCGCCTCGTCGAGCGAAAAACAACCGGCCACGTTCGCCGCAACGATGCCCGCCCGCATCGCTCCGAACAAGGCTGTCGCCGCCTCCTCGAGTGCCCCCCGGTCGGTCAGGTAGTGGAACACCACCGGGCGCGACACGGTCAGCGACCGTGCCGCCAGCGCCGCGATGGCGACCGGGTCCGCCGCCCCGGAGGACTGCCCGAAACTTACCAGATGGCCAAGCGGCGCTATGCAGGCCAGCGAGCCGGCGAACGTGTCGCGCCCGACCGAGTCGTAGACGACGGCCACCCCCCGACCACCAGTAAGGGCCGCCACCCGCGCGACGAAGTCCTCCTCGCGGTATTGGATCGTGTGATGGCACCCGGACGATTTGGCAAGCGCGGCCTTCTCCGGCGAGCCGACCGTGCCGATCACCTCGGCGCCGAGGCGGCTAGCCCAGGCACACAGCATCCGCCCGACCCCACCCGCCGCAGCGTGCACCAGGATCCGGTCGCCCGCGCCAACCCGGTGAACGCGGTGCAGCAGGAGCCAAGCGGTCAGGCCCTTCACCATGCTGGCCGCCGCCGCCGTGTCATCGATGAAGGGCGGGAGGGGAACCAGAAGCTCCGCCTCGATGAGCCGCTCGCTCGCGTAGGCGCCGTAGCGCGGGGTGATGTAGGCGACGCGGTCGCCGACGGCGAGCGGGCAGCCGGGACCGACCTCCTCGACTACTCCTGCCGCCTCGACGCCCGGGACACCCGGGAGCGCCATCCATCCGGCATACGATCCATCGCGGATGTAGACGTCGTGGTAGTTGACCCCGATGGCCGTCTGCCGCAGCCGGACTTGACCCGGCCCGGGCGCGGCGACGTGCACGGTTTCCGTCCGCAGCACGTCCGGGCCACCATGGCTTCGCAAGACCACCGCACGTGCCATGGCTCAGGCCGCCTTGGGGTACACCGGCGTGCGCCATTCGGGGTAGGCGTTGTCCTGACCACGCGCGACCCTGAAGTAGGTGTCCTGGATCGCCGCGGTGACGGGCCCGATACGACCGTTACCGACGGGCAGCCGGTCCACCGCGACCACCGGCACCACCTCCATCCCGCTGCCGCACAGGAACACCTCTTCGGCCAGATAGAGTTCGGTGCGATCGATCTCGCGCTCGACCACCTGGCGACCGAGTTTGTCGTTGAAGAGCGTGATCAACGACGCGCGGGTGATGCTTTCCAGGATGCCGGCCGTGACCGGGGGCGTGCAGACCTCATCGTTGCGGACCATCATCAGGCAGGAGCCGGCCGCTTCGGCCACGGTTCCGTTTGCGTTCAACAGCACGGCGTCGTCGTAGCCGTCGGCCCATGCGGCATGCAGCGCAAGCCGACTGTTCTGGTAGTTGCCGGCTGCCTTGACCCGGGCCGGCATGCTGCTGTCCGAAATGCGGCGCCAGGATGAGACGCAGACGCTCTTGCCGGTGCGCAGCGCCTTGCCCGGCGGGCGGGCGACGGCGGTTATGAACAGCCCCTCGTCGCTGGTCGGTCCCATGGCGACGTTGCCCTCGGGGATGCCCAGATAGGCGGTCGGCATGTAATGCACGTCCTCGCGGAACTCGTTGCGGCGCAATAATTCGACGCAGGTCTCAGCGAAGTCGGCGGGGATCGCCGTGTGCATCCGCATGATCTTCATCGACTCCCGCAGCCGGTCCACGTGCCGGTCAAGCTCGAACGTGTAGAGTTGCTCCTGCTCGGGATTCCAATAGGCGCGGACGCCCTCGAACACGGAAGCAGCGAGGGCGACAGCCTGGGTCCGCACATGCAGGCGGCATTCGTCGAATGGGATAAAGGCGCCGTTCATCCAAGCCCACTGTGGCGTTCCGGTGCCTGCCATTGATCGTTTCTCCCGCTTTCCTCAGCATAGGCTCCAGCGGAAAGGCGTTGCCATCCACTGACGCGGTGCCAGACTGCCAACGCTTGGGACGGAGGACAATCTTGTTGCAGCGTGTTTTTGCGGGAATGCTGGTCGCTTCCCTCTTCAGCATGGGGTTGTGCGAGAGCGCTGCGGCCCAGGATCGAGGGATGCTGGAGCGGGTGCGGAGCCGAGGCGAGCTCCGGTGCGGCGTGCTTGGCACCATCTACGGCTTCTCCCTGCTCGACAACTCGGGCGTGATGCGCGGCATCGACGCGGATAGTTGCCGGGCGGTCGCCGCGGCCGTCCTTGGAGATGCGAACAAGGCCCGATTTGTGGTGCTGCCGACACAGAGCCGGTTCACCGCTCTCCAATCTGGTGAGGTGGACATACTCTATGCCAACACGACCTGGACCTACGGCCGGGACGTCGGGCTCGGCATCAGCTTCACCGGGGTGAACTACTTCGACGGTCAGGGCTTCCTGGTGTCGAAGGTCTCCGGGATCGCCCATGCCGAGCAACTCGGCGGTGCGACGATCTGCCTGCTTGCCGGCGGAACGGCGGAGCAGAACATGGGCGACTGGTTCCGGGCCCACAAACTTGCCTTCACGCCGGTCATATTGGAGCAGCAGGCGGAGATGGTGGCCGCCTTCGCCAATGGCCGCTGCGACGCCATGACACAGGACAGCTCAGCCCTGGCTGCCCACCGGTTGCGGCTCGGGCCAGACAAGTATGTCATCCTGCCGGAGATCGTCGGCACCGAGCCGCTCGGCGGCTCCGTCGCAAAGGGCGACGACCGATGGTTCGACGTCGTTCGGTGGGTCGGCAACGCCCTGGTGATCGCGGAAGCCCTGGGTGTGACGAGCGGAAACATCGACACGATGCGGGGCAACGCCGACCCGAACATCCGCCGGCTGATTGGACAGGAAGGTGATCTCGGCAAGCAACTCGGGCTGTCCGCCTCCTGGTCCTACGATGCCGTCAAACAGGTCGGGAACTATGGCGAGTTGTGGGAGCGCGACATCGGACCGACCGGCGTCGAACGCGGGCGGAACCGGATCTGGACGCAAGGCGGCCTGCACTTCTCGCCGCCGCTGCGCTGATGCTCCCGTCCCATCGCGAGTTGTTCGAGATCCCCCGGGAGGTTGCCTACCTCAACAACGGCGCCTTCACGCCCTTGCCGCGCCCGGTATGTGACGCGGGGCATGAGGGGGTCTCGGCCAAGAGCACGCCCTGGACCATGGATCCGGAGCGCACCAGGTGTGGTGCCGAAGCGGTGCGGGCCGCCGCCGCGCGAGTCATCGGCGCGACGGCGGACGACATCGCGATCGTCCCGTCGGCCGCCTATGGTGTGGCAACTGCGGCGGCCAATCTCCCGATCGGGCGCGACACCCGCATCCTGCTGATCGAGGGCGAGTTCCCGTCCCTCGCTCTGCAATGGGCGGAGCTGGCGGCCGCGCGTGGGGCGATGCTCGACGTGGTCCGCCGGCCGGCGGACGGGGATTGGACCGCCGCACTGCTGGCCCGGATCGCCGCACCGGGTCTGCCGCCCGTGACGATCGCGGCACTGACGCCGCTGGTGTGGACGGATGGCAGCCTGATCGACATCGAAGCCCTCGTCCCAGCATTGCAGAACGTGGGGGCGGCGATCGTCGTCGACGCGACGCAAGGGGCCGGTGTGCTGCCGCTGGACGTCGCCCGCCTCGGCGCGGACTATCTGGTGTTCCCCACCTACAAATGGCTCCTCGGTCCCTACACCCTCGCGTTCCTATACGCCGCACCACATCGCCAGAACGGCATGCCGCTCGAGCACTACGCCTTCAATCACGAACGCGGCGCCGAGCCGTTCACCGGGCATGTGGGCAAGCTGATCGCCTCGGCTCGGCGCTTCGACATGGGTCAGCGCTTCAATCCGGTGACCCTCCCCATGGCACTGGCCGGCATGGAACTGCTGCATGGCTGGGGTCGTGAAGCCTTGGCAGAGCGCCTTCGCGGCACCACGGATCGAATTGCGGAAGCGGCCGAGGCGTGCGGTCTCGAACCGGTGCAGCGTCGCTTTCGTCCGCCTCATCTTCTCGGTTTGCATGCGCCCGTCCGAAGGGCGGCCGAGATCGTTGAAGGCCTCGCCCACCACGGCGTCTTCGTGGCGGAACGCGGGGGCGTCATCCGGGTCGGGGCACACATCTTCAATGACGAAGTTGACGTTGACCGTTTCGCGACGAGACTACGCGACGTCGTTGGCACGACGTCTGGTGCATAATCTTAATTTTATACGTCGTACAAATCCTGCGACAGCGTGTCTGACGAATTCTGGGGTTAACAACCGGTCCGCTTCGGAGTGGAAGCTCTCAGAATACGGGCACTCGTCCTTCGGGAAAATCTGGCCGATACCGGACAATCCGCCGGTCAGCGGACCCATCCCTCCGTCTTCATAATTTCCGCGCCACGGTCACTGGTCAGAAAGTCGAGGAAGCGCTTTGCCTCCGGATCGGCCTCCCGAGCGAGCACCACGTTGACGTCACGCCAGATACGCCGCTGCTCGGACAACTCCACGATCTCGGCCATGTCCGGATGCGTGATGGGCCAATCGGGCCAGGTGAGCCAAGCATCAGCATCCTTGGCGACGAACATTTGGAAGCTCGGACCGCTGCCCTTACCGAAACCGATAATGTTGCGCCGGAATCGCTTGACATCGTCCAGGCTGCCCGTTCGGCCGGCGACGTCCTCCCACGTGCCCGTGCCCGACGTGTTGGCGACCCCGGCACCTTCTGTCACGACGAGACGCATGCCGGGCTTAAGCAAATCCTCGAAGGTGCGGATGTCTTTGGGATTGCCCTTCTTGACCGCGATGATCGCCGGACGCAGGTAGATTGGGGTTACGTCGGCCCAATCGAACATCGTGTAGGTCTCGAGCAAGGCGGTGATGTCCTCCTCGGCCGTGCCCCAGAGGATATCGGCATTGGCTTGCGCCTTCTTCGACCAGGTCGGTTCCGGTCCACCCGTGACCTCGACCTTGATGCCGGTCTCAGCCGTGAACGCTGCGGCCACCTTTTTGAAGGCCGTATCGGGTCCGCCCGCGCCATACAGCCGGACGACGCCGTCCCGGGCTTCGTGCTTGATGGAGGGATCGGGAACCTCGTGCGCCATGGCCGGGCTGACGAGCAGCGCTACCACTGCGATGGCGAATGACCGACGAGATGAACCCATGCTGATAACTCCTGCGCCACGGCCTTCGATCGACCGACGGTTCCATTTGGTTGTGGGGGCCGTGAAGACAGGACCATGCGCTCGGGCGTGCGACGGCGTCCAACGCATGAAGCCGACTGGTTTGATCTCATTAGATAATCGGTTAGGTCGGCGTAGCCTGAGCCGGCCGAGTCAGACCAGCCGGTGCACCACCGTGTAAGCAAGGTAGCTAAACAGCGCCGCGCCCAGGGCCAGCAGCAGCCCGACGAGGACCATGTCCAAGCGGCCTCCCCGTATCGGACGAGTTTCGGCCGCGTCGATGTCGCGGCCGACCTGGCGGAAGCGGAGAGTGGCCACCACGATCATCGTGCCGCCAAGCACGATCAACAGCAGCCCGGCGCCGTCCCCCACCCCCTGGTTCAACCCCGAGGGCGGCCGACCCGCCAGGGAGCGGGCCGCTACCTCCAGAAACAAGTCGAACTTCTCGACGAGGAAGCCGAAGGCCATCACGGCAATGGCCGTTCGTACCCAAGCCAGGTAGGTCCGCTCGTTGGCGGCATGGTCACTGTATCGGCTGATCATCGTGCCGACGGACCTCCCTGGCCCTGCATCCGCTACTCGACCAGCACTGACACACGGTGCCATGCAGCGGACAGGTAGCCCTTGTAGTTCCACGTATCATCCGGCAACGCAGGCTGCGTCTGGCCGGCATCGTCCCAGGCACGGACGGCCAACTCGTGCTCCCCCTTCGGTAGGTCCAGCGTCGCGTGCCAGAAGGTCCACGACCACGGGCCGCCCGAGTGGTCCTCCAGTTCCGCCTGCGACCAGGTGCGGCCGCCGTCCTGCGACACGTCGACGCGCGCGACGGCGCGGTCGGTCGCGGTCGCGTAGCCGCGCAACGTCGCAGCCCCGGCCGGCAGCCGGGCATGCGGCGCGGGCTCGCAGATGGCGCTGTTCAGCGGCAGGCCGTTGATGGTGATGCCTTTGGCCGGGTCAGCCGTTTCCTTCGTCACGTGAGGCGGAAACAGCTTGTAGTCGTCGGCCTGGATGGGGTTGTCGCTGGGGGCGTCTTGCACGGTGATCGTGTGCAGCCATTTCGGGCTCCGCACTCCTGCATAACCCGGGACGACCAGGCGCAGCGGCGCGCCATGTTCGGGGGTCAGCGCGGCTCCATTCATCTCGTATGCCAACAACACCTCGGCCGCGAGCGCCTTGGCGATCGGGATCGAGGCGCCGTAGTGGAACGTCTTGCCCTCGACATGGCACTCGTCGGCGCAGCTGAATGCGACATGCCCGGCGCCCTCCGCCGCACCGGCCGCGCGCAGCACGTCGGCAAGCGCAACGCCCCGCCACTCCGCGGTGCCGATGGCGCCGGGCGCCCACGGGTCGCCGGCCACCGGCCGCACGCGCTGCATGTCCGCTCGACGATTGCCGGCGCATTGCATCGTGGCGCTGACAGTCCGTGCGGGGAAGCGCTCGCGTAATTCCTCCATCGACAGGCGGAGCCCGGTCGCGACGCGGCCTGTCACACGCAGCCGGTGCGCCGAGGCCTCAATCACCGGGATCTCGCCGTGGCTGCGGACGTAGAAGCCGTTCACCGGAGTGACGAAGCTGGCGCGAAGCTGCGCCGTCGGCGGCTCCGCGTTGTAGGGGTGCTGCGAGTGGACGATGAGATGCGGGTTGTCGATCTCGGCTGCTGGCGGCTTGGAGCGAAACGGGTTCAGCATGCATTGTGTCCGGCAATAGTTGCTCCATCAACGCGGCGCGATCGGTGAGGATCCCGGCCGCGTCAGCTGCTTCGGCTCGGGGCGGCGGCTGGCTTGGGTATTTGTGGGCCCCACGGCATGAAGCCCGCGATCAACCCACCGGCGCGATCAGTATGATCTGGTAGATGCCTTTGAAGGGCGTCCCAAACCTTGGCATATCGCAACTCGATGACTTTTCAGATTAACGTCTCCGACCCGTTGGACGGCAGATCTGCGCTAACACGGCGGGCTTGGGTGTCGCTTGCAGCGGGCGCGATCGCCATCTCGATCAACACCGCCCTGCTTGCAGGCGCTGATCATATTCCACTTGTCACGGCGCGCGGCGGTCTGCTGAAGCTGCTGAACATCTGGGTCGGCCGTGATCTCGCACGGCTTGGTATCGGCACGTTCTGGGCCAGGCTGGGCCTGCCCATGCCCGGCGGAACCGCTTTCCAGCTTGGTTTCCATGTCGTGGTCGGCGTGATGATGGCGCTGCTGTATGGGCTGGCGCTGGAGCCGATGCTGCGCGGAACGGCGTGGGCCAAGGGACTGGCCTATGCGGTGCTAGTTTGGCTCGCCAATTCGGTCGTGATCCTGCCGTTGCTCGGTGAAGGTTTCGCCGGCAGCCGCGATCTCGGCTTACCCGGGATAGTCTATTTCGCGGTCGCTCACACGATCTTCTTCGTGCTGACAGCCGTGCTGTTCGCCCGCTTCCTCCCCGTTCCGACCCGGCGGATCCGATCTAGGTCGCGTCTGGGCTGAGGCTGATCCTGTTCGGGTAAGCCGAACCTATCCGACCTTTGTCAGCGCCTTGGTCGGACCGCCGAACGGAAGCGCCCATTCGGCCTGGGCTTCGAAATCGGCCGGTATCGCACCCGACAAAAGGCAAGGGGCGACGAACAGGGTGCGCCGCCATGCGCCGCGAAGCGTGCGGTAGGCGATGATGCTCCACAGCATCGCCAGCAGTACGACGAGTACGGCGCCAGCGACCAGGATGAAGCCCAAATGCGTCTGGCGCGCCAGCGTCAGCGTCGCCACCGCATAGACGCCGAGCGGAAAGGTGAAGCCCCCACCGATCGTCGCCAGTCGCTCGATCGGCGGATAGGGGATGAAGTAAAGATCAGCCTGACGCGCGTCGTCGAAAGAATCGGGCATGGTTTATATCCGTGAGAAGCTCCGAAACGCCGACGGATATTCAGAGTTGCCACGTGTTCTTCATGGCTCGCCGCCGGCTTCCAATCGCGAATTCAGACGGAAGCTTTACCTGACTGGTCCGGCAGCAAGTCGCGGACCGTCGCAATGTCGAACGGGGCGCAGCGCGAACGGGCGGCCCGCACATCGTCCGGCCGGAGTAAGCCGAGCGTCTGGCCGCTCTCGTCGACGACCGTCAGGCACACCGCTTTCCCCTCCAGGAACGCCTCGAGCGCTTCGCGCACGTGGGCGGCGCTCGAGATGACGGTCGCGTCGGGCTCTGCCTTCGCGCGGCCGATGTGAATGCGACCTGCGTAGACGGAGCGGGCGTCGAGCCGGCGCGCGACCAGCAGCGCGCCCGGGATCGCCAGGCCGATCGCGACCAGCACCGGGTCGATGCGCCAGGTCAGCTCCGCCAACAACACCAAGGCCGAGAGTGGCCCCTGGGTGGTGGCCGCCAGCACGGCGCCGGCACCCACGATGGCGAAGATGGCAGGTGGCACCGTGTCGGGCGCGATCAGCGCGACGATGTGGCCGAACAGCAAGCCAAGTGCCGCGCCGGTCGTGATGGTCGGCGTGAACAGCCCGCCCGGAGCGCCGGCGCCGAGGCAGGCGGCGGTGGCCAGCGGCTTGCCGATCACGAACACTAGCAAGAACAGGGTGGAGAGGCCCTGGTCGGTGAACGCAGCCTGCACCGTATCCTTGCCGTTGCCGAGCAGCTGCGGCATCCAAGTGGACGCCGCGCCCAGCAGGCCGAACACCAGCACCGGCGCCGCCGCCACGGCCCAGCCGGACGGCTTCTTCGCATCCGCCCAACAGATTAGCTTGACGTAGCCGGCCGCCGCCAGCCCGGCGAGCGGACCCAAGACCAACGCGCCGGCCAGCAGCGCCGGCGAGGACGGGTAGGATGGCACGTCGTAGGTCGCCCGGTCCGGTAGCAGCAACCAAGCCGTCGCGGTGGCCAGCGCAGTCGCCGCCAGCGCCGGGGGAGCCAGCGACAACGACAAGCTGCCGAGCAGCACCTCCATGGCAAACAGCGCCGCCCCGATTGGCACGTTGTAGACGGCCGCGA
>CAZTJC010000065.1:0-20708 GCA_964613945.1 uncultured Acetobacteraceae bacterium
GCGATGGCACAGACCAGCATGCCGACGAACCCTCATCCATCGACGCCGGCCACCTCGACCGAGAGCTTGAGGCAACACGTGGCGACCGACATGCAGAAGGCCGGCTTCACCGACGTGCATGTGCGCCCCGATTCGTTCCTGGTCCACGCCAAGAATAAGGATGGCGTACCGGTGACCATACTGATCGATCCAGATTCAATGACTGAGGTTGTCGGCGCGAATGGCACGGCCGGGGCGCACTCGGGCACGCCGACGAGCGGAACCTTCACCACCGTGCCGTCCGCCGACATGATGGGCTCGAAAATAATCGGAACGGATGTGCACAACAGCACCAACCAGGATATCGGCACGATCAAGGACGTGGCGTATTCGGCGACGGGCATGCAGGCCTATATCGTGGGCGTGGGTGGATTCCTCGGCATGGGCGACCATTATGTGGCGGTCAATCCATCGGCCGTGCATCTGAGCTACGACGCCGGCAACAAGAGCTGGCACGCCACGATGAATGCCACAGCCGATCAACTCAAGGCCGCACCCGAGTTCAAGTATCCGAGCTGAGCTGTATTCAAGGAGGGTGACATGATCCGCAACAAAATGCTGGCCGCAGTTCTTTTGGCGGGCAGTCTTCAAGTTGCCGGCGTTGCTTATGCGGCAACTCCGGGCGAGACGTCGATGGAGAAGGCGGAACTGGCGCAACTCTCCCCTCAGGTGCGCAGCGACGTGGAGGCGCGACTGAAGCAGGGCGAGACCGTGCACGGCATCCTTGAGACCATGTTGTTGAACAGGGTGTCGGAAGATTTCGCCAGCGGCCGGGTTGTCGCGACAGACTTTTCACGGGGCGATATCGTGGTCGAGAGCAAGACTGGGCAGATGAAGGTCTTTCCCTTCGATCTCGCGACCTTGGTTGTCAAGAAATGACGTTCGGCCGGTCGCTGGCATCAGGCAGCGGCCGGCCTTTTCCGGAGGATAGTAGTGGATGCAAGCCAAACAGCGCCGGATCACGGCAGCGATGATCGTTGCGGCTACGAGCATGGCGGGATTGCCGGCCTCCGCACAATCGATGACGTGCCCCACGCCGCACCCGGATTCCGGTCCCGGCGTGCTGAAGGAATCATCGGTGCAACTCGCGGAAACGGGAAGCTATCTCGCCAGCAGTGCGGACCCAACCGAGTGCCCGAAGTGGTCGCGAAATTGCGCAAGCGCTATCCCAGCGTCTCGAATGCGGAAGTAGATAACTACCTTGTCGCCGCCTATTGCCCAGAGGTCGCCAAGCTGAACGGTCTCACTGAGGGTGAGCAAACAGCGCGCGTCCAGCTTTTCTCACACCAGGTCGAGACAGCGATCCATATAGACTGAAGAGTTGCGTTCCATCGCTTGAATCGATTGGAGCGATCGTTAACCGCCATTGGTCTGGCTGCCCAATCCCTCTTAAGTTTGTCATGTCGAACGGAGATCGGACATGACAACGAGCACAGGCCGCCGCGATGCTTTCCACCTATTGGGATTGGGAGCCGTTGCCGGCGCCGCGACCCTCGCCCTCGGCACCCCCGCGCGAGCGGCGCCGGCAGCCGATTTGCTGCCCAAAGGAGCGGACTCCCTGGTCGCGCTGACCAAACGCCTCGCCGCAGCTCCTCGCCGCCGGTCGTTCAAGACCGTGCCGATGATTCTGACCGAGCCAGAGCAGTGGGATCACGAGGCCTTGAGCGAGGTGCTGGCCTACAAACCGCCGCATAAGCAGTGCTGGGACATGACGGAGATCGAAGGGCCCTGGCTCAACCTGATGCGCAACGCGCTCAACGCCCAGATATGGTCCTTCAAGCATCCGGACTTCCTGGTCGTCGCCGAGTGCCACGGCACCGCGCAACTGGCCCTGTATGACCAAGCGATGTGGGACAAGTATGGCATCGGCAAGATGGCCAAGATGGAGCGAAACACGTTGCTGTCTCCTCTGGCGGCACAGAAGGCCGACGCTGCCAACTATGAAGACCCGGCAGGCGCTTTCTCGCCGGCGGACAACTCCATCCCGGCGCTGATGGCGCGCGGCGTGGTGTTCATGTCCTGCCACAACGCGATCTGGGAACAGTCGGCCGCCATGATCAAGGATGGCACCAACCCGGACAAACTCAGCCATGAGGCGATGGCGGCCGAGCTGACCAACCATCTGATCCCCGGCGTGGTGCTCACGCCCGGTGCGGTCGGCACCCTGCCGGAGCTGCAGAACGCCGGCTTCCGTTACATCAAGTAGGAATACGCATCATGAAAAAGAGCTTTCGCCGGGCGTTGCTCGGCATGGTGACCGGTGTCTTCCTGGCCGGGCCGGCGTTCTCGCAGGAGGCGCGGCTGCCGCAATACAAGGGTGACGTATTCCCGCCTTGGCAGCATGGCGCCAACAACGATGCTACCCAGCGCGGGTTGGAGTTCACGGTGCCGGAGGTCGACGTGCTCGCCGACTTCCACGGCACCCTCGACGATCCCAAGCTGGTCCTGTTCGTGGGCGGCAATTATTTTTTCGCCATGGCGCCGCTGGTCAAGGCGTTCGAGGAGGAGCACCCGGACTACAAGGGCCGCCTGTTTTGGGAAACCATCCCGCCCGGCCTACTGGTCAAGCAGATCGACGCCGGCGGCACCATCACGGTCGGCAACATGACGTGGACGGTGAAGCCGGACGCCTATTTCGCAGGGTTGATGAAAGTCCGCGAGTTGATCAAGGACGGAAAGCTCGAGGGCGAGGCGGTGCCCTACGTCAGCAATACGCTGACCATCATGGTGCCCAAAGGTAACCCGGCCGGCATCAAAGGCCTCGCCGATCTCGGCAAGAAGGACGTCAAGCTCGCGATGCCGAATCCCGAGTTCGAGGGCATTGCGCGGCAGATCAAGATGGCGCTCACCAAGGTGGGCGGCGACGCATTGGCGACCACGGTCTATGACACGAAGGTCAAGGACGGCACGACCGTGCTGACCCACATCCACCACCGGCAGACGCCGCTGTTCCTGATGCAGGGCTTGGCACAGGCCGGTGTGACCTGGCAGTCGGAGGCGATGTTCCAGGAGCAGGCGGGCCATCCGATCACGCACGTGGACATCCCGGCGGCGGACAACGCCACCGCGATCTACGCGGGCGCGATGGTCAAGGGCGCGGCGCATCCGGAAGCGGCCAAGTTGTGGCTCAACTTCATCAAGTCGCCGAAGGCCTTGGCGATCTTCGAGCATTACGGCTTCAAGCCGTATCAGCCGTCATGAGGAGGCCGCCGATGACGCTGACCCAGCTGCGCGTCTTTGTCGCTGTCGCCCGGCATGAGCACATGACGCGCGCGGCGGAATCGCTGCATCTGGCGCAATCGGCCGCCAGCGCTGCCATCACCGCGCTGGAAGCCGAGCACGGCGTGCAGCTGTTCGACCGCGTCGGACGCTGCATCCGGTTGTCGGCGGTGGGCCACGCCTTCCTGCCGGATGCCTGCGCGGTGCTGGAGGGTGCCGACCGCGCCAGCGCCAAGCTGCGCGGGGTTGATCGCAAAACACGATTGGACGCTCGCGAAACATGCTGAGATTGTAGAAATTATGTCAGCACGCGGACGGCAGTTTCGGCTCGGTTTGCTCGCCGGACTTGCTTTGACGCTGGCCGGGCCGGCACTGGCGCAAGACGGGATCGCCGCGGGTAAGGCGGTGTTCACGCAGCCTATGGCGCCCGGCCGCGCTGCCTGCACGGCGTGCCACATGCCGGACGGGGCCGGGCTGCCGGATGTCGGCATCCCGCGCTTGGCCGGGCTGACGACGTCCTACGTCAACGACCAGCTCGGCTACTTCGCCTCTGGCGCGCGACAAAACGCAGCGATGGCGCCCTATGCCGTGGCGCTCACTCAAGCTCAGCGCGAGCAGGTCGCCGCGTATCTTGCCAGCCTGCCACTGCCGCCAGCCCCCGACGTCCCGAAGCCAGCAGCGACGACCATCGCGCTCGGACGTGACCTGTTCCTCAACGGCGACGAGCGCGCGGGCTTGCTCGGCTGCGTGCAGTGCCATGGACCGACCGGCGCAGGGGTTGGGGATTTCTCTCCGCGCCTTGCCGGGCAATCCGAAGCATACCTCACCGCACAACTTCGCGCCTGGCGCGATGGCGCAGTGCGCGACCCGAAAGGCGAATACATGCGTGCGATCGCGGGCCATCTCTCGAATGCCAATCTGGCGGCAGTAGCCGCCTTCGTCTCGTCGATGCCAGCAACGGGAGGACCCGGTCAATGAAGCGTCTACTTGGATCGGGCGTGGCCATCGCCGCGGCGGGCGGCATCGCTGTCGTCCTCATGGCCGCCGACGTAGCGCCGACCTATCAACCGCCGGCCGAGTCCGAAATGCCGACCGGGAAATTCGGTGACGAGGTCAAGCTGGGCGAGGCGATCTTCCGTGAGCCACAGGAGCACGCGGCAGAATTCGTCGGCAACACGCTGCGCTGCTCCAACTGCCACCTGCAAGCTGGGCGCCTGGCCGGCGCCGCGCCGATGGGGCCAGCCTATGTGTCGTATCCTGCGTATCGCAGCAAGAACGGCCATGTGAACTCGTTCGAGGAGCGGCTGCAGGGCTGCTTCGAGTTCAGCATGAATGGCAAGGCGCCACCGCTCGGCGACAAGGTGCTCGTAGCGCTCGAGAGCTACTCGTATTGGCTGGCCAAGGGCCTCAAGGTGGACGAGAAGCCGCCCGGGCGTGGCTTCCCGGCGCTCGAGAAGGCGGCGCTGACACCGGACTACGCACGCGGCGCGCAGGTCTACAGCCAGCATTGCGCCATGTGCCACGGCGGCGACGGTGCCGGCCAATCTTCCGGCGGCAAGGTGGTGTTCCCGGCGCTGTGGGGAACCCAATCGTTCAACTGGGGCGCAGGAATGGGCTCGATCAAGAATGCGGCCGAGTTTATCCACGCCAACATGCCGCTCGGCATGGGCGGCTCGCTGAGCCCGCAGCAGAGCTGGGACGTGGCGACCTACATGGACAGCCAGGTCCGCCCGCAGGACCCACGCTTCATCAACACCGTGGAAGAAACCCGCGCGAAGTTCCACGACAGCGCCTCCTCCATGTATGGCAAGACGGTCAACGGTGCCGTCCTCGGCGATCCCGCCGTGACTCCACCGGCTGGGACCGTGCCCGGCCCGGCAAAGCCGTGAGCGAGGAAAGCCCTATCGTCCGGCCGGTCGGCACCTGGGTCATCGCCGGATTCCTCCTCTTCGCGAGCCTCGTCACCTGGGCACTGGTCGCCGCCCTGTTCCATGCCCGGAGCTAGCTGATCGATGAGCGACGCCGCTGACCATGATCCATTTGAGGACGCGTTCCACCGCGCCGCCGAGCGGCACGAGCGCGCCTGGGTGTTCGTTGCCATCACGCTGCTCGTGACGCTGTTGGCCGGGACGATGTTCTTCGTCGTCTACGATTACGGGGTCGTCGTGCGCACGGACGGGTTCCGCGCCGACCCGGCCGCGATCCCGGCCGCGCCAGCCGGCCTCGTGCAGGCCGGGCCGAACGCCTACTCGGTGCAGATGGTGGGTCACCTGTGGGCGTGGTCGCCGAGCCCCTTGCACGTGCCGCAGGGCGCGACGGTCACCTTCCACGTGACGAGCACCGACGTGCTGCACGGTTTCCAGATCCAGAACACCACCGTCAACGTCACCGCCATCCCGGGTGTCACCGGCACGGCCACATACACCTTCAGCCGCGCGGGAACCTTCAACATCATCTGCAACGAGTTCTGCGGCATCGAGCATCAGGCCATGCTCGGACGGATCATCGTGGACCCGGTCAAGCCATGAGCGCCACCACCGCCGGCGCACTGCGTCTGCCCACCACGCGCGACCTAGCCGGCGAACGCGGCACGATGCTCGCCTTCCTGGTCTGGGGTTTCTCTGCGCTGATGATCGGCGCGGCGATCGGCCCGCTACAAGCACTCAACTACGGCGGCATCAATGCCTATCCATGGCTGCGCCCGGTGCTGCAGACCTACTACCAAGGGCTGACCATCCACGGCGTATTGAACGCTTACGTCTTCACCTTCTTCATCACTTGCGGCCTGCTGGTCTACCTGCCGGCCCGCGAGTTGGGCTTGGTGCCCAACATGACGCTATGGCGCATGTGCTTCGCCACCATGGCAATTGGGACCGTGCTGTTACTGGTGGCGATGTTCGATAACTCGTCGTCCGTTCTGTGGACGTTCTACCCTCCGCTCAAGGGTAGCCCGCTATTCTACGCTGGCATGTCGCTGGTGGTCATCGGCAGTCTATTTCCGCTTCCGATTTTGCTGGAGCTGCGGTCCCGCTGGAAAGCGCTGCGCCCCGGCGAGCTGACCCCGCTCGTCACCTACATGAGCACGGTGACGATGCTGATGTGGCTGCTGGCGGCCGGTGGGGCGATCATCGAACTGCTGTTCCAACTGCTTCCCTGGTCGCTCGGCTGGACCGACACGGTCGACCCCATCGTTGGGCGGACGCTGTTCTGGTGGACGGGGCACCCGATTGTCTATTTCTGGCTGATGCCGGCCTATGTCTCCTGGTATGGCCTGCTGCCCAAGCAGATCGGCGGCAAGCTGGTATCGGACCCGATGGCTCGGCTCACCTTCGCTTTGCTGCTGGTCTTCTCGCTCCCGGTTGGAAGCCATCACCAGTTCACCGATCCAGGCTTTTCGCCCATTTGGCGCGGGATTCTGACGGCGCTGACGCTGTCCGTGGCGCTGCCGAGCCTGATCACCGCTTTCACGATCGGATTGAGCCTCGAATATGCCGGCCGCAAACGCGGCGGCCATGGATGGTTCGGCTGGTTCACTGCGCTGCCCTGGCGCAACCCGAGCGTGGCCGCGCAGGTATTGGCGATGCTGACCTTCATCTGGGGCGGCGCGGGCGGGATCGTGAACGGCTCCTGGCAGCTCGATAACCTGGTGCACAACACGACCTGGATTCCCGGACACTTCCACATCACGGTCGGCACGGCGTCGGCCATGACCTTCATGGGAATCGCGTTCTGGATGCTGCCGCATTTGACTGGGCGGCGGTTGCTCAGCCGGCGGCTCGCGCTGGCCTCGATCTGGTTGTGGTTCGTCGGCATGGTGATCTTCGCGCTCGGCATGCATTGGGCCGGGCTATACGGCGTGCCCCGCCGGGCCTGGGTGTCGTTCCTGCCACGCGCCGTCTACGACCGCGTCTACGGCGACGCGCATTTCCCGCTGCACCTGGTGGCGGGCGGCGGCGTGATCCTGTGGGCGGCGACGCTGTGCTTCTACGTCGTTTTTATCGGCAGCCTCCTGACCCGGCGGCTGGACCGGCCGGAGCCGATCCCGTTCGCCGAGGCTTTCGGCGGCAAGGAAAGTTACACCATTACGGAGGGCGAGCCGGTCGGCATCGTGGCACACAAGGAATTGTCGCCGTTAGCAAGCGCGTTGGAGCATATTGGCGCGCTGACGGCGCTGACTGCGGTCGCGACGGCGGCGGCCTACATCCCGATCTTCTGGCCGTTCCTGCACAACGTCACCCATGCGCACGGCTGGGTCGTCTGGTGACCGGCCGCCGCCTGCTGCTGCGTGCCGGCGTGCTCGGCGGAATTGCGGGCGTGGCTGCGCTGACGATCCGGCACGGACCGGCGGACGTGCTGGCTGGCACTCCCGTCACACCAAGCCCGGCCCCACCGCTCGACCTTATCGATGTTTCCGGAGAACCATTCACGTTGTCCGCCCTGTCGGGCAGCCCAGCCTGGGTGACGTTCGGATATACAGCCTGTCCCGACGTGTGCCCGACCCTGCTCGCCACTCTCGCCACCGCACGCGACCTCGCTTCCGCGCGTAGCGAACGGATCGGCATCGTCTTCGTGACGCTGGACCCGGCGAAGGACAGCCCCGCCGCCCTGCGCGACTACCTTTCCGCCTTCGCCGATGCCGGCGGAAATGCCCCGATTGGCCTGACCGGCACCGAGGCGCAGACCGCCCGAGCCGCGTCCGACTGGGGCGTGAGCTGGCAGCGCTCGGGGCGGTTCCTGGACCACACGGCGCAGATCTCGTTCCTCGACCCCTTGGGCCAGCTGCGTTTGCGCTACGGCTATGCGCAGGCCACCGACCCGGCGGCGCTGGCTCGCGATGCCCGGCTGGTCTCGTAATGCCGCCGGGCTAATCGGGCTGGCCGTAGCGGTGGCCGCACTGGCCGGGCTGCGGGATCCGCTCGCGTCCATGGCGGATTTTACGGCGGCGCTGATGGCGTTGAACCAGCTCGCGCCGCCGTTGCTGCTGTTGGCCATCCCGCGCCGCGTCGGGTGGGCTCTGTTCGATCCGGTGCTGGCAACGGCTGGCTTCGTCGCGCTGAGCGTCGGTGTCAGCCTGCCGGGTCTGCTCGACCCGGCGCTCGCGAATGCACTGTATGCCGCCCCGCTCGGCCTGCTGGAGTTGCTGACCGGCATCATGTTCTGGGGCCAGTTCTTCGCGCGCACGCGGCAGGTGCGCGCCGGATGGCCGGCCGCCGCGCTGCTCTGGGCCGGCAGCCTGCCGATGACGGCCGTCGCAATCGTGTGGATGCTGGCAGATAACGTGCTCTACACGCCATATCTCGACGTGATCTGCCGCTGGAACATACCGCCGCTGATGGACCAACGCTGGGCCGGCTTCGTCATGTTCGTCGCCGGCATACCGCTCCAACTCGCGGCCACTTACTTGATGATCGGGCCGCGACCGGCACTGATCTCATAACGACGGGTGCTCGGAACGATCGCGCATTGCGATTGGAAAGCCGCGTCGGTCCAGCCACCTATTGAGCAGTATGGTCCTGCTCGGTCCGACCCTGGAGAGATGCTGTGTTCGCCCCTGATGCCTATCACCTCGCTCGGGTGCAGTTCGCTTTCACAGTCGGTTTCCACATCATCTTTCCCGCCTTCTCGATCGGACTTGCCACCTACCTTGCCGTGCTGGAAGGCGCCTGGCTCAAGACCGGGCGGCGCGTCTATCTCGACGTCTACCAATACTGGCTCAAGATCTTCGCGCTGGTGTTCGGTGTCGGCGTCGTCTCCGGGCTGGTGATGTCCTACGAGTTCGGCACCAACTGGTCCGCCTTCTCCTACAAGACCGGCCCGATTCTCGGCCCGCTGCTCGGCTACGAGACGCTGACCGCCTTCTTTCTCGAGGCCGGGTTCCTCGGCGTCATGCTGTTCGGCATCAAGCGCGTCGGCAAGGACCTGCACTTCGCTGCGACCTGCCTGGTCGCGATCGGCACCCACGTCAGCGCCGCCTGGATCCTGGCGAGCAACTCCTGGATGCAGACGCCCGCCGGCTACAGGATGGTCGACGGTCGCTTCTTTCCCGAGAGTTGGCTGCACATCATCTTCAACCCGTCCTACCCCTACCGCTTCGTCCACATGATGCTCGCCGCCTATTTGAGCGTGGCGCTCGTGGTCGGCGCGGTCGGGGCCTTCCACCTGCTGCGCGACCGAGCCAACCCCGGGGCGCGGCTGATGTTCTCGATGGCGATGTGGATGGTGCTGTGCGCCGCGCCGCTACAGATCGCGGCCGGCGATATCCAGGGTGACAACACGCTGCAATACCAGCCGCAGAAGGTTGCCGCGATGGAGGGCGACTGGCGCCATGGCGAGCCTGGCAGCGGCGAACCGCTGATCCTGTTCGCGCTCCCTGACCAGGACAGCCAGTCCAACCGCTTCGAGATCGCGATCCCGCATATCGGCTCGCTCTATCTGACCCATAGCTGGACCGGCACGATCAAGCCGCTCAGCGCGTTCCCGCGCGAAAACATCCCCTATGTGCCGGTCGTCTTCTACGCGTTCCGCATCATGGTCGGGCTCGGGATGGCGATGCTGGGACTTGGCGTGCTGGGTGGGCTGCTGCGCCGGCGCGGCCGCATCTTCGGAGCGCGCTGGTTCCAGCGCATCGCGATCGCGATGGGGCCGGCCGGATTCGGCGCCATCCTTGCCGGATGGACGGTGACGGAGGCGGGGCGCCAGCCCTGGACCGTTTACGGCCTGCTGCGCACGGTGCAGAGCGTCTCGCCGATCGGCACGCCAGGGGTCGCACTCTCGCTCGGCGCGTTCGCGGTCGTCTATTTCATCGTGTTCGGCGCCTCCATGCTGTTTCTGCTGCGCTTGATGGCCAAACCGCCGGAGATCGGGGAGCCCGGTGTCCCATCCCGCCCGCAGCGTAGCGCAGGCATCACGCCGGGTCCGGCGGGCGCCGTCGATGAGCAGCCGAGTCCGGCCGAATGAGCACCTTGCTCGAACCGGCAACCATCGTTGCCATCTGGTCGGTGCTCCTGGCCTTTGCCGTGCTGGCCTACGTCGTCTTGGACGGGTTTGACCTCGGCGTCGGTATCCTGTTCGCCGTCGAGCGCCGCCGTGATGAACGAGACGCCATGGTCAATACCATCGCGCCAGTCTGGGACGGCAACGAGACCTGGCTCGTCATGGGCGGGGGTGGATTGTTCGCGGCGTTTCCGCTCGCGTATGCGGTCATCCTGCCGGCGCTCTATCCGGCGCTGATCGGCATGCTGCTGGCCTTGATCCTGCGTGGCGTCGCGTTCGAGTTTCGCTTCCAAGCCCGCGGCTGGGGCCGCGCCTGGTGGGACCTGGCGTTCTTCGGCGGCTCGTTCCTGGCGGCACTCTGCCAAGGGCTGACGCTCGGCGGCCTTCTTCAAGGCATCCACGTCGCCAACGACGCCTATGCCGGCGGCTGGTGGGACTGGCTGACGCCGTTCACCGTGCTATGCGGGGTCGCGGTTGTCGTCGGCTATGCACTGCTCGGCGCGTGTTGGCTCGTATGGCGGACCGATGGCGCGTTGCAGGCGCTCAACCGTCGCTATGCCGGGGTGCTCGCGGTCGCGGCACTGACCCTGATCGGCGCCGTCAGCCTGTGGACGCCATTCCTGAACGAGCGCTTCGCCCAGCGCTGGTTCCACTGGCCCGGCATCCTGCTCACGAGCCCGGTCCCGCTATTGGTGCTGCTCGCCGGCTGGCTGATGCGCCGTGGCTTGCGCGAGGGGCATCACCTCACTCCTCTGCTGTGCGCCGAGGCGTGGGTCGTGCTCTGCTACGCCGGGCTCGGGATCAGTTTCTGGCCGCTGATCGTGCCGCCGGACATCACGATCTGGCAGGCTGCCGCACCGCCCGAGAGCCAGCTTTTTCTGCTCGTCGGCGCGCTGGTGATGATGCCGGTCGTCCTCGGCTATTCGGCCTACGCCTACTGGATCTTCCGAGGCAAGGTCGCGCCGGGGACGCAGTTCCATTGACGAGAGACCGCGTACGGCTGCTGCCGGCCCTTGCCGCCGGAGCGCTGGCGATCGACGTCAACACAGCGCTTCTGGCGTTGTCGGACGCTCTGGGCCGCCCGACGGCGCATGGCGGGCTGTTGCGCTTCCTGCAGATGTGGGGGTGCCGTTGCCGTCCGGACCCGTGTTCGCGATGGGGTTTCACATCGCGGTCGGGCTAGCGATGGCGCTGGCTTACGGGTTGGTGAAGCCGTGGGTGCGACGGTGGCCGCTTACTGCCGGGCTATGGAGCGCGCTGCTGGTCTGGCTGCTTAACAGCGCGGTGGTGCTCCCGGCAATCGGGGAGGGGTTCGCCGGGTCCCGCCATCTTGGACTGGCGGGAATGGCGATGTTCGCGGCGATCCACACCGTGTTTTTCGTGCTCCTCGCTTTGGGAGACGCAAGGCTGTGCGCCACGATGGAGCGTTCGAGTCGATCATTCTGAGCGCCATACGCCATTGGTCCTCCAAGGCGGCAAGGCGCATCTCTGCAGAGTTGGTGACTGAATTGGAACCGTCTCGTGACTACCTTCATCTTAACGACCCATGTGCCCGCCTTCGTCCCGACAAGGCCGGCCTGGACCGGAACCATTCGCTGCTCGAGCCATGTCGTTATAACTCCCGAGAGCGAGGACGATAAGCTCGGGCTTAGCGATCTGCTCGTCAGCGCCGGACAAGTCGGCGTCGCGCTGGCCTTCTGCTTGATGGTGCACTGCCTGGCCTGATGGCGCCGATGATCTCCCACGACGATCATTCTAAGCGCCAATCACTAATGGATCACCGGGGGGCCAAGGCGCAACTTCGGGACATCGCAGAACACTAAGGAGAGACGCCATGGACACCATCACTGCCTCACAGGCTGACGCTGAAATCCCAGTCATTTCGGCACTGCCCGGCACCCTGCCGCGCGAAGCGGTCGGCATTTTTCCCGACGACCTCGCCCTAACGGATGCGATCGATGAGCTGTTGGTCAACGGTTTTGCTCGCTGCCAGCTCGGCCTGCTGGCGCGCACGGACGGTTCTGGCGCGAACCTTAGCGTGCTCGTTCCTGTCGAGGCGCTGATGGACGCACCGGACGCGCCGCGCGAGAGCTGGTATTGCTCGGAGGCCCGCGGCGACGCCGAGGGCGGCATCATGAGCGGATTGACCATCATCCCGATGTTCGGCACCGCGTGGGCGGCCGCGATCAGCGGCACCACCTTGGCGGCCACGACGGCACTCACGCTAGGCACCGGTGGGCTGGGGCTGGCAGCTGGCGGCGCGCTCGCCTGGTACTTGCACCATCGGCATGCCGAGCATCTCCGCCAACAGGTGGTTGCTGGCGGCCTGCTGCTCTGGGTCCGCATCGCCACCCCAGCACTCGAGAAGCGCGCGACGGAGATCCTCTCCCGGCATGGCGCTACCCACGTTCACGTACACGGTGAGGCCCTGGCATGATCGAGGACATCGGCGACGTCCGCCGCGGCAGCTACGGCCGGCACCATGGCCTACGCCGGCCAGGTGCGCTGCCCTTCCCGCATCTGACCGAGCAGGTTCGCCAAATCGCCGTGATAGGCAATGGCGGTGTTATGATCCTCGCGCGGCATTTGGCACGGGCACTCGACGCCGGACTGCTCGGGCTTGGCCCGGCCGAGCGCGCCGACGCGTTTCAGGCAGACGGCAAGGCGGCACAGATCTGCCCGGTACGTTGGCGCGCTCTGCGCGGCGAGCCTACGATAGACGACCTCCAAGCCGCCAACTTCGTCGTGACTGACAGCCCGGCCCGCGCCGAGCGCCTGTCGCTGCTGTGTCCGACACTGTTCAGCCAACCGACGCCGCGTACTGGGTCGATCGGCACGAACATACTGATCGTGTGGGACGGATCGAACGGTGCGGCCCGCGCCGTTCGGGCGGTCCGGCCACTCCTGCGCGACGCCAGGCATGTCCACATCACCGCTGTCGGTGTTGCCGATCCGGCCATCGTTGTGGAGATCTTGGAAGAGCACGGCATCCTCGCCAGCACCATGACCGTGCCAGACGATGCAGCCGAGTTGGCCGCTCGCGTGATCGAGCAGGTCGACGCGTATGGGATCGACCTGCTCGTGTCCGGTCGGATGAATCATGGATGCCGGCCAGTGTGGTCGCATCCGTTGCCTTACCCTGCCTGCGCCTGGTTCACGGCTTGAAACATCCGGGGATGGCTCACCGCTTGCCGGCATTTGGGCCGCCGGAATGGGAGACGTTGATCGTCTCGGCGTGAACGATCGCGTGTGCAAGCGACAATGTAATGGGGAGGGCGACAATGAGGGATCACATGAGCGGCCTCCAGATGGCTCTCTGCGCCGCCACGAATTCGTGCAGTCCAATCGCGATCGTGAGTATTCCGATCGGATTTCCGCGCTTGACTGCCGATGCTACATCGCTCATTTCTTGTTCCGGCAATGGAATCTGCCGGGCTGTAATGCCGAACTGCCCACGTTGGATGGGCTGATGACTCCTCTAGCATCGTCGCGGATGGTTCGCGACGCCTGAGGAGTCTGAATTTGACCAGCGCGCCGTCGAATAATCTGACCACTGAAGATGCCGCGCGTGGCCGAGACCGGAAGCGGGTCTTTGCGGCGCGCCAAGGCGGACGGGGCGTCACGCTGGTCTGGTTGCTGCTGGGACCCGGAGTTCTGGCGATGCTGGGCGAGAATGACGGGCCGTCTATGCTGTCCTACGCTGCCAGCGGCGCACAATACGGCATCGGCTTCTTCCTCCCCTTCATTGCCGTGACATTCGGGGCGGCCTACGTCGTCCAGGAAATGGCCATGCGGCTCGGCGCGGTGACTCATCGCGGCTACGGCGAGTTGGTGTGCCAGCGCTTCGGCCCGTTCTGGGGCTGGCTCACTGCCGGCGATCTGGTCGTGACCAACCTGATCACGCTGATCACGGAAGTGATCGCGATTCGCGCCGGAATGGCGTACTTTGGCCTGCCCGCCTGGGTCGCGGCGCTCTCGGCGGTGCTGCTGGTCGGCGTCAGTGCCAGCGGCGGCCGCTACTCGCGCTGGGAACGGGTGGCGATGGCGCTCGCGCTGTTCAACCTGCTGTTCGTGGCCGCCGCCTGGCTGACCCATCCGTCCGTGGACGCGATGGCCCACGCGATGGCCACCTGGACGCCGCTGCCGACCGGCAAGGCCAGCGACATCCTGTTACTGCTGGCGTCCAACATCGGCGCAACCGTGACGCCCTGGATGCTTTTCTTCCAGCAGAGCGCGTCGGCCGACAAGGGCATGACCCCGCGCGACATCGCACAGGGGCGGATCGACACCGGCATCGGCACCGTGCTCGCCGCACTCGCCGGTTGCGCGACCGTGGTCGCAGCCGCGCCGCTGTTCACGCACGGGGTCGACACGACCAACCTCCAGGGCGGCACCGGCTTCGCCGAGGCGATGCTGCCCGTGGTCGGTCGGCCCGCGGCGACGCTGTTCGCGATCGGGCTGATCGAGGCCGGCGCGGTGGCGATGCTGACCATCTCGGCCAGCACCGCCTACGCGGTCGGTGAGGTGATCGGTGGGGCCGGGCACAGCTTCAACCGCTCGCTGCGCGACGCGCCGGCGTTCCACCTGGCCAATGTCGGCATGGCGGCCGTGGCGGCGGCGATCGTGCTGATCCCCGGCATGCCGCTGCTGTCGTTCGCTCTGAACGCGAACTTGCTGGCGACCGTGCTGATGCCGCCAGCGCTGCTGTTCCTGCTGATCATGGCCAACGACCGCGAGCTGATGGGTGCGCGGGTGAACCGGCGGTCGACCAACGCCGTCGCCATCGCCATCGCCGTGCTGGTGACGCTGGCCGGATCGGTGGCAGCGATCGTCGCCTTCGTGGGAACGTTCCAGTGAGCCTCGACGATCCAGCGCTGCGGGGCGGCGGTCATCCGGATCACGCCCTCATCGATGGGCTGGAGCCCGACCAGACCGTGGCAGCCGCCGCGCGCCCGTTCGGCCGCTACCATGCCAGCCGCTCCGTCACTGCGCTGCTCTGGGCCGTGCGCGTGTTCGTGCTGCTGATCGCGGCCATGCTTGTCTACACGTTCATCGTATCGATCCCGCACTAGACAGGAGCTGGCACATGCAGACCATGATCATCCTCGTGCGGCACGGCCATGTGGACGGCATCGACCAGCCCCGCTTCCGCGGCCGTCAGCACCTCGCGTTGACCGCGGCGGGCATGCGCCAGGTCGAGCACACGGCGGCGCTGATCGCCCGGCGCGCGCGCCTGGACGCGGTCTACAGCAGTCCGCTCACACGCTGCATCACCACGGCCACCACGATCGGCAACGCACAGGGCCTGGCACCGCAGCCCGACGAGGATCTGATCGACCTCGATTACGGCGAGTGGCAGGGCCGGAGCCACGACGACGTTCTGGCCAAGGACGGCGAGCGCGCCCGCGCCTGGTTCGCCGACCCGGCGACTGCCCCCATACCCGGAGGCGAGAGCCTCGACGCCCTGTCGTGCCGCGCGATTAGCGCCTTCAAGCGCATCGTCGGCCGGCACGGGGGCGGCACCGTCGCCATCGTCGGGCACGACACCGTCAACCGGGCGCTGCTGCTGCACGCGCTCGGGCTCGGCCTCGACCACTATCGCCGACTCCGGCAGGACCCGGCTTGCGTCAACGTCCTGCTGTCCGACGAAGCGCTGCAGGTGGCCAGCCTGAACGAGACCGCGCACCTCGACATGGCGCGCCCGGGCAACGTCTTCGGAGCACGGCGATGATCGAAACCTTCGCCGTCGCCACCGGCGGCGCGTTCGGTAGCGGCGCCCGCTATTGGGTCGCACTGTGGCTGGTGCCCTGGAGCCGGACGCTGCCGCTGGGCACCATCGGCATCAACATCGTCGGCTCCGTCGCCATCAGCTTCTTCGGCACGCTGACGCTGGCGCGCGGCAGTTCCCCTTCGCCGCGGCCGGGCTCAATGGCGATGCGGTGCCGATCGCGCAGAACGTGATGGAGGAGGAGACAGCATGACGATCCTGGCGATCCTGAACCGGGCCGAGACGGCCGAGGCGGTTCTGCAGGCCGCGCGCGAGCTACGGCATATCTATGACGGCATTTCCGTCCGGGTATTGCGGCCGCGGCCGGACGTGGAGCCGGATTTCATGCCGACGGAGGAGATCATGTCGCCCGAACGCCGCGCGCGATTCGAGGGCGGCGAGGACGCACTGACCGCCAAGCTGCGCGGCGCGGCGGACAAAGAGTTTCCATACGAGGGCCTCGTCGAGCAACGCGGCACCGTTCGGGCCGTCGTCGCGGCGGCGGCGAAGGACGCGACGGTGGTGATCGTCGGCGCGGCGGGCCATGCTGGCTGGTCGCTGGCACGCGACGCGATCGAGGCGGTGCTGTTCGATGCCGCCGCCCCGCTTCTACTGATGCCGAATCGGGCGGTGGCGCTGCGGGACCGCGTGGTCGCGCTGGCATGGGAGCGGAGCCCGGCGGCCGAGGCCGCCGCGGAGGCCGCGCTGCCGATGCTGGAGGCGGCCGAACGCGTGGTGGTGCTGGAAGCCGAGGAGGGGCATGACCGGGTCAGCCAACCGGAACAGCTGATGGCGGCGCTGGCGCGGCGCGGCAGGCCGGCGGATCTCCATCGCTTCGCTTTGGCCGACCGAGACATCGGGTCGGCGCTGCTTGAGGAAGTGGACGCGGCCGGGGCCGAGTTGCTGGTAATGGGCGCGTTCACGCATCGGCGCTTGTTCGAACGGCTGTTCGGTGGCGCGACGCAGGAGGTGCTCGAAGGAGCGAGCATCCCACTATTCCTGCATCATTGAACGGTCAGCCGGGCCGTTCGGCCCGGCTGATGCACACTCGTTCAGGCCAGCGTGCGGACCTTCTCCTCGCGGGCCCAGTAGCGGGTCTTGGCGGCTTCGACGAAGCCGGCGAGGTCGGTGATCCCCGCGTCCGTCTCGACGCCGGCCTTGTCCAGCAACGGCTTGGCGGCGGCGCTGTAACCGATCGCCTTGGCGTGGCCGAACGCGTCCATCACCCACTGCACGGCCGCGCCCTCCTTCAGCATCGCCTTGCATCCGGCGTCCGACAACACTACCGCGCACGCCTCGACGGAGGCGGACGGCGCGCCGTAGAGCTGCGCGTCGGCCTTGACCGTGCTGCCGTCGGACAGCTTCACCGCGCCGACCTTGGGCGCGATCAGCACCGGATGGCCGCCCGCCTGCTTGACCGACGACTTGACCCGGTCGAGTTCGGCCGCGTCCGTGCCGTCGGCGAACAGGATGCCGACCGGCTTGCCGTTCAGCGACTTCTTGTCCATCGGTCCGTTGATGATCCGCACCGCCGGCGACGGCGCCATTTCCTGCACCGGAACCTTCGTTGGCGACGCCGGCGGCAGCTCCATCGCCAAACCGGCGGCCACGCGCTTGGCCAGGTCCTCGTCCACGTTGCGCAGATTGGCCATCATGGCCAGCCGCACGTGCTCGAGCGAGCACTTCGACAGCTCGAATACGTACGCGGACGCCGTGTGGTCCTGCTCGGCCTTGTCCAGCGAGCGCCAGAACATCCGCGCCTGGGTGTAATGGTCGGCGAAGCTCTCGGCGCGAATGCGGAGCTTGGGGCCCTTCTCCTCCGCCGGGAACGTATGGAAGCCATTGACCTGATCCTCGCGAGGACCACCGGGCTCGCCGGCCAGATGAAGCGAGTTCGGCTCGTAGTTGGCGCGGCCCTTGGGCACCGTCATCTGCATGGTGCCGTCGCGCTGCAGGTTCATGAACGGGCAGCCGCCGGGTCGACCCTTGGCCTGGTTGACCGGGATCTGTGGCCAATTGGTGGTGCCGAGCCGGCTCAGCTGCGTGTCGAGATAGGAGAACAGCCGGCCTTGCAGCAGCGGGTCGTCGCTGTTGTCGATGCCGGGCACGAGATGCGCCGGCGAGAACGCGACCTGCTCCGTCTCGGCGAAGTAGTTGTCCGGGTAGCGGTCCAGCACCATGCGGCCGATGAAGCGGATCGGCAGCACCTCCTCCGGGATGATCTTGGTCGCGTCCAGCACGTCGTAGGGCTGGCTGTTGGCGAACTCCTGGTCGAACAGCTGCACGCCCAGTTGCCACTCCGGGTAGTCGCCACGGCCCACTCGCTCGAACATGTCGCGGCGCTGGAAGTCGGGGTCCGCGCCGGTGATCTTGACGTTCTCGTCCCAGATCGAGGAGGCCAGGCCGTATTTCGGCTTCCAGTGGAACTTCACGAAGGTCGACTTGCCGTCCTTGTTGACGAACCGGAAGGTATGGATGCCGAACCCCTCCATGGTCGCCAGCGAGCGCGGGATGGTGCGGTCGGACATGATCCACATCGCCATCGCGGTGGCTTCCGGCATCAGCGAGATGAAGTCCCAGAACGTGTCGTGCGCGGTGGCGGCCTGCGGGTAGCCACGGTCGGCCTCCATCTTCACGGAGTGGATCAGGTCGGGGAACTTGATGGCGTCCTGGATGAAGAAGATCGGGATGTTGTTGCCGACCAGGTCCCAGTTGCCCTCGCGGGTGTAGAATTTGACCGCGAAGCCGCGCACGTCGCGCGGGGTGTCGACCGAGCCGGCGCCGCCGGTCACGGTGGAGAAGCGGGCGAACACCTCCGTCCGCTGGCCCTTCTTGCTAAACAGGTCGGCGCAGGTGATGTCGGCCAGGCTGTCGGTGCACTCGAAGTAGCCGTGCAGCCCGGTCCCGCGCGCATGCACGATGCGCTCTGGAATCCGCTCGTGGTCGAAATGGTTCATCTTCTCACGATAAACCTCGTCCTCGATCAGGACGGGACCGCGGCGGCCTGCTTTCAACTGGTTCTGGTTGTCGCTGATCGGCATGCCGTGGTTGGTCGTCAAGACCGGATGGTCGGCATCCGCTACCTGATGGGTTTCGCCGCCGTTGCCGGGGTGGAGGTCGTTGTAGTCCAAGGTCGATCGCCCTTTGGCTGCTTGCCAAGGCCGAACGTGGGGGCCGGGCTGGGCCGATGTCGTCTTGCTCCTCCGTTCGTGATCGGGCAGGCGCGATGAGTCTTCGGCCACGTTGCTTCGTGCTGCTGTGCGGCGCCGGGTTCCTGGGGCGGCTCGGCTACGAGATGGTCCGCAGCCCGGTCACTGCGCTATTCGCCCGCCATATCGGCGCACCAACCGCGCTGATCGGATTGCTGGTCGCAGCGGTGACGATCACCGGAATTTTCGTCAAGCTACCGGCGGGGTGCTTAGCGGATTTGTTCGGTTTCCGACGGCTGATGCTGGCCGGGCTGCTGGTCAAGGCGACGGCGCCGTTCCTCTACCTCGCGGTCGCGACCTGGCCGGTGCTGTTGCTGGTGCGGCTCTACCACGGCCTCTCGACCGCACTCTACGCTCCAGCCGCCTCCGCCCTGGTGGCGAAAAGTTTCCCTGGCGAGCGCGGCAGGCGGCTTGGCCTCTACGGTGCGGCGGAGAATGCCGGCGTGGTGCTCGGGCCGGTGCTCGGCGCGCTCGTGCTCGCGCATGGCGGGTTCACGCCCGCGTTCCTCGTCGCCGGCGTGATCGGGATCGCGGCGCTGCTCGCCATCCTGCCGCTCCCGCATGACGCGCCCGCTGCCTCGAGCGGCAAGCCGGTCTGGCGCGATGCGGTGGCCGGCATCCGCCAGATCGCTGGCGATCCCCAGATCCGACTGGTCAGCCTGGTCGAGGGCACGTTGTACGCAGGCGTCGGTACGCTTCAGGCCTACCTGCCGCTCTACGCGCTCTCGATCGGTATCCCCGTGACGTACATTGGAGTGCTGTCAGCCGGGCAGGCGGTAGTGTCGGTGGCAGGTCGGCCGCTGCTGGGCGGGGTTGCGGACCGGATCGGACGACGGCCGCCGATCATCGCCGGCGTGCTGCTGGCGGCGAGCACGCTGACCGCCATTCCACATGTCGCCGGGTTCTGGCCACTGCTGGCACTCGGCATCGTCTTTGGGCTCGGGACCGCGCTGGTGACGCCGGCCACGACGGCCACGATCGGCGACCTGACGCGAGGCAACGCGTTCGGAGCCGCCATGGGCGTGTTTGGCAGCTTGTGGGATGTGGGCCATGCGGGCGGGCCACTATTGGCCGGGCTGCTGATCGGCGTGCTGGGCTACGGCACGGCCTTCGCGATCGTGGGAGCCGTGATGGTGGCGGCTCTCGGCACGTTCCTCGTTTTCTCACGCGGCATCGGGAGTACGATATGAACTGGAAAGGCAGGCTGGCCGTGGTGTTGGCCGCGGTGGCGGGGGTAGTGGACGCAGCCGGGCTGGCCGGCGTCGGCCGCTATTCGTCGCACATGACGGGCACGACGACGCATTCGATGGTTGGCTTCGTCGGCGGTGATCATCGACTTCTGGTTTTCGGGATTTTGGCGGTAGCGTGTTTCCTCGCCGGCGCGATCGGGGCCGGCGTGGTGCTGACGCATCCTGCCGCACGCCGTCCTAGGTTGTGAGTGCATCAAGCTTCTGTCAGATCCACTCCTTCGCACGGGGCGC
>CAZTJC010000066.1:0-20432 GCA_964613945.1 uncultured Acetobacteraceae bacterium
CTTGGCGGCAGGAAGCAGTGGCGCCACGATAGTCCACTGCGCGGTATTCAGGTCCGTGTAGAAACCACTCGTGCCAGCCATGCCGCCAGTCCCGCGTTGTTCGGGAAGGCTGCTAGCCTGACCCAATCAGCAACGCAGCCAACTTCTCGCACACCCTCTTACGACGGCATCGTCGAGAAGGAGATGGTTGTGACCATCTACGAAGAATACCTCACTATCATCGACAGCATTGAACACTGACTCTGTTGCAGGGATCGCCGGGGCGGTAGCTGAGGTAGGATGATGCGTGGCCATTCCCGTCACTGTCCGGGGTAGATGTCGTGCCGTTCAAAGCCGAGGCCGAGCGTCGCCACCACATTCCAAAGCAGCGGCACCGGGTCACGAACACTGCCGCCTACGATGCGGCCCTGCGGCAACGCGGCAGCCTGACGGTTTGGTTCACCAATACGGCAATTGCGGCGTGGAAGGCTGAGCCACGGACCACGCGAGGCGGCCAGCAACACTACTCAGGCCTGGCGATCGCGACGGCTCTGACCTTGAGAGCGGTGTTCCGCCTGGCCTTGCGGCAAACCGAAGGACTGATCGGCTCCATCATCGCCCTGCTTGGCCTGGATCTCGCGGTGCCGGACCACACTACCTTGAGCCGGCGCGCCGAGAACCTCGACGTGGTTCGTCCAAGGCCAGGCTCCGGTCCCGTGCACCTGCTGGTGAATAGCAAGGGGGCTGAAGCTCTGTGGCTCAGGCGAATGGCTGCTGGAGAAGCACGGTACGAAGACACGGCAGTTATGGCGTAAATTGCACATCGCCGTGGATGCCGATGCCAGACGGATTGCGGCGGCCACGGTCACCACCAACGACATCGACGATGCCTCGCAGATCGGCCCCTTGTTCGATCAAATAGATGGCCGGGTCGCGTCGTTTACTGCCGACGGTGCCTACGATCACGACGGCGTCTACGGTGAGGTTGTGTTGCGACATCCCGAGGCGTCCGTCATCGTGCCACCTCGCTCGAGCGCGGTGCCGAGCGACACCGCGCAGACGGTGCCGACGATGCAAGACCGTCACCTGCAGACCATCGCGGAGCACGGCCGCATGGCTTGGCAGACGACCTCCGGCTACAACTGGCGAACTCTGGTCGAAGCCGACATCAGCCGTTTCAAACGGGCCATCGGCGATGGGCTGAGATCACACACCGATCGGCGTCGAGCAACCGAGGTGGAGATTGCCATCAATGCACTGAACCGAATGCTCGAACTCGCGCGTTCAGAGTGCGTCCGTCTCCCGTAACAATGAAGCGAGATAGCCGAACTACGGCCGCTCGCTGATACGTGCAACAAAATTACGTTGCACCCCATCCTACTCTGCCAAAAGTCTTCGTATTACCGCCGGTGTCGCCCGCTCAGGTTGCCACTCGGCTAATTCGCCAGAAGCTACTCGTTCCTCCACCATGTCCAATGCCCGCGGCATGTCGGAAAGCGGTAAATCGACGAAGTCGTGCAGGGCAAACCGCCACCATTTCAGGGCTAAAAGCCGCTCCACGATCCGTTCGTCGAACCGGAACCGCTTGAGGCGCGCGGGCGTCCCGGCCACGACCCCATAGGGTGGCACATCGCGCGTCACCACACTCCCACCGGCCACGATGGCCCCGTCCCCGATCGTGACACCCTTCAGGATGAGCGTTCCCGTGCCGATCCAAACGTCATTGCCGATCACGGTCTGGCGCAGATTAGTGGGGAAAGGCCGTCCTTGCGCGGCAAAGTACGCCCGTTGACCCGGACGGGCGAACTCGTCCCAGCCGTTCGCGATCGGGTTCTCAGCCAAAACCGACGATGTTAGCCAGTCCGTCGGATGTTCATTCGGACCTATCGACACGTCTCGCGCGATCGAACAATACCGCCCAATCTTGCCGTTGCGGATATTGCCCCCGTAGAAGCCGGTGAATGATCCCACCTGGATCGTTCCGCCCGTCAACTCCGCATGTACGATTAATGGGGGCTCGAACCACGTCTCCGGCCCGAACACCATCCGGCCCCTCGCGGCGGTCAGGTCCAATCCTCTGGGACGCAGACGCGCCGATTGACCAACAGGGAAGTCGACCATGCCTTCCGGCCAATCCAGCGTCCGCTCGACATTGTGGCGAAGCTGGCGCCGTCTATTGCAGAAAACAATCTCGACCGCGCTACCAGCTGCGCCTCCCGCAAGCAGCACCTTGAACCCGGACACACCATCGCCGTAACCGACACGCGCCAGATCCGGGCGCATGATGTCGGCGCACCCGGTGCCCAGCACGCGCCCGCCAGACTTCACTTTGACGTCTATTCTTTCGAGTGCATCGGCCGGGTCGAAACACCAGCCCGAGACGACCGCAGCATCTAGCCGCTCGAGAGCAAAGCGAAAGTCCGACATGCCGTGTCCGATGTTCCGAATAACCATATCGCCAGTTGGTTAAGCAACTTTAAACGGCTAGGCTCAAACGACCGACACCGCCACGGACATGGGCCCAGGTGGCCCAAATCGGCGGTTTTCACTGCTCGCGCATCGCGTGGAACAGGCTGTCGGCGATAGGGCTGACCAGAAAGCTCAGAACCGAGCGGCGGCCGTTGATGACGATGACATCGGCTGGCATGCCCGGGAGAAGGACGACGCCCGGCTTATCGCTGAGAGCGTCTGGATTAAGCTCGGCCCGCATTAGGAAGACCGGCTGATTATTGGCATCCATTTGGCGGTCGGCACCGACGTAGGTGAGGTGGCCACTGATGACCGGGACACGGTGTGCCTTGTAGGCCGTCAGCCTGATGTTGACGGCCTGACCGATGCGCAAATGCTCGACTTCGTTCGGTGTGACGTTTCCCTCGATCAGTAGATGTTGTGATAAGGGCACAAGATCCATGATGGGTTGTCCAGCAACGATGCTGCTGCCGATCGTGAAGAATTTCAGGTCGGTGATCGTGCCGGACTCGGGGGAGATGATCTCACGCTTCTCGAGTTGATCGGCTGCCGCACGCAGACGCTGGTCGGCGTCGGAAAGAGCCGCTTGCGTATCCGCGCGTTCACGGGAGATGTCGGCCCTCCTGCTTTCTGCCACGTTGATCGTTTCTAGCGTGATCTGCGCAATCATCTGCATGGCCTGCACGCGTTGGGCGCCCAGTTGTTCGATCTGGCCGCGCATATCGGCTTCCGTCCGAAGCAGCTCCAACTGACGCGACTTGGTCGAGAGGCCTCGTGACATGAGGAAGTTGACACCCTTCAGCTCCTCCTGCGTCAGACCTAATCGGATGCCGAGGGAAGCGGACTGAGCCTGGATCGACCCGATCTGCGCTTGTTGTTGCGCGACTTTGCGCTCCGAGACGCGGCTGGACGCATCGAGTGCATCCCAACGGACTTGGAACTGTTGCGTCTCCGCACGTGCCGCGGCTGCAACGGCCGGGTCGTTGGCCGCGGCATCACGCAGGTCGGCTGGAATGCTCAGAGTGCGTTTATCCATCGCTTCAGCCGCGAGCCGATTCAGCTTGGCGATGGCCGACCAATACTGCACTTTGGCCTGATTGCGAGCTGCCCTCACCTGGGTATCGTCCAACCGAAGCAGTACCTGCCCGGCCGTTACCTGATCGCCCTCATGGACCAGCAACTCGTGAAGGATACCGCCCTCGAGGAGGGTGATGGTCTTGCGCTTGCCGCTCGCGACCACCACGCCGCTCGCCGGCACCGCGCTTTCGATGGAAGCCAACGAGGCCCAGACCAGCACACTGCCCAACCCGAGCACAGTGATCAGCAGACTCCACAGTGCGACCCGGCGCAACGAAGCCTGTGGCAAGCTCCCTTCGGCCTCATCCATCCAGAGCGGCCCGGCAGGTAATTTGACGGCCTCTGACATGCAGGATCCTTCACGCGGTCTCGAGCTGAGGGGCTGGTATTTGATTGACCTTACGCGACGCTGCCACACGGCCGTCACACATCTCGAGGACCAAGTCCGCAGCCTGCAGCAGCGCTGGCCGATGGCTAATGACCACGGCGATCGCTCCTGAATCACAACATCTCCTGATGGCGCGGATGAGTGCATCGCTGCCTTCACCGTCAAGGCTCGCATCCGGCTCGTCGAGCAGCAGCAGGCGCGGCGTTCCGAACAGCGCACGCGCCAATCCGACCCGCTGGCGCATACCCCCAGACAAAGTGCTGCCGTCCCCGGAGAGTGCCGTTTCGTAGCCGCTGGCCATGCGGCCGATTTGTTCATGCACCCCTGCGTGACGGGAAGCCGAGATCACGCCGGCCAAGTCGTCTTGCAAACGTCCGATATTGGCAGCGATGCTGGCATCCAACAGGCTGACCGATTGCGGCAGGTAGCCGATCTCCGGGCCGCCACGTAGCGGAAAACCGTCGAGCAGAACGGAGCCGCGACCCGGCGCCGCGACCCCGGCCAGCAGGCGCAGCAGGGTCGTCTTGCCGCTTCCATTGCGCCCGGTCACGACGGCAAAAGTGCCAGGGGCGATCGTCAATACAATGTCCTGCAAAAGCGGCTTTCCGCCATCGGAGTAGAAGTCGGCGTCACGTACGACGAGGCCAGGACCGGCACTGTCATCGCGCGACGTTGGAGGTTGGTCGGCCTCGGCCGGCAGCAAGGTCGAGATCCGCCACCAGGCGTCGCGCGCCAGCAGCCAGTTGCGACAGCTTCCAATGAGGTGATCGAACGGGCCGAGCGCCTTGCTCATCAGAAGGTTGGCGCCCATCAGGCTGCCCGGCGTGGTCTGCCCGTGGATCACCAGAACCGCTCCGAGCGAGACGACGCTTGCCTGAAGGACGAAGCGAATCAGCCGTGACAGACCGGTGATGAACTCCGCTGCCGTCGCCGCACGGCTCAGGGCCGATACGGCATCGGCGTACCGGAAACACCACCGGCGCGCGATCGCCGGCAACATGCCCAGTCCTTCGGTCAGGTCGGTTTGCGACAGGCTGCGCGACAGCAAGTGATCGGCTGCTCGGCGCCGTTCCTGAGCCCGGTGCAGAATGGGGTGCAGCACCGTCTCGCTCGCCACCCCGACGAGGATGAGGGATGCGATACCCGCCGTCGCAAGAAAGCCAAAGGCGGGATGCAGGACGAATAGCACCGCGATGAACATCGGGGCGCAGAGCGCATCCAGCGGCGGCGCAACCGCGCCGGAGGCAAGGAAGGATTGGATCTCGTGGACGTCGCGCGCCAATTGTGGGCCCACGCGCTTATCACCGCCCGCGGCGCGGCGGATGCCTTCCTCCAGCACCGGGCCGTTTAATCGCAATGCCACCGTATCGGCGATGGCCAGGAAGGCGGCACTACGGAGATATTCGAACACGCCGTAGAACAGGAGGCCGATCGCGCAGGCCAACGACAAGACGAGCACGGTATCCATGTTGCGGCTCATCAGGACGCGGTCGTAGAGCTGCATGTCGTAAATCGGAACGACCAGGATGGCGGCGTCGATGAACAGGGTCAGGCCGAGCGCAAGCACGAAGCCAAGACCAAGCGTTCGGCGAATTCCTTGCGTCGTCATGATGCGGCCACACGGTTCGAAGTGTTGGACACGAGGCGGAATGGCCGCCTCCTGAGTTGTTCGCCGACCTCGGCTGCCGGGCCGAACTGCGCAACCGCACCATCGCGCAGGAGCAGGACTTTATCGACTGCCTTGAGCAGATTGGGCCGGTGCGTGGCCAGCAGCACCGTGACACCGTCGCGGCGCAGCTCGGCCAGCACGGCAAGGAAGTCGTTCTCACCCATCTGATCGAGGAAGGCGGTCGGCTCGTCGAAGACGAGAAGGCTCGGCTTGCCGTAAAGGGCGCGCGCCAGAGCCAGGCGCTGCCGCTGCCCACCCGAAAGCAAGTTGCCGACGACCTTGGTCGAATAGCCTGCGGGCAGTTCCGCGATGACCCGATGCAGTCCTGCCCGCTTGGCAGCCTCGATCACCAGCCTGAGATCATGGCGGCGCATCCGTGCGATATTGTCTGCTACGCTCTCGTCAAGCAGCGTCGGGCGTTGCGGCACGTATCCGACATGCTGAGCGAAGTCTTCTCGCTCCCATAGGAAAGTGCTGCTGCCATCCAGATAAACTCCGCCCGCGGTGGGAGGCACGATTCCCATGATCAGGCGGAGGAGCGAACTCTTGCCGGCCGAAGAGGGGCCAACAATGGCAATGGCCTCTCCAGGCTCGACGACGAACGACACTCCGCGGAGCACGGGCCGGTCGGCACCAGGCGGCAGATACGACAGGTTCTCTACGACGACCCGGGGCGCAGGTGCCGGCAGGGCTTCGAGGTTGCGCCGGGGCGCACGCCGCTCGAGCGCGGCACGGAGGCGTTTCCATGCTGCCTGCGCGTCGGCCCATTGACGCCGGGTCGCCGCGACGCTCCCGAACGGCATGAGCAATCGGGCCAGGATCATGTTGCCGGCCACCATGCTGCCGCTGCTGGACAGGCCGTTGAGCGCCAACACAAGGCCGATCGCCACCATCGCGCCGGTCATCCCCATCCGTAACGCGTTCGTCGCGGCGGAGACGGCACGGGCGCGCAGCAGCGCACGCCGCACCAGGGCGGCAGCGTGGCGCTGTCCGACCCGCCAGCGGTGCGTCATGAGCGGCAGCATCCCGAGTGCTAGCACCGCCTCGGCTGCATTGACGCCGTCGGCGGCGCTGCGCAGCGCCGCGGCCGACGCCTGATTGGCCTCCAGCATGGCGCGGCGCGACACGATATCCCCGAGCAGGTTCATCACGACCATGATCGCCACGCAGAGCAGGGCGAGTGCCGCGAGCCCCCAATGCAGAACGAGGAGGGTCAACAGAAAGATCGGAGACCACGCCATATCGAAAGGTGCCATGCAGGCACGGCTGCACAGGAAACCACGCACAGTCTCCAAATCGATCAGAGCCTCGCTGGCGGCCAGGTCGGGACGCGAAGCCAACGCGGCCGCTTGGATGAGCGGGAGCGACAGACGGGCGACGAATTTGGCCGCCAGGATTTCCTGGGCAGCACTGCGCAACATCTCCAGCGCGGCCCACACCAGCAGGCAGATCGTCAAGCCACCGGCGAGCGCAACAATGGTGCCGAGATCACGGGTCGGCATGACACGGTTGAAGATCTGCATATTGAACAACGGCACGGCGAGCGTGCCGAGGTTACAAACGAATGCCAACACGGCGATCGCCAACAAGCTTTGGACCGCCAGCCGTCTCAGCTTCGAGACGATGCGGTCACTCTCGTCCTGCCTGGCGCCGGGTCGCAGGGTCATCAGCCCAACATGACCTTGTAAATGGCCCAGCAGGAGCCGAGCAAAGCCAAGCTGGACATCGCAGTCACCACCTGCAGGCTGCGCCGAGCGGGCGCAACATCGGCTGGTGCCTCGCGGGTTGCGAGCGCTTCTTCGAGCCGAACAGCAAACAATTCGAACGTAGCGATGTGCTCTCGCAGGCCCGCCTGAGCAGCGGAGATGTCGGCCAGCGCGTCTTTGAGCGACGGCGCTTGTTGCAGCAGCGCCGCTTGCAGGTTGCGGTGCATCAATCGCTGCGAGCCTATGAGCATGTCCACGCCGCGCTGCAGGTCGGCTACCCGGTCCGCGCTGGCAGCCGGCGGCGGAGGGGCCTCGAGTGCGATCGGCGCCTCACCCTCGCGAACGACGAACACCCGCATTTCGTTCGCCCGCGACCGCCACGCCTCCGAGATCGGTAGCGTAAAGGCGTGCTTGCCGTCGCCGATACCGCTCCGGGCGAGATCCTCGCGCATGCCGTCGGCGCAGGCTCGAGCCAGCATCTGCTCGCCAAGCCGCAACTCGACCGTCAACCTGTCACTTTGGCCCGGGCGCCATACCCACCCGAGCGCAGCGCTGTCGGTGACGGCCTCGACATAGCCGGTCACGCCGGAACCGGCCTGGTCTTGGACGACTGCGCGAGCAGCCTCGATCATGCGGCCACACTCGCTGCGGGGCGGGTCGCAACGGTCTCGTCCTGCATCTTGTGCGGAACACCGTTCTCGTCGAGGAACAGGCGCATGGCCCTGTAGGTTTGATAGTAGGCGCGGTTAAATCGTTCGAACAACGCCTGGTCCCAATAGTCTTCCAGGCGGAACGTGCGGCCTGAGAACACGTCAAAGCTGGGAATCTGCAACGTCTCGGCGAATTCTGCCGTGCGGCTGTCATAGGTGAAGTAGACGGACGGAACGCGGTTGGCGAGGCCCAAAAGGTTACCATGTAGCCGATACCCGAGGACCAATTGCTTCTGGCGCAGCTTGCGTTCGAACTCGGCAACGGAATCGGAGTAGAACAAGTTGGTAGAGTAGAGTGCTTCGAGCGGATCATCGACGCCGCGTAGCCAGTCATGATCCCGCAATTGTTGTATTGCTGCCGCCTTCTGTGCCGGATCGCCCCAAAGGACGGCTTTCTCCTCGACTTCGCCTTGCGCCAGGATGTCCAAGTTGAACCGTCCGGCGAGGTCGAGGATCGTCTCGCGCTGCATGTCCAAATAACGACGGAGATCCTTCGCATAGGTCACATCGACTTCGCGCCGGAGCGTGTATGCGACGTCCCGAATACTATCGAGCGGTGGAAGGTCGATCCTCAGCCCGGGATCATTGTTCCGGAACACTGTTGGACAGGCGATGATGCGGGCGTTGCGAATGCCGAGATTCCAAAGGACATCGGCAGTATAGGCGCCGCGAACCCCGAGTGAGACCGAGCGCTCCGCGATGAGCGACAGCATGCGCCGGGTTGCCTGGTTCAGCACGAGCGGTCCTTTCGACGGAGCCTGAGCCCCGATACCGAACGCGATGACCGGAATCTTCAGTTTGGCCAGGACCGAGGGCGCGTTCTCCCATTCCATGTCCTTGTGCAAGTAATTCGAGCCGCGCAGGAACGCGTAGTCGTATTCGTTGTTGTAACGCTCGATATCAGCGTCTGTGGGTGTTCGAATTTTCAGCGGCTCAAGCTTCGAGTACGACAGCAACTTCAGTGAGCTATCGAATACAAAGGCGTCGCCAATATTGTGGTAATGATCGGGACGCTTGTTAAAGCCGAGATCTGAATACCAGCGGACGCAATCATGATCATAGACTTCGCCGGACGGACTAATCACCAGGATCTTTGTCATAAGGGTCTCTCTCGTTTTTCAGGCGGCAACGCAAAGATTAGGCTTGGTGGCGGAAACCGCCGTTGATCGAGCCGGCAGCTCTCGGTAGAGAGCGAGGTGCTCCGATGCGAAGGTGCTTAGATCGGGCGGCACCGGGGTTCCGGCCGACAGTTCGGCCCAGAGCCCGTCTTCCTGCAGACAGCGGACCAGCTTGTCGGCCAGGCTTTCCGGGCTGCCGGCTCGGAAATGCAAGCCATCAGTGCCGTTACGGATCTTCTCGGCCATCCCACCGATCCCGCTCGCAATCACGGGTCGGCTGTGCAGAAACGCTTCTTGAATAACGACGGGCGAGTTCTCCCACCAGATCGACGGCACCACCACCCAGTCGATCTCCGCGATCAGGCCAGCAAGTTCATCCTGGCGGTAGCTCCCGTGAAAGCGGACGCGACGCCCGGCAGCCTCCATCAGAGCCTGGAAACGACGTTGAAACGCCTCCGGCTGGAACTCCAAATTGCCACCGAAAACGCTGAGGGTGGCGCTTCCCCAAATTTCCTCGGGCACCCGGCTGACGGCATCGAGCAGGATGGCCAGTCCCTTGAACTCGGTTACTTGACCGAAGAAGGCGAACCGATCGCGCCGTCCCCCTCGTGTGAGGGGCCGAGCGGGTGAAGCGGTGCCGTCGACCCCGTTTTCGAAAACCCGGAACCGTTCCGAAGGCAAGCCCCAGGCGACGTAGCGGTCGAGCAGGAAGCGGCTCGGCGAGACGTATGCATCGGCGAGCAGCAGGTGCGCCTTGAGATGCTCCTCACGAGCGAAGAACTCGGCCGGGCTGTGCTGCGGGAGGCAGACGTTGCAAAAGGATGGCGAGGCGCTTGTGCAGAGCGTGTTGCGAGTGGTTTTGACCATCTGGCCGTGATTGGCGCAGATCGCCAAATACTCGTGAAAGGTGATTACCACGCGCGCGCGCGGCAGCACGCGCCGAACAAGGGCGATCGCCTCCACGCCCAGGCCGATCACGTGGTGAACGTGGACAACATCGGGATCGATACGCTCCAAGTATGAAGCGAATGCGCCAGCGAGCTCGGTCAGTCCGCCGTTGGAAAGCCAGAATTCATTCCAGGCGCCCGTGTGCATAAACGTCTCCCGCTCTCCATGTCGAAGGCTCATCAGCGGGGTGGCGGCATGGCGTCGGATCGAGGTCGGGGCGCGTGACAGATAATAGGCTTCGTGGTCCGGAGTGGCATTGATCGCCCGGAACAGCGCGTGGGAGGCGACCTCGGCTCCACCGATCGAGTAGCTGGGGTGGCCGTGGGAAATGATTAGGACACGCACGGTAAGGACCCTCCCCAGCTTTGCCGCAACATCCAGCCATCGACCAGCGGCAATGCTGGAGCCGCGACGGCTGCCTCTTCTTCAGCTGCAGCCACCCGAACGGACGGCACCCATGCACCGCTCAGCCCGGCATTTCGGAGCGACAGGAAGAACGCGGTCTCTTGCCCGAACTCGGTGTTGAAACGCGCCGCCTGGGCCAGCAAAGGCACTGCGGCACGCGGTATCAGGCAACAGGCGAAGGTGCCGCTGTCGATGTCGGTCGTATCTTCCGTCGTGGCGAGATCGGCGCACGCGCCCATCAAAGGTGCGATTACCCGGACGAACGGCGCTTGGTCCGTAAATGTGACGCTTTTCGAGCCACCGAAGCGGATCGAGCGGTCCTCGAACAAGATAGTCGGGCATAAGACCTGGTTGTTGGAGGCTGCGCGCTTCAGCGATCCCCGCCATCCCGGCGTGCTGCCGACGATATCCGGCGAGGTCAGCAGGAAATCATTGGCTTGGCTCAGTGTAGCCGCCACGCGCACCGCCTCAGCTGCTAGCGGGGTATGCGCCACGCCGACGATGCTCGCGGGCAAGTGGTAGAAGTGAATAAGGCCGACGAGCACCTCGCGCTGCGCATGGTTCCAATCGGGACCGCATACGAACACGATTTGCTCATCGTCGGTCGCCGGGTCGAGCAGGAAGCCGGAGATGAGCGAGCGTGGCAGGGTTGCCGCGCGCAGCGGAACGACGATAGCGAGGGGCCGCTCGAATGGGCCGTGAAGCACGATCTGGGCGGGCTTTGCTTCCGGCGCGGGTATCCGGGCAATGAAGGGCGCCAGATGACAGGTGACGATGGCGAGACCGGATGATTTATGCAGATCGACGCTCGCGAGCAGCGCTTTCAGCGTGTTCGATGTACTAGCGTCCACGAAGCGGATCGGCATGAAAGCCAGTTCGCCATCCGTGAACGTGACGCGAAGATACGCAGCCTGACCCGGCGCTGGCGCTGCCGATACACCGACTGTGAACCCGGCTTCTTCGGTGAGCGGAGACGGGAATGCCGGGTCGGCGCGGAACGCGGCTGAGACGTCTTCACGTCGTACCCGCTCCCAGCTCTCATCCAGTCGCACGGAAAAGCCGTCGGCACAGAGGTGGAGTTCGGCCATGTGGCAGGCTGGATCGAACAGCCAGCCTGAAAGGTAGGCGCCTTCACCCGTGGTCGAGACAGCGATGTCCAGTGCCGCGCGGACCGGTCGGCCAGCGGCGTTCAGCGTATCTCGTCCGTCGTACAGTGGCTGCACCGCGGCGCGGAGCAGCGCCTGCACCGGCGCAGCACAGTTCAACCGGGGGAGCAGATGACGGATTTGACCGACGCTGGCATTGACGTCGAGCATGTTCGGCTCGACCACATGCCGACAGAGCAGGTCGTTTTCCGACAGAAGGAATATCTTCTGTACCGAACCCATGGTGCCGGCCAACTCGGGCGGCAGAACGAGGACGTTGCCGACGGCCGGCGCTGTCACGTCAGTGCGGGAGAAGTCGCCGGAGTAGGCGGCATGCCGCAGCAAAGCGGAGCCCGGTAGCAGGAGTTCTACGGCTTCGCTCGGCCGCATCCCCCATCCCTGCAGCAGCACGCATTTCTGCGGCACGTGCATAATCAATTCCACGCAGCCGTCAGGACGCGCGGCATGGGTCAGGAATGCCTCGAATACGGCACTAGGCTGGCGCATATCGCTACCGCCGTCCGATGCCATCATGTCGAGCATGAAGCGGGCAATCCGGGGGGCGTGCGCTCCAGCAAGTAGGGCGACCTGCTCGCCAAAGCGGGAGCCGCCGGAGGTGGCGACGGGCACGAGACGGAAATCGCGGTCAGCCCCACGGGCGCCGCGTAGAACGAGTTCGGTCTCGTCGGACCGGTCGGCAGTGTCGGGAAAGCGGATGGCAGCAAGGAAGGTAAAGCCTTGCTCGCCCTGCAACGGCCAGAACTCCGCGCGAAAGATGCCAGCGGCACCAGTCAGCGTTGCCAGGCGTGCTGACCCGCTCTTCGCGATAGGATCCGTGCTGCGCCCGAGGAGCATGAGCGCACCGGGCTGCACACGCCACATCGCTATTACCTGCACTTGCGCCGCCGCTGCCGGGTCGTACCGTGTCGCACGGATCAGGGTGACGCTCATGCTGCGATCGACCGGGCCGGAGCGGAACACAGGTCTTGGTAGAGCTCGAGATGCCTAGACGCAGAGTTGTCGATCGAGACTGGCGCCTCGATACCGTCGACCAGGTGCTGCCATAAGCCGGGTGCTTCGATCGCACGGCGCATGACGCTCGCGAGTGTAACGGCGTCTCCGACCGGGAAGTGCAGCCCGTTGACACCATCGCGGACCAGTTCGAGCGCGCCGCCAATGGCACTGCAGATCACCGGCCGCCAGTGTTGAAAGGCCTCGTTGATCACGAGGGGCGCGTTCTCCCACCATTCCGAGGGGAAGACGACCCAATCGGCGCCCGCGATCAGTCGGGGAATTTCGGCCCGTCGGTAGGAACCACGGTAGGTTGCGGCTGGCGCTTTGGCTCGCGCGGCAGCGAACCGGGCCAGTGTCTGCTCCGACTGGTGATCCGTGCCTCCAAAAAGGGAGAGACCGTGGGTGACGCCCTGTTCCGATAAGATCGCGGACGCCTCGAGCGCGACCGTCGCACCCTTGAACCGGTTGATGTGCCCAAAGAATGCGAACCGGTCGCGCCGGAGGTCCCGCCGTGCTGGTGTGGGCTCGACGGCGGGGAAACCGTTCGGGAGGACGGAAATGCGGTCCGGTGCGAACCCGGAGGCGATGAAGCGATCGCGCAGAAAACGGCTGGGCGCGATGAAATGATCGACTTGGTCCAGGGCGTGGCCGATATGAATTTCGCGCAACTTGAAGTCGGTGAGGGTTCGGTCGGGAAAGCATGAGCGGCAGGCATCAGGCCGCGCCGCGTGGCACAACACGCCCGCTTGAGTGACCATCTGCCCGTCATTGGCGCAGACCGCGTAGTAGTCGTGCAGGGTCATGACGATACGGACGTTCGGCAGGCAGCGCCGGATCAGACCGATAATCTCCACGCCCAAAGTCATGACGTGGTGGATGTGGATCACATCCGGCTGTTGCTCGCGCAGGAGTTCGGCGAAGGGGTGGCTGACCCCGTGTAGATCGATCTGCGACAGGAAGAATGGGTCGAACCCACCGGTCCAGGCCAAGACCTCGTCGGCAGCGCTCCCGATGGCTTGGAACGGAGTGCCAGGGCTTGCATGCCGTTGGTGCGCCGCCGTTCCGGCAAGCAGCAAGCCGGAAATGCCGCGGGCGCGAAGGGTCCTGAACAGGTCGCGGGCGAAGATCTCCGTCCCCCCTGCCTGTAGGTCGGGATGGGCATGGAGAAGAAACATGACGCGCATCAGGCGGGCACCTTTTCGAAGATGCAGATGTCTTGAAAGCTGCGTCCGGCGCGGCCGCTCCAGCAGCCGTAGCCGGCGGGATTGCGGCGGCGCAGTCCGTGCCGAAGGAAGAGTTCGAGCAACACGTCCTCGTCGTAGGCCACGGCCGCCAACGGTGCCTCAGGCATCGCGAAGTAGAGCGGGCCGGCGCCGGTTGGATCGAATTTCAGCAATGGTTCACCCTGTCGCAGCGCCGCACGGGCAGGGGGGTTCATGAGGAACGCGGTCGCGAAGCAACGGCCCCCGGGTGCGAGCAGTCGAGCGGTCTCGGCGGCATAATGCAGCGCTTCCGGCCGTTCGAGATGGGTCAACACGGAGATCATGCAAATCAGGTCGAAACTGCCATCGGCGAACGGGAGCGGTGTCTTGGCGGTCTCGAGCGCACCCTCCGGGTTGTAGAGCGGGTGCCGCAGATCGAGATGTCGGAACCGTATCTCGGGGTAGAGCGGAGTGATGGTCGAGGTGCACCAGGCGATGCCCGCGGCGACCGGATCGACCCCATCATAGCTGCCGGTGTCGAGATATTGGCTGAGCGGCAAAGCCAGCCGTCCGACGCCGCAACCGATGTCGAGCACACGATCGGCCGGTGTTAGATTGGCGTCGCGGGCGAGGCGCTCCAGGAACTCGGCGCCGATGGCGCGGTAGTCGCCGTCACCGACGTAATGCAGTTCGTCGGGCGGCAACGGCATGAAACGGTTGCGGCTCAGATGGCTGCGCAGTGTGGCGATGTCGGTCATGCCGCGGCTCCGGCCAAAAGCGGACGGAATTCGGGTTCGGCCATCAACGCGGTGATCGTGTCATCCCAACGCTGGTGATGAAGCCGACGATTGTATCGGCAGGCGAGGGTTCCGGCATACCCTTTGTGCAGGCTGATCGATCGACGTTCGAAGTGAAACAGTTCGGCCTCGGGCACATAGACCGTCTGAACACCGGCCGCGTGCAGGCGTAGGCAGAAATCGGAGTCCTCGTAGTCACCGATGATGTAATCCTCGCAGATGCCACCGACGGACTCGAATAGGTGCCGATGGACGAGCAGGGCCGCGCCCGTCACGCCCGGAACCCGCCGAGACTGGCTGGCCCCCGGCCAAGCGCGTGGCATACCCTTGTGGTAGTGCGCATTGAGCCACAGGCCATCGAGGTCGCGTTGAAAGAACAGGCCCGCGTGTTGGATCGATCCATCATCGAACAGTAGCTTCGGCCCGGCAGCGCCAACGCCGCTCCGGCCGAGAGCCACGGTAAGCTTGCCCAGCCAGAGCGGACTCGCCGGAACGACATCGGAATTGAGCAGCAAGAGCAGTGGCGCGCGCGCAGACGCCGCACCGGCATTGTTGGCGGCGGCGTAGCCGAGGTTCCGCGGCATCACGAGAAGCGTGAGCGATAGGCCATGCAACGCATTCAGTCCCCGCAGGAGATGCTCGGCTTCGCGGCGCTGCTCCGGACTGTCGAGCACGACGATGAACTCGGCAGCACGGCATTCGGGGTCGCGGGCGAACGCTGCGAACTGGAACCGCAGGAAGCTCAAATTGCGATACAGTGGGATGATGATGCTGACACCCGGATCCACCGGTCGTGGGCCGATCTGTATCTGCTCGGGAACGCCCCGGGCTTCGAGGGATCGGCGATGGAACGATGCCGCGGCGGGTCCCAGGCAGTCGTCGAGCATGGTGTCGGTGACATCGTCGGAAGCGACGCTGGAGAGCACGGCGGTTCGCGCCGCTGTCGCCACCGGGTGGCGCAACGAGGAGCGGATCTCGAGCCGGGTGCCGGAGTGTAGACGCAAGACAAGCGTCGGGTGCAGCGAGTGTCCGCCACACGGATCGTTCACATAGGCGACGAAGCCGGTCCGCAGATTGCTGTCGGAAAATGCCGCCGTGGCGAAGTGTGTGTCGAGATCAGGCCGGCGGAACCGGTGCAGATGCTTCGTCTCGAGTTGAAGAGATCCATGGGGGCCAACCAACTCGATCGAAGCAACCAAGCGCATCGGGTCGCGAAGCCAGCCGCGCAGGAACAGCTTGCCGCGACCATCCTGCAAAGCCGCTTCCAGTCCGGCACCGATCGGACGAGAGGCATCGTCGTGCCGGCGTGGTGCGGCCGGTGTGAGGAGCGCCGCCTCGCGGATCAGCGCGGTTATCCGAGGGCAAATGGGGGCCAGCGCGCGCAGACAAGCTGTCCGCAATCCCGCCGCATCGGCCGGAGCTCGGATAAGGTCGGGGAGAGAAGCGCGGGGCGCCGCAACGGAATACTGCGCGGGCTGCTCGCCCATCACTAGCAAGGTGTCACGAATTCCCAAACGCTCGATCACACGCAATGCTTCAAAGCCATCGAGGGACGGCGCGATACTCCGCTTGACCCGGTCCTGACCTAAAAGGAACAGGGGAGCGTTCGACGCTGCGTGAACGCCTTTGATAACAACCCATGATCCGGTGACGGTAGCAACCGGTGTGACGTCACCGCGGACCGGAATGCAGAGCTGAGCAAGACGAAGACAGGACGCAGCGAAGTCGGGATTGTCGGCGAGAGCAAACGCCTTGCCGCAGAAGCGGAGCAGAAACATCAATAGGCGGCGTTGCGATGGCACATCGAGTTCATCGGCGAGTTCGACGATGTCGGAGCCGAGAACGACGGTATTGAAGGTATCGACCAAGTCAGGATCCGGAGATGGACCGGACGGGAACAAAAGCGGCGAGTTCTCGGACCCAGTCCGGTAGTCGGACAAACGCATCGCGGCGATCTGTTGTGATCCCACCGAGGATTGTACCGTAACCGTTCCGTAGGGAGGGGTTTGATTGGCGAAAAACGACCGATCAGTATCTGCCCCTCGAGGCAGGAGCACCAAAATAATGTCGGATGCCAGCAAGACCGCCCGCGGCGGCAACATATCCAACGGGAGGCGGTCAAGCAGCATCGCGAATTCCTGCTGATTAGATTAGGGTGTTCTCGGCTCAATCGTTTTGAGAAAAACCGGAGAGCGGGAGCGGTGCTGCACCAGAAGCGACCAAGCTTATATTGACTGGTCGGGGCCAGGCTTAGTGAATGGTAAAGTATCCAGACGGATTATTGTGTATATCTTCAGCCTTGATACCGACGAGCGTGATGGTCTCGTTACCGAGCTGGATCACCGCACTGCCATGGACGTCCTGCACGTGAGCCGCGACATCGGACGCCGACTTGATGTCCAGGCCATTCATGTCGCGCTCGATCTGCAGCATGTCGCCGTTGTGGAAGCCCATCACCACATTCTGGCCGCCACCACTATGGAACTCGAAGCGGTCATACCCTGATCCGGAGATCATGGTGTCGTTGCCGTCTCCGGCGACCATGAGCGACGAGCCGGAGCCGCCGATCATCATCTCGTGGCCGCTACCGGCAACCAGCGTGTCGCTGCCGCTGCCGCCAATCAGCGTGTCGTGGCCAGACCCGCCCTGGAGGTAGTCATTGCCATCACCAGCGTGGAGGAAGTTATGCGTACCGGATGCGATCATGGTGTCGTCGCCGCTGCCACCCATGATCGTATCATGTCCAGAACCCGAACTTTCGACGTAGTCGTTGCCTGATCCGAGCGTGATGTAGTCATGATGACCCGATGCCAAAATGACGTCATTACCATCGCCTGCCGTAATACTCTCGTGGTGCCCGCTCATGCTGAAGTAGTCATGACCATCACCACCAGTAATGGTATCGTAGTTGTGAGAGATTATAAAGGTATCTGCACCGCCTGAGCCGTGCATTACAGAGTGGTTTGCTGAATCAACGTAGAAACTGCCGCCAGGAATGGTTGCCATCTGTGATCTCTCAATCGAATTACGCCGACATTCTGATCAGCCTCGAGAGATAAATTGGCGCTAAATGGTTAACGCGATCTTAAGCTGCAAGCGTCCGGAACAACTTTTTAGAATTTCTTGAAACTTTATACGATCAGCTTCGTAACCGGATCTCTACACGCCACCGTATGAGGCTTCGGCTCTCTCCCGGATGGCAGCCCGCGCCATCGAAGCGAGTGGCAAACAAAAGCGCGTCGGCGCCCACAGTTTGGAAATTTCGATCGGTGCTCGCGGGGTCGAGCAGTGAGGGATAGCCAACAGGGTCCGGGCTGCCACATCTCCATGCCCGCAGGCCGATGGCGGACAGAAGCAAAGCGGGCGAAGACCATTGGAGCAAATCAGGGCTGGTCGCGTAATAGATGCCACCTTCCAATCCAGTATCCTGCATCAACACGATGAACAGGCCGCTTGGTCCGTGCCGGACTAGACTAGTCACCGGCCAGCGCAGCGCGCCGATGCCGACCGGCGCACAAACGTGGCGCTCAGGCTGAACCGGCCCGGCGTACGGGTCGACGAAGCTGATGTCGAAACTCAGGCCGCCCCAACCCCGCCATGAGCCATTTTGCTCGATCGCGTCGGTGCGAAGCAAGCAGTTACCAGCACGCTGTGCGTGTGTCCGCGTGGCAAAAGCGAACATGTAGAAGCCGCCATCAAGGCTCACGATGTTACTCGGATTGAAGTAGCCGTGGTGACCGAGACCGACCTCGTCGTAGCGATATGGTAGGGCAGCAACCAACGGATTGGCGGCAACGCGCTGGAAGCTTTGACCACTGTCATGGGAGACGGCCAGAGTGAGAGCGTTGAACCAACAATCCATGTAGCGCCCGGTGGGGCAAAGCCCCTTCCGGAGGTGACCCTGAAATTCATTGTGGATGACAGCCCAGATCGTTCGGCCATCGGCGGTCCAGGGGCTGGCGATCCAGGAGCGGTCGTCGTAGGCGCCGGGAGCATCATTGCCGCCACCCTGGTAGATCACGGTGCAGCGGTGCTGGAGGTGAAGCAGATCGGGACCGGCACTGACGCGATTGTCGCGGTCCGTGGTGTAAAGCTGCACGCTACCATCGGCGAGGTGTATCGCCCGAGCGGGAGTGTCAGGGAAATCGCGGGCGTCGCAGGCTGGGCGCGGGTTCTGCAAGGCGTAACTGGGTTCGCTCGCCAAGTTGATCTGTAACCCGGGTGGCGGTTGGGCCAATGCGCGACTGGCGGCGAAAACTCCGATCAGAATGACAACGATCGGCCTCACTACAGGATTTCAGCAATCAAGCGGGTCTGTTTGGCGAGACATCGTCGGAGTTCAAACTCGGCTATGGCGCGGTCGCGAGCGTTTTTCCGTACGTTACCCAGCAGGGTGCGCCGTGCTAGCAGGTCAGCAGCCCGGTAAGCAAGAAGCTCGCTATCCCGAGCGTCCACCAGGAAGCCGTTCACCTCTTCTTCAATTACCTCGCGGACGGGAGCGACGTCCGAGCCCAGTACGAGGCACCCGCAGGCAAGCGCCTCGATGCATGACCAGGAAAGAACGAATGGGACACTGAGATAAAGATGCAGTGCCGAAACTCGTAACAAGTCGAGATAGGCTGGACGAGCGAGCTTACCGACGAAGTGAATGCGCGTCGGGTCGAGCGGAAGCTGCCTCATCATAGCGTCGCGCCACGTGCCTCCACCGGGAGGGCGGCGACCGTAGCTGACCCCATCACCGCCGCAGATAACAACCTGAGCATTGGGACGGCGCCGCAACAGCTCCGGAAGTGACTTCATAAGCATAACAAAACCACGAATCGGTTCGAGATCGCGCGCGACGAACGTCACGATCTCGTCGCCGGCCGAGAGTGACGGTCCGTCGGGTACGTTGAAACGTACGTCTGACCGGGGCGAAACTTCAGCGGTGTCGACTCCTTCATGGACGACGGCGATGCGGTCGTGGAACACGCTTGGGTGCTGGTCACGTTGCCACCGAGTAGGCGATAGGCCTCTGTCCATAGTGCTCAACGCGGAGAGTAGATCGGCATTCCAGGTCCGAATGCGGCAACGACCATCAAGGTCGATGCTTGTCTCAGGAATATAGCCAGTGTCCTGGCCCTCTGATTGGTAGAAAAGCTCACAATACGAAAGAATAGCCGCAAGCGGGAGTGTGTCGCGCAGGAACATAGTCTCGCCCCAACCGGGGTGACCGATAATCAGATCGGGCTCGAACCCTTCACGCTTGAGTGCTAAACACGCCCGCGCTACCGCTTGGCCTCGTCGTATACAAAGTTCGGTTCGTCGTAAGTAATGGTGACTTTGTGGAGAGGGTAGGGATGGCGGTGCATAGCCCAACCATCGAATCTTCCCACCGCCACCTTGATCACCCTCGCCCAAGAAAACTACTTTATTCCGCTGATCTTCAGCAAGATGCGGGGCAAGGTGGCGGAATTGGCCAGGTGCGTTCTGATGCACAAAAAGGATCTGCATTAGATGCTCGCTGGATGACACCACTACACTGGATACAAAGGCTTAACAGTCGATTAACGGCGGGTGAACTGAATACCGGATGCCTTCTAAACTCGACTTTGGCCAATTTGACGGTTGTTGGGCGACGGAGCGGGTGGCGCGGTAATCTGTCGCGCCCTTTCCAAGAAACGCCGTCATGCCCTGTCTGCCATCCCGCTTCACCGCGGTCATTCTAAACTTCGCACCGCTGTTTCTTCAACGCAGTTGGCGTCACACTCAGAGGGTGTGCGAGAAGCCCTACTCTGGCGCGATCCGGTTCAGCATCAAGCGGAT
>CAZTJC010000067.1:0-13826 GCA_964613945.1 uncultured Acetobacteraceae bacterium
GTGATGGTGCCGGTCTTGTCGAGCAGCAGCGTGTCGATGTCGCCGGCGGCCTCGACGGCGCGGCCGGACTTGGCCAGCACGTTGAAGCGCACCAGGCGGTCCATGCCGGCGATGCCGATGGCCGAGAGCAGCGCGGAGATGGTGGTCGGGATCAGGGTGACGAACAGCGCCACCAGCACCGGCACCGCCAGCACGCCGCCGGCATAGGAGGCGAAGGCCGGCAGGGTGCCGACCGCGATCAGGAAGATCAGCGTCAGCCCGGCGAGCAGGATGGTCAGCGCCACCTCGTTCGGGGTCTTCTGCCGGCTGGCGCCTTCGACCAGCGCGATCATGCGGTCGAGGAAGCCCTGTCCGGCCGCGGCCGTGACCTGCACGGTGATCTGGTCGGAGATCACCCGCGTGCCGGCGGTCACGGCGGAGCGGTCGCCGCCGGCCTCGCGGATCACCGGGGCGCTCTCGCCGGTGATGGCTGCTTCGTTGACGCTGGCAACGCCGTCGACGACCTCGCCATCGGCCGGGATCAGGTCGCCGGCCGCGACCAGCACGCGGTCGCCGACGCCGAGTTCGGACGCCGGCACCCAGTTCCACTCGATGCCAGCCAGCTTCTTGGCCTTCAAATCGGCCTTGGTGGAGCGCAGGCTGGCCGCCTGCGCCTTGCCGCGGCCCTCGGCCAGGGCTTCGGCGAAGTTGCCGAACAGCACGGTGAGCCAGAGCCAGAACACCAGCTGGCCTTCGAAGGCGGCGTGACCGGTGCCGGTGACGATGCCCTTGATTAGCAGGGCGGTGGAGAGGGTTGCGACCAGGGCGGTGACGAACATGACCGGGTTGCGGATCAGGACACGGGGGTCGAGCTTGCGGAAGGAGTCGCCCACCGCGGGCAGCATGAGCGCTGCCGTGAAGATACTCGTTTGGCTCACAGTACAACTCCAGCGGCGACTTGCGCCTGGTCTGCGATAGGTCCGAGCGCCAGGCTCGGTAGGAAGGTCAGCCCACCCACGATCACGATGATGCCGATCAGCAGCGCCACCCAGAGGGGGCCGGTGGTCGGGAACGAGCCGCTGCTCTGCGGGATCTGCCGCTTGGCGACCAAGCTGCCGGCGATGGCGAGCACCGGAAGGATCACGCCGAAGCGGCCGACCAGCATGGCGAGCGCGCCGGTGAGGTTGTAGAAGGCGGTGTTGCCGGTCAGGCCGCCGAAGGCGCTGCCGTTGTTGCCGACCATGCTGGAGAACCCGTAGAGGATCTCCGAGAAGCCGTGCGGCCCCTTGGCCGCCGGGCCGGCCAGCCCCGCCACCGTCACGCAGGCCAGGGCGGTCAGCCCCAGGATCATGAACGGCGGCACGGCGACCGCGATCACGGCCAGCGTCATCTCGCGGGACTCGATCTTCTTGCCGAGATATTCCGGCGTCCGACCGACCATCAGCCCGGCGATGAACACCGCCAGGATCGCATAGACCAGCATGACGTAGAGGCCTGAGCCGACGCCGCCAATCACCAACTCGCCCAGTTGCATGTTGAACAGCGGTATCATTCCACCCAGCGGGGTAAAGCTGTCGTGCATGCCGATGACGGCGCCGGTGGACGTCGCCGTGGTGACGGTGGCGAACAGGGCGGTCGCGGCGGCGCCGAAGCGGACTTCCTTGCCTTCCATGTTCGCGCCCGACACGCCGAGCGCGTGCAGGATCGGGTTGCCGGCGGCCTCGGAAGCGTAAGTGATCAGGATGCCGGCCACCAGGATGACGATCATGGCGGTCAGCAGCGCCCAGCCCTGGCGCAGCGAGCCGACGGCGCGGCCGAAGGTCAGCGTGAGCCCGGCGCCGAGCACGACCATGGACAGCAGCTCGATCGCGTTGGACAGCGCCGTTGGGTCCTCGAAAGGATGTGCCGAGTTGGCGTTGAAGAAGCCGCCGCCATTGGTGCCCAGCATCTTGATGGCGAGCTGTGAGGCGACCGGGCCGAGCGAGATGGTCTGCTTGGCACCCTCGACGGTGGTGGCATCGACCGAGCCGGCAAAGGTCTGCGGCACGCCGGTCGCCACGTAGATCAGCGCGATCACGATGCAGAGCGGCAGCAGCAGATAGAGGGTGGACCGGGTCACATCGACCCAGAAGTTGCCGACGCCGCTGACCTGCTTGCGGGCGAAGCCGCGGATCAGGGTAAAGGCGATCGCGATGCCGGTGGCGGCGGACAGGAAGTTCTGCACCGTCAGCCCGACCATCTGCGACAGGTTCGACAGCGTCGACTCACCACCGTAGTTCTGCCAGTTCGTGTTGGTGACGAAACTGACGGCGGTATTGAGCGCCAGCAGCGGCTCCATCGCGCCATAGCCCTGCGGGTTCAGCGGCAGCACGCCCTGCAACTCGAGCACCGCGAACATAAAGGCGACGCCGGCCAGGTTAAACACCAGCAGCGCAATCGCGTACGCCAGCCAATTCTGTTCCGCCGCGGGATCGACCCCGGCGAGACGATACAAACCCCTCTCGATGCCGCCTAGCGGCAGCCTTTCCCGCGCGTACAGCGCATACATCCAATTGCCGGCCGGCCGGGCCAGCAGCAGCGTGACGATGATAAAGGAGGCAATCATGCTCACGCCAGCGATGGTCATGGCGCGGCTCAGTATTTCTCTGGTCGCGCGAGCACCGCGATCAGATAAACGAAGATAACGGCCGCGGTGATCGCGCCGAGCGTGAGATCGAACATTTGGGATGGGCCTCGATTGACGCCTCCCTATGCGCTAACCCGGCATAAGCCCGCTCGCGGGAAGCTACCCTGGACTCGTAAAGCCGGCGTAAAGGATCCCATGCCCGATCACCACATCCTCACCTTCGCCTGCAGCGACGTCCCCGGCATTGTGGCGGAGGTGTCCGGCGCCATCTTCGCGCGCGGCGCCAACATCATCGAGGCGGAACAGTTCAACGATTCCGAGACCGGCCAATTCTTCATGCGCGTCATCATCGACCCGCAGGACGGCGACCTGGACGCGCTACGGTCCGACCTCGAGCGCAGCGCCGAGCGCTTCGACATGAGCTGGCGCTTTCGCCGCCGCACGGACCGTCCGCGGGTGCTGCTGCTGGTGTCGAAATTCGATCATTGCCTGGCCGACCTGCTGTATCGCCACCGGGTCGGCGAGCTGAACATGGACATCACCGGCATCGTCTCGAACCATCCGAAAGAGGCGCTCGGGCTGCATATCGACCCGGAGATCCCATTTCATCACCTCCCCGTCACGCGCGACACCAAGGCCGCGCAGGAGGCCGCCATCAAGGCGCTGGTGGACAGCACCGGCACCGAACTGGTGGTCCTGGCGCGCTACATGCAGATCCTGTCGGACGACCTGGCCCGCTTCCTGTCCGGTCGTTGCGTCAACATCCACCACAGCTTCCTGCCAGGCTTCAAGGGCGCTCGGCCGTATCACCAGGCGCATGCGCGCGGCGTGAAGCTGATCGGCGCCACGGCGCACTACGTCACCGCCGATCTGGATGAAGGGCCGATCATCTATCAGGACGTCGAGCGCGTCAGCCATCGCGACACACCGGACGACCTGGTGCGCAAGGGCCGCGACATCGAGCGCCGGGTGCTGTCCCGCGCCGTGCTGCTGCTGCTGGAAGACCGGGTGGTGATCAACGGCGCGCGCACCGTGGTGTTCGCGGACTAGACGCGCTCCAGCACGGCGTTCGGTTCAAAATACGGGATCGCGGCCAGCAATTCCCGCGTGTATGCCGCCGTGGGGGCCTGGAAGATCGCCTTGGCCGATCCGGCCTCTACGACCCGGCCGCCCTGGAGCACCACCAGGTCGTCGCACAGCATGCGTACGACGTTGAGGTCGTGACTGACGAACAGCAGGCCAATGCCGTCCTCTCGCCGCAGCCGATCCAGCAGCTGCAGGATCACCGCTTGGATCGACACGTCGAGCGCCGCCGTGGGTTCGTCGAGCACCAGTAGGCGCGGACGTGGCGCGACCGCGCGGGCGATGCCGATCCGTGCCTTCTGGCCGCCGGAGAGCTGATGCGGGAAACGCTCCAACAGCTCGACCGGTAACCCGGCGCGGACCGCGCTGTCGTGGACGCGGGTGGTCAGGGCATGGCCGTCGCGGAGTCCTTCAAGGCGGCGCAGCGGATGGGCGATGCTGTCGAACGCGGTGTCGCGCGGGTTGAGGCTGTCGTGCGGGTCCTGGAACACGATCTGGATCTGCCGGCGTTGCGGCGTGCGGTGGAAGTCGCGGGCGGGGGTGCTGCCGATCGCTTCGCCCTGGAAGATGATGTCGCCGGCGTCGGGATCGATCAGGCGGCTGACCAGGCGCGACAGCGTGCTCTTGCCGGAGCCGCTTTCGCCGACCAGGCCGAGGCTGCCGCCGGGCGGAATGCCGAATGAGACGTCGTCGACGGCCTTGGTGGCTTCGAACGATTTGGTGACGCCGGTGAGTTCCAGCAGCAGGCCGGTCCCGCTGGCGGGGGTGGGCTGGGCGACGGCCGGGCGACCCATGGCAAGCTCGGTTCGGCCCCTGTCCTCTGCTGGCATCGGGGAATCGGGAACGAGGCTGTCGAGGGTGGAGCGCCGGGTCGGTGACGCGGCGACCAGGCGCAGCGTGTAGGGATGCTGCGGCGCTTCGAACAAGGCGGCGGTTGGGCCGGTTTCGACGACGCGGCCCCGTTCCATGACGGCGATGCGGTCGCACCAGCGGGCGGCCAGGCCGAGATCGTGGGTGATCAGGATCGTCGCCATGCCGCGGCTGGCCTTGATGGAGGCGAGCAGTTCCATGACGGTCTGCTGCGTGGTCACGTCGAGGCCGGTGGTGGGTTCGTCGGCGATCAGCAGCGCGGGCTCGCAGGCGATCGCCATGGCCATCATGATGCGCTGGCACATGCCGCCGGACAGTTCGTGCGGGTAGGCGCGCAGGCGGCGTTCCGGATCGCGGATGCGGACGGCGTTGAGCAGGTCGAGCACCTGCGCGCGAGTGCCGCCGCCCTTGTCGTGGGCCTGCAGCACGTCGGCGATCTGCCGCTCGACCGAGCGGATCGGGTTCAGCGCGACGCGGGGGTTCTGGAAGATCATGGAGATCGCGGCGCCCCGCAGGCGGCGCAGGTCGGCGTAGCTCGCTTCCGTGATGTCACGGCCGTCGAAGACGATGCGGCCCCCCGTGATACGGGCGGCTCGGTCGAGCAGGCGCATGATCGCCAGCGACGTCACCGATTTGCCGGACCCGCTCTCGCCGACGATGCCGAGGGACTCGCCGCGGTCGACGGTGAAATCGACGCCATGGAGCGCTTGCACGCGGCCGTTCCGGGTCGCGAACTCAACGCCCAGGTTCTCGACCTGCAGCAGGGTCATGTGCGCATCCGGGGATCGAGGATGTCGCGTAACCCGTCACCGAGCAGGTTGAAGCACAGCACGGTCAGCATCAGCGCCAGACCGGGCATGGCCACCAGCCACCATTTACCGGTGGTGATGAAGCGCGCGCCCTCGGCGACCATGATGCCCCATTCCGGCGTGGGTGCGGTGACGCCCAGCCCGATGAAGCTCAGCCCGGCGGCATTCAGGATTGCCCAGCCGAGGTTGAGCGAGATCTGTACCGCCATTGCCGGCAGCACGTTGGGCAGCAGCACCCGCAGCACGACGGAGAGATGGCTTTCGCCGCAGGCACGCGCGGCCTCCACCCAGCCAGCGTTGCGCCGGACGTTCACCTCGGCGCGGGCGAAGCGGACGTAGAACGGCAGGTTGATGACCGCGGTGGCGATGATGATGTTCTCCACCCGGTTGCCGAGGGCTGCCACCAGCGCCATTGCCAGCACGAACAGCGGGAAGGCCATCAGCACGTCGGTGATGCGGCCGACCCAGCGGTCCAGCGCGCCGCCCTGATAGCCGCAGAAGCCGCCGATCACGGCGCCGGCGACGAAGGAAATGCCGACGGCGGAAATGGCAATGACGAGGTCCAGCCGGGTCGCGCTGATGATGCGGCTGAGGATGTCGCGGCCGAGCTGGTCGGTGCCGGCCCAATGCGCGGCGTTCGGCGGCTGCAGCGCGTCCGGCACGTTGGACGCGATCGGGTCGTAAGGGACGATCCAGGGCGCCAGGATCGCGACGAGCAGGAGCAGCGCCGCGCCGGTGGCGGCGATGGCGGTGACAGGATTGGAGCGCAGCACGTAGGCGATGTGCCGGCCCGTTCCACCTTGCGAGACGGTTGCACTCATGCGGTGGTGATCCTCGGGTCGGCCAGGCCGTAGAGCACGTCGATCAGGATGTTCACCGCGACGAAGATGAGCGCCATCAGCAGCACGAAGGCCTGCACCGGCGCGTAATCCGAGGCGAGCAGGGCGTCGAGCGCGTAGGAGGCGACGCCGGGCCAGGAGAACACTTTCTCGACCAGCACGTTGGCGCCGAGCATGGTGGAGAAGACGATGCCGGTGATGGTGATGACCGGCAGGATCGCGTTGCGCAGCGCGTAGGTGACGATGATGCGGCGGCGCGGCAGGCCCATGGCGGCGGCGGTGCGGATGAAGTCGGCGCCGAGCACGGCGAGCATGGAGGCGCGGGTCATGCGGGCCAGCGGGGCCAGCACGAACAGCGCCATGGTGCAGGCGGGCAGCAGCAATTGCGACAGGGCGGCGCGCCAGCCTTCCCAGTCGCCGGCCAGCGCGTAATCGAGGAGGTAGAAGCCGGTGATGTCGGGCGGGGTATTGGCGAAGATGTCGATGCGCGCCGTGGGATCGGGCGCCCAACCGAGCAGGTAGTAGAAGGCGTAGATCAGCAGCAGCCCGGAGACGAAGGTCGGCACGCAGACGCCCAGCGTGCACAGCATGCGCACGGCGTGGTCGATCGGCCGGTTGGGCCGCAGCGCTGCCAGCACGCCGAGCGGCACGGCGAACACTAGCGCGATGGCAAGCGCCGTGAAGGTCAGCTCCAGCGAGGCCGGCAAGCGGCGGCCCATGTCGGTTGCCACGGGCTGGCCGGTCGTCATGGAGCGGCCGAGATTGCCGGTGGCGACCTGGCCCAGATAGATCGCCAACTGCACCGGCACCGGCTTGTCGAGGCCCATGCGCTGACGGATTTCCTCGATCTCCGCCTTGCCGGCTGCGGGGCCGGAGGCAAAGAACACTGCGGGGTCGCCGGGCAGAACGCGCATCAGGATGAAGGTGACCACCACCACGCCGAGCAGGGCCGGGACGGAGGCGAGCAAGCGTCGCCCCACCCGGGTCAGGATACCGGTCAGCATGGCTAGGCCCGCGTCAGGTCCCGGAAGTCGACCTGGCGGTAGAACTCGTAGGTGTAGTTCTCGAGCGACTGCGCCATGACGGCGTCCTGGTTCGGCTGCCAGAGCATGATCAGCGGCGTCTCGTCGACGAACAGCTTGATCATCTTGCGGCAGTCCTCGTCGTATTTGGCCTGGTCGGTCTGGTAGCGGGCGTCGAGCGTCAGCTCTTCCATCGCCGGGCTCTTCCAGGAGGCGTAGTTCCAGCGCTGGTCGCGGGTGAAGTAGAGATAGAAGAAGTAGTAGGTATAGGGCAGCCAGGCGGTGGCGCCGTCGGTGAAGAACGGCACCGTCTTCTCGGACAGCATGGTGTTGAATTCGGCGTCCGGCTTCTTCTGGATCTCGACGGTGATGCCGACCTTGGCGAGCGACTCCTTGACCAGGGCGGCCATCGGCTCGGCGGTCGCGGCGGCGCCGGCGCTGAAGGCGAAGGTGGTCTGGAAGCCGTTGGGATGGCCGGCCTCGGCGAGCAGCTTCTTGGCGAGCGCGAGGTCGGTGCGGTTGGGCATGGCTTGCGGGAAGCTGGTGTCCGGGGCTTCCGTCCAGTCGGCGCCGTAGAGCTTCTTGCCGCGGCCGAAGATGCAGGCCTGGAACATGTCATCGTACGGCAGCGCCGCGGCGATGGCCTTGCGCACCCGGGCGTCGTCGAACGGCTTGACGTTGGTGTTCATCGCGATGTGGGTGAAGCCGTTGCTCTGCGGGATCGACTGCACCTTGGACTTGGCGGATTTGACGATGCTCGGGATGTCCGAGGCCGCCAGGTCGATGGCGAGATCGGCGTCGCCGCGTTCGATCAGGTTGGCGCGGGTGGCGGCTTCCGGCACCGTCTGGATGATGACCCGGCGCAGCGCCGGCAGCTTGCCGCCCTTCCACTTGTCGTTGCGGCGGATGATCGTGCTCTCGCCCGGCTTGTGGCTGTCGATGATGTAGGCGCCGCTGGCGGCGGAGTTGACCTTGAGCCAGTCCTGCGCCCAGGGGTCCGCCTCCGTGGCGTGCTGCTTGGCGAGCGTGCTGTTGATCATGATGCAGTAGGGCACGCACAGATTGGCCAGCGCCAGCCGGTCCGGCTTGTCCAGCGTCACCGTCACGGTGTGGTCGTCGACGATCTTGAACTGGTCCGCCGAGGTCAGCGAGCCGGTCGAGAGCTGAGGTGCGGCCAGCGACTTGGCGGTGACGGCGCGATCGAGCGACCATTTGATGTCGGCGGCGGTCACCGGGCTGCCGTCGTGCCACACGGCATCGGGGCGGAGTTGGATCGTGATGACCTTCTTGTCGGAGCTGATCGTGTAGCCCTGGGCGAGATCGCCCACGATGGTGTCGGGATCGAACACCCAGACACCGTCGACCTGCTTGCGGCCGAAGGCGAACAGCCGGTCATAGACGTTCATCGCCAGGCCGAAGGATTCGCGGGTGGTGCCGGGCAGCGTCGGGTCGAGCGTGTTGATCGTGGCGGCGGTGACGTAGCGCAGCGTCTCGGCACGGGTCTGGGCCTGAGCATTGCCTGGAAGCTGGGCAACGACGGCGGCAGTGGCCGCACTTTGCATGAGAAATCGGCGCTTGATGTTCATGTCTCTACCACCTGATCAAATGTTGTCGCGTTCCATCCCGTTCAATTCTTGAGATGAACGTAAAGTGCGCGGGCGCCGGGCGCAATCTAGATGGCAGTGTAGCCGCCGTCGATCAGCAGGTCCGCACCGGTCATGAAGCTGGAAGCGTCGCTGGCCAGGAACAGCGCGGCGGCGGCGATCTCGTCGGGGCGGCCCAGGCGGCCGATCGGGTGCTTGGGCACACTGACGGCGCGGGCGGCTTCCATTGTCGCGTTACGGAACAACAATCGCCCGGTCTCGACCGCGCCGGGCGAGAGGCTGTTGACGCGGATGCCTTGCGGCGCGTGATCGAGCGCCATGACCTTGGCGAGCTGGATCAGCGCCCCCTTGGCGGCGCAGTAGGCGGGACGGCCGGGGCTGCCGACGTGGCCGAGTTGCGAGGCGATGTGGATTATCGAGCCCCGGCCGGCGGCGATCATCGAGGGCAGGATCGCGCGACTCATGTAGTAGGCGCCGGTCACCTGCACGGCGAAGACGCGGTTCCATTGGTGGGGCGGCAGATCGAGCACGCTGCCGGCGGGATCGTTGGGCGCAGCGCCGTTCACTAGAATCGTTACGCCGGACCACGCCGCCAGAACCGTCTCCGCGGCGGCCAGGGTCGACGCTTCGTCCGCGACGTCGGTCGCCACGGCCATCGCCTGCCCGCCCGCCGCAGTAATCGCTTCGACCAGGGCCGTCGGGGCGACGAGGTCGATGCAGGCGACGCGGGCGCCCTCGGCCGCAAAGCGATGCGCGATCTCGGCGCCGATGCCGCCCGCGGCCCCGGTGACCACGGCGACTTGCCCGTCGAGTGTGCCCATCAGATCAGCTCCTGGTAGCCCGGCGCCGCGGCCGGATCGAGTGCGCGGGTGACGTAGTCGGCGGCCTGCGGCGCCCAGATCTCCCACAGTGCGGCCAGCCGCGCGATCGGATCGGTCTCGTCCCAGTCGACGCGGAGGTCGGTCTCCGGCCAGGCTTCGGCGCCGGCGACGAGCAGACCGGCGGACCGCACCGGTCCTGCTTCGCCGCCAGCCGCCAGCCCGGCCGTCAGGGCCGCCATCAGCCGGGCGCCGAGTTCGCCGTCAGCGTGCTGGAAGGCCGATACCATTGCGGCGGGAATGCCGGGGTTGGCCAGCATGTTGCCCGCGGCGACGCAGTCCTCGCCGGTCGCCGTCGCGTGGGTGTCGAGCACGCGGGCGCCGGAGAAGACCGCACCGGGCCCGGTCGGGCCGATGGCGGTGAGTTGGCGGAAATCGATGTGCGGCCGGCTGTCGGCCAGCCGGTCGAGCGCGGTTTGTGGCGGGATGCCGAGCGCCATCAGGTCGAGCGCGGCCGGGCCGAGCCGCGGGTCGGTAACGTTCTGGGTGCAGGCGGCGCCGATGCCGGCCCGGACGTGCGCGCAGCGTGCCGCGACGGCCGGCGAGGAGGAGGAGACGGCGACGCCGAAGCGCCCAGTCCGGGTGCAGCGTGCGGCGATGGAGAAGGTCACGGGATTACCGCCGTAGCGTCGATCTCGACCAACCAGTGCGGTCGCGCCAGGGCTACGACCACCAGCCCGGTGCAGACAGGATGCACACCGCGGATGTAGCTGCCCATGGTGCGGTAGACAGCTTCGCGGTGACGGATGTCGGTGAGGTAGACGACCAGCTTGCAGAGATGCGCCATCTCGCCGCCGGCTTCGGTGATGAGTTGCTGGATGTTCTGCATCACGCGATGCGTCTGGGCGACCGGGTCGCCGAGGCCGACGTCTTCGGCGCTGTCCAGGTCCTGCGGGCATTGGCCGCGCAGGAAGATCGTGCTGCCGCTTGCGACGACGGCCTGGGCGAGGTCGTTGTCGAGGCGCTGCTCGGGGTAGGTGACGGCGGTGTTGAAGGGGCGAATGCGGGTGTGGATCATGCGGCGCTCCGATGGGCTTGGATGTGGCCGGCCACCACCTCGGCATCGCGCCACACGCCCCAGATGAAGGAGGAAGAGCGGTTGCGCAGCCAGGGCAGGCCGAGGAAATACAATCCGGGCACTGGGGATGCGCCGTCCTGATGGCGGGGCTTGCCGTCGGCGTCGAAAGTGTCGATGTCGAGCCAGCCGAAATCGGTGGCGTAGCCGGTGGCCCAGATGATCGTGCCGATGCCGGCTTCGGCCAAGTCGAGGTGCAGCACCGGATCGGTGAGGCAGGCCGGGTCGGGCAGCGTCACGCGGGCGTCGGGGTCGGGGGGCAGGTCCAGCCCTTCCCGCGCCGCGAAGGCATCGGCGCCGTCGAGCACGGCCAAGTAGTCCGCGTCCCCGCGGGCGAGATTGTCCGCGAGGTCGGGCGCGAACCGCATCACCCCGTTCTCGACGCTTTCGGCGCGGCCGAGGAGGGTCATGCCGTGTGCCGCCGCGGCGCGGAAGTCTATCGTCTTGCCGCCATCGGCGCCGCTCACGGCCAGGGTGATGTGCTCGGTGCCGGGTCCTCTGGTCTTCTCGTCCCAATGGCCCAGGATGCCGAGCCACCAGCAGTAGTCCCGTCCGCGGTAGCGGCGGGGCGGGCGGTTGTGCGGGCCGATGGAGAGGAACACGCGGCGGCCCGCGCGCAGCAGCTCGTCGGCGATCTGCGAGCCGGACGAGCCCGCGCCCACGACCAGCACGGCACCCGGCGGCAAGGCGGCGGGGTTCTTGTAGGCGGCGGAATGCATTTGCAGGATCGGCATGTCGGCCGGGACCAGCGACGGGATGAGCGGGCGCTGGAACGGTCCGGTGGCGACGACGACGCTGGCCGCTCCGATGGTGCCGTCCGGGGTTTCGGCCACGAAGCCGTCCCTGTCCTGCCGCAATGAACTGACCTCGACGCCGCAGCGGATCGGGGCGTCGATCTGGCCGGCGAACTCCTCGAAATATCGCACCATTTGGTCGCGCGGGGCGAAGGCGTCCGGATCGATTTCGCTAAACAGCTTTTCCGGGAAGCGGTCGTGCCAGGCGGGACCGTTGGCGACCAGGGAGTCCCAGCGCTCGGAGCGCCAGCGTTCGGCGATGCGGTGCCGCTCGAGGACCAGATGCGGCAGGCCGCGCTGGCTGAGGCGGCGGCTCATCGCCAGCCCGGCCTGCCCCGCGCCGATGACCAGCGTGTCGACCCGTTCGGCGCTCACCGCAGCCCGTCCTTGCCGGTGATCGCGTCGGCGGTCAGCCCGCCGATGCGCGGGTGGGGTCGGCCGCCATCGGTGGCGGCGACGGCGACCAGGATCTCGCCGGCGCGGGGGGCGTCGGGGATGCGGATCTCGATAGCGTCGAAATGGCTGCGGACGTAGGCGGCGTCCTTGTGGCCGAGCGGGACGTCGAGGGTGACGCCGGGTCCACCGCGCTTCTTGGCCGAGGGGATCAGAGCGGCACCGCCGCCGAGCGCGGCGCGGATCGGGGTGCCCATGGTTGGATGCAGGAGGGCGGCGGCGTGCTCCAACTCGCCGTCCTCGCCGACGGCGGCGGCTTTGCCGTAGCTGTGGACGCGGGCGCCGTCGATGCCGAGGGCGGTGACGGCGCGGGCGATCAACAGGCCGCCCAGTTCGGCGCCGATCTCGATCAAGGGCGCGAGGTCGTCGACGTAGCGGCCGGCGAATGGGTTGGCGATCACCGCGGCGGCCACGGCGCGGCGGATCGGCGGGGTGACGGCCCTGCCCTGCTCGGTCAGGACCTCGTCGAGCAACACGACGATCTTGCGGATCTCAGCTTTCATCCGATCACTCTCGTCTGTTCTCCAAGCCGCAGCACGATCGCTGCGAGCGGTTGGGCAAGGGCGCACGCGGCCCCGCGGTCGAGTGCGCGCGCGATCTCGGCATCGGTCAGCGCGCCGACACCGGTGGTGACGAGGCGGTCGCCCAGGTCGGAATCGGGCTGCATGGTGCTCGCCGGGCGGCGGGCGATCGCGGGGTGGCCGGGGAGGTCGACCGCGTTGGCGATCACCGTTGCGGCGGCGTCGGCGGTCGCGGCGTCGGCGGCCTGCACCGTCACTGCGTCGGCGATGCCGAGCGAGAAGGAGCGGCCGCGCCAGCCGGAGGTGGCGATTCCGCAGGGCGCGTCGATGCGGGCTGGCACCAGCGAGGGTCGGTCGGGGCGGTCGACTAGGCCAACCGCGTAGGTGTGGCCGGGAGCAAGGTGCAGGGCGATGTCGCCGCCATTGTTGACGAAAGCCCGGTCGAGTGCGGCGGCGTCGGTCATGGCGCGCAGGATCGTGTCGGCAACGGCGCCGGCGACGGCGGCCATCGGGGTGATGAAACCGGCATGGCGGGAGACGGCTCGCCACATCGCCCGCGCAATGACGCCGTCGGGGGCGGCGTTCGCGGCGGCCCGGCGGCGCAGCAACGGGAGTTCGGCGCAGAGTTCGTCGAGCACGGTGGCGGAGCGGATCGCGGCGGCGCGGTAGGCGGTACGGATGGCGTCGGGCGGGCCGTCGGCGCCGATGATCAGGTCGATGGGGCCGTCGTTGAGGTGCAGGCGGCCGTCGGGCAGCAGCCGCGCTTGCATCCGGCCGCCCCCTCCCGCCGGCGCGCTCGGGCTGGTCGAACCGGCCACCCTCACCCGCCGGCTGCCGAGGGAGCGAGGGGCCAAGGATTGGCCTGGTTCGGCGTGACCCGGTGCGAGGCGCCGCGTGCGACGTCGTCGAGCGCGCGGATCTGCTCGACGTGGCCACCGAGGGCGACATAGGCGTTGCGCGGCAGGCTGAACTCGATCGGGGCCACCAGGGCCGGCGTGGGCACCGAGCCGAAGGCGTTCTCCGGCAGCGTCGAGACGTCGACCATGAAGGTGATGCCGCCGCCGGGCCAAACATAGGTGGGCGCGCCGCCGCAGGTGACGCGGGTGACGGCGTTCTTGACCGACCAGGTGAGGCGCACCGGGTTGTCAGTGACGCCGGAGCGGAGCGAGCCGCCGGCACCGCCCATGAACAGCACCGTGGTCAGCGCCGGTTCGCAATTCTCCCGTATGCGGGCGGCGACGGCCTCGAGCGGTGGCGGGATCGGGGCTGCGAC
>CAZTJC010000067.1:13926-15834 GCA_964613945.1 uncultured Acetobacteraceae bacterium
TCTCCCGTATGCGGGCGGCGACGGCCTCGAGCGGTGGCGGGATCGGGGCTGCGACTGGGCGCAACGCATCATCGAGGACGTAGTAGGCGGCGTTTTCGCCGGTGGTGGAGACCATGAACAGGGTCAGGCCGGGTCGGGCGCCTTTGGCGGCGTCGAAGCGTTCGATGATGGCCAGCGGGTCCACTAGATCGGTGCCGCCCCAGCCGGTGCCGGGGTTTGCGACGTTAAAGTAGCGGCCCGGCGTGGAGCGGCGGCCGCGCATGCGGATGCCGGTGTCGGGCCAGCCGATCACCTTGCCGGCCTGGTGCTCGGAGATGACGCCGGTGATGTGGTCATCTACCACGACGACCTCGTCCACCAGGCCCTGCCATTGCTGCGCGAACATGCCGATGGTGGCGGAGCCGCAGCCGACGCGCATCCGCACTTCCTGCACGCCGTCGATGATCGGCGCTGCCCCGGCGGCGACAGTCAGCGTGGCGCCGCCGTCGATCGAGAGATCGACCGGCTGGCGATTGCACAGGCTCAGCAGCGCGTCGCAGGTGGCCTTGCCTTCGCGCTTGGAGCCGCCGGTGAGGTGATGCACGCCGCCGAGCGAGAGCATCTGCGAGCCGTATTCGCCGGTGGTGACGTGGCCAACCGCCTCGCCGCCGGCGCGGACCGCCGCCCCTTCCGGGCCGAGGAAGCGGTCGGTGTCGATCTTCACCTTGACGCCGCAGTAGCTGAAAATGCCTTCAGTCACGACGGTGATCATGTCGATGCCGTCGATCTCGCTCGAGACGATGAACGGGGCCGGCTTGTAGTCGGGATACGTGGTGCCGGCGCCGATGGCGGTGACGAAGGTGGTGCTGCCGCTCTCGTCACCGCCCAGGAACGCGACCAAATCGGTGCCGCCCTCGACGGCGCGGCCGAGCAGCACGTGCGGGTCGGTGCGGACCAGCGTGCCGGCGGCGTTAGCATAACGGTCACAGGCACCGGTCATGCCGTCAGCGATGAAACACATTACTGGGCAGGCATCGCAGCGGATCTTGTCGGCCATGTCAGAGGGCCAGGTAGCGGCGTTGTGCGTCGGCGTCGGCCGTCAACGCTGCCGCCGTGCCGGACCACACGACCCGGCCGCGCTCGAGCACCACGGCGTCGTCGCCGACCAGGCGGGCGAAGTGCAGGTTCTGCTCGGCCAGCAACATGGTGGTCCCTTCCCGTTTCAATAGCAGCAGCGTGTCGGCCAGTTGCTCCACGATCAGCGGCGACAGACCTTCGCTGGGTTCGTCCAGCAGCAGCAGCGTCGGGTTGCCCATCAGCGTGCGCGCGATGGCCAGCATCTGCTGTTCGCCGCCGCTCATGCGCCCGGCCGAGCGGTGCCGCATCTCGGCAAGGTTGGGGAACACGGCAAACAGCCGCTCCGGCGTCCAGGCGATGCCCTCCCCCGCGGTGCGGGTGCCGACCTGCAGGTTCTCCATCACCGTGAGGTCGGTGAAGATGCGGCGCTCCTCCGGCACGTAGCCCATGCCCCGGCGGGCGATCCGATACGGCTCCTCGCCAGCGACGTCGTGGCCGAGAAAGCGGACGGAACCGCCCGAGGGCCGCACCAGACCGATCAGCGATTTGACGGTGGTGCTCTTGCCGGCGCCGTTGCGGCCGAGCAGCAAGCAGACGCTGCCGCGCGTCACCGACAGCGACACGCCTTGCAGCACCAGCGCCTGGCCGTAACGCGCTTCCAGCCCCTGCACCTCCAGCATCATGCCGACGCCATGACCCGGCCGCCCCCCAGATAGATCTCCTGCACCAGCTTGTTGGCGCGGATCGACGCGGCGTCGCCCTCGGCGACCAGGCGCCCGCGGTCGAGCACCAGGATACGGTCGGCGATGCCGAACACGATGTCCATGTCGTGCTCGGTGAACAGCACCGCCA
>CAZTJC010000067.1:15934-20326 GCA_964613945.1 uncultured Acetobacteraceae bacterium
CGGTCGGCGATGCCGAACACGATGTCCATGTCGTGCTCGGTGAACAGCACCGCCAGGCCCTGCTCGGTCGCCAAGCGACGCACGAGGGCCATGAGCGAGGTCCGCTCCGCCTGCGCCATGCCGGCGGTGGGTTCGTCCATCAGCAGCAGGCGCGGCTCGCCGGCCAGGGCCATGGCGAGTTCGAGGCGCTTGAGATCGCCGTAGGCCAGTATGCCCGCCGGGTCGCTCGCCTGGGCGTCGAGGCCGACCAGGGCCAGCACGCGGTCGGCGTCGCCGGCGGCCTGGCCGGCAATGTCGCGCCAGAAGCGCCAGCTCTGCCGCCGGTGCGCCAGCAGCGCGGTCTGCACGTTCTCGCGCACCGTCATGGAGGCGAAGGTCTCGGTGATCTGGAAGGTGCGGCCGACGCCGAGGCGGCAGAGGCCGCGCGGGGCGGTGCCGGTGATCGGGCGGTCGCCGAGGGTGATGCTGCCGGCGTTGGGGCGAAGTTGGCCGCCGATCATGTTGAACGTAGTGGATTTGCCGGCGCCGTTGGGGCCGATCAGCGCCAGCATCTCGGCCGGTGCCACCGCGAACGACACGTCATCCACCGCGCGGATGCCGCCCCAACTCTTGCCGAGGCCGGACACGGTGAGCACCGCGGTCATGCCGCAACCCGGCGTGCGGTTCGGGTCGCGAACAACGACTGCACGGAGCCGGCAATCCCCTGCGGGAAGACGACCACGAGCACGACGATGGCGATGCCGAGGAACAGCCGCCATAGGTCGGTTGCCTGCAGTAGCAGGTCGTAAAGCCCGGTATAGGCCAGCGCGCCGACGATCGGGCCGGACATCGTCTGCAGCCCGCCGAGCAGCACCATGAGCAGCGCGTCGACCGAGCGCGGGATGTCGGCATAGGACGGGAACACGCCGCCCTTGGCGAAGGCGAACAGCCCACCGGCCAAGCCGGCACCTGCGCCAGCCAATCCGAACGCGACCACGCGCAGATGGAACGGCGACAGGCCCGACGCTTCGGCCCGCAGTGGTGAGTCACGTTGCCCGCGCAGGGCGTAGCCGAACGGCGCGAACAGCGCCCGGCGCAGGAGCAGCGTGCCGCCGATGCAGATCGTCAGGGTGAGCCAGTACAGCGCGGAGGGCGAGCTGGCCCAGGCGGCGGGCCAGATGTTGAGCAGGCCGTTATCGCCGCCGGTCAGCTCGACCCATTGAAATGCGACAGCCCAAACGATCTGCGCGAAAGCCAGCGTCAGCATGGCGAGGTACACGCCGGACAGGTTGGCGACGAAGAAGCCGAGTGCGGCGGCAACGAGCGAGGCCGCGAGCATGGCGCCGGCGATGCTGGCCAGCATGGGGCTGCCGCCGCGGGCGCTCATGGCGGCGGCGTAGGCGCCGATGCCGAAAAAGGCGGCGTGGCCGAAGCTGGGGACACCGCCGGGTCCCATCATGGTGTGCAGGCTGGCGGCGAACAGGATAGCGATGGCCGCTTCGATCAGCACCGTGAGGCCATACGGGCCGACGTAGAACGGCGCCAGAACGGCGGCGATCAGCGCGAGCACACCGAGTGCGCGGGCGGGGGTCGAGCTGCGGCGGATCAGGGTCAGCGTAGCGGCAGCCGCGCGCGCCTCGACGATCGGGCGCCCGAGCAATCCGTTCGGCCGCACCGCCAGCACCAGCGCCATCACGGCAAAGGCGAGCACCAGCGTCGCCTGCGGGATCAGCACGATGCCGAAGGCCTGCAGCTCGCCGATCAGAACCGCCGCCAGATAGGCGCCGGGCACGCTGCCGAGACCGCCGATGACCACGACGACGAAGGCGTCGGTGATGGCGCCGAGATCCATCTGCAGATTGGCCGAGCGGTCCGGCAACGCCAGCGCCCCGCCCAACCCGGCCAGCGCCGCACCGAGCGCGAACACGGCGGTGAACAGCTTGCGTTGATCGACGCCGAGCGCGCCCACCATCTCGCGGTCCTGCGTGGCGGCGCGCACCAGCGTGCCCCAGCGCGTCCGCGAGAAGAGCAGCCAAAGCAGCAGCAGCACCATCGGCCCGGCAGCAATCAGCGCGAGGTCGTAGGTTGGGAACCGGCTGCCACCGAGGTCGATCGCGCCGCGCATCCAGGCCGAGCGCCGCAGCGAATGATCGTCTGGTCCCCAGATGCGCTGACAGGCTTCCTCGATGATGAGCAGCGCGCCGAAGGTCGCCAGCAGCTGGAACAGGCTCGGCGCGCGGTAGATGCGGCGGAGCAGCGTCATCTCCATCGCCGCACCCAGCACGCCGACGACGGCCGCCGTCGCCAGCACGCCGAGCGCGAAGTAGCCGATCCCGCCGGGCAGCGCCGACAGGATCGTCCAGCCGATGTAGGCGCCGAGCATGTAAAGCCCGCCATGGGCGAAGTTGACCACGCGGGTGACGCCGAAGATCACCGTCAGCCCGGCAGACAGCAGGAACAGCGAACTCGCGCCGGCAAGCCCGGTCAGCGCTTGGAGGAGGACGAACGACACCGCGTTACTTGGCGGGCCGGAGCTTCTCGACGAACTGGTCCGGCGGCATCACCGAGGCACCGTCGACGTAGCGCCAGTCCACCATCATGCCCTGGTCGTTGCCGACGGCGAGCTTGCCGACATAGGCGCCCATCGTCGCCTGATGATCGATCGGGCGATAGGAGGCCGACCCGATCGGCGTATCGAAGGACGCGCCCGCGAAGCCGGCCTGCAGCGCCGGCGTGTCGAGCGTGCCCGCCTTGGTGATGCCAGCGGCGATCGATTTCATCAGGGCGTAGCCGACTACCGAGCCCATCCGCGGCAGCTCTTTGAAGCGGGTTTGATACAGCTCGACGAAGGCGATGTTGGCCGGGCGCTTGTCCTGCTCGACCGGATAGCCGGTGACAATCCAGCCCTGGGGCGTGTCCGCGCCCAGCGGCGCCAAATATTCGGGCTCGCCGGTGAGCAGTGACACGGTGGGCGTGTTGGGGAACAGGCCGCGCGTCGAGCCTTGGCGGACCAGGTTGGTAACGTCCGGTCCGAAGGTCACGTTGAACAGCGCGTCCGGCTTGGCCTGTTGCAGGGCGCCGACGGTGGCGCCGGCGTCGATCTTGCCGAGGGCGGGCCATTGCTCGGCGACGAACTCGACGCCGGGCTGCTGCTCGGCGAGGAGTTGCTTGAACCATTTCACCGCGGACTGGCCGTATTCGTAGTTGGGCGCCACCGTCGCCCAGCGCTTGGCGCCGAGCTTGACCGCGTCGGGGATCAGCATGGCGACCTGCATGTAGGTCGAGGGGCGCAGGCGGAAGCAGGTCGGGTTGCCGTTCTGCCAGACCAGCGCATCGGCCAGCGGCTCGCCGGCGACGTAGAGCTTGCCGGCATGGGCGGCGAACTCGGAGAGCGCCAGGCCGATGTTGGACAGGAAGCCGCCGGCCAACAGGTCCACCTTCTCGCCGTTGACCAGTTCGCCGGCGAAGCGGATCGCGTCGGCCGGTTTGCCGGCGTCGTCGCGCGAGATCACCTCGAGCTTGCGGCCGAGCACGCCGCCGGCGGCATTGATCTCGTCGGCAGCGATCTGCCAGCCGTTACGGTACGGCAGCGTGAAGGCCGGGACGGCGCTGTAGCTATTGATTTCGCCGATGCGGATCGGCGTCTCGCCGGCGGCGCGGACGATGCTTGGGGCTGCGAGGAGCGAGGCGGATCCAACCAGTGCAGCGCGGCGCGTGACGGTAAGCATTCGGTCTAACTCCCTCAACGTAGTGCATTCAGCAGTGACAGCAGCGTCTTGCGCTCGCCGGGTCGCAGGGGCGCCAGCGTCGCCTCGGTGACTTGCCGCGCGCGCGGGATCGCTTCGGCGACGACCCGCTCGCCCGCTTCGGTCAACGATAGCATCAGCAGGCGGGCATCGTGCGAGTCCGGCCGAGCGGACACCAGCTCGCGCCGCATCAGGCGGTCGACCACGCCCTTGATCGTCGGGGCGTCCATGGCGGTAAGCCGGCCCAACTGGTTCTGCGACACAGACCCCTGCTCGTGCAGCTTCAACAGGGCGGAAAACTGCGTCGGCGTCAGTTCGTGACACATGGTCGCGCTGAACAGCGACAGGTGCCGCTGCGTCACCTGGCGCAGCAGAAAGCCGACATTGTCCTCCAGGACGTAGGTCACGTCGCGACGATTTCGGGGACGCGCTCGGCGGGCGGGGTGTTGCGGCTGCGGCCGCAGCGGACAATGCCGTCGATGATCACCATGCCGATCCCGGGCAGGTCACCTTGGCGGATGCTGTCGAGCAGGTCGGTGCCGGCGGAATGCTGCGCGCGGTCCATCAGCACGAAATCGGCGGCGCGGCCGATTTCGATCATGCCGCAATCGAGGTTCCGCAGCCGCGCCGTGTTGCCGGTGGCGCAGGCGATCATCTGCTCGGCCGG
>CAZTJC010000068.1:0-20111 GCA_964613945.1 uncultured Acetobacteraceae bacterium
GTCCTGCGTGCACGACCTTCACTGACCGCCTTAAATTTGCCTGCAAGTAAGCCTATCTCTTTATTCGGTTATCGTCTCCGCCTTAGGGTGTCTCATGAATCGCAAACTTCTTGCCGTCTCACTGGCCGTATCGGCTCTCGCCGCCTCCGCTGTCCTGCCGGGCGCTTCGGCTGAAGCGCAGTGGCGCGGTGGGTATGGTCGTGGTGGCTATGGTTACGGCGGTCACCATCGCGGCTATGGTGCTGCCCCGTTTGTAGGTGGCGCACTCCTGGGTCTCGGCGTCGGAGCCTTGTTGGCCGCTCCGTATGTCGCACCTCCGCCCGTGGTGTATGCGCCGCCGCCGCCGCCCTACTATCCACCGCCGGCGTACGCCTATGCACCCTATCGCTACGCGCCGCCGCCGCCGGTTTATTACGCGCCCTACTAGGTCATTGACCCAGGCAATCATGGTTCGCTTGACCATGGCCGCCAGTGCAGCAATCCTACTGCTGACTGGCGGCTGCAGCATCCAGCATCGGCCGAAACGTCAATTTGCTGGCAAGCTTCAGTCTCCCGACGCCGCATGCCCGTCCACACAGGGCACGCTTATCATCCAGAACGACCAAATCATTTTCTCGCCGGCGGATACGACGTGGACACTGACGGGAAAAGCGCTTGGCGAGAAACTGGAGCTCACCCGTAGCCGTCCAAGCTTCGATCACAAGCTTTACGCGACTACTCTAAAGGCGACCTTGTCCGGCGACCGCGTAGTCGGAACCTATTCGACGCCATCCTGCACTTACGCGGTCGACTTGAAGCAATTCTGATCAGAAAGCCTGTGTGAAGCTCTGCGGTAACGACCAGAGTTGATCTCCCGACATCGAAAGCCATGCGCTTCCGTCGTGCTGTGCTCTGACTACAGCGCTGACCCAGTCAGCCATCGCTCCTGCTTCCGTATCGAACGGTACCGCCACCCGCGGTAACTGCGCAATGGAAGCCATCATGTCCTCGAAGTTCCGCCCTGACACACGCTGATGCAGGGCAATGTCTGCCGACGCAAAGGCCTGGCTCCGCGTACGCTCAAGGCGACGCAATCCCAACTCCAGGTCGGCATACCGCAGGTGGAACAGGAACAGCCCGCCAGTCTGCACCGCTGCATCGCACAAGTGGAACCCAGGCACCCAATGCACAGCCCGGCGAACGAACACCGGTTTACACATCGCCGCGCTGAACCTGACCCAGCCCCGCTGTCTCCCAATCGGTCGACCGAGATCCAGCGCGTCCTCCTCGGCCGCCAAATGCTGGACGTCCAGACCCACCGCTGTCACCACCTCGGCCGAATGGTTCGCCGCAAATGACCGCAAGTTACTGAACCGACGCGGGTCCGCAATCACCAGTTCATCCACGTCGGTATGCACGACCGCGTCATACGTCTTAAGTAGCGCTGCCACCCGCATACTCACCTGCGCTGCCCGCACATCTTCATCCAGCGCCGACCGGGCAAGCCGCTCGACGTTGATTTTCAGTCCGTCGGCGCTGCCATCATCCGACCCGTGATCCATCAAAAAGCAGTTTTCGGCTCCGACTTGCCCGGCATAATGCCGCGCCCAGACCTGCGCCCACACTGGTTCGTTATAGGACATCGTGAGCGCAGCTACCCGCATCCGGGCAAACTCCACGTCGGCCATCGTTCGGTCAAGCAAGAGGCTTCGCGCCCTGCTGCTTCTCGGCTAAGTCACACGGTATAAGGAGCCCACGATGTCGAACCCAAGTGACAAAGCCTTCCGCGCCGTACTCGGGCAGAACCTGCAGACCGGCGCACTCCGTGCCATTCTCTTCCTCGGCGCGTTCGCCTTCATCGGCGCCTGCGTTGCATGGTTGTTGCACTGATCCGGCACGCCAGATCTAGCTAGCATTCACCGTCCGGAGCTCGCGTAACGTGCTGACCGATCTCCCGAACATTCTGACGCTGTCGCGCATCGTAGCCATCCCGATCCTCGCCGTCCTGACAGCGTTCCATACCCCCGCCGGTGACCTCGCTGCCTGCGTCGTCTTCGCCGCCGCCGGCATCACCGACTACCTCGACGGTCGCCTTGCCCGCGACCGTGACCAGGCCAGCGACGTCGGCCGCATGCTCGACCCCATTGCCGACAAACTCCTTGTCGGTGCCGCGCTGATGCTCCTCGCCGGCCACGACCGTCTCACCGGCTGGGGCCTCTACCCCGCTATCATCATTCTCCTGCGCGAGATCCTCGTCAGCGGACTGCGCGAATACCTCGCCGGCCTCCGCGTCGGCCTCCCTGTCACCAATCTCGCCAAATGGAAGACCGGCTTCCAAATGGGAGCGCTCGGCACCCTCATCGCCGGCAGCGACTCCGCAGTCGTCCTCCATCTCTCTTTCCTGCCAGTCGTCGCGATCGGCGAAGCCATGCTGTGGGTTGCCGCCGTGCTGACCCTGGTGACCGGCTGGGACTACCTGAAGGCCGGCTTGCGCCATGCAACCACACCGAGCAGTGCCCTTCCGCGCCGCTAATCGACAAACCGACCGGATTGGCCCATGAACTCGTCGCGTGGATCGTATTGAACCCGGCTTAGTCGTGACTCAGGAGCTTTCCCTCGCATGCGGCGATTGACCCCGCTCCTCCTCTTGGTCGGCCTGACCGGCTGCACCGGCTTCGGCGAATTTATGGATCATACCTTCACCAACCCTCGCCGAAATCCCAACTTCCCCATGACCGACAGCGAGAATGTCCGCCGGGTGCGCGGGCTCGACCCGGCAACGCAACCGCTCGAGGTCGAACCCGGCAACGTTTGGCCGAAATTCGACACCCGTGACCCCACCCTCGAAGATGTGGCCAACAACCCCGGCCGCGAAGACGCCCGCGGCTTCGAGCCTACAACCGTCGGGGGTGGCCGCCCGGGCTTGCCCGCGCATCGCCAACCCGTCCCGGTCCGCGGCAGCTCGACCTCGCCTGGCCAGGCGCAACCGGGTTTCCCTCAGATCCAGAGCCCATCGCTCTCGCCACCGCCACCGACGTCCAACGCGCCCCCTCCACCCGGTGGTGTCATCAACACTCCGGACGGTCCGGCCGTCGACACTGGCGGGACCAACGCCTATCGCACCCTGACCACACCCACCGGCCCCGGTGCGATCGTAGTTCCCAACGGAAATGGCACCAGCACAGTCATCCGGCCCGACGGCACCGTCCAAACCATCACGACCCCGCGCTGATTATGCTCAAAATCCTATACTTCGCCGCCTTGCGTGAACGGATGGGCTGCAACGAGGAAGACCTCACGCCGCCGCCTTCCGTCACCACCGTCGCACAGCTCATCACCCACCTGCGCGATCGTGACCCGGCCGGCACTGCCGCATTTGCCCAACCCAGCCTCGTCCGCGCCGCCGTCAATCAGGAGTTCGCGAACCTGCAGACCATCATCCGCGAGAACGATGAGATCGCTTTCTTCCCGCCCGTGACCGGCGGCTGATGGCCACGATCCGCGTCCAGCCGGAACCGTTCGACGTCGGCCAGGAAATTGCTCAGCTCTCTGCCGATCGCACCGACATCGGCGGCCTCGGCTGCTTCGTCGGTCTGGTCCGCGGCAATGCCGGCGACCACGCTCTCGATGCACTGACTCTCGAGCACTATCCCGGTATGACCGAGCGCTCTCTCGCCGCCATCGCCGCCACGGCCGAAGACCGCTGGTCCCTCCTCGGCTGCACCCTCATCCATCGCATCGGTCGCTTAGCTCCCGGCGAACCCATCGTTCTCGTCCTGACCGCCGCTGCTCATCGCGGCCCCGCTCTGGACGCCACGGCCTTTCTGATCGACTGGCTCAAGACCAAGGCTCCGTTCTGGAAGTCCGAACAATCGGCCGACGGCACCTCACGCTGGGTAGAAGCTCGCGACACCGACGATGCCGCGGCCGCACGATGGACCACTGGCTGACCCGGTCCGCGCCGGCCATTTTCGTCGGCGCCCTCTTTCTCGCATGGCCCATCGTTCTGAACGGCTATCCGATCGTCTTCAGCGATACCGGCGCCTTGCTTGACATGGGCCTGCTTCCCAGCATGGGCTGGGACAAACCCTTCCTCTACGGTCCCGTTATCGCCGCCCTGAGCCTCCACCGCTCCTTGATCCTTCCCACCGCCGCCCAGATCCTACTTCTCTCCTACATGCTCTGGGCCACTCAATCCGCCTTCGCGCGCCCGCGCGCGATGCGCCATCTCGCACTCTGCCTAGTCCTCGCCGTGGCGACCTCCGCCCCTTGGTTCGCCTCGACGCTTCTGCCAGACGCCTTCACCGCCCTGGTCGCACTCGGCATCCTGACCGCCGCCGGCCACCTTCCCCGCCGCCACGTAATCCCGATCGCCTTCCTCACCGCTGCTGCCATCGCCTCCCATCTCTCCCATCTGGTTCTCGCAGCAGCCCTCATCGCCGCAGTCACGCTGCTCCACCGACGCGTCGCCTGGCGTCCCCTCGGCAGCCTCGCCGCTGCCTTGGTCTTCCTGCTCGCCACCAACTTCGTCGGCAACGGTCGCTTGGCCGTGTCGCCCTACGGCTCCGTCTTCGCTCTTGCCCGCCTCATCGGCGACGGCCCCGCCCGCGACTACTTGGCCAAGACCTGCCCCGACTCCACTCTCGTCCTGTGCGCCTGGCGCGAGCAACTCACCGCCGACAGCGATCAATTTCTCTGGGACCCCGCTAGCCCGTTCTGGTCCGATCCACTTTCCCTGGCCGATTTTGCCGCCCAGGCCAGCCGTATCGTCGCCCGCACCATCCGTACCGAACCGGGTGCAGTCCTTCGCCATGCCTATCGCAACGCGGCCCACGAACTCGTTCGGGTCGACCTCGGCGACACGCTCGTTCCCGACTTCCTCGCCGATACCGTTCGCCCCCGCATCACCCGCTGGTTCCCCGAAGCGGAACTCGCCCGCTTCGACACCAGTCGACAAGTGGCCGGGACGCTGGCACCACTCGCCGCCGAACTGCTCCCGCTTCAGCGAACGGTCATCATTCTCGGCCTAGCCGGCTGCGCGATCCTCCTTATCGCAACCTTGCGCCGGCCCCGTCCAAGCCTTCGCGCCGATATGGCCGCCCTGGTCCTCATCGCCCTCGCCGCCAACGCCGTCGCCACCGGCGCTCTTTCCGCCGTTCACGATCGCTACGAAGCTCGGCTGATCTGGATCGTTTTCCTCCCCTTCCTTTTTGGCTTCAGCCCGCTCGCCGTACCAGCGCCTCGTAGTCCCGCACCAGAACCTCCGTGATCGCTCCCGGCGCATAGCGATGTGTCCCGATCTGCCGAACCGGCGTCACCTCTGCCGCCGTTCCCGTCAGAAATGCCTCGCTGGCCAACCCCAACTCGCTCTCCTCGATCGCTCGCTCCATCACGGCGATCTGCCGGCTCTCGGCCAGCGCCATCACCGTCCGCCGCGTGATCCCGTCCAGGAAGCAATCCGGCGTCGGTGTATGCAGCGCGCCGTCGATCACCAGGAACAGGTTGGCGCCGGTCGCTTCCGCTACCTTCCCACGCCAATCCAGCATCAACGCGTCATCGAACCCGGCATCCGCCGCCGCATGTTTCGACAATGTCCCAATCATGTACATGCCCGCCGCCTTGCTCTCGGTCGGCGCCGTCTGCGGATGCGGCCGCCGCCACGTCGACATACCCAGTCTGACGCCGCGCATCCGGTCGTCCCCGAACAGATTGGGCCAAGCCCAGCTCGCGATCGCCAAATGGATCCGCGAACCCGGCGCCGACACCGACAGCTCCTCCGCTCCCCGCCACGCGATTGGCCGCACATACGCGTCTTCGAGCCCATTTGCCGCAACCACCGCCCGACACGCCGCGTCGATCTCCTCGGCCGTGTAAGGCAGCGTGAACCCGAGCAAAGCCGCTGACCGGATCAGTCGTTCGGTATGGTCTCGCAACCGGAAGATGTGCCCGCCATAAGCCCGCTCTCCCTCGAACACGCCGCTGGCATAGTGCAGCCCATGCGATAAAACATGCAGCGTTGCCTCCCGCCAGGGTATCAGCATGCCATCCATCCAGATGACCCCATCACGATTGTCGAACGGAACTAACGTCATGACACTATCTCACGCAATAAAGTTGCTTTGACAGCGCGATAAATAAAATGATTCCGATTATATGGCAACAAGACTGTCCCAGTTTTCCCGCATGGGAGCCTTGCGCAGTTGCCGTGCGAACGCGAGGCGATCGAGCATGAGCCCGCTCGACGCCAAACCACCAGCCGGCGCCAGCCATCTCTTCCTCCGTGAGGAACAGATGCGGCAGGCTCAGGATCTTCTCTTCTTCGCCTACCGGGATTTCACCGCGGCCGCCGACGCCGTACTGGAAGAACTCGGCCTCGGCCGCGCCCATCACCGCGCCATCCACTTTATCGGTCGCAGTCCCGGCATCACCGTCGGTGAACTCCTGACGATTCTTCGCATCACCAAGCAAAGCCTCGCCCGCGTTCTGGCCGCGCTGGTGGAACACGACTATGTCGCCCAGTCCCGCGGCACTGCTGACGGCCGTCAGCGCCATCTCACCCTGACCGAAACCGGCAAAGCTCTCGAGCGCCGCCTCTTCGAACGTCAGCGCGAAATCCTCGCCACTGCGTATCGCGACGCCGGCGCCCCCGCCGTTGATGGCTTCCGCCGGGTCATGCGCGGCATCATGACCGACGACGCCCGCACCACCCTCGATCATACGGACCCGTTGCGCAGATGACTCCTGAATGAATGAAGAGGCTCACGTTCTCGTCGTCGACGACGACGCCCGGCTCCGCGCCCTCCTCTCGCGCTACCTCGTCGAGCAGGGTTTCCGCGTCACCACCGCCAGCCACGCCGCCGAAGCGCGCGAAAAGCTGCGCGTCGTCCAGCCCGACCTCATGATCCTCGACGTCATGATGCCCGACGAGACGGGATTGGCCTTCACCAACTCCATCCGCCATCAATCCGCCGCCTCCGGCCAGACCGAAATACCGATTCTCCTACTCACCGCCCGCGGCGCCCCCGAGGACCGTATTGCCGGCTTCGAGGCCGGCGCCGACGACTACCTGCCCAAGCCCTTCGAACCCTACGAACTCGTTCTCCGCCTCCGCGCCATGCTCCGCCGCCGCACTCCAGCCCCCGTCGAGCCAACCCAGACCACCCTCCGCCTCGGCCCGCTTCATTTCGACATCGCCCGTGCCGAACTCTCCGGCCCCGACGGGATCGTCCATCTCACCGGCGCCGAAGCCGCTCTCCTCCGAGCCCTGGCCGCCCGACCCGGCGAGGTCTTCTCCCGCGAAGCTATCGCCGAAGCGCTCCAGATGGACGACACCGGCGAGCGCGCCATCGACGTCCAGGTCACCCGCCTCCGCCGCAAGATCGAATCCGACCCGCGCGAGCCCCGTTTTCTCCACACCGTCCGTGGCCGCGGCTACGTGCTCAAGCCTGGAACTTGAGTACGCAGATGATCAAGCGCTTCCTGCCCCGGGGTCTCCTCGGCCGCTCCCTCCTCATCGTCCTGGTTCCCCTGGTCATCCTTCAGGCCGTCACCTTCACCATCTTCTACGGCGGCCACCTCGACTTCATTTCCCGCCGTCTCTCCTTCGCCATCGCCGGCGAGATCGCCCAAACCATCCAGTTGATCCGCCGCTATCCTGCCGACGAGCGATACACGCTCGACAACGCGCAACGCCTGTTCGAAGTGCCGATGCACTTCATCCCTGACGCGGGCCTTGACCTGCGTCCCCGCATCAATCTGCCGGGTCCTATGGACGATGACCTCGCCGCCGCGCTCGAAGCCAAGGTCCGCCTTCCCTTCACCATGGACTGGACCAGCGATGCCCGCGCCGTTCTCATCCGCGTCCAGGTCGCCCAAGGCATTCTCGAGGTCGAAGCCCCACGCAAACGCCTTTACCCAAGCACGATCTACCTGTTCGTCCTCTGGGTCGTCGGCACCGCCCTACTCCTCTTTGGCATCGCCGCTCTGTTCCTCCGCAATCAGGTCCGCGCCATCCGCCGCCTCGCCGAAGCCGCCGAAGCCTTCGGTCTCGGCCGCGACCGCGGCCCCATCAAACCCGAGGGCGCCACCGAGGTCCGCCAGGCCGCCACCGCCTTCAATCGCATGCAGGCCCGCATCCATCGCTTCCTCTCCCAACGGACTGAGATGCTGGCCGGCGTCTCCCACGACCTGCGCACCCCGTTGACTCGGCTCCGTCTCGCCCTCGCCATCCTTCCCAAAACCGACGAACTCGCCCCCGACATCGCCGACATGACCGCCGACACCGCCGAGATGGAGCGCATGATCGCCGGCTATCTCGCCTTTGCCCGCGGCGAAGGCGCCGAACAGGCTCAGGCCATCGACCTTTCCGCCCTTCTCGACGAAGTCGCCACCGCCGCCCGTCGCACCGGCGCGTCCATCGAGTTGGACTCGCCCCAGGGTATCACCGTCCACCTCCGCCCCGATGCCGCCCGCCGCGCCGTCACCAACCTCGTCGACAACGCCCGTCGTCACGCCAGCCGCGTCCACCTCTCCGTCCAGCCCCAAGGCCGCGTCATCTCCGTCCTCGTCGATGACAACGGGCCCGGCATCCCGCCCGATCGCCGTGAAAGCGTCTTCAAACCCTTTGAAAGCGGCGCCGATGACGGCACCGGCCTGGGCCTCACCATCGCCCGCGACATCGCTCGCGCCCATGGCGGCGAGATCCATCTCGAGCACAGCCCCCTCGGCGGCCTTCGCGCCCGCATGCGCCTGCCGATCTGACCCGGCATCTATCGCCGACCCCGGCAATTTTGACCTACCCCGCCCACCTAAATCCCGAGCATCCATAAGCCTTCGACCTCTGGCACGCCGTTTGCCTTTATCCCACCAGCACACCGCTGGACGCCACAATGGAACTGCCGACCTACGTCGCCCTCTCCCGCCTCGCCGCCCAACAGCGCGCGCTGGACGTCACTGCGTCGAACCTCGCCAACGCGAGCACCCCGGGCTTCAAGGCCAGCCGCGTCCTCTTCACCGACTGGCTTTCCAACCAAACCGGCACCGAAGCTCCGGTCGGTGACCGCAAGGTCGCCTACACGCAAGATCGCGCCACCTACCGCGAGCAGCAGCCCGGCACCATACAGAACACCGGCAACCCGCTCGACCTAGCCATCGGCGGCGAAGGCTATTTCACCGTCGACACGCCGCGCGGCCCACGCCTCACCCGCGCCGGACATTTCACTCAGCAAGCCAACGGCACCATCGGCGACATGGACGGCAACGCCCTGCTCAGCTCATCTGGCAGCCCGCTCCGTATAGCCCCCACCGACACTGAGATCACCGTCACCCCTGACGGCACGATCAGCACCGAGTCCGGCGAGATCGGCCGCGTCGGCGTCGTCATGCCGTCCGACGCCAACCGCGTCTCCCCCGAAGGCAGCCGCAATCTCCTCGCCGACGCGCCCACCGCAGCGGTGACCCAAGCCAAGGTCGTCCAAGGCGCGGTGGAAGACAGCAACGTCCAATCCGTCGTCGAGACCACCCGTATGATGAGCGACCTTCGCTCGTTCCAGTTCACCACACAGTTCGTTCAGGCCGAAGCCGATCGGATGCAATCCGCCATCGACAAGATCACCGCGAGGAAGACCTAATGCGTTCGCTCGACATTGCCGGCACCGGCATGCAGGCACAGCAGACCAACGTCGAAGTCATCTCCAACAACATCGCCAACATGACCACGACGGGCTTCAAGCGCAGCCGCGCCGAGTTCCAGGATCTGCTTTACCAGAACCTCCGCCGCGTCGGCTCCAACAGCTCCGACAATGGAACGATCGTTCCCTCCGGCGCGCAGCTCGGCCTCGGCGTTAAAACCGCCGCCATCTACCGTATTCACGAGCAAGGCAACATCCAGCAGACCAGCAACAGCCTCGACGTCGCCATCAAGGGCAAGGGCTTTTTCCAGGTCACCTTGCCCAGCGGCGACACCGCCTACACCCGCGACGGCACCTTCAGTCTCTCGCCTAACGGCGAGATTGTTACCGCCGACGGCTACCCGATCGCCCCCGGCATCACCATCCCGCCCAACGCGCAGGACGTATCGATCAACGCCGGCGGCGACGTGCAGGTCACCCTTGCCGGCCAGACCGCATCCCAGACCGTCGGCACCCTGACCTTGGCTACCTTCGCCAACGAGGCCGGTCTCGCCTCCACTGGCGACAACCTCTACCTCGCCACTTCCGCCTCCGGCAACGCCGTCAACGGCAACCCGAACTCGACCGGCTTCGGCAGCGTCATGGCCGGCTTCGTCGAGACCAGCAATGTCAACGTCGTCACCGAGATCACCAACCTCATCACCGCCCAGCGCGCTTACGAGATGAATAGCCGCGTGATCACCACCAGCGACCAGATGCAGTCCACCCTGACCAACCTGAGGTAACGCGTGAAAACCACCGCCCTCCTTGCCGCCCTCGCCTGCGCCTCGCTCGCCCCGTGTCAGGCCGCCACGCTGAAACCGCTGAGCACCCTCTCCGGCGGCACCATCCGACTGTCGGATCTGTGGGATGGCGTGACCAACGACAAGGCTCTCGCCCCGGCTCCCGCACCAGGCGCCCGCATGACGGTTCCATCGGCCCAGCTCGCCGCCATCGCCCGCGACTATGGCGTCGACTGGCATCCGGCCTCCAGTGGCGATCGCGTCATCCTCGAACGGCCCGGCCGCACCATCACCCGCGATGACGTCAGGCCCGCCATCATCGCCGCTCTCCCCGGCGCTGGCCTGCCCACCGATGCCGAACTTGAGATCGGCGCCATCGCCGCCGACCAGGTTCCCGCCGACGCCAAGCTGGACATCGTCACTACCCAATTCGACGTCGATCCGAACAGCGGTCGCTTCGCCGCTCTCCTCACGATATCGGCGAGTGGCATCCCCGACCTGCAGCTCCGCATCGGCGGTCATGTGCAGGAGATGACTGAAATCCCGGTCCTTCGCCGGCGCTTGGTACCCGGTGACGTCGTGACGGCACAGGACCTGTCATGGGCAAAGATCCGCGTGACCCTCGCTCGCGGCGAGATCGTCCACAGCTTCGCCCAGGCGGTCGGCCTCGCCGTCAAGCGGTCCGTCCAGCCCGAGCAGCCCATCCCTCTCGCCGAACTCGGCCGCGCCATGGTCGTCCAAAAAGGAGAATCCGTGAATCTCAGCCTCGAAACGGCCGGATTGGCCGTCAGCGCGCGAACCATCGCTACCGAACCGGGCGGCATCGGTGACCACATCCGCGTGCTCAACGAACTCGCCCGCACTACCGTCGAGGCGGAGATCACCGGTGCCGGACGCGCCCGCGCTGTCCCTGGCACGGCACGTCCCGCCACCCGCTACGTGGCTGCCCGATGAAGTCGCCGGTCGCGCTCGCCCTCGTCATCCTGCTCTCGGGATGCGGCTCGCTTCAGCGATTGTCGGAAGTCGGTCGTCCGCCGGCCATGACCCCTAGCAGCGATCCGACCGGTGATCCGTCATACCGCCCCATCACCATGCCGATGCCGCGGCCGCAGACGGAGCCTGCCGAAGCCAACAGCCTATGGCGGCAGGGCAGCCGCGCCTTCTTCAAGGATCAACGCGCCGCCAATGTCGGTGACATCGTTACTGTCTTGGTAAACATCACGGACAACGCCAATCTCAAGAACGAGACATCGGCTACCCGCAACGGCAGCGAAGGCCTTGGTGTACCGAATCTTCTCGGCCTCGAACGTTCCGTGCCAAAGATCTTCGGCAAGGGCGTTAGCCCGGCGTCGCTGGTTTCCACCACGACGTCCAACGCCAACACCGGTGCCGGCGCAATTAAACGCAACGAAAGCGTCACGCTACGCCTGGCTGGGGTAGTCACTCAGGTTCTGCCCAATGGCAATCTGACCGTAGCCGCCCGGCAGGAGGTGCGGGTCAACTCTGAACTCCGCGATCTCCAAGTCAGCGGCGTCATCCGTCCGCAAGACATCGCCAGCGACAACACTGTCCAACACGACCGCATGGCCGAAGCCCGCATCTCATACGGCGGTCGCGGTCAGCTCACCGACGTTCAACAAGCGCGATATGGCCAGCAACTCCTGGATATATTGCTGCCGTTCTGATCGCTGGGCCCTCGGTCATCACCGAGGGCCACCCGCGGTCAATCGTCCCGATGAACCCGTTCCATCCGCTCATGGCGCTCTTGCGCTTCGATCGACATCGTGGCGATCGGCCGCGCCTCCAAGCGCCGCAAGCCGATCGGCTCGGCGGTGTCTTCGCAGAATCCGTAGGTTCCACCATCGATCCGAGCCAAAGCTTGATCGATTTTGGCAACCAATTTACGCGCCCGGTCTCGCGTGCGCAGTTCAAGGGCACGATCGGTTTCGACGCTGGCGCGATCGGTGATGTCCGCCTCATGGATACCACCTTGCGATGACAGGCTTGCCAATGTTCCGTCTGCTTCGCGTAGCAACTCTGCCCGCCAACGCTGCAGTTTTTGCCGGAAATACTCGGCCTGGATCGCATTCATGAACTCTTCATCTTCCGACGGCCGATAGTCCGGAGGCAGCGTGAGCATCATGGTTCAGTCCTTTATTTGGTCACCTTCCGGTGTTCTGCCGGCTTATACGCATGCCTCCCCGTCGCGCCAAGCAGCCTTTTGGATTGCTTCGCCTTGTTTCATCGTTCCTTCGCCGATGTTACATTGATGCCGCACGTCCGCGCCGCGCCAACTCGATTCCAGCGCGCAACCGCACGGCGCGCAGCACGCCTGCGAGCGCCGGGTCGCTGGCCGAAATCGGCCGCGCAACTAGGGCCGTCAACCGATCGAGATCCGGCCCATCCGCCCCAAGCAGCGCCCGTTGCAGCTCGGTCAACTCGTCGATCACTGCTTCCCCATGCCGGCGCGCCTCTCGATCCTGATGCAGCCCGGATTCAGCCTCCTGCAATGCCAGCAGTGAAGTAGCCGACACACTGCCTGTCGCCACCGTCGCGTCGCTGTGCGCTGCCTGCTCCGCCTTGACCGCGAACGGTCCGGCCTGCGCACCGCGCCGCGCCGACGCCACCTTGGTCATACTGGACCGTGAAATACCGACGACGACCAAATCACCCTCCCCAAATTGCCGACCCGGCAATTTCTACCCACGTGCCACCACGCAAACCTATTGTTTTCATTGAGCTTTCAGGCTGGCACACCGCTTGCTCTATCTACATCATGCCCGCAATTGCTTTACGATTTGCAAAGAACTGCATTGTAATCGCGCTCCTTGCGCTGTCGCTCTGTCCGCTCGAGAGCCAGGCTGCCGTCCGTATCAAGGACATCGCCGACGTCGAGGGCGTTCGCGACAACCAGCTCGTCGGATATGGCCTCGTCGTTGGCCTCAACGGTACCGGTGATCGACTCGATAGCGCAGTCTTCACCCGTCAGTCCCTGATCGGCATGCTCGAACGCCTCGGCGTCAACACGCGCGATCAGGAAACCCGTCTTCAGACCAGAAACGTTGCCGCAGTGATGGTTACCGCCAACCTCCCCGCTTTCGCTCGCAGCGGTAGCCGCATCGATGTCGCTGTCTCCGCGCTGGGTGACGCAAAGGATCTCACTGGCGGCACCTTGCTTGTCACCCCCCTGCTCGGTGCCGATGGCGAGGTTTACGGCGTTGCCCAGGGCGCCATGGCAACCTCGGCGATTGCGGCACGCGGCGCCGGTAGTTCGGTCACCCGTGGCGTTCCCACCTCCGCCCGGATCGCCAACGGCGCCACCGTCGAGCGAGAAGTAGCCTTCCAGTTCAATACCCGCGCCGGTCTCCGCCTAGGCTTGCGCAACCCCGATCTCACCACCGCCCGCCGCATCGCCGACGCGATCAACCGCGTTCTGGGTGGCGGCGCCCGCGCCACCGACCCGCGCACCGTCGCCATCGCGCTCGGTGGTCGCGATCCTGTCGATGCGCTCGCCCGCATCGAAGACCTACAGGTCGAGCCCGACACCCCTGCCGTCGTCATCATCGATGAAGCGAGCGGCACGGTTGTCATGGGCGACAATGTCCGCATCAGCACCGTGGCGATCGCTCAAGGAAACCTGACGATCCGCGTCACCGAAGATCCTCAGGTAAGCCAGCCCAACGCGCTCTCGAACGGCAGCACGGTCGTCACGCCACGCACCAACATTCAAGTCGACACTCAATCCGACCGCAAGCTCGGCATCCTCCGTGGCGGCATCACGCTCCGTGACCTCGTCGCCAGCCTCAACTCACTCGGCGTCGGCCCGCGCGATATGATTAGCATCCTGCAATCCATCAAAGCCGCCGGCGCCCTCCAAGCGGACCTGCAATTCCGATGATCAACATCACCCCGCCCGCCGCGCCCTCAACCACGCTCTCACCCGCACAACTGCAGAAATACCAAAAAGCCGCGACCGACTTCGAGTCGATGGCCATCAATCAGCTGCTGACCCCAATCTTCAACACCGTCGACCAGTCGAAATCGATGTTCGGCGGCGGTGAGGGTGAAGCGGCATGGAAGCCCATGATGGTCACTGCCATCGCAAAGCAGATGACTGCTCAAGGTGGGCTCGGCCTCGCTCAACCCATCATGCAACAGATGATCCGGATGCAGGAACACGCAAAATGACCGACCTCGACGCCGCACCCACGCTTGAAGCCATCCTGATCGCCGAAAACGACGCGCTCGAACGACATGACGCCAACGCCGCCGTCGCGTTGCTCCCGCACAAAATCGCCGCTGCCCGCGCTCTATCGCCCGCCACTATCTCCGAAGAACTCGGTGCTCGCCTTCGCGATCTTTCCGCGCGCAACCAACTCCTGCTCGAGCGGGCGCTCGAGGTGCAAAGCCAAATCCTGACCATGGTCATCCATGCGGCCAAGACTGTCCCCGCCAGCCCCCGATACGGCGCTGCCGGCAACTCCATCCCAGGTGATACCCGCGTCGCCATGACCCGGCACGCGTGACGTCGCGCCGCCCCCGTGTTAGGGCGGCTCGATGCATCTCGCCTTTGCACTCCCGCCGCCAAATGAGACCGGCGGTGGCGGTGGTGCCGATTACATCGACGGTCTAGCGGGCGGCCTCCGTTCGATAGGCGTGCAAGTCGATCTGCTCGTCGGCACCGACCCGGTCTTCCCAACCGGATCGATCGCCGTGATCGACGGCATGTTGCTGCCCCGCCTACATAACCGGCTCGATGACCTCGTGCGCATAGACGCCGTCGCTCTCATCCATCACATTGCGGCCGCAGCCGGGCGCGACGAAATTTCCCGAGCGCAAGTCCTAGAAGTCGAGCGCACGATGCTGCCCCGCTTGCGTCGCATCGTCGCCACGAGCGCGCCCGTCGCCACTCGTCTTGCCGATGAGTTCGGTGTCACCGCGCAGAGCATTCCGCCGGGCCTTCGCGACGCCGCCCCGGCAACGCCCGATCCCGAACGACCGGTCATACTCTCCGTCGGCGTTCTGACCCGGCGGAAAGGCCACGACCGCCTGATCCAAGCCGTGTCCCGCTTGCAAGATCTTCCCTGGCACCTCGTCATCGCCGGCGACTCGCAACGTGAGCCCGCCTACGCCGCAGAACTCCGCACCCTCGCTGATGAATTCGGTCTGAGCACGCGAGTAACGGTTCTTGCTGACCCACTCCCAGAGTGCCTGGAAACAGAGTGGCGACGAGCAAGTGTCTTCGCCCTGGCGACGCGCTGGGAAGGCTATCCTGCCGCCATCGCCGAAGCCTTGCAGCGCGGCATTCCGTGTCTCACCACCACTGGTGCCAACGCCGACACCATCCTCCCATCGTCCGCTGGCGCAATCTGTCCTCTCGACGACTTAGTGACATTCGGTAAATGCCTCCGTCGTTTTCTCTTCGATGCCAGACTGCAGGCCGACATGGCCGCGGCCGCCCGCACTGTCGGCAGCACCTTACCGCGCTGGGCCGATCGCGCTCGTAACTTCATCACCGTTCTGGAGCAGTGACATGCCACTGTTAGGCTGCATCGCCGACGATTTCACCGGCGCGACCGATCTCGCTTCCATGCTTGTCCGAAACGGCATGCGCACAGTCCAGCTCATCGGCGCACCCGAGCCCGGCGACCCCGTTCCGGACGCAGATGCCATCGTCATCGCCCTTAAATCGCGCACCATTCCAGCCGGGCAAGCCGTCGCCCAGAGCCTCGCCGCCCTCACCTGGTTACAAGCCGCTGGGTGCCGCCAATACTTCTTTAAATATTGCTCGACGTTCGACAGCACCGAAGCCGGCAACATCGGACCTGTGGCCGAAGCTCTCGTCACCGCTCTCGACTGTGGTTTTGCCATCGCCTGCCCAGCCTTTCCGGCCAACGCCCGCACGGTTTATCAAGGTCATCTCTTCGTCGGCACAACCCTGCTGAACGAGAGCGGAATGCAGGATCATCCGCTTACCCCGATGCGCGACTCCAACCTCGTCCGGGTTCTCTCGCGTCAGACCGAGGGAACGGTGGGCCTGGTGCCGTTTTCAATCGTTCAAACAGGCTCCGGCCCGATCCGCACCGCCCTGACCCGCTTACGCGAACAGGGTCGCCGCTTCGCGATCGTTGATGCAACCGCGGACCATCACTTGCTGGCGATCGGGTCTGCAATCGCCAACCACCCTCTCGTGACCGGTGGGTCCGGCATCGCAATGGGCCTGCCTGAGAATTTCCGTGCCCTCGGCCTGCTATCCACCGACATCTCGACCGATCTTCCGCCGACCACTGGTTCCGCAGCCATCCTAGTCGGCTCCTGCTCACGCGCGACCTTGCTTCAGGTTGCCACGACGCGAGAGATCCTCCCCACGCTTGAACTCGACCCGCTTGCGACCCCGGATGCGACGGCACTTGTAGAACAAGCATTGTCGTGGGCCCAGGACAAACTTGGGGATGTTCCCATCGTCATCGCCGCCTCCAGTACGCCCGATCGGGTGGCCAAGCTCCAGGAAAAACTGGGACGCGACGCCGCCGGCGCGCTCGTGGAAAACACGTTGGCGAGGATCGCCCAACAACTGGTTGAGCGTGGTGTGCGTCGCATGGTCGTCGCCGGCGGCGAGACGAGCGGTGCGGTCGTATCAGCACTTGGTGTGACGCGTCTGCGGATCGGTGCCGAAATCGATCCCGGAGTACCGTGGACCTATGCAGAAGGCACCGGCCCAGAAATGTTGTTGGCGCTGAAATCCGGCAACTTCGGCGGACCCCGTTTCTTCCAAACGGCTTTCACCTCGCTCGATCAACAAACACCGTCAACCGTCTAATCGACGGTGAGCCGGTTCGCAGCTTCAATGACTACGAACCGGCGACCCTACGATGTTAAGCTGACCTAACGCTCGGCGATCGGAACGAAGCTCAGGTTTTCAGGCCCGACATAGTTGGCCGTGGGACGAATGAGCTTGTTGTCGACGCGTTGTTCCATGACGTGCGCGCTCCAGCCGCTGGTCCGCGCGATGACGAAAATGGGCGTGAACATGGCTGTTGGAATGCGCATCTGGCTGTAGGCGACGGCGCTGAACCAATCCAAGTTGGCAAACATACGCTTCAATTCCCACATCGTGGCTTCGATGCGGTCTGCGACTTCGTAGCCGAGCATGCTGCCGTTCTGCGCGGACAACGCTTTGGCCACGCGCTTGATCACCACGTTGCGCGGGTCCGAAACGGTATAAACCGCGTGACCGAACCCGATGATTACCTCTTTGGCCGCGACCCGGCGCCGGATATCTGCCTCGGCCTCGTCAGTGCTCGCGTAGCGTTGCTGTATCTCCAGCGCCACTTCGTTGGCGCCACCGTGTTTCGGCCCGCGCAGGGCACCGATCCCACCGACGATCGCCGAATACATGTCCGCCCCCGTCCCGGCGACGACGCGCGCCGCGAACGTGCTCGCGTTGAATTCGTGCTCCGCATACAGCACCAAGCTCGTGTGCATCGCCCGCTCCCACTCGGGCGACGGCGGCTTGCCATGCAATAGATGAAGGAAATGCCCGCCGATACTGTCGTCCGACGTCTCGACTTCAATACGCCGACCGTTCTGTGACCAGTGAAACCAGTACAGCAGCATCGATGCACCGCTGGCCATGAGCCGATCCGCGATGTCACGTGCACCCGCCGCACTATGGTCTTCTTTCTCCGGCAGGACGCAGCCCATCGCCGAAATCCCGGTGCGCATCACGTCCATCGGATGTGTCGCCGCCGGAAGCGCTTCCAATATCTCGCGAACCGCGCGCGGCAACCCGCGCAAGGCCCGCAACTTGGCTTTGTAAGCGGCAAGCTGCGCCTGATTCGGTAGCGCCCCATGCACGAGCAGATGTGCGATCTCCTCGAACTCGCACTGCTCGGCGATGTCGAGAATGTCGTAGCCACGGTAGTGCAAATCATTGCCGGTATGACCGACTGTGCACAGCGCCGTGTTCCCTGCCGTGATGCCGGCCAGTGCCACACCCTTCTTGGCCTTCGGTGCCGCCTGTGTCTCAGACATGCCGTTTATCCTCCATGTGCTGCTGCCTAGCGCAGCCTCGGTACAACCGACCGGGCCGGTTGGGAGGTTTTGTCATGTCGGCGGGAATAGGTCGATGTGCCGAAACCTGGTCGGTCGAAAACGACGCCGAAAACTCGATCACTTGCCGAAAGTAACCAGTAGTCGGCGTCGGTAGCGCTTATTCGACGGTAACGCTTTTCGCTAGGTTGCGCGGCTGATCGACGTCGGTGCCGCGCAGCAGCGCCGTGTGATAGGCCAGCATCTGCACCGCGATCGCGTACAGGATCGGTGCCACGAACGGATCAACCGTCGGCAGCTCCAACATCTCCGACGCAATTCCTTTCATCTTCGCGCACCCAGCCGCATCCGACATGATCACGATCTGACCGCCGCGTGCGCCGGCCTCCTGGACGTTGCTGGCCGTCTTCTCGAACAACGGTCCAGACGGCAGCAGCGACAGAATCGGAACCTGCCGATCGATCAGCGCGATCGGACCATGCTTCATCTCGCCGGCAGCATAGCCCTCGGCATGGATGTAGCAGATCTCCTTGAGCTTCAATGCCGCTTCGAGCGCAATGGCATGCTGGGCGCCGCGCCCCAGGCACAACACGTCGCGTGCCTCGCTCATCCGCTCCGCCATCTTACGGATGGCATCCTCCTTGGCCAACACCTCGGCCGCCCGGCTCGGCAGTTCGAGCAACGCCGCCACCAGTCGAGCTTCCGTTGCCGCATCGATCGTGCCGCGCGCGCGCCCGGCACCGATGGCCAGGCACGCCAGAACCGTCAGCTGCGCCGTGAACGCTTTCGTGCTGGCAACGCCGATCTCCGGCCCGGCAATCGTTTCCAACACCACGTCGCTCTCGCGCGCCATGCTGCTTTCCGAGACGTTGAGCACCGAGACGATATGCTGTCCTGCCTGCTGCATGAAACGCAGCGCTGCCAACGTGTCAGCCGTCTCGCCACTCTGGCTGACCAACAAGCCGACGCCACCGACGGTCATCGGCGGCGTGCGATAACGGAACTCGCTGGCGATATCGATGTCGGACGGCAACCGCGCCAACTCCTCCATCCAGTGCCGCCCCGCCAGTCCGGCGTAATACGTGCTGCCACACCCAGCGATCGTCAGCCGCGGGATCAGCTTCCAGTCGAACGGCAAATCCGGCAACGTCACCACTCGGGCCGCCGGATCCAGCATGCGCGCCAGCGTCTGGCCGATAGCGGCCGGATGCTCGTGAAGCTCTTTCTCCATGAAGTGGCGGTAGCCGTCTTTGCCCACCACGGCACCGGTCTGCACCGTCACCTTGATCGGCCGGTTCACCTTGCCACCGCCGGGTCCAAAGATCGCTGCATTGTCGCGCGAGATCACAGCCCAGTCGCCATCGTGCAGGTAAGCGATCCGGCGCGTCATCGGCGCTAGCGCCAGACTGTCGCTGCCGAGATACATCGCGCTTTCACCGAACCCGACCGCCAACGGCGCCCCGTGCTGCGCGCCGATCATCAGCTCCGGATGCCCGGCGAAGATCAGCGCCACGGCATAGGCTCCCTCCAGCCGCTCGAACGCTGCCCGAGCCGCCTCGATCGGCTCCATCCCGAGCCCGAGGTTGAGGTCGATCAGCTGCGCGACCGTCTCGGTATCGGTTTCCGTCTGGAAAGACTGCCCGGCCGCCTCGAGCTCCGCTCGCAATTC
>CAZTJC010000069.1:0-19432 GCA_964613945.1 uncultured Acetobacteraceae bacterium
AGCCGCCCACCGCCAGGGCGACGAGGCTGGTGATCATCCACCACAGCCCGGCGCCAATGCCCAAGGTGCTGGCATCAGGCGACGTCCCGGACTTCACGTCGATGGTGCCGAGGCCGATCCCGGCGCCGAGCAGGGTCAGCAGGATCTGCACGGTCACGGCCAGGATCACGCCACCGAAGATGGCGGCCCAGGAAATGCGCCGATGCGTATGGGTCATGGCAACGGAAGGTTTGGCGTATGACATTTGGAAAAACTCCTTTGAGCCGGCCCGGCGTTTCGCCAACCGGAGTGATTTTGCGTGGAGCGGTCTAGCGGTCGCGGTACGACAAGCGGGCGCGTCCGATCTGGATCGTCCGCTCGTCGGACGGGCGCCCCAGCAGGAAGCCGATCGCCACGCCCACCAGCCCGGCCGCGATCGTCACGGCGAGGGGATTGTCGCGCAGTGTGCCGCTCGCCCTCTGGGCGATGTCGGCCACGCTGCCGACGGTTGCCTTAACCTCGCCGACGGCCGATGCGACCGTCTGCTTGGCATCGCCGAGCATCCGCTGCGCCGCGCCGGCCGCCTGATCGAGCTTGCCGTCCATCTGCAGCCTGGTGTCACCGGTCGCGCCGTCCACCAAATCCTGCAGCTTGCCGCCGACCTGGCGCGCGGTGGCTTCGAACTTGTCGTCGCTCATGATTATTTCCTCTGCTTGAAGGTTAGAAAGTGATCGTCGAACGGAGGCCCAGGATCAGCGCGTTCTTGACCCGCTGGCCGCTTCCGTCCGGCTTGGTGATGTTGCCGCCGGGGCTGATCACGTATTGCGCGTCCGGCTGCAGCGTGGCCCAGGGCGTCAGCCGCGCCTGGTAGGTCGCCTCCACGAACGCTTCAGCGTTGCGAACCGAGTTGCCGAGATACCCGGCCTCCAGGCTCTGCCGGTCCAGCAGGCGGGCGCGGTCGCCGATACGGTTGTAGCCAAAGCCGATGCCCACGGAGTCCTGCGGCCGGCTCGCGGTCGGCGCCTTCAGCACGATCCCGCCATTGAGGCTGACCGACACCAGGTTGCGGTCCCCGGGCGCATCCATCGCCCGGCCGAACACCGCAACCGTCTGCGGCCCACCCGGAACCGGCGCCCACAGCGCCTGGTCGGCGGTGGCGTACAGGCTCCAATTGTGCCGCAACAACTCGGTCGGCCGCATCGGGGTGCCGGAATGATCGAGCCCCTGCACCCGCGTCTGCGACTGCACGGCGAACTGACCGCTGTCGAACCAGCCGCCGAACTTGTACACCCCGGGCAGTCCGCTCTGTCCCGCCGCCGGCGCGTTGCCGGCCTGCGCCGGATTGGTGGCATACTGCACTTCCGCGATGAACAGCGCGCCGGTGTTCAGGTTGAAGCTGGTGCCCGACTTCGCCGCCCCACGAACCTGAAGGTTGTCGTAGAACGAGCCGCCCGGCGGATTGTCGTCGAACACCCCGCCCAGCACCGTCACGTGATCCGTCACCTGCACGCGCCCACGTACGCCGAGCGACGCCAGCGGAAACGCCGGCCCGCCGGAATACAGGTCCGCACTGGTGAGCACCGGCCACGCGAACGCCGAGTTGACGAACAAGCCGCCATACACGCTGGCGATGAACTCCTGATCCAGGCTCTGCTGCCCGATCTTGATGTCCGCCCGTCCACCGGCGAAGCTCTGCTGATACCAAAGCTCCCACAACCGGGTGGCGCGCTGGGCCTCGATGTTGCTGACCGTCTTGAGCGAGTTGATGTCGTTCTGCGTCAGGCCGCGACCGTGGATCTGCAGGGCGCTGACGTTGAAGGTGCCGCCTTCCCACCCGAACGCCTTCTGGGTGTCGATCCCCAGGTTCAGCTGCGTCAGCCCCTCGTAGATCACACCCTGCCGGGTGCCGCCGGACGGGTTGCCCAACACCTCCTCGGTGTCGGTGATGCCGAGCGACACCCCGTAGCGGCCCAGATTGGGCCGGATCCCGTAGGCGTCCCCGAGCAGCGTCTTGCGCGTGCCGAGGCTGTCGATGAAGCCGGGTTCGCCCGGGCTGGGCGCGGACGGGACGCTTGGCACGTCGGCCGCGCCCGGTGTCGGGCTCTGGCTGGCAGTGGCCGCCGGCGTGGCGCCGTTGAGCTGCTTCGACCCCGGCGCGGGCGCGGACTGCGCCATGGCGCCCGCCGGCGCCAGGATCATGACGCAACTCGCCAGGCAGGCGAGCCGGTAGGATTGTTTGGAGGTGACCATCTCGGGGCTCAGAACCTGACGGACGTGGACGGCGCCGAGCCCATGCCGGCGCCATAGGAAGCAAGCGCGCAACGCGACGGCGCGGACGGATCGCTCGCGCCGCCAGCCAGCCTGAGCCCATCCGCCACCGGGTCCAGCTGTCCAGAGCGCGAGTAGGGCAGGGTGATGCCCAACGCGCCCGTCAAAGTGACAAAGCCATGCACCCGATACTCGACCCGGCCGGTGTTCAGGATGCCGAGCAGCTGCAGCCCCAGATTCTGCACCGTCGTCACCACCGTGAACGGCACCGCCGTCGACGACAGCGGCGGCAACTGGACCGCCAGATCGCTCCGGCCGGTCGCCAACGGTGCGCCGGACACGTCGAGGTCCGCCGTGACCCGCTTGAAATCCAGGCTGATCTTGTTCGGGTTGGACACGCACAGCGTCACCGCCAGTTGCTGCTCCGTCAGCCCGAGCCCGACCAGGTGGACGTCGATGACGTCCACCTGCGGCGGCGTCGCCGTAGCCAGGGCGCAGCCGGTGATGGAAAGCGCCAGCAACGCGGCGCCGTGTCGAAATTTGAAAGCCGTCATCGTCCATTCCTCATCGATTGGGGGTTTGGATGTCGCGATCGGCGCGATCAGCGCCGCCGCCCGAGGCTCAGAACGACGCCGATGACGGTGCCCAAGCCCAGCGCCGAGGCGACCGCGGCCACCGGCTTGTCTCGGCCGAACCGCCGCAAGCCCTGTGTCGCGGTGTCGAGGGCATGCTCCGCCCGGCCGACGACCTGCTCGATCGCGGTGTGGACCGCGTCATGCACCTGCTCGGTGACGTTCTCCGCCAGGCTCACCACTTCGCCGCGCCGCACCGTGGCCGGCTTGGCCGCCGGCGTGTCCTGCTGCGCGTCCGGCGACGCACCCTCCAGCCCGTCGAGCGACATGGTCGGCGCGTCGGCGCGGCCGATGAAGCGGAACGCGATCGCCGCCAAGACCCCGCCGACCAGCGGGCCCGCCATATAGAAGAACCACACCGGGAACCGACCGGTCACCAGCATCGGCCCGAACGCGCGCGCCGGGTTGCCGGCACCGCCGCTGACCGGGCCACCCAGGAACACGCCGGCCACCAGGGCGAACCCGATCGCGATGGCGGCCACGCCCGGCGGCACGCGCGGATCGGTTGCGGTGAACAGCACGGTCAACACCAGGATGAAGGCGATCAGCGCTTCGGCCAGCAGCACCTGCATCGGCCCCGCATTGTTGACCGGCGACGGCGCACCCAGGTGGGAGTCGAAATAAGCCCCATGACCATAGATCGCCCACACGGCCAGCGCGGCGACGATGGCGCCGATCGTCTGCGCGATCACGTAACCCGGCAGATGCCGCCACGGGAACTTGCCCGCCACCGCCAAGCCCAGCGTGACCGCCGGGTTGACGTGCGCGCCGCTCACCGGCCCGAGCGCACCGACGATCGGCGTCAGGATGAAGCCGAACGACAGCGCCACGGCCAGCGAGTTGTACGCCGGCCCGGCCGTGCCCTTGCCGAGTGCCGCCGCCGTGGCCACCGCAGTCCCGACCAGCACCAGCATGAAGGTGCCGATCGCCTCGGCGGAATAGATCAGCAGCGCATTGGACGGTTTCGGCGCGTGCGGGTTTTCAGAGGCTGCCGAACGTGTGTCGGCAGCAGCCGGATCTTGCATGATTGGTCTCGTTTGAAACGGGTTGGTGGTCGTGACACGTCGACGCACACCGCTTTACGGGCGCCGGACTACACGATTACTAGATTGGATTTTTTCTTGAATGCTCAGACGATGATAATCGCCTGAGCTAGAGAGTGAATTTTACTTACTCTTTTTTGTCGCCGCAGCAGGTTTCTCTTTCTGGCTCTTGCCAGCTTTCTTCTCCGTCGCACCGTCGACTTGCGTTTTGGTGTCGCCGGTGATCTTGCCGATCGCCTCCTTGAGCGAGCCGGACACTTCCTTACTCACGCCCGGATCGCTGTCCTTGGTCATCGCTAGATGCTCTCCACACTCGTAACCATCTCGTCCCAATGCCTCACTGTCTCGCCGTGAAGAGCTCTTACATTCCGATGTAGTCGTGACGCTCCGACCGGGTCAACGGCCGCCGAGCACGCAAAACCGGCTGCCCGAAGGCAGTTACTTTTTACCGGCATTCCGTGACTTCCGGACCGGCCCAGCCTGCGCCCGCTTCTTGGAACCTTGTTCCTGCTCGCTTTTCGCCGTCACGCCCAATCCACGCTCGCGCGCCCACACCACCAACTCGCTGCGTCGTTTCAAACCCGTGACTTTGTAGATCGCGGAAACGTGATTTTTGATGGTGTTCCGGCTCATCCCCAGGCTTTGCGCAACCTGTTCGTCACCGAGCCCCTGCGCCAGCAGCGCCAGCAGCGCCAGCACGTCCCGCCCCCGCGGCGTGATGTCCGCCACCGCCGGCCCACCCGGCTTGGGCGAGCCGCGCGGCGTCAGGCTGGCCAGCTTCTCCACGATGCGCTGCCCGAACCACGACGTGTCCTGCATCACCGCCTCGATCGCGGTCAGCAGCTCCGCCTCGCTCTGCTTGCGCTTGGTGACGTCCAGCAGCACCAGCAGCACGCAGGGCTCGCCATGGATCACCACCGCTTCCGCCGAAAGCTGGAAGTCGCACACCCGCTCACCCGGCAATCTGATCTGCACGTCAGCACCGCGCAGGTGCCCGGTCTGCTTCAACTGGCGTTCCAGCCGACCGCGCGTGTCCTCGCCGCCCCACAGGCCGAGTTCCGGCTCGCTACGCCCCACGACCTGCTCGCGCCGCCACCCGGTCGCGTCCGCGAACGCGTCGTTGACGTCGAGCACGCGCGCCCCCTGCATCGCGATGATCGCCATCGGCACCGGCGCGAGCCGGAACGCCACGGAAAAGCGTTGCTCGCTCTGCCGCAGCGTATCCTGCGCCTGCTTGCGCGGCTGCAGGTCCGCGAAGGTGAACAACATGCACGCTTCCGTGCCGACCTCGATCGGCTGCCCGGCGATGATAACGGTACGCCGGTCGCCGGCCACCGTGCGCAGCTGCGCCTCCATCTGCGGGATCGTGATGCCCTTGTGCAGCCGATCCACGGCCAGGTCCCGCTTCTCCGCCCCGTCCAGCACGTCGTAATCGTGCATCGAACGGCCGATCAGCGCCTCCTTGACGAAGCCGGTCATCTCCATGAAGCCCTGGTTGACCTTGACGTAGCGCCCGTCGCCGAGGCGCACGATGATGGCCGGCGCCGGGTTGGCGTTGAAGGTGCGCTCGAACCGCTCCTCCGCGCTGAAGCGTTCGGTCTCGTCCTCGAGAATCAGCACCAGGCAGTCCGGGTCGCCCGCCGGGTCGGTGATGATCAGGCTGCGGATCTGCTGAACCCGGTGCCGCTCCTCGCCCGGCAGCGTGACCTCGACCACCACCTGGGTGAACGCCTCGCCCGCGATCACCCGGTCCATCGGATAATGGCCCGCCGGCAACTTATGGCTGTTGCGGTAATGCAGAACGAACCGCTCGCGATACTCGGTCACCGTCCGCCCGAGCCCTTCCAGCGACGTGACCCCGTGCATCGCCAGCGCCGCCTGGTTGCACCACGCGATCGTCTGATCGGGATCGATGATGATGACCCCCTCCGGCAGCCCGGCGATGATCTGCTGCAGCTGCGTCCGGTCCGCCTTGGGGCGCGGGATGCCGCTCGTCATGATGTCCGCCGTATCAGGAAGCGACTACTCGCCGCGCGCCGCGCCGGCGGCCCCGCGCGGATCATGGCCGCCGAACCGGGTCGCGCCGGGCATGTCCGGCACCCCGACGTTGAGCGATTGCGCCGTCCCGAAGCCGCTCGGCACCAGCCGCGGCGCCCCGATCGAGATCCCTTCCGCGATCCCCCACGGCGCGCTCTCCGTGAAGCGGTAGCCGCGCGCCTCCAGCAGCGCGCGCGTGTCCGGCGACAGCGCGAACCGCTCGATGTACACCGTGTCGGGCAGCATCTGGTGGTGGATGCGCGGCGCGGCAACCGCTTCCTGCACCGTCATTCCGTGATCGATCATGTTGATGATCGCCTCCAGCGTGATGGTGATGATGCGCGGCCCGCCGGGGCTGCCGATCACCAGCACCGTCTTGCCGTCCCGTGACACGATCGTCGGCGACATCGAGCTGAGCGGCGTCTTGCCCGGCGCCACCGCGTTGGCCGCCCCCTGCACCAGGCCAAACCCGTTGGCCTCGCCCGGCTTGGCGGTGAAGTCGTCCATCTCGTCGTTCAGCAACACGCCCGTCCCCGGCGCGACCCGGTGCGCGCCGAACCAGTTGTTCAGCGTGTAGGTCATCGACACCGCGTTGCCGTCGCGATCCACCACTGAGATCTGCGTCGTGTTGTTGCCCTCCTGCCCGATCGGCCCGTCACGCAGATCGGCCGACGGCGTCGCCCGCTCCGAATCGAACGACGCGCGAACGGACGCGGCATAGCCTTTGTCGAGCAGCCGCCCGGTCGGGTTGCGGACGAAGTCGGGATCGCCCAGCGCCGAATTGCGATCATGGAACGCATGCCGCATCGCCTCGACCAGCAGATGGATCTCTGCGGCGGAGTGAAAACCAAGCGCCCGCAAATCGTCCTGCTCGAGGATGTTCAGGATCTCGCACATCACCACGCCGCCTGAACTCGGCGGCGGCGCCGACTGCACCAGGTAGCCGCGATAGCTGCACTCGACCGGCGCCATCTCGCGGGTCCGGTAGGCCTCGAAGTCGCGCTTGGCCAGGATGCCGCCCCCCGCCTGGCTCGCGGCCACGATCGCATCGGCGACGGCGCCTCGGTAGAACGCGTCGGGTCCACCGTCGGACAAGGCCCGCAGCGTGCGCGCCAGGTCGGACTGGATCAGCCGGTCGCCCGGCGCCAGCGGCTTGCCGCCAGGCACGAAGATGACCGCGCTCGCCGGGTCGCGGGCCAGCGCGCCCGCCTCCAGCCGAAACAAGGTGGCGTCGCCGGCGGTGAGAACGAAGCCCTCCTCCGCCAGCCGGATCGCCGGCGCCAGCGAGGCGGCTCGCGGCAACACGCCCCAGCGCAGCCGCGCCGCCTCCAGCCCGGCCGGCGTACCCGGCACCCCGACCGCCATCCAGCCCTCCGACGACCGCCCCGGCACCACGTTGCCGGCCTGGTCGAGGAACATCCCCGCCGTCGCCGCCAGCGGCGCCTTTTCGCGGAAATCCAGAAAGCGGCTGGTCCCATCGGCCAGCCGCACCGTCATGAAGCCGCCGCCGCCTAGATTGCCGGCAGCCGGGTAGGTGACGGCGAGCGCGTAACCGACCGCAACGGCCGCATCGATCGCATTGCCCCCCTGTTCCAGCACCGCGACGCCCGCCGCCGAAGCCTGCGCCTGCGCCGAAACCACCATACCGCTGCGGCTGGCGACCGGCGCGGGGTCATAGGCCAGGGCCGGCATGGCGAACCCGCTCAGCAGAGCGACAGCATAGCGAAGTAGCGGCATTGTTCCTCCGACCCGGTGCGGCACCGTGGCGCAGATCTAAGCCAACGCACGCCAATACTCCAACCCGAACCGAGGCCACTGGCCGCGGTACTGCCGCAGGTTCGAACGGCTGCATCGGAAGCCCGTCTTCCGTCGACGGGCGATCCACCAACCGCGCCGCGCCGCCCGCATGGCGTGAGCCGGCCGCTCCCCGATGCATCGAATTGCAGTTGCGACTAAGTCGCTTTACTAATGCTATACTTTGCTGGTGGAACTCTTGCTGTTGCCATACTGCGCAACAGCCCATACAACTCTGTCATCTCCTGTTTTGATCGTTCGAGTCCCACCGTTACGGCGGTGCGACTTGATCGGCTGCCTTGAAGGACACGCCGTTGGCCTACTTCCGCAAGACTTCCCTCTGGAAGCGCAAGCACCGTCACATCGAGGATCTGACGGATGCCGAGATCCTCGCTCTGGCCATCAGCAACGAGGAGCAGGCCAGCATCGCCTACACCGGCTTTGCCGAAACCCTGCGCGCCAACTACCCCGACACCGCCCGCATGTTCACCGAGATGGCCGACGAGGAAACCGGTCATCGTCACCAGTTGGCGGAGCTGTTCCGGTCGAAGTTCGGTGAAACCATCCCGCGCATCGATGCCGACGACATCCACGGCCTGCTGCAGGAACGCCCCTCCGGCTCCATGATCTTCCAGGGCCCCGAAGGCATGCGCCGCGAAGCCCGCCGCATGGAGTCCAATGCCAGCCGCTTCTATCACCAGGCCGCCAGCCGCACCCTCGACGTGACCATCCGCAACGTGCTGGGCGACCTCGCCGTCGCCGAAGCCGCCCACGAGCGCACCGCCGACGAGATCGACGAAGAGAAGCCGCCCACCGAAGCCCGGGTGCGCGAGGATGACGACGCCCGCCGCCGCTTCGTGCTGCAGATCGTCCAGCCCGGCCTGGTCGGCCTCATGGACGGCTCCGTCTCCACCCTCGCCCCGGTCTTCGCCGCGGCCTTCGCCACCCACGATTCCTGGAACGCCTTCCTGGTCGGCCTGGCCGCCTCGGTCGGCGCCGGCGTCTCCATGGGCTTCGCCGAAGCCCTCGCCGACGACGGCAAGCTCTCCGGCCGCGGCACGCCCTACCTGCGCGGCCTCGTCTGCGGCCTGATGACCATTGCCGGCGGCATCGGCCACACGCTGCCCTACCTCATCCCGGACTTCTGGACTGCGACGGGCGTCGCCGGCGTCGTGGTCGTCGTCGAACTGCTCGCGATCGCCTGGATCCAGTGGCGCTACATGCAGACCCCACCGCTCGCCGCTGTCGCCAAGGTCATGCTCGGCGGCGCCATCGTGCTGGCGCTCGGCATCCTGATCGGCAGCAGCTAGGGCACCAGGCAGGGCTGCAGCGGCACCGTGTCGCCGCAGTCCCGCCAGCGTAGTCAGGCGGCCCAGTGCGAGCAGCGAATGACCGAGCAGAAATTGCCACGGTGGAAATGCGGCTCCTTGTCAGCGATCACGTCGGCTTTGACGTTGCCGAAGGTGGTGTCCGGCTTGTGCTTGATGCCGTCGTAGAACGCCTGGATGATGTCCTCCTTGAACTGCGCCGTGCGCGGGAACGCGGAAACGACGGCCTCCCGCGTCGCATCGTCATACTGGCCGTAGGTGAGCCCCAGCACGTCCATCTCCACGCCCGCCGTGGTGAGCGCGATCACCGGATGCATGAACTCCGGCACCCCCGGCGTCGTATGCAGCGCGATGCCGGTCCAAACCCGCTCGATGTCGGACGCATCCACTCCGTGGCCCCTGAGGAAGTCGCGGGCGGCATTGGCGCCATCCACCTCGAACCGCAAATCGGGACTGCTGTGCGACGGCATCAGGCCCACATCGTGGAACATCGTCGCCGCATATAGTAATTCGGGGTTGACGGTCAGGCCACGCTGTTGCCCGGCCAGTGCGCCGAAGAAATAAACTCGGCTGGAATGGTTGAACAGTAAGTCGTTCTCCGTATCGCGAACGAACTCCGTGATCGCGCGCGCCAACTTGCTATCCGGTATCGTGACGCCGTTCACGTTGAGGGTCGTGAAATCGGTTGAAGTCATCTCGTATGCTCCTGTCGCCGAACTGGCTGCACGACTATCCCGCGCCGGCGATGATGGCAGCAATCAATCTGCACGACGAAAAACTGCCATCCCTGCGCGAAAAGCTGCTACGCCATCCCGAGACAGGGAGCATGCCGAATGCCGAGGCGGGAGATCGCGATCGTCATCCATGATGGGGTGCAGGCGCTCGACGTCGCCGGGCCGCTCGACGTCTTCGCGGAGGCGAACACCTTTCTGCCGGCCGCCGACGCCTACCTGTGCACCGTCGTCGCCGCCACGCTGGACGGCATCCGCGCATCCAACGGCATGGGCCTGATCCCGCATCTGACCTTTGCGGAGGCGACGCGCCGCTTTCACACCGTGCTGGTCGCCGGCGGGCCCGCTCTACCGGCGGCGCAACCCGACCCGGCGTTGTCGGCCTGGTTGCAACGATGGGGCACCCGCGGCGAGCGATACGGCTCGATCTGCACGGGCGCCTTCGCGCTGGGTCACGCCGGGCTGCTCGACGGCCGCAGCGTGACCACGCATTGGCAGAACGCGACCCACCTTGCCGCCCTGTTCCCGGCCGCCCGGGTCGAGCACGACCGTATTCACGTCCGCGATGGTGCCCTGGTGACCTCGGCCGGCATCACGGCCGGGATCGATCTGGCATTGGCGCTCGTCGCCGAGGATTGCGGCGACGCCCTGGCGCTCGCCTGCGCCAAGCGGCTCGTCGTCGTCGCACAGCGCCAGGGCGGCCAATCGCAATTCAGCCCGTTGCTGCTCCCGGCTCACGACCCGGCCACCCCGATCGGCCGCGTGCAAGCCTATGTGACCAGCCACCTCGGCGAACCGCTGCCGGTGCGCCGCCTGGCCGAGATCGCCGGCACCAGCGCTCGCTCCATCGCGCGCCTGTTCGTCAGTGAACTGGGCGTGACCCCGCACGATTTTGTCGAAAGCGTCCGCCTCGATCACGCGCGCAATCTGCTGGAAGCCACCGATCAGGCGCTGAAGACGGTCGCCTTCGAATGCGGCTTCGCCAACCCAGAACAAATGCGCGCTGCCTTCCAGCGCCGCCTGGGCCTCGGTCCCGCCCGCTATCGCGAAAGCTTCCGAACGACGGTGACGCCGGATCATTGAAGACGCAGCATCCGGTCTAGGACAGAAACTCTTAAACGGATTGCTTCGGCTCGGCGTGTGACGATTCAAGGTGCCTGGAGGGGCTCTGTTGCAATCTTCACCGGAAGGCAGATGGTGGGATGTTCGGCGCGACGGAGAGGCTGGTTACGCTACTTGATGGTCCAGCCGCGTGGTGAGTAACTAGAACACCTCGGAAAGCGCGGAAACGCCAAGGCCGAAAGCACGCTCGACAAGGCGTGCCTCGCCACAAATGTCGCGTGTAATGTTGAACGCGCCAGCCTGGCCTTTGCGCAGCGCGCGCATGACCTCGAAGCCTTTGATCGTGGCGTAAGCCGTTTTCATTGTCTCAAAACCGCGGACGGGGCGGATCAGCTGCTTCAGTTTGCCGTGGTCCGCCTCGATCACGCTGTTCAGGTATTTGACTTGACGATGAACGGTGTCCTCAGGGCATTTGCCTGCCTTCTTCAACTCGGTGAGCGCAGTTGCGTAGGTCGGCGCCTTGTCGGTGTTGATGACAGTCGGCATCTCCCAGTCTTTCAGGCCAGCCAGCGCTTTGCCGAGAAAGCGCTTGGCAACTGCGGTGTTTCGCGTCGGCGAGAGATAGAAGTCGATCATGTTGCCGAACTTGTCGACCGCTCGATAGAGGTAGGTCCACTGACCGCGGACTTTAATGTATGTTTCATCGACCCGCCAACTCGTCGATCTCGGCCGATGCCACTGCCAACGCAGACGTTTCTCAAGCTCCGGCGCATACTTCTGAACCCAACGATAGATCGTGCTGTGATCGACGGACACGCCCCGCTCACCCAACATCTGCTCGAGGTCGCGGTAGCTCACGCCGAACCGGCAATACCAGCGGACGGCCCAGAGCACGATCTCTCCGGTGAAATGACGACCCTTGAAGTCCGACACTGTCCCGCCCAACCCGCTCCGACACATCACGCCGCGCGACAGCAAAGTTTGCAACAGAGCAGCCCGAGCAGCAGGCTGGCACCTATGACCGTGGCTACTTCTACCCCGGCCCGGTCACGGACGTGCCGCTATCCGCCGCGCCGGCTGAAAGCCAAGCTGTCGTGCGCGAGTTCGGCCGCCCGCAATACGATCGCTGGATCGCGGAGCGCCCGGTGAAGACACCGCTCACGCCGGACCGCTTGGTGCTGGCTTTCCGCCGCTGGGACGAGCAGATCGGCTCGAAGCGATGACGATACGGTTCGTCGCGGTCGGGCTCGATCACCGTCACATCTGGGACTTGGTGGGTGAGCTGCTGGCCGCTGGGGCCGAATGCGCCGGCTGGTGGCCCGCCACCTCCGACCCGCTGGTGGTGGCCGGGTTCCGCAAGCGCTTCCCCGATTTGCCGGAGGTCGCAGACAAGGCAGCGTTGCTCGAGGATCGGTCTGCCGCGCTCATGGTGTGCGCAGCCGTGCCGGCCGACCGTGCCGAGCTCGCCATCGCGGCGATGCGGCACGGAAAGGACGTGCTGATAGACAAGCCCGGTGTCACCACCATCGCCGACCTCGCGCGATTGCAGCAGGCCGTGGCGGAAACCGGCCGGATCTTTTCCATCTGCTTCTCCGAGCGGTTCTTGGTGCCGGCCACAGGCGTGGCGCTGCAGCTGGTGCGGGATGGCGCGATCGGCCGCGTGGTGCAGACGGCCGGGTTCGGACCGCATCGGCTGAACCGCGATATCCGGCCTCCCTGGTTCTTCGATCCGGCTCGTTACGGCGGCATCCTTGCCGATATCGCGTCACACCAGATCGACCAGTTTCTGGCCTTCACCGGTTCCGCTGACGCCCGCATCGTCACCAGCACCGTGGGGCTGTTCGAGGACCCGCGGCAGCAGGGCTTCGAGAATTTCGGGGAGGTGCTGCTGCGCAGTGACCGGGCTTGCGGCTATTGCCGGGTCGACTGGTTCACACCGGACGGGCTGCCGACCTGGGGCGACGGGCGCCTGACGGTAACCGGCACGGAGGGCAGCATCGAGCTGCGCAAATACATCGACATCGAGGGCCGGCCCGGCACCAACCACCTGTTCCTGGCCGACCGGCATGGAACCCGGCACATCGACTGTGCCGCCGAGCCCGTCACCTATTTCCGCGACGTGCTGGCCGATGTGCGGGACCGGACGGAGACGGCGATGACGCAGGAGCATGTCTGGACGGTCTGCCGCCTGGCGCTCGCGGCGCAGGCCGGGGCGGAACGCGTGCAGCTGCCCGGCGGCCTGCCCACGGGATCGCCCGCGTGAGCCGCCTGCGCGTCGGGCTGATCGGGCTGGGCCCGGGGTCGGAGCCGCATGCCAAGAGCCTGCACGACTTGGCTGAGCGTGTGGAGGTGGTCGCAGCGGCGAGCCGGACTGAGGCTGCGTGCCGCAAATTCCACAGCCGCTTTGGCTTTGCCGTGACAACGGACATCGATGGTGTCATTGCCGACCCTTCGATCGCGGCGATGCTGGTGCTCACTCCGCCGGCAGCCCATGCCGCCGTGGCGGAGCGCTGCTTCGCCGCCGGCAAGCACGTGCTGTTGGAGAAGCCGCTGGAACTGACGGTGGCGCGTGGGGCGGCATTGGTGAAGGCAGGACGTGCGGCGGGGCTGCGCCTGGGCGTCGTGCTGCAGCACCGGTTCCGCCTTGGTAGTGTTCGCCTCCGAGCAGCGCTGGCAGGCGGCGAGCTCGGCACGGTGCTGGCCGCCAGCATGGTGGTGCCCTGGTGGCGGCCGCAGAGCTACTACGACGAGCCCGGGCGCGGCACGATGGCGCGCGACGGTGGCGGCGTGCTGTTAACCCAGGCGATCCATACGCTGGACCTGTTCCGTTCGCTGGTGGGCGTCTCGGCCGTGGAGGCCGCGCGGGCCGTGACCACCGTGGCGCACCGTATGGAAACGGAGGATTTCGTCTCCGCTCTCTTGCAGCTGGGCAACGGCGCACCGGGCACGCTGATGGCGACGACTGCAGCCTTCCCAGGTTTACCGGAGCGGATTGAGATCTGGGGCTCGAAGGGATCGGCCGTGCTGTCGGGCGGAGCGCTTCGACTGAGCTGGATGGACGGCGGCGAGGAGGTGATCGAGGCCGAAGGCGGTACGGGAGGGGGGGCTAACATCATGGACTTTCCCAACGACGCACACCGTGCCGTGCTGGCAGACTTCCTCGACGCAATCGAAAACGAACGCGACCCGGTGGTGACCGGCGAGGAAGCGCTGGCCAGTCAGCGCCTAGTCGACGACATACTTGCTTCGGCTCGGGCAAAACAGACCGAATGAGTAGAGTAGCGTTTCGCTAGGTTAACCGATTTCTGCAAAATTTGAACATTAGGTGGCGTGCCGTTCTCTAAAGTTCATGAATACATTTCGAGAAAGGCTATAGAAAGCATGGACTTTAATTGTCCGCTTCTCTGATCGTAATCCTTCACAGCGGACCGTCCGTTGCCGATCATGAACTTCTTCCACCTCAGGATTGAGTTGCCGGGTGCTGGGACGCTGCCTACAAGCGATAATGAAACTCCCCCACGCACCACATGCCGTTGTGTTCGACATGAACGGCCTGCTGTTCGATACGGAAGCGCTATACCAGGAAGCCATTCTGTCCGCCGCGCACGAGGCGGGGCACGACATGCCAGCCTCCGTTTCTCAGCGTCTGCTTGGCAGCCCGTGGGTCGCCAGCCGCACGATGCTGATCAACCATTATGGCGAGGCTTTCGACATCGACGCGCTCTGGGCGGCATGGATGCGCAACTTCGAGACGCTCATCACCGATCGGCAGTTCATGAAGCCTGGCGTCACCGAATTCAGTCGACACGCGGGATGCACTCGGCATCCCGGCCGCGATCGCCACGTCGTCCTCGCAAGCTACGGTGCGACGGCATCTGGCCACGCATGGCCTAGTGGACCGGTTCCGCCACATCGTCGGCCATGGTGACTACGCGCGGAGAAAGCCGGCGCCCGACCCGTTCCTGCTGGCGGCGGAACGGCTGGGTGTATCGCCCGTCAACTGCATTGCGCCCGGTCGAGCCGTTCGGCATATAGCGGCACTTTGACGTGAACGTCGCCAAGCCTCTGTCCCAGTTTTTCCAACAGTCGCCAGCCGGGCGAGAAGCACAGCGTGCCCGCGATCAGATACGGCACGCCGTCCCGGAGCTCCAACAGGCACAGATCCTCCTGAACCAGCAACGCCGCCGTCGTGAGCGGATCGTCCTGGAGGCTCCAGGTCTCGCCGGTGATGCGGTTGTGCACGCCATCGTCGCGCGCCTCGAACACGTCCGGATAACGCCGCGGCAGCACGGTCGCTAGGCGCTCAAGCATCTCGCGGCAAGCCGGTGCGGCACCGGGCTCGGTCGCGGCGACCTCCGGTCCCCATTGCGCAACCAATGTCCGCCGCCGTTCGATCTGAGCTGGGTAGTGTTCGTCCAGGCTGATGAGGTCGTCGGGTGTGCGGGCCACCAGGCCCAGGGTCATCCGGAACGGGCCGGCTTCGAACGGCAGATACAACGGCTCGTTGGGCAGGATCATCGAGGTCGATCTGGCACGATAATCTGGCGTTCAGCAACGCTGCGACGTCTCTGTCGCAGTAGGCGCACTGCCCGCTTCCTCAACGCCGGTCTAGTGTCGCCCTCAAGACATCTTCCTGGCAGGACGACCAATGGACGCTATTGATTTTCCGACCCACGCTTCCGCGTTGCAGGCCCGCTATGGCGCCGAGGCGGAACCACCGCCTGCCGGGCCGTGGAACGAGGTCATCGACTGCTTGCTGCAGCACCGTTCAGTGCGCGCCTACCGACCAGACGCGTTGCCGGACGGCACATTGGAGACGCTGGTTGCCGCGGCGCAGTCGGCCGCCACGTCGTCGAACATGCAGACCTGGTCCGTGGTCGCGGTGACCGAGCCGGCGACCAAGGCCGCGCTGGCCGCGATCGCGGGGAACCAGGAGCATATCAAGCAATGCCCACTATTCCTGGTTTGGATCGCGGATCTATCGCGGCTGGAGCGGCTGGGCCAAGCGGTCGGACGGACGCTGGAGGGATTGCCCTATCTCGAGACGTTCCTGGTCGCCGCGCTGGATGCCGGGCTGGCTGCGCAGAACGCTGCCGTCGCGGCCGAGAGCATAGGGCTGGCGACGGTCTATATCGGCGCCCTACGCAACGACGTCGAACGGGTCGCGGCACTACTGGGCTTGCCGCCCGGCACGATGGCGGTGACCGGGCTGTGCGTCGGCTATGCCGGCGAGGGTGTGCCCGCGCTGGTCAAGCCACGGCTGCCGCAATCGGTTGTGCTGCATCGAGAGCGCTACGCGACCGGGGGCGAAGCGGCGGGGGTGGCCGCCTACGACCGCGCGCTCTCGGCCTTCAGCGCGGCGGCCGAGCGCACGGCATATACGTGGACGGATCGCGTGATGTCGCGCCTTGGCAAAGTCGCCGCCCTATCTGGCCGGGACCGCCTCGTCGACGCATTGGTGCGTCTCGGCTTTCCGCTTCGATAGTGTCAGGCAACACGGAGGATGGGTTTATCCTGTCGCCTGACAAGCTTGCTTCGTCCACCAGGAGCCAACCGATGCTTCCAGGCGGAAGATAACCCCATCATGCGTCGATGCGGGTGACGATGCATCGACACGTCATGCTCCGCTTCGGCTCAGGAAATGGTCAGAGCCTGGGCGAGGTCTGCGACCAAGTCGTCCGGGTGCTCGACCCCAATGGACAGACGGATGGTTGAGTCCAGGATGCCCATGCGTCCCCGGACATCGGCGGGGACGCCTGAGTGGGTCATACTTGCGGGAAGGCTCGCCAGGGATTCCGTTCCACCAAGGCTGACCGCGAGTTTGAAGATCTGGAGGGCGTTGAGGAACCGGAAGGCGGCGGCCTGTCCACCAGCGATGTCGAAGGAGAACGTCGAACCTGCGCCCGTGGATTGAGCCGCGAATACCCGTGCGGCGGGCGATCCGGGTAGGTTGTAGGGCAGATAGTGCACCTTCGTGACCTTCGCGTGTTCCCGTAGGAAGTCGGCCACAACGTGTGCATTCCGGTCGGCGCGCTCCATTCGGAGGCTGAGCGTCTCGAGCGAGCGCCCAAGCATCCAGCAGGTGTGGGCGTCGAGTTGCGTGCCGATTGCCCCGCGCAGCACACGGATGGGCTTCATGACCGCACGGGAGCCCATGGCTGCACCCGCGATCAGGTCGGAATGGCCGCCCACATACTTGGTAAGGCTATAAAGCGAGATGTCCGCGCCGTGCTGGAGCGGCCGCTGGAATACCGGCCCTAACATGGTGTTGTCGCAAGCGATCATCGGGGTATGACCTTGTCGCTCGCCGATGGCGTCGGCAATACGCCGCATCATCGGCAGGTCGACCACGCTATTGGTTGGGTTTGCAGGCGTTTCCACCAGGATCATCGAAACGCGGCCCTTGCCCATGGCCCGTTCTGCAGCTGAGCGGACCACCGCCTCGTCTAGGCCGTCCTCAAATCCCATCGCGCCGATGCCGAAGGGGAGGAGGGTCTTGGTAAGCAGCGTCTCCGTGCCGCCGTAGAGCGGCTGCGAATGGAGCACGACATCGCCCGGGCGCATGAAGGCAAGCAGGGTGGTCGAGATGGCCGACATACCGGAGGAGAACAGGGCGCAATTCTCCGTTCCCTCGAAGACCGCGAGCCGATCTTCCACGATCTCACCATTGGGGTGGTTGAAACGCGAGTAGACCAATCCGGCACTCTCACCAGGAGGCAACTCCTTCCGACCCGAAACCAGGTCGAAGAAGTCGCGTCCGTCCTCGGCGGTGCGGAACACGAAGGTCGAGGTCAGGAAAATCGGCGGCTTGACCGCCCCCTCGGACAGGGCGGGATCGAAACCATAGTTCATCATCTGCGTCTCGGGATGGAGCAGATGGTTTCCGATGTGGGTTCTTTTGGAGTGCTTGGATGTCGGCTCAGTCATGGCTTTGATTCTTCCTGTTTAAAGAAACAGCTTCGCTCGGCTTGCAGACGATAGCCCCTCTGGTGTCTTCACAATCAGATTGCTCGGGAAAGAGCTGGGACGACGGCGTTGTCAGGTTGGCTTGCTCAGCCGTGGAAAATGCCTAACGAAGCAGCAACAGAAGCGGAACCCTGTCAGGACCGGTCCAAACTACTGCATCTTGGTTGAAATCGGTCCCGAGTTCCCGAGCCTTTGCGGCGTCGATGCCCAAAGCGAAATAGCTTTTCTCTGGAGGCCAGTCGCCACCGGGATCAACGCCTTCGCCATCGAAGACGTGCCGTGTCAGCGCTCGAAGTTGCTGGCCCAGGCGAGCATGGGCCGCCTCGTTGGCCGCCTCGCTCTGCTGCTGTCCAAACGGATTGAGCCCGGTGATGAACACGCCGCAGGTTCGGCCTGTATCGCCGTATAGGCGATGCAACTCCTCACATGGAACGTCGATCCGCATCGTCACGGCGACCGACCCCGTCCCGAACCGGTAATGAGTGGCCCGATAGGCCGCCAACTTTTCAGGACCGATCTCGGTCTGGTTCAAGCGGCTTCTCCACGGGCATCAATCGCCGCCAGCACGCCGTCGACCCATCGCGGCACGATCCCAGTGGCCGACCCATATGCACTTTCGTCGAAACGGTAGTGATTGTCGGACGGCTCGAGGTTCATCTCGCGCGTGCGCACCCCATACATGCGCGCATCCTGCACGAAGCCGGCAGCCGGGTAGACCGCGCCGGACGTCCCGATCGCCACGAAGAGGTCCGCTTCCGACAGCAGCGTCTGGATCTCTCCCAAGTTGAACGGCATCTCGCCGAACCAGACGATGTGGGGCCGCAACCAACCCACAGCGCTGCAGGCGGGGCAGCGATCGGTGCCGCCAAGATCGGCGCGCCATTCGCTGACGGCATGGCAGGACAGGCAGCGAGCCTTCAGCAACTCGCCGTGCATGTGCAACACGTCTCGCGATCCCGCCCGTTCGTGCAGGTCGTCCACGTTCTGGGTTACGATCGACAGACGCCCGCCGCGCGCGGCCAGCCCGGTTTGCAAGCGGGTGAGCGCTTCGTGCGCTACGTTTGGGGCGGCTGTCAGCAGGTTGGAACGGCGGGCATTGTAGAAGGCGTAGACCGCTGCCGGGTCGGCCGCGAAGGCCTCCGGTGTCGCCAGCTTCATCGGGTCGTATTTCGCCCACAGGCCGCCTTTGTCGCGGAATGTCCCAAGACCGCTCTCGGCTGAAACGCCGGCTCCCGTCAGCACCACGATATTCATGGCTCTCTCCTCGTCGTCAGGGCCGCCTCGAGCAGGGCGGCGTAGCACTCCTTCAACTCCAGCGGCGCGACCACCGAAACGCCGTCGCCCCAGGTGAACAGGTGCCAGCACATCTCCAACAAGCCACCCGCCCTGAACGGTACTTGCAGCCCGCGATCGTGTGAACAAGCCCGAGTGCGGGACCCCTTAGTTGCATATCGGTTCAAGGATTTGCGACGCTGATCGGCATACGGACCCCGTGCCGATCCGTAACTAGCAACAACGCCAGGCACCTTCATGATTAAAAGGCCAACTTTGCTGCACCTCCTGGCGACGCACTAGGCTGTGCTGGACGAAAT
>CAZTJC010000070.1:0-19404 GCA_964613945.1 uncultured Acetobacteraceae bacterium
GGCCATGGGGCGGTTGGACCAGCCGAAACGGGCGGCGCCCTGTTCGTAGCACTGGCGCAGCGCCTTGGAGGAGAAGGGCTTGCCGGAGATGGGCTCGGCGTCGGCGTAGTTCTTCAGGCGGAAGGCGAGCGGGTCCATGCCGCAGGCTTCGGCCATCTCGTCGATGGCGCTTTCGAGGGCGATGCTGCCGGTGGCTTCGCCGGGGGCGCGCATGAAGAGGGGGGTGCCGGTGTCGAGGCGGACGGCTTCGTGGGAGGAGGCGATGGCGCCGGCGGCGTAGAGGGTGTGGGAGATGTCGGCGGCGGGTTCGAAGAAATCGTCGAACTGGCTGGAGGCGGTCTTGGTGTGGTGGTCGATGGCGGACAGGGCGCCGTCACTGGCGGCGCCGAGGCGGATGGTCTGCCGGGTCGGGGCGCGGTGGCCGACGGGGCCGAACATCTGCTCACGCTTCAGGACGAGCTTGACGGGGCGGCCGACGAGTTTGGCGGCCATGATGCCGAGCACTTGTGGGCCGGAGATCATGCCTTTGGAGCCGAAGCCGCCACCGAGGAAGGGGCTGCGGACGTGGATGTTGTCGGGCGGGATGCCGAACAGGCCGCCGACGCGGGCCTGGGCCATGGACATGCCCTGGCTGGGAGTGTCGATTTCCAGGCGGTCGCCGTCCCAGGTGGCGACGATGGCATGGGGCTCCATGGCGTTGTGGTACTGGGCGGGGGTCTCGTACGTGGCGTCGACGCGGATGGGGGCGCTGCCGAGGTTGGATTCCACGTCGCCGTGGCTGGCCTGGGGCGGGGCGCCGGCGCCGACGGCCTTGGGGACGAAGCTTTCGGCATCGTCGAGGGACATGCGGGCGGGCTCGGCCTCGTAGGTGGGGGCGAGCAGGACAGCGGCCTCGGTGGCGGCTTCGAGGGATTCGGCGATGACGACGGCGATGGCCTGGTTGGCGTACCGGACGCTGTCGTTCTGCAGCAGATCGAGGCGGAAGATGAAGGGACCGTTCTTCTCGTCGGGGTCCTGGGCGAGGACGGGCTTGTGGTTGGGGGTCATCACGTCGACGACGCCGGGGTGGGCCTTGGCAGCGTCAATATCGAGGGAGGTGACGCGGCCGCGGGCGATGCTGGCGGTGGCGATGACGGCGTAGAGCATGCCGGCGGGGTGGTTGTCGGCGGCAAAGGTGGCGGCGCCGGTGACCTTGAGGTGGCCGTCGCGCCGGGTCAGGGGTTGGCCGATGCTGGAGCCGTGACGCTGGTGCAGGGTCGAGGTGGTGGGGGACAACTGCTCGGACATGTTCTGGGACATGGGGATCAGGCTCCGAAGGGGGAGGCGGGGAGGGCCGGCATGTGCGCGGGGGTGCCGGCGGCGGCGCGGGTGAGGGCGCGGACCACGATGCGGCGGGCGAGTTCGATCTTGAAGGCGTTGTCGCCGGAGGGGCGGGCGTCGACGACCGCAGCGTCGGCGGCGCGGGCGAAGGCGTCGGGGCCGGGGATGGCGCCAACCAGGGCGGCTTCGGCGGCTTCGGCGCGCCAAGGCTTCATGGCGACGCCGCCGAGGGCGATGCGGGCGGCGACGATGCGGTCGCCGTCGAGGTGGAGGGCGGCGGTGGCGGAGACGACGGCGAAGGCATAGGAGGTGCGTTCGCGGATCTTCAGGTAGCGGCTATGGGCGGCGAAGTTCGACGCGTCGGGCAGGCGGATGGCGGTGATGAGGTCGCCGGGGGCGAGAACGGTGTCGCGCTCTGGAGCGTTGCCGGGGAGGCGATGGAAGTCGGTGAGCGGGATGTCGCGGCGGCCGGTGGGGCCTTCGACTTCGACGACCGCGTCGTACGCTGCCAGGGGGACGACGAAATCTGAGGGGTTGGTGGCGATGCAGTTCTCGCTCCAGCCGAGGATGGCGTGGAGGCGGTTCTCGCCGCCGATCGCGTCGCAGCCGGTGCCGGGTTGGCGTTTATTGCAGGCGGCGGCGGTATCGTAGAAATAGGCGCAGCGGGTGCGTTGCAGCAGATTGCCGCCCGCAGTTGCGGCGTTGCGGAGTTGCGGAGAAGCACCGGAGAGCAGGGCTTCGGCGACGGCCGGGTACGCCTTGGCGAAGGCCGGGTGGTAGGCGAGGTCGGCGTTACGGACGAAGGCGCCGATGCGCATTTCGCCGGTCGGCAGGGTCTCGATGGCGCCGAGGCCGGGGATGCGGCCGACGTCGACCAGGCGGGTGGGGCGGGCGATGCCGCCCTTCATGAGGTCGATGAGGTTGGTGCCGGCGGCGAGGTAGGCGGCACCCGGGACGCCGGCGGCAGCAACCGCGTCGGCGACGCTGCTGGGGCTGACGTATTCGAAGTTGTTCATGCTGCTTTGCCCTGGGCGGCGTGGTCGATCGTGCGTTGCGCGTCGAGCACGGCTTCGGTGATGCCGGCGTAGGCGCCGCAACGGCAGAGATTGCCGCTCATGCCCTCGCGGATGCGCTCGGGGTCGGTGCCGGCGTGGCCTTCGCGGATGAGGCCGATGGCGCTCATGATCTGGCCCGGCGTGCAGTAGCCGCACTGGAAGCCGTCATGGGCGATGAAGGCGGCCTGGACCGGGTCGAGCGTATCGCCGTGGGCGACGCCCTCGATGGTGAGGATGTCGGCGCCGTCATGGCTGATGGCGAGGGCGAGGCAGGAATTGGTGCGGCGGCCGTCGACCAGGACGGTGCAGGCGCCACATTGACCGCGGTCGCAGCCCTTCTTGGTGCCGGTGAGGTCGAGGTGCTCGCGCAGCAGGTCGAGCAGGGTGACGCGAGGGTCGGTCAACTCGATGGTGTGGGCGGCACCATTGACCGTCAGGGTAATCGGGAGATTCATGTGGGGCTCCGGCTTCTATCGAAATAATACGGAGGTAGCCTCCGTTTTGCAAGTCTCGGGAGCGTGACCAGTTGATGACCGAGGCGGTACGCAGACCCAGGGCCGATGCCGAACGCAACCGCGCGCGGGTTCTCGACGCGGCCAACACCGTGTTCGCGGCTGGCGGGGCGGATGCGAGCCTGGAGGCGGTGGCGCGGGAGGCCAGGGTCGGGATCGGGACGCTATATCGGCATTTTCCGAGCCGGCAGGCGCTGTTCGACGCGGTGTATCGCCACGAGGTGCAGCGGCTGGTCGAGTTGGCGGAGGCACTGGGGAGCGAGCCGCCGGTGGAGGCGCTGCGGCAGTGGATGTATGCCAATGTCGGGTTCATCGCGACCAAGAAAGGCATGTCGGCGGCGTTGGCGCAGGTGGCGCAGGCCGGGTCGGAGCTGATGGTGGTGTCGGTGGCGCAGCTGACGCAGGCATTGGGGAGCCTGCTCGACCGGGCCAGTGCGGCGGGCGAAATCTCTACGGAGTTGGCGCCCGGCCATCTGCTGCGCGCGCTGGTCGGACTTTGCTACGTGCAGGAGAGTCCGGACTGGCAGGAGAGCGTGCTGCGGCTGGTGGACGTGCTGATTGACGGGCTGGTCGCCCGGCGAGAGCGGGGCGGGGGTGCGTTTTGCGCCCCGTTTTCCGCCGCAATCCCAACCGAGCCTTGTGCCGGTTAACGGGACTCGCTGTATGTGGGGATAGCACACGCAGAAGGCGAGTAAAACTACCGTGGGTTGCGGGCGGCATCGGGGTCGCGCATGCGGGCGGCCAGGATGCTGCGGAAAGGCGGCAGGTTGCCGAGGCGGAGGGCGCCGTTGCGGAGCATGCGGGCCGGCAGGCTGTTGCCGGCGGCATAGAGCTGCATGATGGCTTCGGTGCCGGTGAAGAACAGTCGCGTTTCCGAGCGGTGGGCGGATTCGTAGCGGGACAGGGTGGCGGGGTCGGCGAGGTCGCGGCCGGTGGTGTGGGCGGTGCGGATCTCGCGGGCCAGGGCCTGTTGGCCGAGCAGACCGAAATTGAAGCCGTGGGCGGTGGTCGGGTGCATGCCGACGGCGGCGTCGCCCATGAGGGCGAAGCGGCGGGCGACGAAGCGGTGGGCATAGGTGGTGATCACCGGGACGGCGTGTCGCTTGCCGACGGGGACCATGTCGCCGAGGCGGTTCTGGTAGCGCCGGGTCACCTCGCGGCCGAAGGCGGCGTCGTCCATGGCGAGCAGGGCGGCGGCGTCGGGTTCGGGCAGGGTCATGACGGCGGAGGAGCGGCCGCCGTTGAGCGGCAGGGTGTTGAGCGTTTGGCCGTAGTCGAACCAGGCGGTGGCGGTTTCGCGGTGCGGAACCGGGTGGGCCATTGGGCAGACGAGCATGCGTTGCTTGTAGTCGTGCAGGGTGACGCCGATGCCCTGGCTTTGCCGTAAGGCGGAGCGGCGGGTGTCGGCAGCGATGACCAGGGGGGCGGTGAGGATCTCGCCGTCGGACAGGGTGGCTTCGGCACGGTCTCGGTGGATGTGTAGCGCAGCGACGGAGCGGCCGGGGAGGATCGTGATGTCGGGCAGGTCGCGGACAACGTTGTGCAGGGCGCGGCGGAGGCAGTGATTGGGGGCGAAGCGGCCGAGGCTTTCGCCGCTATTCTGTCTTGGGGAGCCGAGGTGCATGGCGTAGTGCGATGGGCCGTTGAGGACCTGCATGCGGCGTAACGGGGCGATGGCGTCGCTGGGGATGCGACTCCAGGCGCCGAGGGCGGTCAGGATGTTGACGCTGCGGTCGGTGAGCGCGATCTCGCGGCCGTCATCGGCCGGGTCGGCGAGTGCGGCGGCGGGCTGCGGGTCGACCAGGGCGACGCGGAGGCCGCTGCCGGCGAGCGAGGCGGCGAAGGCGAGGCCGACCGGGCCGGCGCCGGCGACGACGATATCGAATTGAGCTGAACCCATGATGCTTTACATGATGCCTGGGGGCGCCGCCGGGAGGGGGTGCCGTGCAAAGGGAATAGCATGATCGATTGGTCCAGGACGATGCGTGCGGCACTGGTGTCGGGCAGTTGCGCCAGCGTGGGGTCGACGATCGGGTTGGCCGTGGCGGCGTGGCGCGAAGGCAGACCGGCAGTGCAGCCGTTGAACGCGACGAGCCATTGGTTGAACGGCGACGGGGCAGCGTCGGTGACGGCGGTGGATTGGCGGCATACCGGCGTGGGCTATGCGACCAACCATGCCGCGAGCGTGTTCTGGGCGGCCATGTTCGAGGGGTGGCTGGCATGGCGGGGCAAGCCGGTCGGACCGGTGGCGATGATGCGCGGCGCCGCTGTGATGTCGGTGGTCGCGGCGGCGGTGGATTACGGGCCGACGCCGAAGCGGTTCACGCCGGGGTGGGAGTTCGTGTTGTCGAAGCGGGGCATGGCGGTGGCGTATGCCGGGCTGGCGCTGGGGCTGGCCGTTGGGGCATTGAGCACGCAGCGGCGGCGCGGTTTCTAACTTGCGGGAAGATCTGTTATCACAAGTTGACATGACCAATGACCCCGCTTCCGCCCCTGTCCCTACCGTTAGGCGCCGTGCGCGACGGTTGGCGGCGGCTTACGTCGCGGCGGCCGATGCGCCGGCGACGGTGCGGGCGTATGGGACGGATTGGCGGGCGTTCTCGGTGTGGTGCGCGGCGCGCGCGGTGCCGGCGATGCCGGCGAGTCCGGCGCTGGTTGGGGAATATCTGGCCGAGTTGGGTGAAGGCTATGCCAAGGCGACGCTGCGGCGGAAGGTGGCCGCCATTGCGCGGGCCTGCCGGATCGCCGGGTCGCCGTTGGATACGCGGGACCCGGCGATCCGCGACCTGCTGCGCGGGATCAACCGCACCCATGGCAGCCCGCCGAAGCGGGCGCAGGCGCTGACGACGGACGAGGTGCAGCTGCTGGTGGCGACGTGCCCGCCGGATCTGGCGGGGGTACGGGATCGGGCGCTGCTGTTGCTGGGCTTTGCCGGGGCGCTGCGGCGATCGGAGCTGTGCGGCATTGAGGTGGGGCATCTCAAGTGGACGCGGCGGGGGCTGGAAGTGCTGCTGCCGCGGTCGAAGACGGACCAGGAGGGCGACGGGGCGCGGATCGGGATACCGCGCGGGCAGCACGAGGAGACGTGCCCGGTGCGGGCGGTGCGGCGGTGGCTAGACCTGTCGGGGATCGCGACCGGGCCGGTGTTCCGGGGGATCACGCGGCATGGGACGTTGCGGGGGGCGGCGCTGAGCGGGGAAGCGGTGCGGCTGATCGTCGGGCGGCATGCCGGGCTGGCGGGGATCGTGGCGACGCGGCTGGAGCCGGTGTCGCCGCATGGGCTGCGGGCGGGGTTCGTGACGACGGCGTATCGCAACGGGGTGCCGGACGAGGAGATCATGGGGCATAGCCGGCATCGGAGCCTGGCGGTGATGCGGGGGTATGTCAGGCGGGCGAAGCTGGACGCGGCGAGTCCGGCGGGGAAGTTGGGGCTGTGAACGTCATCCGGGCGGTGGCCGAGCGTGGCGTGGAGGCGATCGCCAGGGTCAACCGTTGGCGGCGGCGGGGCGGTGAAAGTGCGTTCCTGGTGGGCGTACATGTGCCGATCCGGGAAGAGATGGACCTGGCGGACCTGCGGGTGAGCGGGACGATCCCGGTTTCATTGCGAGGTCGTTATCTTAAGATGGGGGCCAATCCGGTGCGGCCGGACCCGGCGGCGCATCACTGGTTCCTGGGTGACGGCATGGTGCATGGCATCGCGCTCGAAGGCGGGCGGGCGGTCTGGTATCGCAACCGCTGGATCCTGTCGCGGCTGGCGGCGGCGGCACTGGGCCGGCCGGCGGCGCCGGGGCCGCGGCGGGGGCGCAACGATACGGTGAACACCAACGTGGTCGAGATCGGCGGGCGGCCGGTGGTGGTGGTCGAGGCGGGCAGCTTTCCGGTGGCGCTGTCGTCCGACCTCGGAGAGCAGCGCTACACCGATTTCGACGGTGGGCTCACCGGGTCGTTCTCCGGGCATCCGCATCGCGATCCGCTAACCGGGGAGCAGCATGCCATCGCCTATGACGGCAGCGTCTGGGACAGCGTGCGTCACGTGGTGCTGTCGCCCGGCGGGACGGTGGTGAGCGAGCGGTCGATCGCGGTGTCGCAGGGGCCGTGCATCCATGATTGCGCGCTGACCGCGCGGTTCGTGATCGTGTTCGACCTGCCGGTGACGTTCTCCATGCGGGCGGTGCTGGGCGGGCACGCGTTTCCGTTCCGGTGGAACCCGGCGCATGCGGCGCGCGTGGGATTGCTGCCGCGCGACGGCGGCGAGATCATCTGGTGCCCGATCGATCCGTGCTTCGTGTTCCACGTCGCCAATGCCTACGATGATGGCGGCCGGGTGGTGCTGGACGTCGTCGCCTATCCGCACATGTTCACCTCTGGCGGCAGCGGGCTGGATGCGCTGGGGGCGCTGGAACGCTGGACCATCGATCCGGTGAGCCGGCACATCGTGCGCCGCGTGCTGGACCCGACGCCGCAGGAGTTCCCGCGCATCGACGAGCGGCGGTTCGGCCAGCGGCACCGCTTCATCTACAGCGTGGCCGTGCCGGCGGACGGCAACACGCAGCTGACCGGGGCGACGCAGATCTACCGGCACGACACGGACGATGGCAGCCGCCAGGTGCACGATTTCGGCGATGGGCACCTGCCGGGAGAGTTCGTGTTCATCGCGGATGGGGAAGACGAGGCGTGCGGCTGGCTGATGGGCACCGTGCTGAACGTGGCGGCGGGGACCACCGATCTGGTGATCCTCGATGCGCGGCGGTTGGGGGCCGAGCCGGTGGCGATCGTGCATCTGCCGCATGCAATTCCGCCGGGCTTCCATGGCAATTGGTTCGCCGATGCCTGAAGATCGGGCATGATCAAAACCCTCGATCGCGGCCGTTCGCTGCGCGCGCAGCTCACCTTGCTTTGCCTGGGCCTGCTGGTGCCGACGCTGGTGTTCGTGGGCGTGCTGTTTTGGCGCATCTCGGCATCGGAGACAGAGCGGGCGGAGGCGGAGGCCAGAAGCCGGTCGCACGCGCTTGCCAACGCGCTGGACCGCGAGGTGATCGGCGTGCTGACCACGCTGCAGGCACTGGCGACGTCACCGAGCCTGCAGACCGGCGACCTGCCGGGGTTCTACCGGCAGATCGGCGAGATGCGCCGCCTGCAGCACATCCACATCAGCCTGCGCGACGTGAACGGGAAGGCGTTGATGACGACGCGGGTTCCGCTCGGCGACGAGGTCGCGGTGCCGCCGCCACTGGCGGCGGCCGACCAGGAGGTGCTGCGGTCTGACAAGCCGAGCGTGACCGACATGTTCACCGGCACGACGTCGGCGGCGGCGGTGTTCCAGATCATCGCCGCGCCTGTGTCGGTCGAGGGAAAGCCGACCTACCTGATCGGCGCCAGCATGGACCCGGATTATCTCGAGGGCGTGTTCCGCCGCGAGAGCCTGGGGCAAGGCTGGACCGGCAGCCTGGTGGATCGCAACTTCCTCGTGGTCGCACGAACCGCCGAGCAGGCGGCCTTCGTGGGTCAGCTGGCTTCTGCGGATTTGCGTAGTCACGCAACTGCGGATAACAGCGGAATCTATTACGGTCGGACCATCACCGGCACTTACAGCCTGGTCGGCTTCACGCATTCGGCGCTGACGGGATGGACGGTGTCGGTCAACGTGCCCACGGCGGTGGTGACGGCGCCGATGCGGCGGTCGCTGCTGCTGTTGGTGGTGCTGGGCGCGGTGCTGATCGCGTTTGCCGGCGTGCTGGCGATCACGGCGGGGCGGCGGATCATCCGCGCCATCCAGCGACTGCGCGCCGCGGCCGATGCGATCGGGCAAGGCGAGCCGGTGACGAACGTGCAGACGCCGATCGCCGAGATCAACGTGGTCGGCCAGGCCCTGTATTTCGCCGCCGCGCAGCTGCACGCCCGGGCGGAGGAACGGGACGCCGCCGAGGCCAGCGTGCGAGACAGCGAGACGCATCTTTCGGGCATCTTCGCGCAGACCGGTGCCGGGCTGGCGGAGGCGGAGCTGGACGGCCGCATCATCTCGGCCAACGACCATTACTGCGCGCTGGCGGGCCGCACGGCGGAGGAGCTTTGCCGCATGCGGCTGCGCGACATGCCGCATCCCGACGATGCCGAGATCAACGACAAGTATTTCCGCGACCTGATCGAGACCGGCGAGCCGGTGACCGCGGAAAAGCGCTTCCTGCGCAAGGATGGCAGCGTGATCTGGGTGGCCAACACGCTGAGCCTGATCCGCGGTGCCCGCGACACGCTGCTATCGGTGGCGATCGACATCTCGGAGCAGAAGCGCGTGGAAGCCGACCTGCAGGCGGCACGGGACGCGGCCGAGCAGGCGAACCTGGCCAAGAGCACCTTCATCGCCAACATGAGCCACGAGCTGCGAACGCCGCTTTCGGCGATCATCGGGTATAGCGAGATGCTGCGGGAGGAAGTCTCCGATGGTGTCGACCCGGCCGAATTCGAGACTGATCTCGGCAAGATCGAGAGTAATGCCCGCCACCTGCTCGGGCTGATCAACGACGTGCTCGACCTGTCCAAGATCGAGAGCGGCAAGATGGAGGTGTTCGCCGAGCGCTTCGAGGTGGAGCCGATGGTGCGCGACGTGGCGGCGACGGTGGACAGCCTGGTGCACAAGAAGGGCAACCGGTTGGAGCTGAGGATCGCCGCCGGGCTGGGCGCGATGAGTTCGGACATCACGAAGATCCGGCAGACGCTGCTGAACCTGTTGAGCAATGCGGCGAAGTTCACCGAGAACGGCACGATCACGTTGTCCGTCGAGCGGGAGGGCGAGTTCGTCGTCTTCGGCGTGAAGGACAGCGGCATCGGGATGACGGAGGAGCAGCTCGGCAAGCTGTTCCAGCGGTTCAGCCAGGCCGATGCGTCCACGACCCGGCGCTTCGGCGGCACCGGGCTGGGCCTGTCGATCACGAAGGCGTTCACCAGCATGCTGGGCGGCAGCATCGACGTCAGCAGCCAGGCGGGTCAGGGCAGCCATTTCACCGTGCGTATACCGGTCGAGCTGCCGGCGCCGGGACAGGCGGAGGCGGCGACCGGGAGCGGTGAGCGGTCCAGCGACGTGGTGCTGGTGATCGACGACGACCCGGCGCAGCGCGACATCATGAGCCGCTTCCTGGAGCGCGAGGGGTTTGCGGCGCATACGGCAGCCAACGGGGCGACCGGGTTGGAGATGGCGCGGCAGTTGCGGCCGCGGGCGATCCTGCTCGACGTGACGATGCCGGGCATGGACGGATGGTCCGTGCTGCGCGCGCTCAAGGCGGAGCCCGGGCTGGCCGACATCCCGGTCATCATGGTGACGTTCATCGACGATAACGGGCTGTCGACGGCGCTGGGAGCGTCGGATCACATCACCAAGCCGGTGAAGTGGAACCGGTTCCGCAAGACGATGGCGCAGTTCCACGCGCATGAGGGCGACGTGCTGATCGTCGACGACAATGCCGAAACGCGGCGCCTGATGCGCGCCGCGCTGGAGCGCGACGGATGGAGCGTGGTGGAGGCGGAGAACGGCGTGGAGGCGCTGGCGGTGGTGGGCGCAAAGTTGCCGATGGTGGTGCTGCTCGACCTGGAGATGCCGGTGATGGACGGGTTCGCCTTCCTGCATGCGTTCCGCGAGCTGCCGGGATGCCGCGACATCCCGGCGATCGTGATCACGGCGCGAGACTTGACGCGGGCGGACCGCGCGACCCTGCAGGGGGTCAGCAAGGTGATGAGCCGGGGCGAGACGAGCCTCGCAGCGTTGTCGGCGGAGCTGTCGACGGTGACGCGGGATGCGCAGGATCATACTTCTGCGCATAAGTGATAGAACGTGACAGGCCATTCCGGCCGGAGCGCTACTGACTTAAATCCGACGCATTATGAAGCAGCAATCCATCGACACCGCCCTTTCGACCTCAGACCTGTTCTGTCACCTCCACCGCGCCGCCGCCGAACCGAAATTCACATTGCTCGACTTGGCAGCAAGCACCGGCCAGGTGGCCGCCGTGCTGAGCACCTGCTGGATGGTGCACCTGTTTGTTTAAATAAAGATTAAGGGTCGCGCCGACGAGCGACGGCTCAGAACGGGTGCCTCGGATTGTTTCGCCTGCTATGATTAAGCAAGTGTCGATCGGTGGGCATGGACCTTCTATCTGCCATGGCAATCTTTGTTCGCGTAGCCGAGAGCGGATCGTTCTCCGCCGTGGCGCGGGAACGCGGAGTCACGCAGCCGGCCATCTCGCGCCAGATCGCGTCGCTGGAGGAGCATCTCGGCGCGAGGCTGGTGCAGCGGACGACGCGCCGGGTCGGCTTGACGGAAGACGGGCGCGATTTCCTTGGTCCGGCCAAGTCGGTGCTGGAGGCGGTCGAGCAGGCCGAGAGTGCCGTGGGCGTTCGCCAGGGCGGCGTCAGCGGCCTGGTGCGCGTGAGTTGCCCAGCGGTTTTCGGACGGCTGATCATCGCCCCACGCATAAATGTGTTGTTGCAGCGGCACGCCGGGCTGTCGGTCGACCTGGTGCATGAGTCGTCCACGGATCTGGTGCACGATGCGGTGGACCTGGCGATCCAACTCGGGACGCTGCCGACGGATGGCAGTTTCGTGATGCGGCGTATCGGGTCGATCTCGCAGGTCATCGCCGGTGCGCCCGCCTATCTGGACGCCAGCCCGGCGCTGTCGCATCCGTCCGACCTGGCGCACCACCATTGCATCATCGACGACCGGGCGCCCCATCGCGAGATCTGGACCATGACCCGTCACGACGAGACCGGACCGGACGGGATCTTCGACGCGCAGGTCGGCGGACGCTTTCGCACCGACAACTCCGATTCCAAGCACGAGGCGGTATTGAGCGGGCTCGGGCTGGCGATGCTGTCTAAATGGCTGATCCGGCACGAGCTGCGGCGCGGCACGTTGCGGGTGGTGCTGCCGGAATGGCAGTTCGCGCCGATACCGATCCATGCGGTGTATCCGTCGAAGCGCAACCTGCCGCCGCGGGTGCGGGCGGTGCTCGACTTCCTGATCGACGAGATGAGCAACATTCCCGACCTGTCGAACGAGGCGTCGTCATGAGCAAGCCGCGCCTGGCCGTGGTGACGGGGGCGACCAGCGGGATCGGCCGTTGGATCGCGCTCGGCCTGGCACGCGCCGGGATCGGGCTGGTGTTGCCGAGCCGCAGCGAGGGCGGCGGGATCGCGGTGCGGGATTGGCTGCTCGAGCGGGTGCCGGGCGCGGCGATCGAACTGGTTCATGTCGATCTGTCATCGATGACCAGCACGATTGAGGCGGCCCGGTCGATCCGGGCGCGGCATCCGGCGATCAGCCTGCTGGTCAACAATGCCGGCGTGTTCCGCGCCCGCCGCGAGCGGACGGCGGAGGGGCATGACCTCGTACTGGCGGTGAACCACCTGGCGCCGTTCGTGCTGATGCGCGAGCTGCGGCCGGCGCTGCTGGCGGGCGGGCCGTCGCGCATCGTGACGGTGGGGTCCTCGACGTCGGACAGCGCCGGGATCGATCCCGACGATCTCGAGCTCAGTCGCGGCTGGACCATGACGCGCGCCTATGGACGCTCGAAGCTGGCGGTGATGTGCGCGACGTTCGAGATGGCGCGGTTGCTGGCCGATCAGGGGGTGACGGCCAACGTGGTGCATCCCGGGATGGTGGCGACCAACCTGGTCCGCAGCGGCGGGCCGATCGGGTTGGTGTGGCGGGCGCTGCGACCCTGGGTCCGGACGGAGGAGCAGGGTGCGGACACGCCGCTGCACGTGTGTCTGGCGCCCGACCTGCTCCGCGTCACCGGACGATACTTCAAGGACCGGGTGCCGGTGGCGCCGAACAAGCGGGCGCTCGACCCGGTGCTGTGCCGCCGGGTTTGGGAGGCGACGGAACGGTTGGTGCCGGGCGGCTAGCGCTAGTGGTCAGCGCCGGAAGCTGGCATGCCGTAGCAGCCACATCTGGATGCTGAAGCGGCGGGATTCCGGCCCAAAGGTGCCGTGGACGCCGGAGACGCGGGTGGAGGGTGCGAACAGGGTCGGCTCGTGCAGGCGCTTGGCGTCGCCGTCCTGCGTCAGCTGTCCGTCCATGCCCAGGCGGGCTATGGCGGCGTTGACCACGCCGGGCATGACCCGCATCGCCAGCGAGAACAGGCAGGTGACGCCGCTGACGCGGATCTCGCGGAACGATCGCGTGGCGGCCAGCAGGATCGCGTCGGCGACGATCTCCGGCTGGTAGACCGGCTTGGCCGGGCGCGGCGAGCCCGGCATGTAGGATGGCGCGTGGCTGAAGAACGGCGTGTTGACGGCGGGCGGGTAGATCGTGGTCAGCCGGACCCGGCTGCTGTCGCTGCGGAGCTCGTGCCGCACGGAATCGGTGAAGCCGCGGACGGCGTGCTTGGCGCCGGAGTAGGACGACAGGAACGGGATGCCGCCAAAGGCGATGGCGGAGCACAGGTTGATGATCGTGCCGCGGTCGCGCGGGACCATGCGGCGCAGCGCGACGCGGACGCCGTTGACGGTGCCCATATAAGTCACGTCGGTGACGCGGCGGAACTCCGCCTCGCTCACGTCCTGAAACCGGCCATAGACCCCATTGCCGGCGCCGTTCACCCAGACGGTGATCGGGCCCAGCTCGGCCTCGAGCGTCGCGGCGGCCGCTTCCAGAGCAGCCGAGTCGGTGACGTCGGCCACCACCAATGCCGCGGTGACGCCGGCCGCCCGCAATTCCGCGCAGATCGAGTCGAGTCCGGCCTGGCCGCGGGCGACGAGGCCGACCTTCCAACCTTTGGCGCCAAAGGCAGCAGCGGTGCAGCGACCGATTCCGGAAGAGGCGCCCGTGATCACCACGGTGCCGGCGTCGATCTGCTGTTTCACCAGCGGGTTCTAGGTCGGGCGTCCCGATAGCTCAAGCGACGCCGAATTGGCTGTGCAGCCGGACCAGGGTGTCGGCGGGGATCTTCATGCGCAGCGCAAGGTAGCGCAACCAGGCCTGGGCGGCCTCGTCGTGCCGGTCGGCGCCGAGCAGGGAGGCGGCATAGACGAGGGAGACGACGTGGGCGTCGCGCACCTGGTGCAGGATGGCGTCCAGGCTGATTGGTTCAGCCAGGGCGCGCGCCAGGAAGCCGGGATCGGTCGATTGCAGCCCGACGGAGGACAGCACTCCCCTCACCCGGCGTTCGGCATCCTCGTCGAACGGGCCGCTCGCCCGCGCGGCCAGGAGCGCGGCCCCGATCAGCAGCTCGGTGCGGCGGTCATCGAGATGGCCGAGTGCGGTGGGTGGCGGGCCGAGCAGCTGCTGCCGGTTGCGGGCGTGGCTGAACAGGATCTTGGCGGTCAACACCTCGATCGGGCCTCCCGCGAATACCGGGCCGGTTTCCGGGCCGGAGCCGCCATGCCGGCCCGGATCGTCCATCCAGCCCAGGGTCTCGACGGTGCGGCGCCATGCCCGCGACTGCCGCAGCCCGGCGACCCAGCCCTGCCGTGCCTCGGTCACGACCGCCACACCAGCGTCACGGCGACGCTGCCGCACAACAGCAGCACGGCGGCGATAGCCGGACTCCAGCGACTGGCGACCCGCCGCCCCGGTCCGGGGATCAGGGTCGCGACCAGGCCGCGCCCGACCAACATGTCGATGGAGGCACCCACCGCGACGGCCATCAGCATCATGTCCTCCGATAAGCCGGCGCGGAAAGCGACCGCGGCGGCGAATTGCGCCAATAGCAGCACGGCCACCGCCGAGCCGAGCACCCAACTCGCCGCCATGGTCACCGCCATGGTCGCGGCCACCGCCATTCCGGCCCCCGCCGCGGCGGCGGACGGAGCGAGCATGCCGGCCAGCCCGAGCGAGGCGGCCCCGGCGTGCAGCGTCGCCGCGAGCGGGAACAGGCTGGCCAACATCACCAGGCCCGGCCACGGCACCGCCTGATAAGCCTCATCCAGGGTCAGCACGCGCGACAACGCCAGCACCACCACGCCGCCGAGCAGCGACAGCCAGAGCGGCGCCATGCCGGTGGCCGCGATCCCCAGCGCCAGCAGGAGGGCCACGATCGGCACGATGATCCGTTGATGCCGGCCCACCCGCAGCCGCCGCTCGACGAGCAGGAGGCAGCCGAGCACGGCCAGGGTTGCCGGCATTCCCTCGGTTTCGGCGACGCAGACGATGATGTCGCCGGCGCGCAGCCGGGTGCGCCGGAGGCGGCCCGGCGGATGATCGTCGTTGCGGCCGATGCCGAGGAGATGGATGCCGGCGCGTTCGTCGAGCAGGCTGCCTCCCGGCGACTGGCCGATCAGATCGGAGCTCTGGGTGACGACGGCCTCGATCATGCCGGCGACGGCCAGCGTGCCGAGGCGACCGATCGGGCCGTCGGCCGGCTCGAGGCTGAAGCGCTCCATCAGGCGGTGCAGCACGGCGGGCTCGCAGTCCAGGATCAGCAGATCGCCGGCTTCGAGCACCCAGTCGCGGCGGGCGTCGATGCGACGGTATCCTTCGCGCACCAGCGCCAGGACGTGAAACGCGCCTTCATCGGCGGCTTCGAACTCGGCGATGGGTCGGCCGGCCATTGCCGAGCTTGCCGGCAACAGCACCTCGCTGGTGAAGTTCTTCACCCGGCGCAGGCCGTCGACCGGGCCGGCCTGCCGGGTGGCGGCGCCACGCCGGGTCAGGACGGCGACGACGGCGAAGAGCAGCAGGCCGGTGCCGAGCAGGATCGCGCCGACGGGAAGGAAGTCCAGCAGCGCGAACGGCTCCCCTACCCGCTCGCGCCGCACCGCCGCGACCAGCAGGTTCGGCACCCCGCCCACGACCGTCAGCAGCCCGCCGAGCAGGCAGGCGACGTTCAGCAGCAGCAGCGGCAGACTGGTGGAGCCGGTGTCCTCCCCCAGCCGCGCGGCCCGCGGGATCGCCGCCCGCGTGCTGGCGCGGCCCGACACGGCGGCGAGCAGGGCAACCAGGACGCCGCCGCCGAGCAGCACCGGCGTGGTCAGGCGCAGGCGTCGGCCGAGGGCGGTGCGCGGGAGGTCGATGATGCCGGAGCGATGCACGGAGGCGGCCAGGACGGTGACGGCGGCGATCGTCACCAGCAGCGGGTTCGACAGGCCGGACAGGGCGCGGTTGATCGGGACGATGCCGCAGACGACGCTGCTGGCCAGGGCGAGCACCGCGATCCCGTCGGCGCGCAACGACCGGGTGGCGAACAGCCCCAGCGTCAGAGCGCCGACCGCTGCCGGTATCAGCACGGTACTCAGTTCACCAGCCATTCCGCTCGCTCTTCATGTGATAGGTGCAGCCTTGCCCGATGCGGGACTTTACCGGAGTTGCGGCGTTGTAAAGGCTGCTTGGGAGAAACGCATGTCGCCTGTGGAGTTGCTGACCGGTTTGGTCGCCGCGTGCGTCGTGTTGGCGCTGATCGCGCGCGCGGTAGGCATTCCGCCGGCGGTGGCGTTGGTGCTGGGCGGCATGGTGCTGGCGATCGTGCCGGGGGCGCCGCCGCTGGAGCTGGACCCGCATCTGGCGCTGGCGCTGTTCCTACCGCCGTTGCTGCAGGCCAGCGCGTACCGGACGGATTGGGAAGCGTTCCGGCTGGCGCTGCGGCCGATCCTGCTGCTGGCGTTGGGCGCGGTGATCTTCTCGACGGCGGCGGTGGCGGCGGTGACGCACTGGCTGGTGCCGGATCTGCCGTGGGGGGCGGCGATCGCGTTCGGGGCGATCGTGGCGCCGCCGGATGCAGTGGCGGCCACGGCGGTGCTGAAGACGACGCCGATCCCGCGCCGGCTGGTGACGATCCTCGAGGGCGAGAGCCTGTTGAACGATGCGTCGTCGCTGATCCTGTATCGCTTCGCGGTGGTGGCGACGGCGGCGGGGAGCGTGGATTTCGCGGCGGCCGGGTCGTCGTTCGTGCTGTCGGCGCTGGGCGGGACACTGATGGGCGGCGTCGTGGGCGCGGTGGTGATCTGGGTGGCGCGGCGGCTGGACGATACGTTGCTGGAGATCGCGTCGATGGCGTTGGCCGGGTTCGCGAGCTATTTCGCTGCCGAACTGGCCCATGGCTCCGGCGTGTTGGCGGCAGTGGCCTGCGGGCTGGTGATCGGGCGGTCGCAGCACGAGGCGCTGTCGGCGCGCACGCGGGTCGAGAGCACGGCGGTGTGGAACTTCATCGAGTTCGTGCTGACCGGGTTGGTGTTCATCCTGATCGGGCTGCAGCTGCGCGCGGTGCTGGACCGGTTGGGCGATTTCGGTGTGGGCCGGTTGGCGTTGCTGGCGTTCGCGACGTCGTTCGTGCTGATCGCGAGCCGGTTCGTGTGGGTGTTCGGGTCGGCCGGGCTGGCGGCGGTGGTGCCGCGGCGGTTCCGGCTGCGGTCGGCGGCGATGCCGATCTCGCATCTGACGATCATCTCGTGGGCGGGGATGCGCGGGGTGGTGAGCCTGGCGGCGGCGGTGGCGCTGCCGGCCGATTTCCCCGGGCGCGACCTCATCGTGTTTCTGGCGTTCTGCGCGATCCTGGTGACGCTGGTGCTGCAGGGCACGACGCTGAGTTGGCTGATCCGGGTGTTGCGGGTCGCCGAGCCGGTCGAGACGGGAGGCCGTGAGGCGGCGGTCCGGTTGGCCGCGGCGGAGGCGGCGCTCAGCCTGGTCGAGGATCGGCTGTACAACGGCCGGGTGCTGGGGCTGCCGGATGCGGACATGCTGCGGGAGCATCGGCGCCGGGTCGATAGCGCGCGGGCGCTCAGCCAGGGCGAGACGTTCGCCGCGCGCCAGTTGCATGCGCGCGCGCGCCTGGAACTCGATGCAGTGGCAGCGGCGCGGCGGGCGGTGTTGGACCGTGGCTACCTGCTGGACGGCGAGGAGCTACAATCCATTGAGGAAGAGTTCGACTTCGAGGAGAACCGGCTGGCGCGGTCGGCCAGCTCGGATCACTGATCCACCGTTCCGGTCGTTACTCCTGCGATGATGGGAGGGCGAGGATGGCTGGCGCCGATGCGATCCGTGCGGCCGACGCGGCCGCATCGGCTTCTTCGGACAGCACATAGGTGTAGAATTTGATGCCACCGCCGGGTTGGGCTTCGCGGTAGACGCCCTGGATCTCCGTGCTGAGGCCGGGGAAGGCGTTTTCCAGCGCCTCGAAGGCCAGCATGTAGTCGATCATCGGCGAGGACTGGCGGCCGACGCGCTCGCCAGGAACCATCAGCGCGATGCCGGGCGGGTAGACCAGCATCAGGGTTGCCGCAACCCGGCCGCGGATCTCGCTGATCGGCAGATAGTCGACCTTGTTGCGGGTGAGCAGTTGCGAGGCTTCCTGTGGGCTGATGACCAGTTCGGGCAGGAAGTCGGCCTCGAATTGCTGGCGCTGCAGGCGGCTGATGTCCTGCTGGCGGTAGAAGCGGTGCATCTCGCCGCAGAGGTCGCGCAGACCGACGTTCATGTAGCGCAGCGGCCGCTTGCGGACGAAATTGGGGATGACGTCCTGCAGCCTGGCATTCTCGTCGTGCAGGCGCTTGAACGTTACCAGCCAGCTCAACAGGGTCCCGGCCTTGCTGCTCTCCACGCCGGGGGTGAGCAGGAACAGGATGCTGTGGAGGTCGTTCTTCTCCGGCACGATGCGGTTCTCGCGCAGGTATTCGGCCAGTAGCACGGCGGGGACACCGTGTTCCTGATACTGACCGGTCACGCGGTCGAAGCCCGGCATCAGCAGCGTGAGCTTGTTCGGGTCGGTCATGGCGTAGTTCGGCAGCACGCGCTTGAAGCCGTGCCAGTCCTCGCCGGGAGCGAGCGCCCAGTAGTCCGGATTGGCGACGAGGTCGTCGGTGGGCACGTCTTCCCACGGAACCTCGCGCATGCGCTCCTCGCCGGGCGCCTTCCACATGACGGTGTGGGGCACGAACGGGTCGGGGAACCAGCGGCGGGCCGGGTCGGCTTCCTTGGAATCGTACTCGCGGCGGATCAGGCGCAGCTTCTTGCGCAGCTCGATGCCGAGCCGGATCGTGTCATCCCACAGGACCATGCCGGAGCGGCCCTTCATCATGTGGGCGCCGACGTCGAGCGAGGCGAAGATCGGGTAGAAGGGCGAGGTGCTGGCGTGCACCAGGAAGCTCTCGTTGAAACGACGCGCCTCGACCCGGCGGCGCTGGCCCTTGATGTGGTTGTCGCGGACGTGGATCTGCGAGGCTTGCGAGAAGGAGGCGAGCTGCTTGTGGGTCGATTGGGTGGCGAAGATGCCGGGCTGGTTGTCGTCCAGGCCGTTCAGGCCCATGGCGAAGCGCTTGGCGAACAGCGGGTGGAACTTCATAAAGCCGGCCCAGGCTTCATCGAACAGGATGTAGTCGCAGAGATGGCCGATCCGCTTCAGGATCAGGTGGGCGTCGTAGATGGTGCCGTCGTAGGTGCACTGCTCGATGACGGCGACGCGCAGCGGGCGCTCGGCCTTCCAGGCGTCGGGGTCGGTGACCAGCGGGTTGGTGCGAATGGCGTCGCGGATGCGATCCTCGTCCAGGGCGGCGAAGTCGATGGGGCCTACCATGCCGTAAGCGTTGCGGTCGGT
>CAZTJC010000071.1:0-9279 GCA_964613945.1 uncultured Acetobacteraceae bacterium
TCGAGGTCGAGGCTGACGCTCTCGACACCCGCCATGCCGGCCACCAACTCGCGCAACTCAGCCACGAAGAATGGTCCCGGTGCGCCGGATCTTTTTCTGCAGCTGCAGGATTCCGTAAACCAGCGCCTCCGCCGTCGGCGGACAACCCGGCACATACACGTCGACCGGAACGATCCGATCGCACCCGCGCACCACGGAGTAGCTGTAATGGTAGTAGCCGCCGCCATTGGCGCAGCTACCCATCGAGATCACCCAACGCGGCTCCGGCATCTGGTCGTAGACCTTGCGCAGGGCGGGGGCCATCTTGTTGGTCAGCGTGCCGGCCACGATCATCACGTCCGACTGACGTGGCGAGGCGCGCGGGATGACGCCGAACCGGTCGAGGTCGTAGCGCGGCATGTAGGCGTGGATCATCTCCACCGCGCAACAGGCCAGGCCGAACGTCATCGGCCACAGGCTACCCGTGCGCGCCCAGTTCACCACCTTGTCCAGGTTGGCGACGACGAAACCCTTGTCGGCGACTTCGCCGGTGATCCCCTTGATGACCGCGTCCTGCTCCGCGCCAGGTGCCAGCGCGTGCCGGTTCCAAGCCAGATCGGTCGAGCCCAAATCAGTCGTGGCACTCATGCCGCTATTCCCACTCCAGTGCGCCCTTGCACCACTCATAGATGAAGCCGACCGTCAGCACCGCAAGGAAGCCGAGCATCGAGAGAAAGCCGAACATGCCGATATCAGCGAGCGAGATCGCCCACGGGAACAAAAAGGCGACTTCCAGGTCGAAAATGATGAACAGGATCGCCACCAGATAAAACCGGACGTCGAATTTGCGCCGCGCATCGTCAAACGGCTCGAACCCGCATTCGTAGGCTGACAGCTTCTCCGGATACGGTTTCTGGTGCGCGGCGAGCAACGAGCCTGCCATCATCGCAATGGCGATGAACCCGCCGATGGCGAGGAACACCAAAATCGGGAACCAATCGGCGAGGAACGGCATCGTCATCTTCCCCTGCACGGCCGCCGGGCCGGCATATGCTGCACTGCGGCGGTATAAAGGCAAGCACAGCAACAGGCCAGAGGCTTAGTGCTTCCTGCCGTACCGCCCGCAATCGTGAGTTGTCTGGAAATCTGCCGCTGGCGCGAGTGACGGGGCTCGAACCCGCGACCTCCGGCGTGACAGGCCGGCGCTCTAACCAACTGAGCTACACCCGCAAGCGGCAGGGCGCACCCTCTACGGCCCCTGCCCTCAGGCGTCAAGCCGCTTTTGTCTTGTAATTCATCTTGAACAAATCAAGAACGTAATGAGGAGGCCCCATGCGGATCGAGATCAAGGGTTTGGCCGAGCTACGCCAGCGATTGGCGCAGGCTCGCCTCGACGAAATCCTGGCCAGCGCTCTCGCCGAGGAGTCGCATCATCTGGCCGAGGCAGTGCGGGAGACGCTTTCTCAGTCTCAAAGCGCCGGGTCGCATGATGTGCCATGGGTCCGCACCGGCGCATTGCGCGACAGCATCGAAGCCACCGCCTCAGGCCTCCAGGCCGCCGTCGGCAGCAACGACCCAGCCGCCGCCCCGCAGGAGTTGGGCACCTCCCGCATCCCGCCACGGCCCTTCCTGGCCCCGACAGCGGCGACAGAGGGCGAGAAGATCGCCCATGCCATCGGGCAGAAGATCGTCGAGGTCCTCCGCGGCGAGAGCCCGACCGGCAGCGATCCGGTAACCTAGGCGGAGAGGAGGCCGCTTACCTCGACTGGCCCCGCCGCACCGTCTCCATGGCAAAACCGAACGCGGCGTCCGCATCCAGCGCCGTTGTGTCGATCAGCACGGCGTCGTCGGCCCGGCGCAGCGGTGCCGTGCCTCGGGTACTGTCGCGCAGATCGCGGTCCCGCATGTCGCTCTCGATGTCGGCGAGCGGCACCGCCTCGTTCAACTCCTGCCATCGCCGCCGCGCCCGGGCCTCCGGGGCCGCGGTGACGAACAGCTTCACCGTCGCATCCGGAAACACCACCGTTCCGATATCGCGCCCATCCAGCACCGCCCCGGCCTGCCCCGGGAACCGCCGCTGGAACGCCAGCAACGCCGCTCTTACCCCGGGATGTCGTGCTACTGCGCTGGCCGCGGCGTCCGCCACCGGGCCGCGCAGATCGGTCCGTGCCAGGTCGTCGGCCACCAGCGCCAGCGCCGCCTGCTCGGCAACCGCGGCATCACCAGGGTCGGCCTCAGCATCGAGCACGCGACGGCCCACGGCACGGTAGAGCAACCCGGTATCCAGATGCGGGATGTCCAGCGCGGCGGCCAACCGGCGCGCCAACGTGCCCTTGCCCGCCGCTGCCGGGCCGTCGATCGCGATAACCAGAGGTGTCATCGGATCGTCGCGCCAAGCCCCTGCATCAATTCGACGAACCCGGGGAAGCTGGTGCTGATGAACCCGGAATCGTCGATCCGCACCGGCGCCGCCGTCACCAGCCCCAGCACGACCGCGCTCATCGCTATTCGATGATCCATGTGCGTCGCCACCAGCCCGCCACCCGCCGGAGTCCCCTGGCCATGCACGATCAGCGTGTCGCCCTCGATCTCGACCTTTACCCCGTTGCCGGTCAGCATCGCCGCCGTCGCCGCTAGGCGGTCGCTCTCCTTGACCCGCAATTCTCCCAGCCCGTGCATCCGCGTCACGCCCCGCGCCGATGACGCTGCCACCGCCAGCACCGGATACTCGTCGATCATGCTCGGTGCCCGCCCCGCCGGCACGTCGATGCCCCGCAGCTCGCCCTGCACCACCGTGATGTCGCCGACATCCTCGCCGCCCTCGACCCGCCGGTTCTCGATCGTCAGCCCGGCGCCCATCTCCTGCAGCGTCGTGAACAGCCCGGTCCGCGCCTCGTTCAACGACACGCCCCGCACCGTCACCCGCGACCCCGGCACGACCGCCGCCGCGACCAGCGGGAACGCCGCCGACGACGGATCCCCCGGCACGCTGACATCGGCGGCGACCAGCTCCGGCTGACCGCGCACGGACGCGATCCTCCCCCGTCCCTTTGGCTCCACCGTCACCTCGGCGCCGAAATGCCGCAGCATCCGCTCGGTATGGTCCCGCGTCGCTTCCGGCTCCTCCACCCGCGTCCATCCCCGCGCATTCAGCCCGGCCAGCAACACCGCCGATTTCACCTGCGCCGACGGCACCGGCAGCACGTAATCCAGCGGCATCGCATCCCGCGCTCCCCGGATCGACAGCGGCAGCCGTCCACCCTCCCGCCCCACGAACGAAGCCCCCGACTGCGCCAACGGGTCCGTCACCCGCCGCATCGGCCGCCGACGCAGGCTGGCATCCCCGGTCATCACCGAATGGAAATCATGCGTGGCCAGAATCCCGCACAGCAGCCGCGCCGCCGTGCCGGAATTGCCCATATCCAGCACGTCGTCCGGCTCGCGCAGCCCGCCGATGCCGCGCCCGGCCACGCGCCAGACACCGCCCTCGCGCGTCATCTCCGCCCCCAGCGCCCGCATCGCCGCTGCCGTGCGCAACACGTCCTCGCCCTCGAGCAACCCGGTGATGACCGTCTCGCCCACTGCCAGCCCGGCGAACATCAGCGCGCGGTGACTGATGCTCTTGTCGCCCGGCACGGCGACGCTGCCCGATAACGGCGCCGTGCATCGATGGGCGGAAAGAGGTCGCAGCGTGTGATCCATGTCGGCGCGCATATCACGCAGCCCGCCCCCGCGACAGCGTGTTCGACCCCCGGTGACTGGGCCGATGGCGACCCTGCACCGGAGACGATGTTTGACACTGGGCCCCAGCAATGGCATGGCCCGCCCCCTTCCCTATCGAGAAAGCGTTCGAGAGCCCGATGGCCAAGCCCGAACTCGGCACCAAGCGGACCTGCGTCACTGACGGCATCCGCTTCTACGACCTCAACAAGGTGCCGGCCGTGTGCCCCAGGTGCGGCACCGAACAGCCTCTGGATCAACCGCGCATGCGCCGCGCCGGCGGCAATGTCGTCGAGGAAAAGCGTCCGCTCAAGAAGACGGCGACGCCCGGCCTCGAGGATGCCGAGACGGATGTCGAGGTCGCCGACGACGAGGAAGCCGAGGACGTCCTGGAGGACACCTCCGACCTCGAGGACGATGCTGACCCGATCGGCACCGACATCGAAGTCGAGCCGGAGAGCGACGAAAAGGACATGTAGTCGGCGGCCGGGTCAGCCCGGCCTCGATCTCGGGAGGCGTATAGCTCGTGCAAAAGCGTGCCAGTCTCCTCCTGATAACCCTGGCTGAAGTTCTGGCCCTTGCGCTATGGTTCTCCGGAACCGCAGCCGGTCCTGGATTAATTGCCGAAGCCCCCGCCCCCGTAGCAGGATTTCAATCCTGGCTCACCTCGGCCGTTCAAGCTGGCTTCGTCCTCGGCACCTTGATGAGTGCCGTCCTGGCTTTGCCCGACCGGTTCGATCCGCGCCGTGTGTTTAGCGCGGCGGCGGTGATCGGCGCCGCGGCCAACGCCGTGATCCTTATCCTGCCACCGGCCGGCTTGGCCGACCTCGTTTGCCGCTTCGCCACCGGTCTCGCCTTGGCGGGCATCTACCCTGTCGGCATGAAGCTCGCCGTCGGCTGGTCCGGCCGAAACGACACCGGCCTCGTTGTCGGCCTACTCGTTGGCGGCCTTACCCTGGGCTCGGCGCTGCCGCATCTCGTTAACGCCCTCGGCGGTCTCGGCTGGCGGCCAACCATCGCCGCCGCCTCCATCTGCGCGGTCGCCGCTGCGATCCTGATCCTGCGTGTCCCGCTCGGCCCAAATCACGCGGCCGTCCCGCGGTTCCGGCCCGCCCAGGCGCTGCTGCTGCTGCGCAACCGCGGCACTCGCCTGGCCACGCTCGGCTACCTGGGCCACATGTGGGAGCTTTACGCCATGTGGGCGTGGATCGGTGCCTATCTCGGCGCCAGCTTCGCCGTTGCCCGCGGCAGCGCCTCGCCCGCGCCGGGTCTTGCCTCCCTGGCGACGTTTGCGGTGATCGGCGTCGGTGCGGTCGGTTCGGTCGGCGCCGGGCTGCTGGCCGATCGGATCGGCCGCGTGCGCGTCACGTGCGCGGCGATGCTGGTTTCGGCGCTTTGCTGTCTCCTCGCCGGTCCGTGCTTCGGCGCGCCGCCGGCGGTGACAGTCGCCCTTGGCCTGGTTTGGGGCGTCGCCGTCGTCGCCGACTCGGCCCAGTTCTCCGCCTGCATCGCCGAACTCGCTCCACCCGGCCTCACCGGCACGTTGCTGACCGTTCAGGTCTGCCTGGGCTTCTCGTTGACCCTGCTCGCCATCCAGTTGATGCCCTGGTTCATCGCCGTTGCCGGCTGGAACGGCGCCTTCGCGTTCCTCGCCATAGGGCCGCTCCTTGGGATCTGGGCCATGCTGACGCTTGGACGCACATCGGACGTGTCCCGCTTGGCCGGCGGTCGAGGCTGAGCTGCTGTCACTGAACCGTAACACCCACGCGTCTGTCATCTTTCCGTGAGTTTCTTTAATCGACGGCGACACACCCCGTCCGGAGACTCGTTTTGTTTCTTAGCCGTCGCACCATCCTGGCGACCGCGTGCGCTCTCGGCGGGCTCCTCGCCGCCAGTCGCGCCGACGCCTTGCCGTTCAACCCCGGCGATCTCGTCGTCAGCGTGGTCGGCAACACCGACGGCTCCAGGCCGACCGACAACCAGGCCTCGCCCATCCAGCTAATCGAGCTCACCACCACCGGCACCGTCGTCGGCTCAATGCTGCTGCCGCAGACCGCCTCCGGCGCCAACTACGCGATCTCCGGCGAATACGGCTCCTCCTCCGAAGGCCTGCTGCACCGCTCGGCCGACGGCCACTCGCTCGTCATCGCCGGCTACGGCATCAACGCCGCAACCTTCAATGCCGGCGGTGCCGCCATCTATGGCGATGCCCGTCTCGCACAAACCACCAGCGTCCCTGGCGGCACCGTGCCTGCCGTCGCCCGTGTCATCGCCGATATCAACGCCCGCAGCCAGGTCGACACCAGCACCGCGCTGTTCAACGCCTTTGACAAGAACAATCCCCGCAGCGTCGCCACCGTCGACGGCACCAGCTTCTACGTCGCCGGCCAGGGCGCATCCAAATCCGACACCGCCACCCAGGGTGTGTTCTACGTCAAGGACGGCACGACCACGACCGCGCCAACGCAAATCACCGGCCAAAGCGACTTCCGCAGCGTGACCTTGCAGAACGGCACCGTTTACGCATCACGCGACGTCAATGCCCCGAATGGCGTCCAGTACACCGAGATCGACCGTTTCGCGGCCGCCCAGCCGACCGGCGCCAGCGCGCCCACCTCCATCGGCATTGGCCCATCCATCAACCTGGGCGCCACGTCGTTCAACGGCGTCAACAACAGCCGCGGTGCCGGCAACTCGGCCTATCTGAGCCCGCAGGACTACGTCTTCCTCACCGACCCGGCGACCGGCACCCAGTACGTCTACATCGCCGACACCGGCAACCCGAAGAACGGCAACGTCGGCAAGGCCGCCGTTGGCGTCGGCGGTCTGCAGAAATGGGCGCTGATCAACGGCAGCTGGGTATTCCAATACGACATCTATTCCGGCTTGCCGCTCGTCGCCAACTTCAACGGCACGGCCAGCGCGACCACCGGCACCACCGGTCTGATCGGCCTGACCGGCATGCTCATCAACGGCCAGGCGTATTTCTACGCCACCAACTCCACCCTCGCTGACCTCGACCAGACCTACCTGTTCAGCGTCACCGACCCCCTCGCCCAGACCACCCGCGGCGCCGCGGCCGGTAGCGACACGTTCACCACCCTTTATACCGCCGCCGCCGGCACCAACGTCCGCGGCGTCGCCTTTGCCCCGGTGCCAGAGCCGGCGTCCATGCTGCTCCTCGGCACCGGCCTGGTCACATTCGCCCTCCGCCGCCGCAAGCGGTAATCGCCACGCCCTCTCCCTACCGAGCAGGGAGAGGGCGAACCCATCGTTCTCGCTCCGTTAAGAAGCGGGTAATGTTTAGCCTCTAAGCTGGCGTGGAAGCTTGGAGGCAGCATGATTTCGGCAGTGCAGGAGCAGGAGCGTCAACGCCAGAGGTCCCGCTCGGCCGCTGCCGGGCCGGCGTTCAGCGTTCCCATGATGCCCGAATTGGGCGACGTCACGTCCGTCTCGCTCCCGAGTGCCCCGGCCTGCGTTGCAGAAACTGCCCCTTCAGCTGCTCCGAGCGCGGCCAACGTCGATCTGAGCAGTTATCTCGGTCGCTCCGTCGGCACTGGTCAGTGCGTGGCGCTCGTCAAGGCGGCCAACCCTTCACTCGGCCCGGCCTCCGGCTGGGCTGCCGGCGCTTCCGTCCAGGGCAACACCGCGCTTGCGCCCGGCACCCCCATCGCGACATTCGACAGCGCGAACCGTTATGCCAACGCCACCGATGGTAGCAGTCATGCCGCCATCTACCTCGGGCAGGATCAGCGCGGCATGCTTGTCATGGATCAGTGGGCCGGCAGCAGCGCCGCGATTCGCACGATTCCATGGTCCAACCCCGGCTCCGTCGCTGCCAACACCGGCTCCGCTTTCCGGGTCGTACGACCCGCCTAACATCCGCCTTACGAATGACCTAGAACCCGAATTGTTCACCGAAGTCCAAGCCGGTATGAGGGCAAAATGCACTGCACCGAAGCCCGATTCCATGTCGAGTTCTGCCTGACCACGCCTGGGCTGGCATGATGCATCGTCGTGATCTGATGGCGGCCTCGCTTGCCGTGTCGGCCGCCTGGGCCACCCGGGCCGACGCCGCCGACGGTACTCCCTTTGACGGCAGCACCGTCAAGAAGCTGGCCCGCGATCGTGCGGCAGCGGCCTTCAAACCTGCCGATCGCTCCCTGCCCGATCCGCTGTCCAAGATCGGTTACGACGAGTATCGTAGCATCCGCTTCGATCCGGCCCAATCTCTTTGGCGCGGTGCTGGCCTTCCCTTTGAAGCGCAATTCTTTCATCGCGGCTGGCTCTACCCCGACCGTGTCGACATCTTCGAAGTCGTCGATGGCGTCGCTCAGCCGATCGTCTATCGCCCCGACATGTTCTCCTTTGGAGCCGGGCTGCAGCGGCCTCAGGGGGATCTGGGCTTTGCCGGCTTCCGCCTGCACGCTCCTATCAACCGCCCCGACTACTACGACGAGGTCTGCGTCTTCCTCGGTGCCAGCTACTTCCGCGCCGTCGGCAAGCGCGAGGGCTACGGCCTCTCCTCCCGTGGCCTTTCCCTCAAGACCGGTGAGCAAGGCGGCGAGGAGTTCCCCTCCTTTCGTAGCTTCTGGCTTGAGCGGCCGCAGCGAGGCACCAACAGCATCGTCATCCATGCCCTGCTCGACAGCCCGAGCTGCGCCGCCGCCATCCGCTTCACCATCCGACCCGGCGACGACACCATCATGGACATGGAAAGTGCGCTCTTCCCGCGTGTCGACCTGACGGAGGTTGGCGTCGGCAACGGCACCAGCATGTTCTACTTCGCCGCCAACGATCGGGTCGGCATCGACGATTATCGCCGTGCCGTGCATGATTCAGACGGCCTGATGATGGCGACCGGCCGTGGCGAGCAAGTCTGGCGGCCCCTCAACAACCCGCAGAAACTGCAGATCAGCGCCTTCGCCGACACCAGCCCACGCGGCTTCGGGCTAGTCCAGCGCCATCGCGAGTTCACCGACTACGAAGATCTGGAAGCGCACTACGAACGTCGCCCCAGCCTGTGGGTCGAGCCGATCGGCGACTGGGGCGAAGGCCAGGTGCAGCTCATCGAGATTCCGACCAAGGACGAAGTACACGACAACATCGTGGCCTTCTGGCGACCCAAGCAGAAATTGCTGGCCAAATCCGAGGTGAACTATACCTGCCGCCTGCATTGGGCCGACCTCCCGCCGGTGAACAACCAGCTGGCCCGCTTCACCGCCTTCCGCGTCGGCGCCGGCACGACTCAAAACGCCCGCCTTTTCGTCCTCGATCTGGCCGGCGATGCACTAAAGGTGCTGATCGGCGATGTCAGGCCGCGTGTCGACATCAGCACCGACAAGGGCAAGGTCGAGAACGTCGTTGCTCTTGCGGCCACCCAGGTCGGCGGTTGGCGCCTTTCGTTCGAGCTGCTGCCCGGCGGGGCCGACATCGTCGAGCTTCGGCTGGTCCTGATGAACGGTGACACCAAGCTCAGCGAGACCTGGCTCTACCGATGGACGGCCTGAGCACCCCATTCCAAGGCATGCCGCCGGAAGTGCCGCTTCCCATGGTGGCGCAATCCTTCCGGCAGAAGCC
>CAZTJC010000071.1:9379-17121 GCA_964613945.1 uncultured Acetobacteraceae bacterium
CGAACCGCGCTTCTCATGCCAGCCTACAACGAAGCACCGGCCCGCATCATGGCCGCGCTCGAAACGCTGCACCACGACCTCGCCGCTGCCGGCGCCGGCTCTCAATTCGACCTGTTCATCCTCAGCGACACGCGCGACCCCGCCGCCTGGATCGCGGAGGAAGCCGCCTTTATGCAGCTTCGTTCCCGCATTGGCACCAACGTGTTCTATCGTCGCCGCGCTCAGAACATCGAGCGCAAAGCCGGCAACATCGCCGACTGGATCCGGCGCTGGGGCGGCGCTTACGATCAGTTCCTCATCCTCGACGCTGACAGCGTCATGACCGCCGACTGCGTCATACGGCTCGTCGCCGCCATGGAACGAACCCCTGACGCCGGCTTGATCCAAAGCCTTCCCGTCATCGTCGGTGGCCGCACCCTGTTTGCCCGCATGCAGCAATTCGCCGGCCGGCTCTACGGCCCCGTCATCGCCCACGGGATCGCCTGGTGGCACGGTGCCGAAGGCAACTACTGGGGTCACAACGCCATTATCCGCACCCGCGCTTTCGCCGAAGCCGCCGGGCTACCCTCCTTGCCCGGGCGCAAGCCGTTTGGCGGCCACATCCTCAGCCACGATTTCGTCGAGGCCGCCTTACTCCGCCGGGCCGGTTGGGCCATCCACATGATGCCCGCCGTCGAAGGCAGCTACGAGGAAGGCCCGCCTTCACTGGCCGACGTAGCCGTACGCGATCGGCGCTGGTGCCAGGGCAACCTCCAACATGCCGCCGTACTACCGACCCGCGGCCTCCATTGGGTCAGCCGTTTGCATTTGATGATGGGGATCGGCGCCTACGGAACTGCGCCCCTCTGGCTCGCCTTTCTGCTGACCGGCATCATCCTGTCACTCGAAGCGCATTTCGTCCTGCCGGATTACTTTCCGAGCGGCCCGTCGCTGTTCCCTCGATGGCCGGTCGTTGATCCGGTTCGCTCCATGTGGCTGTTCATCACCACCATGGCCGTGCTCCTCGGCCCCAAGCTCCTGGCCACGCTGGCCGGTCTGCTTCGCGGCCCCGAGCGCCGGGCTTTTGGCGGCGGTATCCGCTTGATCGCCAGCGTTCTGGTGGAAACGCTACTCGCCGCACTGATCGCGCCGATCGCCATGCTGACCCAGTCGGCCGCCGTCATCTCCATCCTGTCCGGCCGCGACGGTGGCTGGCAGCCGCAGCGGCGGGATGACGGTGCCATCGTCTGGAGCGACATCCTGCGAGGCTATCTACCTCACACACTGGCTGGTCTCGCGCTCGGGATCACCTCCGCCCTGGTGTCCATTCCGCTTCTGCTCTGGATGAGTCCCGTGGTCGTCGGTCTCGTGCTGGCCATCCCCTTAGCCAGCCTGACCTCCCGCCGCTCGGCGGGTGCCGCCCTCGCCCGCATCGGCCTCCTGGGCACGCCGGAGGAACGGAATCAGCTTCCGGTGCTCGCCAAAGTGACTAGGACATCGGCTGACTACATCGAGCTTACCGATTCGATCGCCACCCTGTTCGCCGATCCCGCCCTGCTTGCGGCGCACCGTACGATGCTGCCCCCACCCCGCCAGCACGGTGATGCCTACGATACATCCCTGCTCATCGCCCGTGCCAAGCTCGACGACTCCAACTCGTTTACCGGCGCTCGAACGCTTCTGACCAAGCAGGAGCTCGCCGCCGCCCTCACCGACGCTCCCTGCCTCGACCGCCTGCTCGCGCTCGCCAACTGATTCACTCGACGATCGCGGATCGAGCGATACCGGGATTACTCCGCTTTCGTCCGTAGCGAGCGCAGTTCGACCGGCTTGAAGTCTCTGGCATCCACGCCGACGTCGAACTGTCCCGGCATCGGCTTCAGCCGCCCATGGCTGTGCCCATGCAGGTTGAGCGCGCCTTTTGCCAGGCCCGGCCACGTCCGCAGCGCGTAGTGGCACAGGATCAAGTTCACGTCGTCGACCACCAGTTCGACCAGCCCACTGACGCTGGCCCAACCTGGCAAAGCCCGCACCTCCGCGGGATCGTTGTTGCCGAACAGGAGATGCTTGGTTCCGTTCAGCTCCATCAAGAGACCCGCCGGGTCAGGGTGCCGCACCGCGAAGTCGCCAAGATGCCAAACGGTATCGTCCACCCCGACCGTGGCGTTCCACGCCTCGACCAACGCCCGGTCCATCGCCGGAACGCTGGGGAACGGGCGCCGATACAGCGCCCGCGCCCCGGCGTGGCCGAAATGCGTGTCGGCGGTGAAAAAGACCCGCCCTGGCAGCGTCAGAGGCCCTTGACCGTGCCGCCCTTGGCGTCCGGCTTGGTGCCGACGATCTTGGTGCTGGGTTCGACCGTGACGATCGAGCCGCCACCGACCAGGATCGCCGGGTTGTCGCATCGGAGATCCATCGTGACGTTGCGCAAAATCATGCCGCCATTGCCGCTGGCCGTGTCTTCGGTCGCGTAGTCGAGCACCGTGTGGTTATACGCACCCGCTTTCTTGACGATCGTCGCCCCGTCGATGATCGCTGGCGTCACCGTGCCATCCGGAACGTCGATCGACGCGGCCGAAAACGCCTCAAACGTTCCGCCACTGACGGCGAACTCGAAGGCGCGCACCTTGGCCGCGTGGCCGCCGCGTGGATTGGTCGACTGCACGTCCTTCAGGGTCACCGACAGCGTGCCGTGCGACATGTAGATGTTGTGCGTGTAGCCATCGCCGAGCCCGTTATCGTCCAGCTTGGTGCCGGTCACGGTCATCACCACCGGCGCATCGCCGCCGGCAATACCGTTCTGGTTGCCGCTCAGAACGCCGCCCACGATATCGACGTAGCCGGCGCCGTTATCCGGCCGGATTGCCGCCGTGCTCTGCGCCACCTTCTGGTCCATCGCCACGCCGGTGATCACCGGGTTAATGATGATGCTGTCGGCCGCCGGGATCAGCGCTCCCTTGCCGCGGGCCAGCGACGCGGTCAGCCCGGTGAGGTCCATCGACGCGCCATTCGCGAACACGATCTTCAGCGGCACCGTCCAAGCCGGCGGCGCCTCCCGATACCGTCCCGGACCGATATCGACCGTATCGCCGGCGCCGGCCGCCTTGATCGCCGCGCTGATGCTGGTGAACTGACAATTGCTGCAGACTTTCAGCGTCCGGCCGGAGGTTCCCGGCGCCGGGCTCTGCCGGACGGGCCGGTTCGGCGCCTTGACGGCGCTCGAGGCCACGTTAGACGTCGTCTGCCCGCTGCCGTCGGTCTGGAAGGCGTCGGGCAGGCTCGCGTTATACAAGCTGCCGCCGGCGGAGTTGTAGAATTGCCATGGTCCGCCATTCGCCTGTGCGAACACTTTGCCCTGCCGCACCAGCAGCTGCGGCACCGGTGAATGGTCGCTGCCGCCGCCCTTGGCCCAGGCGCCATTGACCGTGTAGCCATTCGGGACCGCCTCCGTCACCGGGCCGAGCTTGTGCACCGCGCCGGTGCTGTCGAGCAGATAGGGCCGGCCGCTGATCGCCGACCCCGACCGTAGCATCCGGCTGTTCTCCGGTGACGGAAATTCGGCCAGTCCGGGATCGGCTGGGAAGAATTTCGCCGTCACCGCTGCGGCAGGATTAGGCGGTGCGACCGGTGGCGCGGCTGGTGCGGCAACCGGCGCCGCGGCCATCGGCGCCCCGGCTCCGGAGGCTCGCCCGCCGCCGGATTGCAGCGCCCTCAGGATCGCCTGCATGTCCTGATGCAACACGTCCAGCTTGGCGCCGAGCTCGGCATCCGTCGCCGTCTGAGCCCCCGCTGCGATGGGCGCCGCAAGCATGAGCGCGGCGGCGGTAAACAAGGTGCGATGCATTCGAGGCTCCAAGGCAGCAGTCGGCTCTATACGGTCCAGACTGACGTAAAAAAGAAAATGATCCGTGAACAGTCCCGCCGGCGCACGAGGCAGGCCCACGGGATCAGCGATGCAGCAAGGTTTCGCTCGTGGGGGCGCGTCGCCGCTCCCACCCTGCGCACTCCAGTTCCGGCATCGCGCTGTCGGCCTCCGGGTAGCCGACGCAGAGATAGGCGATGAACCGCCACCCCGGATCGACCTCGAGCGCCCCGGCGATCTCTGCCGGCTCGAGGATCGACACCCATCCGAGCCCCAGCCCGGCCGCCCGCGCCGCCAGCCATAGCGTGTGAATGGCGCCCACGGCCGAATAGGCCACCGTCTCCGGCATCGTTTGCCGTCCGAGCCCGCCGCCTTGCGCCGGATCGGGATCGACGAACACCGCCAGCTGGCGCGGCGCCCGCTCCAACCCGGCCAGCTTCAGCCGCGCATACAGCGCTGCCCGATCCTGCGACTGGTCGGCCAGCGCCGCCTCGTTGCAACGCACGAAATTCCGCCGCACCGCGTCCCGCCGACGTGCATCGTCGACCGTGACGAAGCGCCAGGGCTGACTGAGCCCCACCGACGGTGCCAGCCACGCCGCCTCCAATACGCGCCGGAACAGCGCCTCATCGACCGGGACGGTCTGGAAATGCCGAACGTCGCGCCGCCAGCGGAACAGCCGATCCAGATCAGCCTCGAACGCCGGGTCGAACGCGTTATGCTGCAGCATGCAGTTTATCCTGGTGCGCCATTCCGCGCCCGACATCGCGCCCGGCGTCTGCTACGGCCGCCTCGACATCGACCTGAGCCCAGCCGGCCATGCCGCGCTGATCGCCATGCGCAGCACCCTGACCGCCGCCGGCATCGCCAAGGTCGTCACCAGCCCCGCCCGCCGCTGCCTGCTGCTGGCCCAAGCGATCTCGCCGGCCCCGATCATCGACGCGCGGCTGCAGGAACTCGATTTCGGCAGCTGGGAAGGCGTCGCCTGGGACACGGTTCCTCGTGCTGCCCTGGACGCCTGGGCCGCCGACCCGCTCGCCTTCGCGCCCCCGGGCGGCGAAACCGGCGCTGCCCTGATCGAGCGCGTTCAGTGTGCGGTCACCGCCCTGCTCAACGCCGGCGAGGACTGCATCGTCATCACCCATGGTGGCCCGTTGCGCCTCCTGCCCGACCTGCTCCGCGGCCATCAACCCAACCTGCTGGCGCCCGCTCCCCCGATCAGTGCGATGCTTCATCTCACGCATGACATTGCCGTCAGCCCGGCGCACTCCGCCGCGACCACGCAGGCACCCAATACGTCGCCGGTGAACCCGCCGACCTGACGTCGCGCAAGCTCGCTGACGACCAACGCCGCCGCCATCGCCGCCACCACGCCCGCACCCGCCTGCCCGGCCGGCAACACGATGATGGCGACCCCGACCCCCAACCCCAGACACGCCCACCGCCGCACCCCGGCGCCAACCACCAAGCCGCCCAATCCACCTTCCCGCGCCGGCCCGAGCAGCAGCAGCGGCACCGCGATCGCCCCTCGCGACAGTGCGCCCACCGCCACCAGTGCCATCGCCGGCAACCCGGTCAGCGCACACACCCGGATACCCACGGCCAGGATCAGCGCCAGCGCGCCATAACTGCCGATCCGACTATCCCGCATGATCTCCAGCTTCCGCGCCAGCGACCCGCCGCCGCCGAACCCGTCGGCCACGTCGGCCAACCCGTCCTCGTGCAGCCCGCCGCTCACCGCGGCCATGGCCGCGACCGCCCAGATTGCCGCCAATGCCGTTCCCATGCCGCCTGCCCGTCCGCCGGCCAGCACCGCCGCGCCCCCGGCGCCGACCAGCACGCCCACCAACGGAAACGCCCAAACCACCCGTGACGTCTGCACCGTCGCCGACCCGGCCAACCATCCCGCCGGCACCCGCGTCAGCACCATGACCGCGACGCCGAACTCCCGGGTCAGCACCGGTCGTCGACGCCCGCTTGCGTGAACGTCGCCATCCCGGCGTGACAGGCGAGCGCGCCCCGAACGATCGGGATCGCCAGCGCCGCCCCCGACGCCTCCCCCAACCGCAGCCCTAGCGACAGCAGCGGCACCTGCCCCAACGCCTCGGCCAGCCGCTGATGTCCGCTCTCCGCCGACAGATGCGAGATGACGGCGTGATCCAGCCCGCCAGGCGCCAGCGCCGCCAACGGCGCCGCGGCAGCCGTTGCCACGAACCCATCCAGCAACACCGGCACGCCCCGCATCCGCGCCGCCAGCACCGCGCCCAGGATTGCCGCCAACTCGCGGCCACCCAGCGCCGCAGCCAGCGCTAGTGCATCGCCGTGCAGCCCGGCATGCCGGGTCAGCGCCGTTTCGATCGCCGCCCGCTTGCGCTGCAGGCCGGCATCATCGATTCCGGTTCCCCGCCCGGCCCACTCCGCCCCGCCGCCGCCGAACAGCCCGGCCGACAAGGCCGCCGCCGCCGTGGTGTTGCCGATGCCCATCTCACCCAGCGCCAGGAGATCCGTTCCCGGCTGCACCGCCTTGAACCCCGCCGTCACCGCCAACATGAACTCCGCCTCGTCCATCGCCGGAGCCTCCGTCATGTCCGCCGTCGGTCGATCCAGCGCCAGCGGCACCACGCGCAGCGTCGCCCCGGCCTGCCGCGCCAGCTGGTTGATCGCTGCCCCACCGACATCGAAATTACCCACCATCTGCGCCGTCACCGCCGCTGGATACGGCGACACTCCTTGCGCCACCACGCCGTGATTACCGGCGAACACCAGCACCTCGACCTGTTCCAGCCGCGGCATCGCCCGCCGCTGCCAGGTCGCCAGCCAGGCCACCAACTCCTCAAGCCGCCCCAAACTTCCCGGCGGTTTCGTCAGCTGCACCTGCCGCGCCATCACCGCCGCCGCCGCCGCCGCATCCCCCGCCGGCAAACTCCGACACAGGTTGCGCAGATCATCGAGGGTCATGCCGCGGCGATCGCGTGAAAGAACGACCCCGACACATGCCCGCGCACGCCGCCTGCCGTTCCGAGTTCGCGCCCAGCCGAGTCCGTCAGCGCCGCCAGCTTCGCGTCGCTTCCCGCCTCCGTCGTCACGGCATAGTGGAACTCATGCCCGCGCACCGCCGTCCCGGCGCGTCCGATCGGTACATCCACCAGCAACCGCGCCTCGCGATAGCCAAGGTTGAGCTTTCGGCGCGCGAAACTCGTCGAATGTCCCAGCAGTCCCAGCATCGGATGCACGGTGCCGCCCGCATCCTGCAACGTCGCCCCGAGCACCATGAAGCCGCCGCACTCTCCATGCACCGGCCGGCTCGCGGCAAACCGCGTCATCCCGTCCCGGAACCGCGTCGCGCCCGCCAGCGCCGCCGCATGCAGCTCCGGGTAGCCTCCCGACAACCAACACGCATCGCACTGCTCACCCGGCCATTCATCCGCCAACGGCGAGAACGGCACGATCTCCGCACCTGCCCGCCGCCACGCCTCGGCCAGGTGCGCGTAGAAGAAACTGAACGCCGCGTCCTGGGCCAACGCCACGCGCTGCCCCGGTGGCCGGAACCCCGCCCCTTCGCCCGCCCCCGCGTGGATCGGTGCCGCCATCGCCAGGATGCCGTCCAGATCCAGGCTGCGCTCCCCCAATTCCGCCAAGGCCGTCAGCAACCGGGGCAGGTCGCCATGCTCGCCCGCCTGCACCAGCCCCAGATGCCGCTCCGGAAGCGCGATCGTCGCGTCCCGCCCCACGCTTCCCAGCACCGGCATCGGAACTGCCGCCATCGCCGCCGCCGCCTGTGCCCGATGCCGCTCGCTGCCGACGCGGTTCAGCACCACGCCGCCGACCCGCACCCCCTCCCGATGCCCGGCAAAGCCGCGTGCCACCGCCGCCGCGCTCTGCGACTGGCCCGATACGTCCA
>CAZTJC010000071.1:17221-18939 GCA_964613945.1 uncultured Acetobacteraceae bacterium
ACCCGCAGCCCCCGCCGCCGCAGCGCCGTCGCCAGCGCCAGCGTGATCGTGGTCTTACCCGACCCCGACCGCGGCGCCCCGATGACTACCCCGACCGTCAAGTTGAGCGCGCCCATCCGCCGACCTCTTCCAACTGCGGCAGCAGTTCCAGCAGCGTCGCCCGCGTCTGCACGATGCTGCCAATTACCACGATCGCCGGCGACCGCAGCGCCTCGCGCTCCACCAGCGCCACCAGCCCATCCAGCGTCGTCACCAACACGCGCTGCCGCGGCGTCGTCGCCCACACGATCGCCGCCGCCGGCAACGACCCGGCCATCCCCGCGCCCATCAACGCCGCCGTGATCGCCGCCACGTGCGACACCGCCATATACAGCACCATCGGCTGCCCCAGCCGCGCCAGCGCCGCCCAGTCCACATCGCCCGGCAACACCTCGGCGGCGTTGGCGCTGTGCCCGGTCGCCAACACGATCGCCTGGTTCTCGCCCCGCAGCGTCGCCGGGATGAACGCCGCCGTTAGCGCCGCCAGCCCCGACGAGATGCCCGGGATCACCCGGAACGGGATGCCATGCTCGGCCAGTGCCAGCACCTCCTCGCCCCCGCGCCCGAACACGAACGGATCGCCGCCTTTCAGCCGCAGCACCCGCCGCCCCGCCTGCGCCAGCTCGATCAATTGCGCCGTGATGTCCGTCTGCACCGCCGACGGCCGACCGCCTCGCTTGCCCGCGAACAGCTTCTCCGTCTCCGGGCGCACGAAATCGACGATCCGCTGATCCACCAGCGCGTCGAACACCACCGTATCGGCCTGCTCGAGTGCATGCAGCGCGTGCAGCGTCAGTAATCCGGGATCGCCGGGTCCCGCACCCGCCAGCCAGACATGGCCCGGCATCAACTGGGGAAACCCGCGCATCGCATTCTCGACCGCGCTCATCTATATGTAGCCTCGTGGAACGCAATTCTCTGCGCCGCGGCTGGACCACCGGCGCCTGCGCCACCGCGGCAGCCAAGGCGGCCTATGTCGCCCTGCGCACCGGCCACTTTCCCGACCCGGTGGAAATAACGTTGCCCGGCGGCGCCACCGCCTGCTTCGCGCTGGCCGAGACCGTGCTCGATGACGACAGCGCCAGCGCCGCTGTAGTCAAGGATGCCGGCGACGATCCGGACGTCACTCACGGCGCGCTCATCCGCGTCGTCGTGCGCCCGCTGCCGTCTGGAAGCGGCATCGTCTTCTGCGCCGGCCCCGGCGTCGGCACCGTCACCCGTCCAGGCCTGCCGATCCCGCCTGGCGAACCCGCCATCAATCCGATGCCCCGCCAGATGATCCGCGCGGCGCTCGGCCCGGCCGACGTCCAAGTGACGGTCGGCGTCGACGACGGCGAGTGGCTGGCCACCAAGACCCTGAACGGCCGCCTCGGCATCGTCGGTGGCCTGTCGATCCTTGGCACCACCGGCATCGTCGTGCCCTATTCCTGCGCCGCCTGGATCGACACCATCCATCGCGGCATCGACGTCGCCCGCGCCATGGGCATCGACCACGTCGCGGGCTCCACCGGCTCGACATCCGAAGCCGCGGTCCAGAAGCTGCACACCCTGCCGGACGTCGCGCTGCTCGAAATGGGCGATTTCGCCGGTGGATTGCTGAAGTATCTCCGCAATCATCCGGTCGCCCGCGTCACCATTGCCGGCGGCGTCGCCAAGATGACCAAGCTCGCCCAGGGCCG
>CAZTJC010000072.1:0-1818 GCA_964613945.1 uncultured Acetobacteraceae bacterium
CTAAGGAGATCGACGTCATCGCGGCCGTGATAGGCATCTATCCAGACCGGCAAAGGTCGTCCCGTTCTCCAGACCATATTGCAACCTGGATACCGTCTTCATCGGTAAGGTCGGCCAGCCTGTAAAGGGGTGGGTGGACCTCAAGGGCCTGACCATAGGCGTCTCTCGGGGAACACCTCAGGATGCAACGGTGTCGAAGGCTGCACCTGCTGGGACATCACGCCGCGCACCACATAGTTTGTAACCGAACTGTTCGGCCTGCTCTCCTGGCGGCGCTAGTCACAAGGCCAAGATGCGTCCATCAAACCTTAATCCAGCAGAGCCCATGAGCTAGTGGTTTGCCGCCCCGCTATTTCGTGCAGATAATTGCGGAACAACGTTCGTTGCGTAAACGACGGTCATGATCATGTGACAATCGGTTGGATGGGCGGGCAGAGGATATGGAGCGAGAGTGTGAAGCCCGATGTGATCAAGGAGGAGTGCATCGTCGTGGCTCGATCGAATGTCTGTTTCTTTCGGTCGCATAAGCATGCGGCGCGGTTGGCGCTGATCGCGGCCTCGTTTCTGTTGCGGGTGCTTCCGGCCTGCGCACAAACAATAGCACCGCCTCCTGAAGCAGCATTTCTACCGCTTTGGCACGATTTGCCCCAGCAGGCAGGTTGGCAAATGCTGGTGTCGCCACCCTTTCCCGCTGCTTGGCCACCGCCGTCTGGCGGGAACGTGATGCGGTATGCGTTTGCCATGCGACTGGACCCGGCAATTGCGGATGGAGTCGAGATGGCGGCACCATGGTCGAAGAGTACGCTCAGCGCGAGCGGTGAGATCGTGGTCGAGCGGCTCTCACACCAGCTGAGATCGCTCGGCATACAAGGCGTGCGACCGCTCCAGGGTACCGAAATTGTTCTCGCCAATCGGGAACAGGAGGTGACGCGGCTACTGCTTGCCGGGGGCACATCGGCGACCAGCGATGTTGTCCGTAACTTCACCTGTGCCTGGATCTCACGCCAGAGCGTTGTCGCGGCCGCGATCACGCCATTGCATCCCGACTTCGTAGCCTGGCTAGCCTGTCCCTGAACGTGACCGTGTGGCAGAGCACGGGGATACGGCGTCTCATGCTCGTGACCGGGGTCGCAGCCCTTCTCGCTTTTGCCTGGTGCATCGCCATCTACGATCAGGCTCATGCGGTTGCCACGGTGGTCATCGCGGTTCCGCTGCTTTCGATGGCGGCACTGCGGCCGTGGCTGGTCGGTCCCGCTCTTGTTGGCGTCTTGGGCTTCACTTTCTGGGCAGCCTTCGGCACCACGACCGGGTATTTCTGGCTGAACCGTAGCCGCCTGGAGGCCCTGGTGGCCGATATCGAGGCAGTTGCCACGATCACCTCGCTCGAACTCGGTGTGGACGGCGCGCGGTCAATTGGAATCGGCGGCGTGGACCGATACGACAGCTATCGCTTCATCAATGGACAACTCGTCACCCAGTATCGCGAGCAGGTCGCACCCACCGCATTTCAGCCGGTGCTCCTTGAAATCGACGTGCTGCGCGAATTGAACGTCGATGTCACCCGTTACGCAGTTCTCCGCACCTCTCTCGAAGCCCTCCGGCTCGCCGGTTTCGACCGGCGGCAGGACGGTGAGATCGCGTTGAACGAGATCGTGCCAGGGGGCACGCCGTGGGGCACCTCCTTCCTATACCGACCCGCTGTAGGACTGCCTTCGGGCGGCAACGTCAAGACATTGCGCCGGCTCGCGCCCCGTTGGTTTCACATCTGGCAAGGCTGAACATCCGCTCCGGTCAAATACACGATTGATCGATGACGGC
>CAZTJC010000072.1:1918-18761 GCA_964613945.1 uncultured Acetobacteraceae bacterium
GCCGTGGCGGGCTGCGGCGCCACGACCGCGAAGCTGCCCGGCTGTTCCGCCTGGCTGCGAATTCCGCCAACGCGCAGGCGCAGAAAAATCTGGGGAAGCTTTACGCCGAAGGTCGCGGTGGCCTGCCGCGCGATCTCGACGAGGCGGCGCGATGGTGGCGACTAGCTGCGGATGGCGGGGTGGAAGAAGCGCGCGGTAATCTGCGCAAGTCCGGGCGGCGCTGAACCGTGTTCGGCGACGTGAGCCGGCTTGTTCTGGGCTTGATGGCGGCACTCGTGTCGCCGGCATGGGCTGATGACGGCGTATCCGGCACTTGGAAAGGCAGCTATGTCTGCGGTCAGGGCGATACGGCACTGACGCTCATCCTGCGCCCGGGTCGTCACAAGGGCGAGCTCGACGGGCTGTTTCATTTCCACGGATCGGTCAGCAATCCCGGCGTGCCGGAAGGCTGCTTCACGATGACCGGCAGCGCCGGCGCGCAAAACCATCAGATTACGCTGTCCGCCGGGATATGGCTGCTGCAGCCATTCGGCTACGTGACCGTGGACTTGACGGGACGGCTGGAACCAGGCGGCGATCGTCTCAGCGGTCAGGTGATCGGGCCGTTGTGCCAAGGCTTCAAGCTACGGCGAGTCAAGGCGAGTCCCGCGCCGGTCCCGTCGGCGTGCCTGGCCAGCGCCACGGTGGCAGCAGCGGATTTCGATCGTTGAGGAGCGTGTCCATGACTCACGGGAGCGGGCGGCCTTCTCATCGTTGGGCCATCCTGGCATCGCTGGCGGCCGGATTGGCCGCCTTTCCCGGTCAAGCGCAGGAAAGTGGGCAAGCCTCCCCGGCCAACCCGGCTGCTGGACGGGTGCCCCGACCTGGAATAATCAACACGCACGCCCAGGCGACCCGGCGTCTGCCGAATACAGTCTCGGACGCCACCGTCGCCATCGAGGTGCACGGACGCGATCTCCGCAGCACCGCGTCCGCTCTAGCCCGGCAATCCCAATCCCTGCTCACCTTCCTGCGTGGCCAGGCGACCGAACGGCTCCGCACCGCGGGCACAAGTTTCGAGCCCGAGTTGCAGGAACTGCGTGGCCAGCCTGACCGGATCAAGGGTTACACCGGCCGCCTGACCGTCTCGTTCCGCACAGCGCCGGACCAGCTCCCCGCGCTGCTCGCCGGATGCCTGGACAATGGCGCGACCTCGTTGGGGCAGTTTGGCGCCTCGCCGCGTGAAGAGGAGATCGAGGCAGCCCGGCGCGACATGGTGGCCGAGGCGACCCAGGCGGCGCTGGCACAGGCTCGCGTGATCGCCGATACGGTCGGGCAACGCATCGCTGGCGTGGAGCTTGTAGATGTCGATCCGGCGCCAGGCGCCATGCTCGAAGCCGTGGCCTCGCCGTATCTTGCGGAACGCGCCGCTCGCCCGGCTCCACCAATGCCGCAGATCGCGAACGAGGCCGGAGATGCCGGGCTATCGATACGGGTCGTCATGTCGCTGCGCCTCGCACCGCCCAATTGACTACGACGATCCGGCGCCCGGTACTTGGGGGAGCCATGCTCGGCATCATGGTTGTGAGCCTGGGCGGCTTCCTGCTCCTGCGCCCGAACGATGTGCCGCAGACCGCCGATGGCGAGGCCTGGTTGACCGAGTTCGCCGACCGCCTGACGAGCCCGCGGACATGGGCGGCGCGCGGGCCGGCGGCGTTGGCGCTGTTCCCTGGTCTTGGGCCTTGGTCGGGCGATAGCTGCGTGCTGGCGTGGTCGAAGCGGGATGCTTCCGCGCCCGTAGTGACCTATCAGCGCCTGGAGTTGGGACGCTATCGGGCAGATGAGCCGTGCGATCAGGCGCAATTCGGCATGCTGAGCACGACGCTGCGCCAATCCGAAGGCATCACGCCCGGTGCCCTGGTAGACCGCTTCACCGAACGGTTCGGCCTACCGGACATCCATCGCGACACTGGCCTGCGAGGCGCGATCACATACACCTGGCAGATCAGGGATGGCATCTTCACGACCGTCGAGGAGCGAGTGCAACCCGGCGGCACCGACACCTTCTCGGTGCTGTTCGTCCGGAGCTATGGCAGCCCGGTGACCCTGACCAGCGCCGACGCCGGGGAGCGATGGATGGATCGAACCATCAAGCTGGTGACCGGCCCGGAGCTGGCGGAGGCGCGTGGTGGGCCGGCCATCGTAGAGTTGATCGATGCAGACATGCAGCCCGAGGGCGCCGATGCCGCGACATGCCCGACCATGTACGAGGCAAATCGGTCCAACACGGGGCCGATCGGTTCCGGGCACTCCCTCCTGCTCGAACGCCAGGACGAAGAACCCTGTGAGGCCATCAGGTTCTCATGGCTATCGATGCGGATCTGGCAATCTGAGTCCGTCACCGCTGCGGCCATGGTGGAGCGGATCGAGGCCGGGCTGGGTGCCCCGACCCTTGCGCGTGACTTCAACCGTAACGCGGTCACATATCGCTGGCCGACTCCTCATGGCACCGTTGTCGAGTTGACGGAGGACCTGTCGGCCACGGGGCATCACTGGTTGAGCCTGCGCACGTGGCGGCCCTGACCCGACCACCAATCAGCCCCTTCGATGATCACCATCGCCGCGTAACCAAGGTAACGATCTCAACCTGCACGTCCGGGAGTATCAAGCATGGGTTTGGCAAGGTCACGACGCGGCCGGTCGCGTCTCGGTGTCATCGCGATTGCATCAGCAATGGTGCCAGCGGCGGCGCAGGCAGGGTGTGGTTGGCCCGACATCGTGCAGCAGCCGACGATTGCCGCCAGTGTGCGATCCGCAATGGCGCGGACCTATTTCGTCAAAGACGACGTGATGGCGCATGGGTGCCCTAATGACGGTGCCGCCTGCAAGGACAAGGCTTATCTTACGACGGGCGATGTCGTCTTGACCGGCGCTGCACGGGGGAAGTTCACCTGCATCGGCTTTGCGGCAGCCAAAGGGGTTGCGACGATCGGGTGGTTTCCGACCAAAGCTCTGGTTCCGTTGAGCCCACCGGATCAGCATCCGATGGATTGGAACGGGCATTGGGTGGCGACGGAACAAGATATCCGGATCGCCCCGGACAAGGGTGACGCTCTTTCCGTCAAGGGCGATGCGACGTGGGGGATGGGTGACCCGGCACGCCTCGCCCGCGGTGGCGTGCATACGGGAGAGGTCGCCGGCATCTCCCGTCCGGTGGATGGCATGCTGGCGTTCACCATGGGAGATGACGGCAAGACCCTGCCCTACGACGCGGGCGATGAGTTCACCTGCCGCGTGCGCATGATCCGCCACGGCCCGTACCTCGTCGTCAACGACAACAATGCCTGCGGAGGCGTAAACGTCAGCTTCTCCGGCTTTTACCGCCGAAAGGTTTGAGATGATGCGCTACCGATTAGCCGCGACCGTCGCTTGGTTCATCCTGCTCGGAGCGGCTGCGCCGCTACCGGACGTGCCCGTGTACCGTGAGTTCGGCCGCTGGCTGGTCGCGTGCGACAATACCCGCGCTTGCGTCGCGCGCGGCTTCGACGAGGTGACCCAGGCACAACTCGACCTGACCCGATCGGCCGGCGAGGCGGCGCCCACGCTGTCGCTGTCCGCCGCCGATCCGATCGACCTCGGCGCCATCCGTCTCGACGGCAAGCCGTTGGTGTTTCCCGCGCCGGCCTGGTCCAGCAAGGATGGCACGGTGTTCACCAGCGATCCCGCGGCCGTCGCTGCCTTCGTGGCCGCCGCTCGCGATGCCCACGCGATCACCCTCGATGCGCCGCCGCAGAAGGATGACCCGCCGCGCGCCGTGCCGCTGAATGGCTTCACCGCCGCGCTGCTGCTGATGGACGCGGTTCAGGGGCGCCCCGGCACACCAACGTCGTTGGTGGCCCCCAAGGGCACGGACACACCCGCATCGATGCCCTCTCTGCCGCCGGCTCCAACCTGGATCACGCCACCATCGCTAAGCCATACGGAAGTGGAGCGCCTGACCCGGCAAGCCGGCCGCCTGCACTCCGTGGCCTTTGATCCCTGCGAGGTGCATGAGGCCCCCAAGGTATTTGCGCTCGATCAAACCAGCGCCCTGGCCATCCGCCCCTGTTACATGGCCGCCTATCAGGGCTCTTCCGTCGTTGCCGTGCTGGGGCGCAGTGATGGCACGGAGCGGCCATTGAAGTTGACCCTGCCCGGGCTTCCGAAACCCACCACGGACGGACCCGACATGGTGGACCCTGAGTTCGACCCGGCGACCGGCACCTTGTTCTCCTCGTCGAAAGGACGCGGTCTGGCCGATTGCGGATTGAGCGAAGCCTGGGTGTGGAGCAAGGGAGCGTTCCGACTCACATCGCTCAACTACCAAGCCCAATGCGGCGGCGCGGCGCCTGGCGACTGGCCGCCCCTGTTCCGAACCCGATGAAAGTCACGAAGCAACCGCTCGGTACAAACCCTCATACATTCGGCGCCGTGGCGCTGCTTCACGCCGTCGCTGTCACGGGATCGCGTAGGCCAACTCCCTGAGCGTTCGCGAGATGTTGGCGCGGGCTGGACCATCCAGACGGACATGCGCCTCGTCGGTGTGGAACAGGCGCGGCCGGGTGATCAACCCCTGTAGAAAGGCATGCCGACCGGCGCGGAACCGCGGCTCGCCATGGATCGGCACGTACTCCGCTGCGATACCGCGCTCGTACGCATCGTAGGTGCCGGGATCCGCGCCCAGCACCGCCAAATCCAGATCGAGGAACAAGGCGGCATCGCGCGCGAGGTCAGGCGCCAGACCGGATGGGACTGCGTGAGTAGCCGTGGCGCGGATCATGATGGCAGCACGCTGCAGCAGGGCCGGGTCGGCCAGACCTGCTAGCTGATCCAGCATGAGGCAGGCGCTGCGGCCCTCATTGTCCGACGCGGCCGGATCGTAGATCGCATCGTGGAACCATACCGCCAGTTCCGCCGCTTCCACGTCAGCGAAGGCGGTCACGGCCTGTCGTAGCCCGGCGAGCATGGCATCGATGTGCGCCTGTCCGTGATAAGCCCGGTGCGGCTCGGCATACCGTTGCCGCAGACCGTCCATCACACGGGTCATGGTCGCGAACATTCTTCAGCCTTGGGCTGCCGCTTTGGCCCGGCGATTGCGGAAGAGTGCCACCACCGGCAGCGTGACGAAGGCAAACATGAGCACGGCGGCACCCACGAAGGTCAGCGTGCGGTTCCACAACTTGTCGAGTGCCTGGTCCGTGGTGATCAGCTCGGGATGGGCTGGGTCCGCCATAGCCCCGGCGCTGTAGTCGCCGAAATGCACGTCGGTGAAGGCGTAGTTGATCGAGCGCGTGATCGTGCCCGCCGGCGTTTGGTTCGATAGCGTCACGTCGCAGATCGAGAATACCAGCTGGGTGGTGCAGGAGCCCTTCACGATGCGCCCACCTTCTGCCGGTTGCGCCGTACCGTGGATCTGCCAATCGCTCAATAATGGCGGCGCTGTGAAAACGAACATGGCGACGAGAAAGCCCGCAAACATGAGGACGCCGAGCGTCGCCCAGATGCGTTGCCGCCAGCCGCCGCCCCGTGGCGGTAACTTGGTGAGCGGGCGCTCCAGCTCGGGTTCCGTCTGCATCGTATCACTCCTGAGGTGGATCGAGTTGCGTTTGAGCCGCGAGCAGCCGCCCCGCCGCGTCTGCCTGACGGTAGCGGTTGAGTAGATCGGCATAGGCTTGGACCTGCATGCCGCGTGGCGGTCCACCGGCAAAAGTAACGATCCGCTGTTTCGTATCCAGCTTGACCCGGCGCCTACGTGGCCGTCGATGCGGAAACGATGCTTCCGGCGTCAGCAGCAGCCGTGTGCTGACCCGGCCGCGATTAACGGCCATGTCCAGGTCCGCGACGTGTGCCCAGGCGATCGGGCGGTCAAGCGCCGGCAGCGTCAGACCGTCGGGCCGCAGCAGCAGGAACGGGCGTTTGCCCTGACGCAGGGGGACCACGCTCCAAAACGCGAACCCCGAGCCAAACACGACGGCCACTTCGCCCACCAGCCGGCATTCAGCCCAGCTCAGCCCCGTCATCCCAATCACCAGCATCGCCGTACCGAACAGCAGGAACAGGGTTGCCGCTGAGACCAGGAAATAGGCGCCGCGAGTCGTCTCGTACAGAGTTTGCTCTTCCGGATTCACCGCGGCGGCGATCTCCTCAAGGGCCTGATGCCTCGCCCGAACTCGCTCGCGCGACATCTCCAGAAAGTCGGCGGTTGCGGCGCGGCAAAGCTCGCCGGGATCGGCGAACAGCGTCGATAGTAACGCCATCGCGTCCGGTTGCAGCGGCAGGGTGGCTTCGGCCAGCGCCGCCGGGTCGGGATTTCGTCCCAGGGCAGCCAGGCGTTGCTGCGTGGGTGGATGGGTGTCCGTGGGATGCGGTTGCCGCTTATCCAGCCGCTCGGCCGGGTCGTCGAGCCCGATCGCGGCCGCATGAATGAGCGTGGCGGCGACAAGGTCGGCCGTCGCCGATCCGGGTGCCTTGAAGGCAGCGTCCAGCGTCTCGTCGATCCGCCTCTCGGCCGCGGCAACGCGCAACAGAGCGCGAGCAGCGGCATCACTCGTCGTCACCTGGGCGCCGGCAGCATCGGCCGCGAACTCGCGCAAACGGCTCCAGTGCCGTACCGTGTGATGGAACCGCTCCAGCGCGAAGATGCCGAGCCGCAACGCGGGCCGGGTCAGCAACGACAACGACCCGGCGCTGGTGGTCCCTGCCGCGATCACAGCATCCAGCGATCGCTCCACCCCAGCATAGATCGGTAGGAACTGTAGGCTGTATTCCGTGTCGGACCCGGAGAAATGCGCCAACTCGTGACCGATGATCGCGCCCAACTCGTCGGCCCGCAGCAGTGGCAGGTAAGGCAGAGGCAGGTATAGCGTGCGTCCCTGCAGCAAGATGTTTCCAGGCTGCAGCAGCTTGGGGCCGGAGGAGACAAAGAAGCCGCCGGTCAGCCCGACCACCACATCGTCGGGCCGTAGCGCACCAAGCCGCTCCGCGAGATCATCCAACATCCGCCACAGGCCGGGCGCAGCCTCGGCCGTAACGGGCCGACCCAGGATGATCATTGGGTCCGAGGTGAAGAGAGCCGCCGTTCGTCGTAACTGCAACACCGCCTTGATCGCGGTCCACAGACTGGCGCCGATCAACACCGCTGCGACCCCAAGTATCTTCAGGCTGCCGGATGAGAAGTCGCCGATCTCGAGAAGAGCCATGGTCTCGAACGTCACCACGGTCACCGAGCAAGTGGCGATCAGGAGCACCTGCAGGCACAGCAGCGGCGGCATCAGTCGGTGCAGAGCCGAGAAGCCCCGGATCAATGCATCGCGGGATGCGCGGCCAACACGGGCAAGGATAGCCGCCCCGGCCAAGGCGACTATCGACAGGAATGCGGTCAGCGCGGCGCAAACCACGGTGATCGGCGGCAACACACGACGCCACCGCGCAATCTCGATCGCAGTTTCCGCGTCGCTCAGGGCCTCGCGCGCTTTCTCGACGGCATAGGGCCCTCCGTAGAGCTGTCCGTTGCGGCGGAACTGCAGCTGCATTTGCCGCCTCGGCTCGGCGGCAAGCTGCGCCTGCATGCGAGCAACCACCTGGCTCAGATAGCCGCGCTGCATCTCCAGATCCCATTGGTCGAGCCCCCCGCGCTGCATCTCCCAAACGCCGAGCGCCAAGATCATCAACGGGACCACCACGGTCGTTAGAACGACACCCAAACGCGCGCGCCCGCGACCCGCCGTCATAAGCCGGCCTATTCGGCTAGCCCGGTTCGAGCACTCCGCCGGGTCATCGCGCTCACCGGCATGGTCCGAGGTTGCGCGGCTGCCTGGCGGCAGCGGATCGCCCCAAGCCGCTGCTTCACACTCCGGCAAACGCTCATTCTTGCTTTCTCCAGCATCGTAAATGGTCAATCGTCTTGCGAGAAGATAGATCGACTTAGTTAACGATTACCGCGTTCGGGATTTTTCGTCGAATACCGATCTGGCGCCATCAGGCTGAACAGCTCGGTTCCAAACTATGTGGTGCGCGGCGTAGCTGGACGGAATGGGAAATATGATCCTGACCGCCTACCGGGAGAGGCACCTCCCGGCAAGCCGACGACGGTTTCCAGCGTAAGACCTATGACCACGCGCGTGTTGGTCTATGCTGTTGCTAGTTGGCGGGAGACGGTCATTGAGTTTTTCTAGTCTGTTCGCGCGAGGCGTCGCTGTTGTCGGTGGAACCGCACTCCGCGTTCGTCAAATCCGTGACGGCCATCACGAGCCGGCCTGGGGCAGCGCACCGTCCATTCCGGGGGCAAAACCCCAAGGCAAGATCCCGACGCTGAAGATGCCGACAGCCCAGGGCTGGGCACCGGGACAATTGCCGGTTGCGGCACCCGGCTTGAAGGTCAATGCCTTCGCGACTGACCTCGACCACCCGCGGTGGATCTACGTGCTGCCAAACGGTGACGTTCTGGTCGCGGAATCGACCAACGTGCCACGGGTGGCGATGCGGAACCTGTTCGACTACGCGATGACGACGACCATGCAGCGCGCCGGCGCAGTCGGCGTGAGCGCCAACCGCATCACCTTACTTCGCGACGCAGATGGAGACGGTGTCGCCGAAATAAGGGAGCCGTTTCTCGAGGGCCTCAACCAGCCGTTCGGAATGGCCCTGCTCGGCGACCAGTTCTATGTCGGCAACACCGACGGCGTCGTGGTTTTCCCTTACGTTGCGGGATCGACACGGATCACCGCAGCCGGCACGCCATTGGTGGCATTCAAGCCCGGCGGTCACTGGACACGAAGCTTGCTGGCCAACGAGGACGGCACAAAGCTCTACGCCGGCGTCGGCTCGCAGAGCAACATCGCCGACGACGGGATGGACGCCGAGCAGGGCCGGGCCGCTATCCACGAACTCGACCTTGCGAGCGGAACTAGCCGCATCTTCGCCTCGGGTCTTCGCAACGCGGTCGGCCTCGCGTGGGAACCGACCACCAAAGCGCTGTGGACGGTCGTGAACGAGCGCGATGGCCTAGGCGACGAGACCCCGCCGGACTACCTGACGTCGGTTCGAGATGGCGGCTTCTACGGTTGGCCATACTGCTACTGGGGCCAGACGGTGGACCACCGCGTGCCGCAGGACCTGGCAGCCGTTGCAAGCGCCATCACTCCGGACTACGCGCTCGGCGGCCATACCGCGTCGCTGGGCCTGTGCTGGGTGCCTGCCGGAACGCTGCCCGGGTTCCCCGATGGCATGGCCATTGGGCAGCACGGATCCTGGAACCGCAGCAAGCTCAGCGGCTACAAGCTCGTTTTCGTGCCATTCGAGAATGGCCGTCCGTCGGGACCGCCGCGCGACATTCTGTCAGGCTTCTTGGCACCGGACGAACGCGTTTCGTACGGACGACCAGTCGGGGTGACCCTGGGTCCTGATAAATCTCTGCTGATGGCGGACGACGTCGGTAACGTCATCTTCCGCGTCACCGGCGCAAACTAGTGCAGGAGTTACTGACATGACCAGATTGGCAAACACCCGACATCGACCTGGCCAGGCACTCTTGCTCGCGGCGTTGCTCGTCACTGGCCAAGTTGGCGCGGCTGGAGCGCAGCCGGTCTCCGCCCCACCCGTCGGCGCCGCAACGGCAACCCCTGAGAATGCCATGTTGCTGACTGTGTTCCTGAAACACGATCAGGCTAGGCCGCTCGGTGAAATCAACGAGCAACTCGCGAAGCAAGGTTTCTACAAAGCCTTTCCGCCGCCGGGCGTCGAGGTGGTGAGCTGGAATGTGGTCATGGGTATCGGCCAGATACTGGTATTGCGCTTCCCGGCCACTCGCCTGCGCGAGGTGAACCGCGTGCTGGAGGATACCGCCTGGGGCCCGTACCGGACGGAGTTCTTTCCAACGTACGATTACAAGAGCGTTGCTGCCGCCGAGCACCAGAAGGCGCAGTGACGGAGTGCATGGACCGGTATGCCGTGTCTGAGATGGGTGACGGCGGCTGCGGCCACGGTTTGAACTGATGGGTCCTATCCTCTAGCGTTCCGGAAAACGGGAGGTTCAGTCATGCTCGATCGTCGTGGGCTCGTCGCCACCACTCTTGCAGCACCCCTGCTCCTGACTGCTCGAGCACGCGCCCAGCAACTGCCGACGCTCCGCCTTGGCGTGCTGACCGACCTCTCCGGGCAATACCGCGACAATTCGGGGCCGACCTCGGTGCTGGCGGCCAAGCAGGCCGTCGAGGACTTCCGGCCGGAAACACACGGCTTCCAGGTCGAGATCATCGCGGCCGATCATCAGCAGAAGCCGGACATCGGCGCTTCGATCGCGCGCTCCTGGTTCGACCGCGAGGCGGTCGACGCCGTGGCCGACGTCAACAACACGGCTATCGCGCTCGCCGTGCGCAACCTCGTCATCGAGCGCGACAAGACCCTGCTCATCAGCGGTGCGGCGTCGGCCGACCTGACCGGCAAATGGTGCAACCCGAACACCATCCATTTCGCACCCGACACCTACGGCAATGCACACTCGACCGGCAATGCCGTGCTCAAGCTGGGCAAGAAGAAGTGGTTCCTCGTCGTCGCCGACTACGTGTTCGGCCAGACGCTCGAGGCGGAGGTCCGCAATGTCGTGCAGGCCGGCGGTGGCCAAGTGATCGGCAGCGTGCGCTACCCCTTCCCTGGCACGACGGATTTCGCTGCCTTCCTGCTGCAAGCCCAGACCAGCGGCGCAGACGTGGTCGCCATGTGCAGCACTGGCGGCGACATGGAAAACGCGGTCAAGCAGGCCCACGAGTTCGGCCTCGGCACCACGGCTCTCATCGCGGCGATGTTCGGCTTCATCACCGAGGTACACGCCATGAGCCTGCCCATCGCCGAGGGCCTCTATCTGTCGGAGCCGTTCTATTGGGATCTGAACGAGCGTACCCGCGCCTTCACCAAGCGGTTCGTGCCCAAGACCAACGGCAACTACCCGTCCAGCCTTCATGCCGCCTGCTATGCCGCGACGCTGCATTGGATGAAGACGGCCAAGGCGAACGGCCCCGAAGCGATGCGCTCCGGCCGGGCCGCCATTGCCGCGATGAAGGCAATCCCGACCGACGACGACTGCTTCGGCGCCGCCAGCATCCGCGCCGATGGTCGCTTCCTCGCCGACCTGCACCTCTTCCAGGCCAAGACGCCTGCGCAGAGCCGAGCCCCGTGGGACGTCTACAACGCCATCGCCACCACTCCGGGCGTCGACGCCTACCGACCGCTGGCAGAAAGCGCCTGTCAAATGGTCCGAGGCTGACATGGACGGGATGACGATTGGCGAGCGCGCCACTTCCGAAAGCGCCGTTCCGGACAGCGCCGGGCTCAACCTATTCCGCGCCGACCCGGCGCTAGCGTCCCTCGCCCGGCTCTATCTGCCGCCGGCGCTCGCTGACCATCTACTGCCGCACCTCGATCGCCTCGGCGCCCTGGCCGGCTCCACGCTGGACGAACTCGCCGGCCAGGCCGACCGCCACCCGCCCGTGCTTCGCCCGCGGACCCGCCGCGGCGAAGACGTCCAATCCATCGACAAGCATCCGGCCTACCGCGAGATGGAGCGCCTGGCTTTCGGCGAGTTCGGCCTGGCTGCCCTGTCGCACCGTGGCGGGGTGCTCGGCTGGCCCGACGCGATGCCGCCGGCGGCGAAATACCTGCTGACCTATATGTTCGCGCAGGCCGAGTTCGGCCTGCTCTGCCCCGTCAGCATGACCGATAGCCTCACCCGGACGCTGCGTAAGTTTGGCTCCGACGAATTGATCGCCCGCCACCTCCCCACGCTTTTGGCCGAAGACCTCGACGGCACCGGCTTCACGCAGGGCGCGATGTTCATGACCGAGCAGGGCGCCGGCTCCGATGTCGGCGCCACGACCGTCGCCGCTGACCCGATGCCCGACGGCAGCTGGCGCCTGACCGGCGACAAATGGTTCTGCTCCAACCCGGACGCCGCGTTGGCGATGGTGCTCGCCCGGCCCGCTGGTGCCGCACCGGGGCTGAAATCTGTCGGCCTGTTCCTGCTGCCGCGCACCCGGCCCGACGGCACCCACAACGCCTACCGGATCGTTCGCCTGAAGGACAAGCTGGGCACGCGCTCCATGGCGTCGGGCGAGATCCAGCTCGATGGCGCGTTCGCCTTCCTCGTCGGCGACGACCCACTCACCGTGCCGGGCGCCGGGTTCCGCCAAATGGCGGACATGGTCAACAACTCGCGCCTGTCCAACGGTGTCCGCGCAGCCGGGCTGATGCGGCGGGCGCTGACGGAGGCCACTTACGTCGCCGAGCACCGCCGTGCCTTCGGCCGTCGGCTGATCGAGATGCCGCTCATGCAACGTCAACTGGCCAAGCTGGCTCTGCCGACCGAGCAGGCCCGCACGATGTTCCTCCAGGCTGCGGAGGCGCTGCGCCGCTCCGATGCCGGTCAGCCCGGCGCTTACGCGCTGCTGCGGATTCTCACACCGCTGCTGAAGTTCCGCGCCTGCCGCGATGCCCGGCGGGTCACGGGCGATGCGATGGAGGTGCGCGGCGGCTGCGGTTACATCGAGGAGTGGCCCGACGCCCGCCTGCTGCGCGATGCCCATCTCGGGTCGATATGGGAAGGCACCAGCAACGTGGTCGCCCTCGACGTGCTCCGGGCTGCTGCGCGAGAGGGGTCGATGGAGGCGTTGCGCGCCCATGTCGCCGGACTACTCGAGTCCGCGCCGCTCGACGGCTTGCTGACCGTCTTCGACCGCGCCGCTGCGCTTGCCGCCCGGGCCGCGAGCGATCCGGCCCTGGCCCGACAGGCGGCGACGGCGCTCTACAACGTCACCTCGGCTGCAGCTCTGGCCTGGGAGGCGGCATCACTCGGCGACCCGGCGCGGCACGCGTTGGCCGCCGACGTCCTGCGCTACCGCGTCATGCCGAACGATCCGCTCGCGTAGGGTTTTAACCGCTTTTCTCAGCGCATGAGCCTGTAATGCGCTAACGCTGCGTGTGCACCAATCCCGGCGTATCTTGGTGCCGTGCTTGTCCAGCGGCCACTTACTCGCCCGGCCCCGCACAGCTTCAGCCTCGTGCAGGCGCTCTTTTGGGAAGCAAGCCGGGCTACTTCTTCGGAGGTAGCGGCGAAGTCGGCCAGGCTGGTGAGTTGGCCGGGGTGGGTGGGCGAGACGAGCGGTGCCGTTAGCCGTGAAACTCGGCTCTTACCTCTGGCGAGGCGTAATGCTGCTCGATGTCCTTGGCAGCGATCTCGATGCCACTGGCCTTCGCCATCAGTTGGGCGATCTCGGGATCGGTCAGGCCTTTGGCTCGCAGCTGCTCAATCTCGTCACTGACCATGCCTATGAAAGAGCGAAGCGAAAACCGCTCCTCTTCCAGCCCGAGCATGCGACGCAGTTCGGTTTGGATGGTGGCGATCTGATGGGCAGTGAGGTCGATGCCGGTCATGTAAGGTTTGTGCCACATTCTCGGCACGTGATGCACTAGACCACGTGCTAATCCCAGGCCTGAGTAAGCCGGCTTGTCGCATCGGCAAATTGCCGGGAGGTAAATACATCATCTTGGACATTTGTTCACGTTGAGGGCAGGCGTGGCTCAAGCATCGCTTCCAGCTACGAAGGTCCTGGTTCGCTTGATTCACGATGGGGTTCAGCCCGGGTCATTTCTGGATGAGGCTTTGGATTTCGGGATGCCCGATACCGAAGGTGTATTGCATGCCGGCGAGCCCTCGGCAGATGCTACACGGGCCTTCGACGTCACGCTGGACGTCAAAGAGGGAGCCAGGGGTGAGCCTGTGTTCCAGGGCAGCTTTGCACATGGTCCCGCCAAGGGCCGATTTCTTTACCTCGGGTGGTATCGGCTGGCCTGAAATCCAGGCCGCACAAGCCGCGCATGCTCGAATGGTCGCGAACGTCGTCGGTCGCAAACCACACGCAACCGAGGCTGTTTGGTGGCAAGCAAAGCCAACATAGCACCATACAGCTTCGGCTCTGTTGCATGAATTTCTGGTGGACGGGTTTCGGCCTTGTGACCGGCGCCGCTATGCAGGCAGCCCGAACAGTTTGCTGACGAGGCCTACCTCACCTTTAATCCCCCCACTTCAAGGCAGATGCAGTGCCCACGAAGGATCATGCACATGATCCTGAAACCATTCATGGTCGGCCTCGATGGTGTTATTCGGGTGCTTTGACGCTCGATGCACTACATGGGCTGACAGCCGACCCGCGCGCTGCGCGTGCTGGATCGATCTTGGGCAGGAGCCAAGCTTGTCGGTCGTGATCGAAACCGATGGTCAGTTCCGCACCGTCTTCACGGCCTAGCCCAAAAACGGTGCGCTGGGCGGGATTCTGTTGATCCGACAGGGTAAGGTCGATCCGGCGTCCCGTTCTGTTGACGGCACGGAACAGGTATTTCTACGCTCTACCAACCCACACATAGAACTCACCGACCTCCAGGGCGGCGCCAAGCCGAAGCAAGTCATTCATTCGTTTTCGTCCAGGTGTAATTCCACCGATCGACCTGGCCGGAGTTTCGGGTTGACAACCCGGCCAAGCCACACTCATCCGCTCGTCGATCAGGCTTTCTAAACGCGAGCGATACCGAGTGCCGCCCGTGCTTCTTCCGTCGTCGCCGGGCGACGCCCGTGCCTAGCGCAAGCCTCGGCTGCCAAGGACACCAACTCGGCATTGCTGCCAGCAAGCCGATCCTTGCTGATCCGCACGTTGTCTTCCAGCCCGGTACGTATGCCGTCGCCCCCGCGTGCCAGCACCCACTCCATGACGCGGGCCTGGTTCACCCCGATCCCGGCGGCGGTCCAGGTCGCGTGCGGCAACTGCCTGCGGATCTCGCCCAGCATCAGGTCGAGCAGATGCTCCTCCGCCGGCAGCGCATTCTTGACGCCCATGACCACCTGCACGTGCGGCCGGTCGTCCATCAGCCCGGCCTCCATCAAGCGCCGCGCACCATGGATGTGGCTGAGGTCGAACAACTCGATCTCTGGCCGGACGCCGAATTGCTTCATCTTCGTGGCCAGATCGGTCACCAACGACGCCGAGTTCTCGTAGATGATGGTCGGGAAATTGACCGATCCGGTGCTCAACGACGCCATATCCGGCCGATGTTCCAGCGCGTTGCCCCGCGCGGCGGGATCGCGTCCGCGGCCGCCGGTGGAGAACTGGATGATCATGCCCGGACAGTGCTTCCGTATCCCGGCCTGCACCGCGGCGAACCGCGCCGGATCGCTCGACGAACTCTCGTCGTCGTTCCGTACATGGATATGCACGAGCGAGCACCCGGCCTCGAACGCCGCATGCGTGCTTTCGATCTGCTCGGCCGGGGTGGTCGGCACCGCCGGGTTGTCTTTCTTGCGCGGCACCGATCCGGTGATGGCGCAGGCGATGACGATTGGCTCCACGGCAGCTCTACTCCTATGTGTTCATCCGTTTTATCCTGTCTTGTCCCGCAGACCAGGGTCGAACCCGCGACTCAACGCGCGACCGTCGCAATCCCGTTGGCCCCGATCTCCGGCTGCTCGGGAAACAGTGAGTAAGCAGCGAATAGTTGGCTCACCAGCTTGGCAGCGAGCTGGCTGCACACCTCGCGGAACGCACTGGCATTGACCGCCACGTCGACCGTGGTGCTTGAGTTCCTGACCATAAGAACTTCGGAGGATTCGGCCCATCATGGCCCTGTTGCGTCAGCTTTATGTCCAGGTCCTCATCGGGATCCTGCTCGCCATCGTGCTCGGCATCGCCGCCCCGAGCACCGCCGTGGCGATGAAACCCCTCGGTGACGCCTTTATCGCGCTGCTGCGGATGTTGCTGGCGCCGATCATCTTCTGCTCGATCGTTCAAGGCCTCACCCATGTATCGAGCATGAGCCAACTCGGCCGGTTGGCGCTGAAGTCGCTGGTCTACTTCGAAGGTTTGACCACCGTTGCCATGGCGGTCGGCTTCGTCGCCGTTAATGTGTTCCAGCCCGGCGCCGGGCTGCATGCGACCAACCTCGACGTCGTACCCGCGGTCAGCAATCTCACCGGTGCGGAGAGCCATTTCACCGCACTCGGCTTCGCCATGAGCATCATCCCGAACACGATGGTGGACGCCTTCGCCAAGGGCGAGATCCTGCAAGTGCTGCTGATCTCGCTGCTGGTCGGTGCCGCGCTCAGCGTCGGCACGCGCGGAAAGGACTCGGTGGTGCTGCGCAGCATCGGCGAAGGACAGGAAATCCTGTTCCGCATCCTCGGCTACATCATGCGCCTAGCGCCATTGGGGGCGTTCGGCGCCATGGCGGCCGCCATCGGCAGCTTCGGCGCTGCGACCCTGGTCTATCTGGCCAAGCTGGTGATCTTGTACTGGCTAACGTCGCTGTTCTTCGTCTTTGTCGTGCTCGGCGGCGTTCTGGCCCTCGGCGGGCTGTCCATCTTCAAGGTGCTTCGCCTGATCCGCGATGAGTTGCTGATCGTGCTCGGCACCGCATCGGGCGAAGTCGTGCTGCCACGCCTGATCAACAAGCTCGAGCAGGCCGGGTGTGACGGCGCCATCGTCGGCTTCGTCATCCCCAGCGGCTACAGCTTCAACCTGGACGGCACGTCGATCTACATGGCGTTGGCGGTCGCGTTCATCGCCCAGGCCACCGACACGCCGTTTTCGCTGCTGGATCAGCTCGGCGTGCTCGGCATCCTGTTGCTGACGTCCAAGGGCGGCACCACCGTCGCGGGTGGCGCGTTTATCAAGCTGGCGGCGACCTTGCAGACGGTGCGGGCCCTGCCGCTCAGCGGGCTGGGTCTGCTGTTCGGCGTGGACCGCTTGATGGCGACCTGCACCGCGCTGACCAACGTCGTGGGCAACAC
>CAZTJC010000073.1:0-18721 GCA_964613945.1 uncultured Acetobacteraceae bacterium
AGGCGAACAGGTAGTCCACGATCCAGACGGCGAAAATCTTGTCCCCGAACAGGCTTTGGTAGCCAAACCAGACGGCGATCGTCGGCACGAGGAACACCAGCCACTCTGCGACGATATCGCCCAGCGTGCAGCCGCTGCCGCAATGGAGCGCGCCATTGGCGACCATGACGGGAAACGGGGTCTGGGTCTTGCTCGGCATCTTCTCGCCACGCTCCATGGCGGCCTTGGCCGTCGAATGTTTCGCGAGTCGCCCGTAGGCGAAGTACTGCCACACGATCCAGATGGTGCCGAACAGGGCCGTGACCGGCCACACGATGTTCATGATCCACATGTGCTGCTTGTGACGCATCACGTCGGCGGTAATTACGGCCGCGCAGACGGCGCCCAGCAGCAGCGAGGCAATGGACAGGATGTGGAGCCAGTTTGGGATCATGAATGTCCGCGATTCTACTGAGGTGGAGACAAATGAATGGCGCGCTTGCACTGGCCCGCGCGCCATCGCGTATTCGAAATGGTCTATCGGGCCGAGTTTCTGCCCGTCAGGAAGTCATCTTGCGGCAGCTCTCCGCGCAAACACGGCATTGGGTGACACATTCATCCATGCCGCCGACCGCTTCGCAGCTTTTCGCGCAATCCTCGCAAATCTCGGCGCACTCCCGACAGGTATGCTTGTGGTGCTCGGTGCCTATCATCATCATCGCCGCCGAGGTGCGGCACATCTCTGCGCACGCCATCATGATGCGGACGTGCTCAGGTTCCGTGTGCTTGCCGCCGGCTTCGAGGCAATGGTTCATCAGCATGCCGAGGCAGGTCTGATAGCAGCTCAGACATTCCTCGATGCAGTATTTCATGTCGGCTGATTGATGCTGCATGTGTTGTCCTTCCAAAAATGCGTTGTCTTGTCGCAGCTACCCGGCGCGAACCTCGTAACCTTCCTCGGCGATCGCCGCCCGGACGGCCTCAGGGTCCGGGTTGCCTCCGACCCTCACCTCGCCAAGGGCCAGGTCTACGGCGACGTCCTCGGCGCCGGGCACGGCTTTGACCGCTTTGGTGACGGCCGACACGCAATGGCCACAGGTCATGCCGGAAACATTCAGATTCAGCATTGTCAGATCCTCGTTACTCGCCGGCAGGTCGGCTGTTCCAACGTGGGAGGGTCAAGGGAGTGCTACGTCACGACGTGCGTGCTCCGGGCAACGTGATGCTTTTAGGCAGGTCTGGGCTTGACCCCCCCCCCTTGACCTTCCCACGTTGGCAAACCCCATCTCCAGTCTGGCATTCGATGGAGCGCCGAAATGGATGGACTAATCGCCGGGGCCAGCGTGCGCCCAAGATTGCCTGATGTCGGGGCCGCCACGAGCCACGAGATCGATATCGAGATTGGCGGCATGACCTGCGCGTCTTGCGTCGCCCGGGTCGAGCGAGCCTTGAAGCACGTCCCCGGCGTTTCGGCGGCCGAAGTTAACCTGGCTACGGAGCGGGCGCGGGTGCAAGCCACGGCCGGCCTGTCCGTCGAGCAACTCCTCGTCGCTGTTCGCGATGCCGGCTACGAGGCCCGGCCCATCCAGGCCGGCGCACCCACCCCGGCCGAGGATCGCCACGGGCGGGAAACGCTGCACGTGGTCGCCGCCGCGGTTCTGTCCGCCCCGCTCCTTCTCGTCATGCTGAGCCACGTGTTCGGTGCGCGCTGGATGCTGCCGGGCTGGGCCCAATTTGCGCTGGCGACGCCGGTGCAGTTTTGGCTGGGCTGGCGTTTCTACGTCGCGGGCTGGAAGGCCGTGCGCGCCCGGGCGGGCAACATGGACCTACTGGTCGCGCTCGGCACCTCAGCCGCCTGGGGGCTGAGCACCTGGGAGTGGCTCTCGGCACCGCCAGGTCACGCGCCGGACCTGTATTACGAAACCTCGGCGCTGCTGATCACTTTCATTCTGCTGGGCAAGTGGCTGGAAGTACGGGCCAAGGGGCAGACCGTCTCGGCGATCCGCGCCCTCATGGCGCTTCGGCCTGACACGGCGCGGGTGCGCCGCGATGGCACCGAACGCGAAGTTCCGCTGGCGCAGGTTGAAGTCAGCGACATGGTCATCGTGAGGCCCGGCGAGCGCATCCCTGTCGATGGCGAGGTGGTGGAGGGCAGCGGCAGCGTGGACGAGAGCATGCTGACCGGCGAAAGCATGCCCGTCGAGAAGGTGGTGGGCAGCCGGGTCACCGGCGGCTCGATCAATGCGGACGGGTTGCTGGTCGTGACGACGATGGCGGTCGGCGCGGAAACGACCTTGGCCCGCATCGTACGGCTGGTCGAGGGCGCGCAAGCGTCCAAGGCGCCGATCCAGCGTTTGGTGGACCGGGTGAGCGCCGTGTTCGTACCGGTCGTGCTCGGCATCGCGCTGCTCACCTTTGTTGCGTGGTGGGCGACGACCGGGGACCCAGTGCGAGCACTGCTGAACGCCGTTTCGGTCATGGTGATCGCCTGTCCGTGCTCACTGGGGCTCGCGACTCCCACGGCCATCATGGTCGGCACCGGTGCTGCCGCCCGGCACGGCATCCTGATCAAGGACGCAGAGGCGCTTGAGCGGGCGCACGCGGTCACTTGCGTTGCGTTCGACAAGACCGGAACACTGACCGAGGGCCGGCCGGAGGTCACAGACATCCTGCCCGCACAAGGCGTGGACGCGGGCGTGATGCTGCGTCTGGCGGCGGCACTGCAGGCTGGCAGCGAACACCCGCTGGCGGCTGCATTGCGGCGCCGCGCCGAGGCAGACGGCGCAACCGGCGCAACGGCACAGCAGTTCCGGGCTCAGCCAGGGCGAGGTGTCTCAGCGGTGGTCGGAGACCGCTCCCTGGTCATGGGCAGCCGGCGGCTGCTGGAAGAAAGCGGTTTGGCCATGGGGCAACTGGCGCAGCAGGCGGAGGCGCTCGCGTCGTCCGGCCGTACTGTGTCGTGGCTCGGGGAGACCGCGCCGGAGCCGCGGACCTTGGGGCTGGTGGCGTTCGGCGACGCTGTGAAGCCCTCGGCACGCGAGGCCGTGGCCGGTCTGCAGCGCCAGGGAGTGCGCACGGTCATGTTGACCGGCGACGGGCAGGGTGCGGCCGACGCAGCGGCCAGGGCGCTCGGGATCGACGAGGTGATCGCCGAGGTGCTGCCTGACGGCAAGGCCGAGGCAGTCGCGCGGCTACGAGGCAACGGCGGCGTTGCCATGGTGGGTGACGGCGTCAACGACGCCCCGGCGCTGGCCGCGGCCGACGTGGGCATCGCGATGGCGACCGGCACGGACGTGGCAATGAGCGCCGCCGGGATCACGCTCATGCGCGGCGACCCGCTGCTGGTGCCGGCCTCGCTCGACGTGTCGCGCCGCACCTACGCCAAGATCAAGCAGGGCCTGTTCTGGGCCTTTGCCTACAACCTGATCGGCATTCCGCTGGCGGCGTTCGGGTTGCTAAGCCCGGTGGTGGCGGGGGCTGCGATGGCGCTCAGCAGCGTCAGCGTGGTCGCCAACGCGTCGCTGCTGCGGCGCTGGCATCCGCAGGAGCCTGTCCGATGAATATCGGCGAGGCTTCCAAGTCGACGGGCGTGTCGGCCAAGATGATCCGCTATTACGAGCGCATCGGCCTGATCAGCGCGGCGGGCCGCAGCGAAGCCGGCTACCGCACTTATAACGACGTCGATGTCCACGCGCTGCAATTCGTGCGCCGGGCGCGCGACCTTGGCTTTCCGCTGGACGCGATTCGTCAATTGCTGGCGCTGTGGCAGGACCGCTCGCGTACCAGCCAGGACGTGAAAAGGATCGCGCTGGATACCGTCGCCGAGCTACGCCGCAAAATGGCGGAGTTGGAAACGATGGCTCGGTCGCTCGAGCATCTGGCGTTGCATTGCCGTGGCGACGAACGGCCAGATTGTCCAATCATCGACGACCTCGCCGACCGTGCTCCCAGGGCAGGCCGATCTAGTCTGATGGTTCAAGCACCAAGCCGTGACGAAGGCGCCGTCCGGAGCGCTTCGGCGCTGGCCTCCATTCTCGGCGAGGCTGAATGATGAGGAACGAGATGAGGAGTGGGATGATGGCGGGCGTGGGCCTTGTCTGGCTGCTCGCCCCTTCTTTTGGCGCAGTTGAGCCGGCGAATTGCTGAGGACGGGACGGTGATCTATCTTCTCCTCATGTTCGTGCTGCCCCACAGCCGTTTTTGGCGCGCCCTGGCTGGGCTCGTCTTTCTGCTCACGACGTGGATGCCAGCGCTGGCATCCGCTCACGTCCACGCCTCGGCCATGGCGCCCTGCGTGGAGCGAACCCTGCCTGGACCAAAGTCGGGCTGTGACGATCACTCGGCCAAGGCGCTTACCTGTGGGCTCGCTATGTGCACCGCGGTTGCGATCGTCACCGCCAGTCCGGTACTGCAAGATGCGTCGGTCATGCGGGCCATTATATTTCCCTCGACCCGCCCCAAGCCGATTGTCGACGCGACGCTGCCGCCAGATCCGTTCCCGCCGAGAACGCCGAATTCCGTATAGCCGTAATCTGCCCAGGCAGATGGACGGCAGGAGACGGTTGCCCGGGCGCATGACTTCCCGGGTTCACCGGAGCGCCATCAGCAAGAAGATCGGGCTAATTATGACCTCGTCTCACAAATTATCCATGCCGGCGATCGGTCGCCGGAAGTTCGCCATGTTGGGGAGCACGGCAGCGCTGTCCATGCTGGTTCGACCAAGCCCGGCGGTTGCTGCGGTGCCGGACGACATGAGCCTGCTCCATGTCCGACCGGCGCGCGTGCCGCTCGCCGGCGCCGGGCACCCCGACACCCTCATGTGGACCTATGACGGGACGGTGCCTGGCCCCGTCCGGCGGGTGCGCCAGGGCGTGCCGTTCACGGCTGTCGTCGAGAACGGCCTCGACGAGGACACGACGGTGCACTGGCACGGCATGCGCCTGCCGAACGCCATGGATGGGGTGCCAGGCCTGACTCAGCCGCCCATCCGCCCGGGCGAACACTTCACCTACGCCTTCACGCCTCAAGATGCCGGCACGTTCTGGTATCATCCGCACGCCAACGGTTTGGAGCAGATCGGGCGTGGCCTCGCCGGCGTCCTGATCGTCGAGGAAGCCGAAGCGCCGCCGTTTGATCGCGAGCTGCTTTGGGCACTCTCCGATTGGCAGTTGACCGAAGACGCTCAGATCGCCCCGGGGTTCGGCAGCCGCATGAGCGCGATGATGGCCGGGCGGATCGGCAATTTGATCACCATCAACGGCCGCATCCCGGGCGGCGTGGCGGTCCGCGCAGGCGAGCGGGTCCGGCTGCGGCTCGCCAACATGAGCATCGCCCGCACCATGGCGCTTCGCTTCGAGGGCCATCGGCCGGTGATCGTGGCTTATGACGGCCAGCCCTGCGACCCGCACGAGCCGGCGGACGGTCGCATCGTCCTCGGGGCCGCGATGCGCGCCGACATCGTCCTCGACATGCAGGGCGATCCCGGACGGCGCTATAGCGTCACCGACGATTTCTACGGCGACCAGGTGACCTACACGCTGGTCGAGCTGACCTACGATTCAGCTTCCCCAATCCGGAAGCACCCAAGCGATGATCCCGTGCGCCTGCCGCGAAATCCGTTGCCTGAGCCCGACCTGGTCACCGCTGAGCGCCACGATATGGCGCTGCAGGGCGGCGGGATGAGCGGCATGGGGATGGGCCGTGGCGGCGCACTCTGGGTCATTAACGGCGTCTCCCTGACCGGCGATGGCCCCGACGGCATGCCGCCGATGCTCACCCTGACCCGAGGCCGTACGACGAAGCTCACCTTCCGCAACGAGACCGCGTGGTGGCACCCGATGCACCTGCACGGGCACAGCTTCAAGGTGCTCGCCCGCAACAGCGCGCCGGTGCCGCACCAAGTCTGGGGCGACACTGTGCTCGTGGCGCCTCGTGAGGTCGTCGAGGTCGCCTTCGTTGCCGACAACCCGGGCGACTGGATGCTGCACTGCCACGTCATGGACCACCAGACGGCCGGATTAATGACCGTGCTGCGGGTTGCCTGAACCCCATCACCTAAACTGGAGATCGATCATGAACCGTTTTACCCGCCGCCGCTTTGCCGCAATCCTCGCCGCAATGGCGCTCCCCATGCCCGCATTCGCCGCGGGCACCCGGGCCGTGCTGTTCAAGAACCCGCAGTGCGGCTGCTGCGAGGGGCACGCAGAATACCTTCGGCAGGAGGGGTTCGATGTCGAAGTGAAGCCGACCAACGACCTAGACCAGATGAGCCGGCGCGCCGGGGTGCCGGATGAGCTTCAGGGATGCCATCTGATTCAGGTCGACGGCTACGTGGTCGAGGGCCACGTCCAGGCGTCCACGATCCGCAGACTGCTGCGCGAGCGGCCGGACGTGGCCGCGATCACCCTTCCAGGCATGCCTTCCGGCACCCCCGGCATGCCGGGCCCGAATCCCGGCCCGCTGCAGATCTTCGCCATCAGCAAGACGGGCGCCGCGCCGACCGTCTACGACGTGCAGTGACGGAGCGCAGTGTCTCCGTTCCGATCCGAGCGTCACCCGGACAGCGAACCCGGCACTCCGTTGGTTCGCACCCGGCTATGGCTTGGGTTCGGCAGCCTTTGACGCGGATGACGATCGTGCGCGGGCCGGCAGTGTCTCCCGAATTGTCTAGCTCGCTTTGGCCGCACGTTCTGCTGCGGTATCTGGCGGTGGTTGGGGTGAGCAATCTGGTTTGGGAGTTTGTTCAGATGCCGCTCTACACGATCTGGCAAACCTCCAGCGGAGGCTCGATCGCCTACGCAGCCGTGCATTGCTGGGTGGGCGACCTGCTGATCGCAGCGTCGTGCCTCGGCATCGCGATCTTGACCACCAACCGAAACTGGCCGATCCGCCACTACGGGAGGACAGCGGTGCTCGCGACGGCTCTCGGCGTGATTTCGACGATCTTGTTGGAATGGCTGAACGTGGATTTGTTGCAGAACTGGGCTTATGCGCCGTCAATGCCCGTGCTCCCGTTGCTCGGCACTGGTTTATCGCCTCTGCTGCAATGGCTGATCCTTCCGCCGGTCGCGTTTGCATGGGCGCGGTCGCGCGAAGCGGAGTTGGTCCAATGACATTATCTCGTGCGCGATTCGGCTGTTCGCGCCGCGCATTCGTGGCGCGCGTGTTCGCCATCTGCGTCGCATTTTTCGTTCCAGCCAGCGCCTGGGCTGCCGCAACGCCATGGACCGGAAATGCGCGCGGGTCGGCGCGATTACTCACGGCGGTGGAGGCGACCGGCTCGAGCACCCGCCTCGACGCCGCGCTAGAACTGCGGCTCGCCCCGGGCTGGCATACCTATTGGCGCACGCCGGGCGATGCCGGCTTTCCGGCCGCCATCGACTGGAGCGGGTCAGAGAATTTGGCGAGCGCGGCTCTGTCCTGGCCTGCGCCTCGGCGCCTTACCATCGAGGGCCTGGAAAACATCGTTTATCTCGACCACGTCGTCTTGCCGATCGTGCTCACGGTTACCGATCCCGGCAAACCGGTGCGCTTGCGGGCGGAGGTGGACTACGCAAGCTGTGAAAAAGTCTGCATCCCGTATCATGCAAACCTCGACCTCACGTTGCCGGCCGGGCTGGCGGTGGCAGGCCCGGAGGCGCCGCTGATCGCCGAAGCCGCGGCGAAGGTGCCAGGCTCCTTGTCTGCGACCGGCCTGCGGCTGGTGTCGGCGACCGTGACCGGCCCCGACGCTGCAACGCCGGCGCTCGCCGTAACCTTGGCGAGCGACGCAGGCACGCTGACGGCACCGGACTTGTTCGTTGAGGGCCTGCCGCGAGCAACACCGCCGAAACCGGCTATTCGCCACCGCTCCGGCCAACGGAGCACATTGATGACCGTGACGTTGTTGCCCGAGGCTGCCAAGGCAGCCCTCGGCCAAAAGCTGACCTTTACGGTCGTGGATGGCGACCGGTCGGCAGAGTTCAGTGCCATGCCCACGATCGGGCCGCTACCCACAGACCCGACCTCGAGCGGGATCGGGGCGATTCTTGGCGCCGCGCTGCTGGGCGGCTTGATCCTGAACGTCATGCCCTGCGTCCTCCCCGTGCTCTCGCTGAAGTTGCTGGGCGTTGCAGGCTACGCGGGAGCGGAACGGCGTCGCGTGCGGTTCGGGTTGTTGGCGACGGCGGCCGGCGTGATCGGCAGCTTTCTCGCCATCGCCGCAGCCTTGATCGGTCTCAAGCTGGCAGGGGCCGCGGTCGGCTGGGGCATCCAGTTCCAGCAGTCGTGGTTCCTGGCCGGCATGGCGGCGGTGACCACCCTATTCGCGGCCAGCTTGTGGGGCGTGCTGCCGATCGGAATGCCCGGTTTGGCCAACGCCGCCGCAGGCATACGCCCGCGTCATCCCATGCTAGATGCCTTCGCCGCCGGTGCCTTCGCGACCTTGATGGCGACGTCCTGCTCCGCCCCCTTCGTCGGCACGGCGGTCGGGTTCGCGCTATCGCGCGGCCCGGCGGAGACCGGGCTGATCTTTGCTCTCCTCGGTCTCGGTATGGCCGCGCCGCTGCTGGCGGTTGCCGCCGTACCCGACCTGGTGCGTTTCCTGCCGCGGCCGGGCACCTGGATGGTCTGGCTACGCCGGGCGCTCGGGGTCACGCTCGCGGGCACGGCCTTGTGGCTGCTGTCGGTGCTGGCCCAGGTCGCCAGTCCCGCGGCCGCGACCGTTACTGCCGTGGCTCTGGTTGCGCTGGTCGCGGCCCTCGCGGTGCAGCATCGGTATGCCGGGACGTGGGGGCGCGTCGCCCGTGGAGCTGCTATGGCTCTAGTGGCCGTTGCCGTGCTGGTTCCCGTTCTAGCCACCCCGCCCGCCCCGGGGCTCGCCTCGAATAACGGCCAAGCGGTCCAATGGCAGAGCTTCGATCCCGCCAGGATCGGACGCGAAGTGGCCGCCGGGAAGCTCGTCTTCGTGGACGTGACCGCCGCTTGGTGTCTCACCTGCAAAGTCAACGAGGCAGCCGTGCTTGACCGCGTCCCGGTCTCTGTCCGGCTCGCAGATCCCGGCGTGGTCGCGATGCGGGCGGACTGGACTCGGCCAGAGCCCCGGATCACGACCTACCTGCAGAGCTTTGCTCGTTACGGTGTGCCGCTCGATGTCGTCTACGGCCCGGCGCGGCCAGACGGCGAGGCGCTACCCGAACTCCTCTCCGCCGCCACGGTGGTGGGCGCCATGGACCGGGCCACGGCCATGCCTCCGAAGACGCTGACGGAGCGATAGATGGGGTTTTATGACCGCCATGTTGTTCCGTGCCTGGTGCACGCGGCGATGCAGCAAGAGGCTTTGCTGCCTTACCGCGCCCGCGTAGCCGGCGCGGCAGAAGGGCGAGTGCTGGAAATCGGCATCGGGTCGGGGCTGAACCTTTCGCTCTACGGCGCAGCAGTCACCGACGTGGTCGGCGTCGATCCGTCCCGCGCTCTGCTATCCCGGGCAGCCGCAGCGGGCGCGCAGTGTCAGGCGCCGGTCACGTTGATCGAGGGCTCGGCGGAAGCGATGGCGTTTGAGTGTCGCAGTTTCGACACCGTCGTCACCACGTGGTCGCTGTGCACGATCCCGGATGCCGGCCGCGCGCTCGCCGAGGTGCGGCGGGTTTTGCGTCTGGGCGGCGCTCTGCTGTTTGTCGAGCACGGGCGAGCGCCTGAGCGGACCGTCGCGCGCTGGCAGGATCGCCTCGATCCGTTCTGGACGCGCATCGCCGGCGGGTGTCATCTGAACCGCCCAATCGATACTCTGCTCCGAGATGCAGGCTTTCATTTCGACACGCTCTCGACGATGCGGGTGCCGGGACCTTCTACCCACACGTTCCTGTTCGAAGGCCGGGCGCGCCCGGCCTGACGGCGACACAACCGGAGATGTTGCGATGTTATTGACTGACCTCACTTGCCACTTTGGACGCTTCACAGCAGTTCTTGTCATTTCGGCAGCGTTGGGCGCTTGCTCAGGTCCCCCGGGAAGTAAGAACACCAGCGCGCTCGGCTACGGTACGCCGGGCGTCTCAGCTTCCACTCAGGGGTCCTCTGCCACCACCGTACAAGAGGAGATGGACCGATGCAGCCGAGTGCCGCAGGACGGTGCTGTCTCTCAGACCCGTGGCCTCCCAGCCGCATGCAGCCAATTGCAGCGGACCGTTCACAACCAGCCAGGCAACACGGTGCGGTAACCCGGCGAATCAACTATGCAGGGGCGGATCACGCAAGCTGCAAGGCGCTCGGCGGTGAGAGGGTGAAGCGGGTCAGAGAATGGGTGCAAACGTAACACGCGGCCCAGGGCACAAGATCCGCAGCGAACGGCTCTCGACAGGTTGGGTAGCCCGCTCCGAAGCCAGCGCCTGACCGATGCTTTTCTGATATCAGTGCTAAGCCAGCTGGCTCGGCTCATATGTGTCGAAGTATGTCAGTGGTGGTTCAGACTTGACCTTGCCGCCTGGGAAGGTTTCATCGCGGCTTTATGGAGGATAATGTCGTGGGGTCGATGTTTTCGACTCCACCGTTACTTCCACTTCATTGGTTCCAAGGGCAGGCATAGCAATGAGAAGAGTTCTTGGAACAGGAGTCGTCCTCGCTGCAGTCGCAGGAGGCTGGTTTGCGTGGGCCCGCGTACAGGGCCCTACAGACTCCGCGGCAGCAGCCGCGCCCATCTCCGCAGCAGCAGCCGGTCCAAGCATTTCGTCTGGGTCGGCCGCGCCCGGACCGCATCCAGCAGTGTCTCGAGACACTGCTGGTCTGGCGTTCGTCATCAACTCAGGCGACGCTTCGATCAGCTTGCTGAACGTCGCGACGAAGCAGGAAATCCGTCGGATCCCGATGGTTCGGGAGCCGCACCACATGGCGTTGACCCCGGACCACCGGTTCCTTGTCGTCGGCGATACCGTGGCCAACGAGCTGGTATTCCTCGATCCAGCGACAGGCGAAGTGGCGCGACGGGCCACCGTCAGCGATCCCTACCAATTCGGCTATAGCCCCGATGGGAAATGGCTCGTGGTCAACGGGCTGCTCCGCAACCAAGTCGACATCTTCGACGCCGCGACCATGCGGCTCTCATCGCGCGTTCACGTCTCGGGAATGCCGAGCCACGAGAACTTCTCGCCGGACTCGTCCACTGTTTACGTTTCGCTGCAGAGTTCGAACAGCATCATCGCCATCGACGTCAGGTCCGGCAAACCGGTTTGGCAGTCGATCGTCGGGCCGACGCCGGCTGGTGTGTTGTGGCACCGCGGCAAATTGTTGGTTGGCGTGATGGGGGCAGACTATGTGGCCGTCATCGACCCGGCGACCGGCCGAGTAGAGCGCCGGATCAAGACGGCCAAGGGCGCCCACGTGATGTTTGTCTCGCACGATGGCAAACTGATCTACGTCAGCAACCGCGTCGACGGCAGCATTGTCGTGCTCGATGCGGACACTCTGGCAGAAATCAGGCGCTTCCGGATTACGGGCGGCCCAGACGACATGGATTTCGCACCCGATGGCAAGATTTGGGTCACGCGCCGATGGGCGCAGAGCGTGGCCGTGGTAGACCCAGTGACAGGCAGCGACGAGGTTTTGCCTGTCGGCCGATCGCCACATGGCATTTGGCTGAACACGCATGATGCGTTGCCAGCCAGAGCAGACGTCGAGTCTGAACGCTCTGTCCTTCCTAAACCTGGCTCCTGAGAGATGTTTGACACGCAGATCCGCGGAGCCGAGCGGACCGGTTATCATCACGCTGGCTTTGCCGCCGAATAATTATTACTGGCTGACTGGCAACATTCTCTCGATCACGCCATAGCGCTTCAGCCAGCGGCCAAATCGAGAATGGGTACGCCGAAGGTCTGCAGCAGCAGCACGACGTTGAGGCAAAGAATGATGATTGTGCCGCTGATTGCGATGGCATCGGTAAGGCCGTCGTTGGCGAACTCGCCCATGATGGCCCGATTGCGGGTAAACAACACCAGTGCGGCCAACGGCAGCGGTAGCGCGAAGGATAGAACCACCTGACTGTAGACGAGTGCTTGGGTGGGGTTCACACCGATGGCAACCACGACGAATGCCGGCGCCATGGTCACCAAGCGCCGAGCCCAGATTGGTATACGGAAACCGACGAATCCTTGCATGATCATCTGGCCGGCCATGGTGCCCACCGCAGAGGACGAGATGCCGGACGCCATCAGCGAGACCAGAAATACCCCGGCCGCCGCCCTGCCCAACAGGGGCGTCAGTGTGTGATAGGCGGTCCCGATATCCGCCACCTCCGGATGGCCCGAGTGGAAGGCGGCGGAGGCCATCATGACCATCGCCATGTTGACCGCGCCGGCAATGGCCAGTGCAACGATGCACTCCCGGTTGGAGAACCCCAGCAGCATGCGCCGCTGGCGCGCGTTGGCGGCGGACGCCCGGTGCTGAGTTAGGCCCGAGTGGAGATATACGGCGTGCGGCATGATGGTGGCGCCGATGATCCCGACCGAGATGGTCAGAGCCGCGGCGCCCGGCATTGTAGGAATGATCATTCCTAGCCCCGCCTGGCTCCAGGCCACAGGTGCAATCAAGATTTCGATCAAGTAGCAGAGCCCGATCGCCGCCACGAGTGCGCCGATGACGATCTCCATAGGCCGAAAGCCGCGGCCCTCGAACATTAGAATGCCATAGGTGACAATGGCGGTTGCCGCCATGCCGGCCATCAGCGGCATGCCGAACAGGAGCGAAAGCCCGATAGCGCCTCCGAGAAACTCAGCCAGATCGGTCGCCATGGCGGCGACCTCGCTGACGATCCACATAGCGATCCGGACGGGGGCGGAAAACCGGTCACGGCACATCTCGGCCAGGTTGCGGCCGGTGACAATGCCAAGCTTGGCCGAGAGTGCCTGGAACAGCATGGCGACAAGGTTCGCCAACATTACAACCCAGAGCAGCCCGTATCCGAACTGTGACCCGGCCGCGATGTTTGTCGCGAAATTGCCCGGATCTATGTAGGCGACGGACACGGTCACCGCCGGGCCTACGAACAAGAATGCAGACCTGACACCTCGGCGCTGGCCAGTCAGCACTTCCCGGATCGCCGTATCTGTACGATCAGTGAGGTTCTGTTTCAAACGCGTTTCTCCGATTGTCCTTGAGCCAGTGACGATCGGCGCGATCGACGAACGCTGTCGAACTACTGCGTAAAGCTAAGAGCATTGCCTGAAAAATTAGCGTGTTGTCTTCTACTGTAACGACTTTGAATGCCGTTCTGGGAGCTTCTGACATAATATTGGAGCACGAGGCGCAATAAATGAGAAGTCTTTGTAAATCAATTCGCCGCTTGGCTAAGGCAAAACAACAACCATCGGGTTGTCGGCTCATGAGAATTTGCCGCCGAGCGCAGCGACCCCGATGCCAGCCGCATGAAGCAGCAATGTGGGCACCGTCATTGGGGAAATCTGGGCTGCCGTCGCCCGCGGGCCCGCCATGTGCTCCCGGTTTGCGTTCGCCGGCAGAGGAGCTTGCCGCTCGGTGTCGATTTGTTTCGACCGATGCCAGCCATGACTGGCGGGCAGCTTCGGTGGCTCCCCCCGCTCCGCACTCACGGCATGGCCGCCTTCGCCAAGGACACGGCTTGTTCCTATGCCGCGCTTCATCTTCACACCGACCAGCCGTAGGTTGACCAGATAGGCGACAGCGAGTCCGGCCAAGGTGGCCAACGACATCACGCCCCAGAACCGGAGCGAGGTGGCCTCCATCGACTGCATTTTGTCACTACCGGTCGACGGGTAACATTCTCCCAATTACGCCGTCTTGCTTGACCAGCGCGTGATAAAGGGCGCCACTGACGTGCAAGGCAATAACCACCAACAGCACCCATGCCAACGTGCCGTGCAAGCCGCCGACGGTTTCGGCCAGGCTTTTGTCCGGCGCGATCAAAGCCGGTAAGGGGATGAGCCGAAGCAACGTCACTTGGGCTCCGAAACCGGAAGCGGCCACCCAACCAAGCACTGGCAGCACCAACAAGATTGCGTAGAACAGCCAGTGTGTGGTGCGCGAGACGACCTGCAGCGATCGCGGTAAATCGGACGGCGGCGCCGGGGTGTAATGGGTCAGCCGCCATGCCAAGCGGAGCAGCATCAGCAGCAGGATCGTCGGGCCGATCGCCAGGTGCCACGCGTTAAGTTGTTTGTCGCCCAGCGACGCGAAGCCGCCCGGCAGCCACTTGGTCGCATACTGGGCGACGACCAGCAATACGACGAGCCAGTGAAACGACTGAGCGACGCCATCATAGCGGTCAACCGGTCGCCTCATAGTCCCAACGCCCGCGCGCCCATCCAAACCGACATAACGATCATCATCAGATTCTCGGTCAACGACACGAAGCCCAACGGCACGTTGCTGGCGCCGCCGACGCAAGCGCATTTCAGCTCGCGCTTATCGAGATAAACCGCCTTGAATACGCTCCACGCGCCGACGAAGCCGATGAACAACGCGACTGGGGCGGAAAGCACCGTCAATGCGCCAGAGATCATAAGAATGCCGGCGAATGCCTCCGCAAAAGGGTAGATCCGCGCATATGGCACCCAGCGCTGCGCCAGCAGGTCATAGTTCAGGAACATGGTCGCGAATGCCCGCAGGTCGCGCAGCTTCAAAATGGCTAGGATGCACATCGAAACGGCGATAAACCACTCGATGGCTCGGAATGTCAGCAACGTGCCATACGCCGCCCAGCTCATCGCCAAGCCCATCAGCGCAGCCACCGCGAACACGACGAGCACGGGCGTGTAGGTCGTGGCGTCAGGGTCGGGCAACGGGTGGCCCAAATGCGCTTGTAGCGCATCGTAGCCGCCGATCCGCTTGCCGCCAATAAACACCTGCGGCGTGGACTTGACGTCGTGCTCGCGTTTAAAGGCTTCGGTTTCCTCGCGCGTGGTCAGCCAGTGGTCATCAACAACGTAGCCCTCGCGCTTCAGCAGATCCTTGGCCTGCAGGCCGTATGGACAGAGATGCTTTTCCATCACCATACGGTAGATGGTCGCCTGCTTGATGCTGCCGCTACCGTCCATTTCAATGTCCCTCAGAACCAGGTCCGCAACCCGACCAGGAAGCGGACGTCGTTTATTTTCTGACGTTCTTCCCGCCGAAGCCCCTCAGTACCTCCAAACCAGCGCTGGTATGCCACACCAATGTATGGTGCGAGCTTACGGGTAAAGTCGTAGCGCAGCCGCAGGCCCATATCGATGTCCGACAAGCCGGCGCCTACGCCGCGCGCCCGGTCCTCCTTGGTATACCAGTTGGTTTCGAATTGTGGCTGCAGGATCAGGCGCTGCGTCAGATACAAGTCATACGAGGCGTTGGTGCGTAGCGCGTAATGTCCGGTATCGCTGGCGTAGACGGTTGCCTCCACATTCCAGAACCCGATGGCAAGGCCCTGTAGACCCAGGGCCGCCCAGGTGCGGGTGCGGCTGCTATCGAGGTCCACCCGCACGCCGGCCTGAACGTCGAAATACTGATCGATCGGGCGATCGTAGAGCAATTCGTGGTCGCCATCCTCCATGCGCCCACGATTGCCCGGGTTGTAGCGGCCCTCGGATTTGAGCCAGACTTTGTTGTAGTCATTGCCGATCCAAGCTTGCCCATCCCAGCGTAGATATTGGCCGTCGCCAAGCCGGCCCTCGAGCTGGTCGAAGTAACCGTGAATATAGACCCGATTGTCTGCAATCGGATTTCCATAAGGGGCAGCGCCGTTCAGCGTGTCTTTCCCAAGCCCTGAACCGAAGAACTCACTTTTATCAAATAACTGCGCGCGTGCCGACCCGGTAAACGCGACCAGCATGCCGATCGCAGCAGCGAGACCACGCACCTCAGACCACCTTCGGCAAAACGCGCAGCGTACGGAACATCCCGGCCTCGAAATGGTAGAGGAAGTGGCAGTGCAGCGGCCATTGTCCGGTCGCGACGGGCGTGACCAGCACGCTGACGTTGGCCGCCGGTTGCACGCTGATGGTATGCAAATAAGGCCTGTGGTCGCCCTGGCCATTCTCCAACTCCATCCACATGCCGTGCAGGTGGATAGGATGTGTCATCATGGTGCTGTTGACGAAGCGGAGGCGGAACCGCTCGCCCAAGGTCACATCGATCGGGCCGACCTCGCTGAACTTCTTGCCGTTGAAGCCCCAAATAAAGCGGCCCATGTTGCCGGTTAGCGTGAGCACGATCTCGCGCGTTGGCTCTCCCTCGTGCACGCCGGGATTGACTGAACGTAGGTCGGCATAGGTCAGAATGCGCCGCTGTCCCATCAGATGGTTGAGCCCGTCTCCGGGCAGATCGAGCCGGTCGAAGGAATGGTCGAGCACGTATTGCGCCTCGACGCCGGGCTTAAGATCCTTGGTGACCGGAGGAAGATCCAGCTTCTCCTGAAAACCGGTGCGCCGCTCCTTCTGCGCCGCAGAGACTCCCATCGGCATAATGCCGCCGATGCGTGTACGATCCGGCGTAGACGCGGCGACTTGGCCCGGCATCATCGTCATCCCCATGTCGGCCATGTTGCGCAACGGCGCCGCGTCATACGGCGGTACCGGAGCCTGCATTCCCGGCCGAGGTGCCAGCGTGCCGCGGGAATGACCGCTGCGGGTCATGTTCTGCGCAAAGATGGTGTAGGCGTTCTCGTCGCGCGGCTGCACGATCACGTCGTAGGTCTCGGCCACGTTGATGCGGAACTGGTCGACCGGCACCGGCGTGACGTCGTTGCCGTGCACGTGGACGACATTCATCGTCAGGCCCGGGATGCTGACATCGTAGGTAGATTGAGCCGACGTGTTAATGAAGCGGAGCCGGACGCGCTCGCCGGGTCGGAACAGGCCGGTCCAGTTCTCGTCCGCGCGCTTGCCGTTCATCAGATAAGTGAACACCGGGCCCGTCGGCTCCTGGATGCCGCTCGGGTCCATGCGCATGTTCGCCCACTGCCAGCGGTCTTTTGCCGTCGCTTTCAGCCCGCTCTGGGAGACATCATCGAAGAACGTCCCGACAGTGCGGCGGTTATAATTGTAGTAGTCGCTCTCGTGCTTGAGGTTGTTCTGGACCACGAGGGGCGAATCGTCCATCCAGTCGCTGAGCACGACCACGTAGTCCCGTTCGGCCTGAACCAGCGGGGTTCCAGCGGGGTCGATCACCAACGCGCTGTAGACGCCTTTCTGCTCCTGGTAGCCCATGTGGCTGTGATACCAATAGGTGCCACTCTGCAAGACGGGAAAGCGGTAGGTGAAGGTCTCGCCGGGCATGATGCCGGGAAACTCGAGGCCTGGTACGCCATCCATATCATTTGGCAGGATGATCCCGTGCCAGTGAAGACCGGTCATCTCCGGCAGGTTATTGGTGACGTTGATGGTCACCACGTCGCCTTCACGCCAGTTCAATACTGGACCGGGCACGATCCCATTGATAGCATTGGCCCATGTCGGCGTACCCGATTTATTGACCTGAATGCGATCAAGCCTCAGGTCGAAATGGTTGCCGCGCAGCACCGGCATACTGCCAACGCCAGACTGCACTGCCGCGGAGGCAACCGCCGGCACTCCCAGTGCGGCACCAGCGCCAAGCGCAGCTGCACCCTTGATAAATCGACGACGCTGGAGGGGAGCGAACGTGTTCATAAGAGACCTTCTGCAGTTGGAATTTGGCTTGAGACGTGACGATGGGTAGCTTGTCGTCCGTTCAAATCGGACCTTCCCAAGTAGGAAGGTCAAGATGAGTAAACGCGGATTTCTCGGTTGTGGAGGAATATCGCCGCTCCTCCCCATAGCGTGCTTACTGCCTGCAGTCCGCCGCCCGGACGTTTTCCGAAAGTCGGTGTCTCGCCCTGTTCGGCAACAGCCTGTCGCACGATAGTTAGACCGAGCCTAACTCTACCTTTAGCGCGATTGCGTGACGCTTCCAGGCGGTAACTGGCTCAAATACCCGATTCAGCTGCGTGCGCATGAACAGCGACTGGAAGATCGTCCAACCGAATCCAAACCCCAGCGCGTATTCGAGTGCAACTTTGAGCGGTCGATCGAGCGACAGGATGGAGCCGACGACAGCACCGGCAAGGATACCAACGCCGTCACCCGCCACGCAGTGCATGGTCGACCCCAATACCTGTCGCAAGCGGGTTAGCACATAACTCGAGTGTCGCCCGGGAAGCGGCTCGCGGCATCCAAGCACATAGAGGAACACGCCGATCGGACCGGTGTAGGCGGTAAAAAGGACGAAAGCCCACCGCATCACCGGCGACACCGGGGACGACCGAATGTCAATCGCAACGAAGACGACCGCCGCCGCCGTCAGGATATACCAAAGAAGAATTACCCCGTTCAGCATCAATGGCTGCTTCCGCCTTGAAGTCCGCTCAGCGGCAGCAGCCCTTCGATTGCGATGGAACGTCGGCCGAGGTCGCACCGACGCTGTAGCCCGCTCTCTCGACCGCCGCAGTTATCTGGGCTGGCCGGGCCAGTCCCTCATCGTAACTAACGTCGACCTTGCCGTTCGAGAGGGTAATCTCAACTCCGACGACCCCGGGAACCGCCTCAAGTGCTTTCTTCACCCGGCTAACGCAGCCGCCGCAAGACATGCCACTAACTACCAAATGCTCGGTTTGCATCAAATGTCTCCTTGAAGGCTTGAGATCCACGGCACACGGCGAGCAATCCCGCTGCGAACGTCGGTGCTCTTTCGGGTCATAGGTGTGCGGCCCGCAGGCGCAGGGCGTTGGCGATGACGGACACCGAACTCAGCG
>CAZTJC010000074.1:0-18520 GCA_964613945.1 uncultured Acetobacteraceae bacterium
GGCACCGCGCCACCTTCATCGCCAGCGCGATGCTGCTCGCCGCCTCAGCCATCATTCGCAATCGGCGCTGAGCCAGATCATTCGCGGGCTGTAGTGTCGGCTTGGAGGCCGGTTGCTGACCCGCACGACACGCCGGGTTCACTGACCGAGGCCGGAAGCGTCTGCTGGTTACGGCGCCCGCTCCCCCTCCGCTTTGCTTTAAAGTAGTTGATGCCGAGGTGGTAACCGTCACGGAGCTGCGCGAGGAACCTGCCGGCACGATCCGCCTGATGACCACCGAACATGCGACCGAGACGGCTCTCTGACCGACATCGTGGCCCAGCGGTTCGACGCTGGCGTCCGTAACGGAGAGACGATTGCCCCTGTATGGCGGCCTTTATGCCCGAGACTTTGAGAAAGCCGGGCGCGAGGTGAGCGTCCGCGGTTCAGCGCCTCGTCGCCGGAGCAGCGAGGAAGTTCCGCCTCTAACACGAGTACCACTCTGAGCGGCGATCGATCCTGGCATGACGCGGTAAGATGAAAGCAAATTTAATGGTGAATGTAGCTCACCAATTTAAGTAGCGATCCTGACACAGGATCTTCACTGCCACGTTCGTCTGCCCGAAGATCGTGCTTACAGGGACCTCTGAATCTATGGACATGAATACTCCAATCCAGACCGAAGCGGGCTGCCCGTTCCGTGGCACCCGCATCGGTGGCGCCATCGGCTCCGAGCCAACGGTCGAGCATTGGTGGCCCAACCGCCTCAAGGTCGAGTTGCTGCATCAGGACTCGGTGGCGGCTGGTGGCGGCCGACCCGTTCGGCCACAAGCTCGATTACGCCGCCGCCTTTAACCGCCTCGACCTTGCCGAGGTGAAGGCCGACATCAAGGGCTTCTTGACGTCGACCGTCGCTTGGTGGCCATCCGACTACGGCAATTACGGCCCGCAGATGATCCGCATGGCCTGGCACTCCGCCGGCACGTACTGTATCGCTGATGGCCGTGGCGGCGCCGGACAGGCGATGCAGCGCTTCGCGTCCATCAACTCGTGGTGGGACAACGGCAACACCGACAAGTCTCGCCGCCTGATCTGGCCGATCAAGCAGAAATATGGTGCCGCCCTGTCCTGGGCCGACCTGATCGTGCTCACCGGCAACTGCGCCCTCGAGATCATGGGGTTCAAGACGTTCGGCTTCGGCGGTGGCCGGGTCGATGCGTGGGAGCCGGACCGCGCCACCTATTGGGGCCCCGAGGGTTGGGAGGGCGGCGACGCCGACCCGCTGCGGATGGTCAACCGTGACAAGCGCTGGGAAGGCCAGCCGAGCGACGCGCATTACGACCTCGAGAACCCGCTCGCCGCGTCCCACCAGGCGCTGATCTACGTCAACCCCGAAGGTCCCCTCGGTAACGGCAACGCCCTCGAGTCCGCGCGCGACATCCGCGAGACCTTCGGCCGCATGGCAATGAACGACATGGAGACCGTGGCCCTGATCGCTGGCGGCCACGCCTTCGGCAAGTCGCACGGCATGGTCGACGCCGCCAAGATCGGCCCGGCCCCGGAAGGCGCACCGATCGAAGCCATGGGCCTCGGCTGGCAGAACCCGGACGGCACCGGCTTTGCCGAATACACCATGACTAACGGCATCGAGGGCTCCTGGACCCCGCACCCGACGCAGTGGGACAATGCCTATCTCGAGAACCTGTTCAAGTTCGACTGGGTGCGGACGGAGAGCCCGTCTGGCGCGATCCAGTGGACCCCGTCCGACGCCACCGCACCCACCACGCCCGACGCCCACAAGCCCGGCGTCTCCCATCCGCTGATGATAATGACCTCCGACATCGCCTTGAAGGAGGACCCGGCCTATCGCGAGATCTGCCTCGGCTTCCTCAACGATTTCGACTCGCTATCCTTCGAGTTCTCCAAGGCCTGGTACAAGCTGACCCATCGCGACATGGGCCCGAAGGCGCGCTATCTCGGACCCGAGGTGCCCGCCGTCGACCTGGATTGGCAGGATCCGATCCCCAAGCTCGATCACGCCGTAATCGACGAGGCCGATATCGCCGATCTCAAGCGGCAGATCCTCGCCTCCGGCCTTACCGTCGCCCAACTGATCGACACCGCCTGGGCCGCCGCCTCCACCCACCGCGTTTCCGACAAGCGCGGCGGCGCCAATGGCGGGCGCATTCGGCTCGAGCCGCAGCGGAGCTGGCCGGTCAACAACCCGACGCAACTTGACCACGTCATCACCGGCCTCGAGCAGGTGATGCAGGCGTTCAACGCGCGCTCGGGGGACCGTAAGGTTTCGTTTGCCGACCTCGTCGTCCTAGCCGGTTGCGCCGCGGTCGAGCAGGCGGCTCACGCAGCTGGCGTCGACGTGACGGTGCCGTTCACGCCGGGTCGGATGGACACCACACAGGAGCTGACTGACGTCGAGCAGTTCAACTGGCTGCAGCCGGTGTCCGACGGGTTCCGCAACTACCATCGCTCCGACATCCGCTTCAACGTCTCGCCCGAGCAGATTTTCCTGGACCGGGCGGCGCTGCTGGCGCTCTCGGCCCCTGAATGGACGGCGCTGGTCGGCGGCCTGCGCGTGCTGGGCACCAACTGGGACGGCTCCGCCCACGGCGCCTTCACCCAGCGACCCGGCGTGCTGACCAACGATTTCTTCACCACCCTGACCATGATGGACCTGGAGTGGCGGAAGGATGATGACCGGGCGATGAGCTTCACCCTGGCCAACCGCGACACCGGCGCTCCGGCCTTCACCGCAACGCGATGCGACCTCATCTTCGGGTCCAATTCGCAACTGCGACAGATCGCCGAGACTTACGCCGCCGCGGACGGACACGAGAAGCTCATGCACGACTTTGTCGCTGCTTGGAACAAGGTGATGATGCTGGACCGCTACGACGTGATGCAGCGCACGTACTGAAACGACCACCCGGCCGGGCCGAGTTGGCCCGGCTGGAAAGGTTACCACCCTTGTGTTTGAGGTTGCGTCTAAGTCTCGAGTACAAACCGCAAGGGTGTGTTTCGAGCTGTATGCCCGGTGAGATGATCCCGTGCAGCGATCCCAGCGAGGGCCAGGGCCTGCTTTAGAGGCATCCATCCAGAACCCCGCAAACATGGGCTAAATTTCCAGCCGTTCGCCGTCGCCAAAGTTATCTTAAGCGGCGCGATCGTGCTCGCGCTCGGCATCCTGGTCGGCAGTAGCTGACCCGGCCGGTGCCTTCTTGCGGCGCCAGCGAGCCGGCCAGTGCAGCCCGTCCAGGACCGGATATAGCGATGGCAGCACCAGCAACGTCAGCATGGTCGCGGTGAGCAGACCACCGATCACCACGGTCGCCAGCGGCCGCTGCACCTCGGCTCCGGTTCCGGTGGAAATTGCCATCGGTACGAACCCGATCGAGGCCACCAGCGCCGTTGTCAGCACCGGCCGTAGCCGTTGCTCGGCGGCGCCGCGCGCTGCGTCGGTGGCATTGGCGCCCGCTGCCCGCTCCTCCTCGATGTAGCTCACCAGCACGACGCCATCGAGGATCGCGATGCCGAACGTCGAGATGAACCCGATCAGCGCCGTCACGCTGAACGGCATCCCGCGCAGGAGCAGCGCCGCGATCCCACCAGTCGCGGCCATCGGCACGTTCAGGAAGATCAGCGTCGCGAGCTTCAGGCTGCCGAAGTTCAGGTAGAGCAACAGGAAGATCAGGCCGAGCACGATCGGCACCATGATGCCCAATCGCTCCGACGCGCTCTGCAGGTGCTGGTACTTGCCGCTCCACACCATCGTGTAGCCATCCGGCAGCTTCACCTGCGCGCCGACCTGCTTCTGGGCGTCCGCGACGTAGCTCGTCGTGTCGCGCCCATCAAGGTTGATGTCGACGTCGATCCGCCGCCGCAGGCTGTCGCGCAGCACCTGCGACGCCCCGTCCGCCACCGAGATGTCGGCGACGTCGCCGAGCGGCACCGACTGCCCATTCGACAGGCCGACCGGCAGCGCCGCGATACGGTTGGCGTCGGTCCGCGCCTCGCGCGGCAGGCGCACCACGATCGGCGTTTGGCTGTTGTCGTCGCCATAGACGGTGCCGACCTGTATCCCGCCGATCGATTGCACCACGGCCAGCGCATCCGCGGCGTTCAGCCCGAAGCGGCTCAGCTTCTGCCGATCCACCTTGATCGTCAGCGCCGGCAGCCCGGCCAGTTGCTCGGCCCGTACGTCGCCCGCGCCCTCGATCCCACGCAGGATCGTCACCGACTGGTTGGCCAGGTCGGTGAGTGTTTTGAGGTCCGGCCCGTAGAACGTCAGCGCCACGTCCGACCGTACGCCTTGCAGCAGGTCGTCCATCCGCATCTCGATCGGCTGCGATACCTCGATCGACACGCCGGGCACTGCGGCCTTGACCGCCTTCTCCATCGCGTCGCGGATGCCGCTCTGCGTGTCGGCGGTCTTCCATTGGTCCTGCGGCTTGAGGATCACGTAGGTGTCGGTGCTCTGCACCCCCATCGGGTCCGTCGCCACCTGGGCGCTGCCGGTCTGCGACACGATGGACTTCACGTCCGGGAACTTTCGCAGCACCTTCTCGATCTCGGTCACCGTCTGCAGCGACGTCGTAAGATTGATGCTCGGCAGCTTGTTGGAGGTGATGACGATCGCCCCCTCCTCCAGCCGCGGGATGAACTCGCCGCCGAGCGTGCTGGCGAAGTAGGCGGACACGGCGAACAGCGCCAGCGCCACCCCGCCGGTCAGCCACGGATGCGCCGTTGTCTGCTTCAGGACCGGCGTGTAGCCCTTGCGCGCCCAGCGGACCAGGAACGTATCGCCCTCGGACGGTGTGCCACTCAGGAACGTCGCTGCCAGCGCGGGCACCACCAGCATGGTGATCGCCAAGGCGCCGACCAGCGCGATCATCACTGTCAGCGCCATCGGGCGGAACGTCTTGCCCTCGATGTCCTGCAGCGCCAGAATCGGCAGGTAAACCGCCGCGATGATTACCACGGAGAACGCCACCGGCTTGGCCACCTGCGCCGCCGCGGACGGCACCACCTCCACCGGGTCGGTCGAGCCGCCGTCCTCCTTGGCCTTGGACTGCCGCCGGAGCACGTTTTCGACCAGCACCACCGCGCCGTCGACCAGCAGGCCGAAATCGATCGCACCAAGGCTCATCAGGTTGGCCGGGATGTGGAACGCCCGCATGCCGGCGAACGCGATCATCATTGCCAACGGGATCACCGCGGCCACGATCAGCCCGGCCCGGATGCCGCCGAGCATCAGCAGCAGGATCGCGATCACGAACGCCGCGCCCTCGACCAGATTGTGCTCGACCGTGTGGATCGCGCGGGCGATCAGGTCGGATCGGTCATAGAATACCGGCATCTCGACGCCGGGCGGCAGCAGCTTCTGCACTCCCGCCATCTTGCCCTTTAGCGCCGGCAATACCTCGCTGGCATTCAGCCCGTATTCCATCTTGGCGACGCCGACGATCGTCTCGCCTTCACCGTCATGGGTGACCGCGCCGAGCCGCACCTTGGGCGCGAGGCTTACCTCGGCGACGTCCCCCACGGTGACGGGGATGCCACCTGGCTCGGTCGTCTTGAGCACGATCGCGGCGATGTCGTCCTTGCTCTTGGCCAGCGCGATGCCGCGCACGATCTGCTGCTCGTCGTTGCGGTCGATCGAGGCGCCGCCACGGGCCTCGTTGTTGGCCTGGATGGCGCGGAACACGTCCGGTAGGCTCAGCTGATGCGCTCGCAGCCGTTCCGGTGAGACCTGCACCTCGTAGGTGTCGAGCTCGCCACCATAGATGTCGACCGAGGCGATCCCCGGCACCAGTTGCAGCTGCGGCGCCACCGTGTAGCGCAGCATCCGATACAACTGCAGCGGCGTGTAGCCCGGTCCGCGCAACTCGAATTCGAGGATCTCGCCGAGCCCGGTCGAGAGTGGCCCCTCGGTCGGCGTGCCGACCCCGGCCGGCAGCGTCTGCTTGGCCAGGCCCAGCCGCTCGTAGACCTGCGCCCGCGCCGTCGCCACGTCCGCGTCGTCATCGAAGGTGATGTAGACCGCCGACAGGCCGAAGCGGGATGTCGAGCGCAGGTTCTGCATCTTCGGCAACCCGGTCATCGCCATCTCGACCGGCACCGTTACCAGCCGCTCCACCTCGAGCGGCCCCATGCTGTTGGCCTCCGTCAGGATCAGCACCTGCTTGGGCGAGATATCCGGCACCGCGTCGATGGCGAGATGCTGCAGGTTCCACCATCCCGCGCCGATGAGCAGGAGCGACAGGACGATCACCAACCAACGCCGGTTGACCAGGCCGGCGAAGAAGCGCTCCACCGCTCAGCCGCCGCCGAGCATGGCCGTGAGCAGCAACGCCTTGAGCTGGAAGCTTCCTTGCGTGACGACCACGTCGCCGGCCTTTAGCCCGCGGCTGATCTCCACGGTATTCTGCCGCTCCACGCCGATCTGGACCTCGTGACTTTGAAAATGATCGCCGGGCTCCGGCGTGAAGACGACGTGCTTGTCGGCCACCAGTTGGACTGCCGCGGCCGGCACCACGACGGACTCGCGGTTCAGCGTCCGCGTGATCACCACGTCGACATACATGCCGGCCCGCAGCGTGAGGTCCGGGTTGGCGAGCAGGATCCGCGCCGGTAGCGTGCGCGACTGCGGATCGAGCTGCGCCCCCAGTGTCGCGACCCGGCCGCCCCACTGCCGCTGGCTACCGGCGATGCCAACTTGCGCCGCATCGCTCACCGTGATCTCCGTCGCCGCCGCTTCCGGCACCTGCGCCAGCACCATCACGCTGTGCAGGTCGGCAACCGTCAGCGCCTCCGTATTCGGGCCGATCACTTCGCCGGGCGTCAGGCCGGACGCGATGACGATACCTCCGATCGGCGACGTCAGCGCCGCCAGCCCGTTGCTGCCGGGGATGGGGTTGAGCCGCGCCACCATCGCCGCCAGCATGCCCACCCGCGCACGCGCCGTCTGCTGCGCCGCTACCGCCTGCGCCAACACCAGCCGTCGGCGGTCGGCTTCCGCACGGGCCAGCGACCCGTCGCGCGCTAGGATCACCGCCCGGTCCAATGCCGCCTTGGCTACCGCCACGCCCGCATCGGCCTCCCGCACCGCCGCTTGCGCGCCAACCAGGTTCTGCTGCTGGTCGGCCAAGCCCGGCATGTCGAGCTCCGCCAGCGACTGCTGCGCCGCCACGACGTCGCCGGGCTGCACGAGCAAGCGGGTCACCCGAGCTTGCTCGATCGGCCGCAGCACCGCGACGTGCCCGGGATCGAACGTGACGGTGCCGGGCAAGCGCACCGGCTGCGTGATCTCCTCGCGCACGGCGCGCGCCGTCTGCAGCCCGACGGTCTTCTGCTGCTCCGGCGTCATGCTGACCGGCTTGGGCGGTTCGGCTCGGCCTACCGCCGGCACCAGCAACAGCCCGGCGGCCAGCATTGCGGCAACCCTCACGGGATGACGCCCTCCGCGATGGCGAGCCGGACCGTGGCTGCCGCCCGCGCAGTGCGCGCCCGCACGTTGGACGCCTCGGCTTCGTAAGCGTTGGCATTGGCCCGCACGACCTCGATCAGCGGCATCTCACCCAGGCGCCAGGCCCGCTCGATCTGCCCGCGCCGCTTGGCCCAATCCGCCGCCGCCCGCTCGGCCGCCACGCTCGCCCGGTCGGACGCCGACAGCATCACCCTGGCCCGGCCGATCTCGGCCGCGACCTGGCGGCGGGCCAGCTCCAGCTGCACCTCCGCCCGTGTCACCGTCTCCTCCGCCGCTGCCCGGCGGGGCGCGTTGCGCGCCTCTGTCGCGAAATGGAACGTCATCGTCACCCCGACCCTGGTGTCCCATCGCGTGCCGGGCTGCTTTTCGTTGATGCCCTGCACGCCGAGTTCCGGGTCGTCGCGGTCCTGCAGATAGGTGAGCCTCTGTTGTGCACGTGCGGCCTCGGCCTGGCGTAAGGCGGCGGTCACCTGTGGATGGTCGCTGCCCGTCGCGGCCCGCACCGGCAGCGCCGGCGTGGTCAACACCGGGATGGCCGTTGATCCCGTCAGTTCGGCCAGCGACACCTGCGCGGAGGCCAGTTGCGCGTCGGCCTGAGCGAGGCTGACCTGGGCGGTCGCCGCCTCGCCAGCTGCGGCCAGCGCGTCGCTCTGCGCGGATTCGCCGACCTGGAACCGGCGGTCCAGGTCATGCGCCAGCGCCTGGTTGGTCGCCAGCCGGCGCGCCGCGATGTCCCGCGTGTCGCGCGCATCGACGGCATCGACGGCGCGCTGCAACACCTGCATCGCCAAGGCGAGATGCGCCAACTCGGCTTGCGCCTCGATGGCGACGTTCTGCGCGCTGGCCAGGTTCTGCGTGGCCGTACCCTCGCCCGGCAGCCAGACCGGCGTGCTGACCCCGACTTGCGTGGTGACGTAGTTGTAGTGGCTGCCGATCTGCCGATCGTCGACGTACGAGCCGGTCGCCGTCGGTGCTTCCGGGACGAACGCGCCGCCGGAGCGGAACCGCGCCGCTGCCACGTTCTGCTGCGCCGCCAAGGTATTGCGCTGCGGCAGCCGGGCCCAGGCATCCTCGATGGCTTGGTGCAGCGTCGTCTCGGCGACGCGCGGCGCGGCCGCAGGCCGGGCCAAGGCGGGGGTGCCGCAGCCGAAGCTCACGACGACAAGGACGGGAAGCATCAGGGACAGGGGAGACATCGGCGGCATCCAACGAGGCTCAAGGGATACGCCCGATCGGATCGTTTGTTTCTCACCGTGTCACCCGGGACGACAACCGTGGGAGCATCCGGGCCAGAACCCGGTCATGCCAGATATAGCGATGCACCAGCGCGGCCGCGGCATGCGTTCCGGCGAGGCCGACGATGATCCAGCCGATGGTGGCATGGATGTCCTGGACCTGGTCGACCAAGCCGTGATCGCCGGGCTTGTAGGCAGGGATGGCAAACAGGCCGAAGATGCTATCGCCCCGGGTCCAGGCAAGGAAAGCTCCGACCGAGACCATCGCCAGCAACAGCAGATACAGCCCCCAATGCGTTCCTTTCGCCAGCACGTGCAGCATGTTTCGGTCCGCCGGCGGCAGACGCCGTCCGCGCGTGGCGCCACCAGATCCGCACGAGCAGCAACAGCCCGAGCGCCACGCCGAGCGTGATATGGACCGACCGCGCATCGACCCGCAGCGGCCCGCGCGGAAACCAGTCGATCGTCTGCGCCCCGAGCCACTGCTCGGCGACCAGAACGGCTGTCGTCCAGTGAAAGAACATCGTCGGTCCGTCGTAGCGGCTGGTCTGCATCGGCTCTTGCATGCCGATCTCTTATCCCGGCCCCGCCTGCAAGGCCGGACTCTGAACTAGAATTTAAGCCTATCGTGCGGCGTATAAGTATTCAGACTGGCGCGGGAACGTTACACCACCTTCCCCCGGGACTCGCGTCGATGACTACTGCCAGGCTTTTGCTTATCGAAGACGACGAGGAGACCGTTGAAGCCATCAGTGGCTATCTCGGCAGCCGCGGCTACGAGGTGAGGCGGGCGGCCACTGGGCCGGACGGGCTGTTGCAGGCCAGCGCCGGCGCGGTCGATGCCCTGATCATCGACCGGCTGCTGCCCGGGCTCGACGGCCTCACCATCCTCAAGACCTTGCGGCAGAACGGCATTCGCACGCCGGCGATCATGCTGAGCGCCCTGGGCAGCGTCGACGAGCGCGTCGAAGGGCTGCGCGCCGGCGGCGACGACTATCTCGGCAAACCGTTCGCGCTCGCCGAGCTGGCGGCACGCGTCGAAGCCCTGCTGCGCCGCCCGACCATCGGGCCGGAGACCGTGCTGCGCGCCGGCCCGCTGCATCTCGACCTCGTCGACCGCAGCGCCCACCGCGGCGGCCGCCGTCTCGACCTGCTGCCGCGCGAGTTCAAGCTGCTCGAATACCTGGTCCGCCGCGCCGGCCAGACCGTGACGCGCGGCATGCTGTTCGAGGAGGTGTGGAACTACAAATTCGTCCCACGCTCCAATCTCGTCGACGTCCACATGAGCCGGTTGCGTCGCAAGCTGAACGGCCTCGGCGAAGAGGAGCTGATCACCAACGTCCGCGGCATCGGCTTCATCCTCGACCCGGCTGCCTGACATGACGTCCTGGCTCGTCGCCCCCTGGCAAGCTTTGACGCGCTCGACTGCGCTCCGCTGGACGCTGGCGATCGCCACCGGGTTTACCGCGATCGCCCTGGTGTTGTTCGGTTTCATCTATTGGGAAACCGCCGTTTACGAGCGCAAGACCATCGATGTCGCGCTTGCCGAGGAGGCGCAGCGCCTCGCCGCACTCCCTCTCGGCGCGGTATTGGCCGCGATCGAGGGATGGATCGCCAACGACGTCCACGCGACGCGATATGCCGGGGTGTTCGATGCCGACGGGCACCGCCTGACGGGAAACCTGCTCTCCGTGCCGGACGACCTGGCTTATGATCGCAGGCCGCACGCGGCGACGTTCAAGGGCATCGACCGCGACCTCGACGGAGATAATCCCGAACCTGTCCGCGCGATCGGCTGGCGCTCGGATGATGGCGGCCATATCGTGATTGGCAACGACCTCGATGCGCTCGAGGACATGAAGGCCATCATCCTGCGTGCGCTCGGCCTGGCTCTGTTGCCGACCATCGCCCTGTCCCTAATCGTCGGCTCCGCCCTGGCCAAGCGTGCGCAGCGGCGCATCGGTTCCATGCACCGGGCGATCGCCCGGATCATGCAGGGTCAGCTCGGCGAACGTCTCCCGGTCCGCGGCACGACCGACAGTCTCGACCGGTTGGCGACAGGCGTGAACCGTATGCTGGACGAGATTCAGAATCTGGTCGAGCAGGTCCGCGGCGTCGGCGACAACATCGCCCACGACCTCCGCACGCCGCTCACGCGCGTTAGAACCCGTCTCGAGCGCGGTCGCGAGGAGCTTCATACGGTTGAGGCATTGGGTGACTGCATGGATCGGGCGATCGTGTCGGTCGACCAGGCACTGGCCGTGGTGTCCGCCGTGCTGCGCATCGGCCAGGTCCAGCATCATGCCCGTCGCGCCCTGTTCGGCCCGGTGGACCTGACCGCCATCGCCCGCGACGCCTTCGAGCTCTACGAGCCACTGGCCGAGGAACAGGGCTTCTGCCTCAGCCTCGAAGCCGGCTTGCCCGCCATCGTCACCGGGGACGCCGACTTGCTGCTCGAGGCGCTCGGCAACCTCCTGGAGAACGCTTTCAAGTTCGCTCCGGCCGGTTCGCCGGTGACTCTCCGGGTCCAGCCGTCGGTCGGGCGTTTTGTCCTCCGCGTCGAAGACCGTGGACCCGGCATCCCGCTCGAGGAACGCGACCGCGTGCTGCGCCGGTTCTACCGCTCGGAGAAGAGCCGCACGATCGAGGGCAGCGGCCTTGGGCTGAGCCTAGTGGCCGCGGTTGCCGACCTGCATGGTTTTGATCTCGCGATCCTGGACGCCTCGCCGGGATGTGCGGTCGACCTCATCTGCAGTCCGCGATCGCCGGAGAGGCACCCAGTATGAAGCGATCACGGCCCGATTAGGGAGGCACTGTTAAGCCCCAACGACGCCGACCACCTGCATGGTTCAGTGGCAGACGGTAGCGGCGTATCGAACGTTGCTACTTCAGCGTTAACCGTTTCGGGACAACTGCATGCCCGGAGGTCGCCAGAATGGGAGCCATGCTGGTGAGCACGCCGTCACGCCGAACGAGGCCATGGAAGAGGGCGGCCGCGAGATGGGCCAGGATGGTGGCGAACAGCAAGTAGGCTAACCAGCTGTGGGCAATACGAAACACACCGTAGAGAGCATCGTCGTGCGGCAGAATAGGCGGTAGCTGCACACCCCGGAATAACACGATCGGGTAGCCGCCGGCCGATTGCATCGCCCAGCCGACCAGCGGCATGGCAATCATCAATCCGTATAGAGCGAGATGTGACGCCTTGGCCCCCAGCTTCTGCCAGCGCGACAGATCGGCGGGCAGCGGCGGCGCACCATGCCGCAGCCGCACCCCGAGCCGGAGCAGGACCAATACGAGGATGGCGATGCCGAGCGGCCGATGGATCGACACCAGCGTCCAGTAGCGGGGCGAGACGGTGGAGACCATACCGACGCCGATGAACAACATGACGAGGATTGCGGCCGCCATGCTCCAATGCAGCAGGCGCTGTATGGGGCTGAAACGCTGTGGGGCGGTGCTCATGGCCGGCCTTCCAGCGCCGCAGCGCGGCTACCCAAGCCGAGTTCCACCGTGCGGCGGTCGAACGAGTTGGCGTAGGCGGAGGATCGCGCGGGGAGCAGCTTGTCGTCCGAGATCTCGATCCCTGTCGGCAGTATCGTCGGATCGAAGTTGATGTCGCGGCAGGGACCATCCGCCTCGTCCTGCGCGGCCCGGATGACCAAGGTGCCCACGTCGACCTGTTCGCGGTCGGCAGGCCAGGCCTTGGTGGCGTCGTCGGTCGGATCGCTGGGTGCGGCAAGGGTGACCACCAGCCGCCAGCGGAGCGGGCCCGCTTGGAGACGCTGTTCGAGGTCGGCGGACAGGAAGTCCGGGCCGAGCTGCGCGAGTTGCGCTTGTGCCGCGGGCTGCATCGGCGTGGTGGCCTGCATCGACCATCGCACGGCATGGCTGTTCCCGCCTGCGTCGATCAGGCGGAAGGCGTTGAGGCTGTTGTAGCTCTGATCGGCGAAGCTCGTCGTCCACGGCGCCGTTTTCGCCCATTGATTGAAAGCAGCCGTCTCGGGATGGGTGGCCACGAAGCGGGCGTTGGCCTGCGGGTCCGGTTTGCCGGTCGCCGGGTCGACGGCGGCCGCGAGCGTGGCTTCATAGAAGGCCTGGGGCGTCGAGACCACGAACACGGGCGAATTATTCATCCCGCTACGCCATTCCTGCCCGTCGGACGTCGTGACCCGGATCGCCATGCTGCGCACGCGTCCGGCGCTGTCGGGGGCGGCCGGGTTACCCACGGCGATGGCGAAGCGTCCAATCACCGGATAGCTGCCGGGAGCGAACACGCGGGCGGTCGAGAGCCGGGTGCCAGCGCCATTGGCGTCCAGCGTGCCGGTGAAGCAGACGCCTTTGGAATGATTGCGGCGATGACCGGCCGGATCGCCCCCGCGATGGCCAAGAGCGTCGACGATACGCTCGGGGGTGAGACGGCCAGGGTTGAGCCAGCCCGCGGTGTAGGCGAACGCCGCTGCGCTGCCGCCGACGGTCACGCCGATTGCGGCGAGCGCCCCGACCATTTGTTTCAGACCTGGACTTTGTGGCATGAGGCTCTCCGCACGTCGGCGCCCCACGTTGCGGCGCCTGAATCGTCAGACGGCTGGCGACCCGGCTTATTCCCGTCGGCTGAAAATTTTATGAGGAGGGATGGTGCCGAGACTTGAGGACGCCATTCCGGCGCTACGTCGTTATGCCTGGGCGCTGCTCCGCGACCGCAACGCCGCCGACGACCTGGTGCAGGATACCTTGTTGCGCGCCCTGGACCGCATCGGCACGGTGGACCCGGCCGGCGACCTGCGCGCCTGGCTGTTCACCATCATGCACAACCTCAACGCCAACCATTGGCGGCGAGCGCGGGTGCGCGCGGACATCGCCATCGAGAAGGCGGACGCCGATGCAGCCGTGCCTGCGACCCAGCAGGCCAGCATGGAAGTCCACGACGTCCTCCGCGGACTCGATCAGCTTCCCGAAGAGCAGCGCCAAATTCTGTTGTTGGTCGCGGTTGAAGGGATGAGCTATGGCGACGCTGCGCAGATCCTTGGACTGCCGATCGGCACCGTGATGTCCCGGCTCAGCCGGGCGCGGGACCGGTTGGGCGCATTCATGAACGGACAGGAGCGCCCGGCGCTCCGGAGAGTGAAGTGATGAGCCTTGGAGGCCCGATCGGCGACGACGACCTGCACGCCTACGTGGACCAGCGCTTGACGCCGGACCGTCGGCTGCTCGTCGAGCGCCATTTGCGGGATCATCCAGAGGCGAGCGCACGCGTTCGACGCTGGCAGGAGGGCTCCGCCGCACTCCGCAACGCGCTTGCGGGCCATACGTCCGAACCGATCCCCGCCACGCTGACCCTGTCACATCTGGCCGCGCTCCGGACGCAGCGGCGATCACCGCTGCGGATGGTCGCAGGAATTGCGCTCGCACTCGCGGTCGGCACCGGGGCGGGATGGTTCCTGCACGGCGCGTCGGTGCCGGGTGGCTTGACGGCGTTGGCGATGGAAGCGGCATCCGGCCATCGCGCTTTCGCCGACAGCCGGATGCCGCTGGAGTATCCGCCGGATCGACAGGCCGAACTCGTGAGTTGGACGACCCGGCAGTTCGGTCAGTCCATGCCGGCGCCCGACCTCGAAAAATCCGGCTACCACCTGATGGGCGGGCGGATCGCCCTGACCGAGCAGGGGGCCGGCTGTCTTTACCTGTACGGCGATCCCGCGGGCTCCCGGCTCACGCTGTTCGTCCGCTCGATGCACGGGCGGGATCTCGAGGCGCCGATGCGTCCCGTGGCGCTAAGTGGTGTCAGTGGTTTCGTTTGGGCTCGCCATGGCATCGGCTTCAGCCTCGTCGCCGATCAGCCTACGCCGATGCTCCACGATATCTCGGACCGGGTTCGGAATGCGATGTCGGGCGACACGTAGAGCATGTGCTCGGTATTTAAGGTAAATGGCGTTGAATCGGATTTTACTCGCCCGCTACGGTGACCTCGTGAACGAGGCGTTCGCACAACGGCTAGCGTTTTACCTTCGCCGCGACAATTCCGTTCTCATCGATATTCTGGACTATCTTCGTATCGGGACCCTGGTATTCAGGCGTAAACATGTTTGATTTGCGCTGCCACTTGGAGTTTCTTTAGAAGCTGCCCCAACTTTCTATTGGCAGAGTTGCTGATATTCTGACTTACATGCATCTCTGCTTCGTCGTACGCAGTCTGGACGACTGATGCGATCGAGATTTATCCAATGAGTTGGCTTCGGCAAGTTTCCATAGCCTCGGCCCTGGTTGTGGCTGGCTATGGAGGTCCGGTCTACGCGGCCGAGGGTGCCGGGCATGGACTCGACGGCTCCGGCTTGGCGCTCTGGTGGGTGCTGCCTTTTGCGGGGCTGCTGCTCTCGGTTGCGGTGCTGCCGCAGATCTCGCCGAGATTCTGGCACAAAAATTTCGGCAAGGTCTCGGCTGGCTGGGCGCTGTTGTTCCTGCTCCCGTTTATCATGACCCAGGGCGTGGAACTGGCGGCGTTCGAGGTGCTGCACACGGCGCTGGCGGAGTACTTGCCGTTCATCATCCTGCTATTCGCATTGTTCGTCATCTCCGGCGGCATCCGCGTTCGCAGCAACATGATCGGGACGCCGGCCATCAACACCGGCATCCTGGCCTTCGGCGCCGCCATCGCGAGCCTCACCGGCACGACCGGGGCGGCCATGCTGCTGGTGCGACCCCTGATCCAGACCAATCTGAAGCGGCGCCGCAACGCCCACGTGCTGGTCTTTTTCATCTTCCTGGTGGCCAACATTGGCGGCTCACTCACGCCCTTGGGCGACCCGCCACTGTTCCTGGGCTTCCTCCAGGGCGTCGCGTTTGGTTGGTCGTTCACTCACATGATCCGGCCCATGCTGCTGGGGAGCGGCGTGCTGCTGCTGACCTTCTACATCATCGACCGCCGGATTTGGGCGCGCGACGGTGGTCCGCGCCGGGTCGGTCCGCCGCGGATCGGGTTCCAGGGCCTGCATAACCTGGTCTACCTCGTGGCCGCCGTCGGTGCCGTGTTGTTGAGCGGGATCTGGAAGCCCGGGATTGATCTACATGTCTGGCAGGTCGTCGTTCCGCTACAAAGCGCGGCCCGGGACATGATCCTGCTAGCACTGGCCGGCTTGTCATGGGCCACCACGCCGCGGCGTGTCCGCATCGAGAACGCCTTCACCTGGGAACCGATCCTGGAGGTGGTCTACCTGTTTGCCGGCATCTTCCTGACCATTCTGCCTGTTCTGGCGATCCTGCGTGCGGGCAGCACCGGCGCGCTGTCCTCGCTGGTGGCAATGTCGACCGGCGCCGGCGGCATGCCGGACAACGTCGCGTATTTCTGGATGACGGGCGTGTTGTCGTCTTTCCTGGACAATGCACCGACTTACCTGGTGTTCTTCAACATGGCGGGTGGTGACCCGCAGCAGCTCATGGGCCCGCTCTGGGACACGCTGCTCGCGATCTCGGCCGGATCGGTATTCATGGGCGCGATGACCTATATCGGCAACGCGCCCAACTTCATGGTCCGTTCCATCGCCAGCGAGCGCGGCATCCGGATGCCGTCCTTCGTGGGTTACATGGGATGGTCGTGCGCCGTGTTGCTGCCAACCTTTCTCTTGGTCACGCTGGTGTTTTTCCGCGGATGAACTCTAACGTCACGAACGTGCCGTAATAGGCCCGCATCAGCAGCGGGCTCATAACATTATACGCTAGCCCGAAGCTGTCGACGGATAGCGGGATGAAGAGCGGTCAGCACGATCCAGACGAGAATGATCAATAGGAGCAACCTGCGGAGCGGTACGGACCCCGTCGATGGCTATTCCTTCTCACTTGGCTGCATCGAGATAGTGTCGTCGTTGCACACAGCCAGGAAGGCGGCATGCCGGCGGCGTATGTCGTCGAGGTCCTCCGGCGTCTTCACGTCCCGCTCGGCATCACCGAGCGTCAGGCGAGCGTGGCGTTGCAGGGCTGCGCGCCGGGTCGGGTCGGGTTCGCAACTGGCCACGACCGTCAGCACCTCCAGCGCACGAATCAGCACCGCCGGGCTGCCCGCCGCGTTTTGTCGGATCATGTGAAACATGGAGTCCGTCAGGCCGTCGTAGTCGACCGTCGGCACGACCAGGACCGTTCGGCCGTTCCGTTGCATAGCCCCGTTTGGCAGATGCAGCGGCACCACCTCGCATAAGGATGCGCCCAGCCGGTCCAACACGCTGAGGGCGGTGTGCGGATCGTTGATGGCTGGTGACAGCGTGCGCACGGCCACTTCGACCAATTGGCGAATGGCGAACTCCACGTCCAGCGAGCCGGATCGGCGCGGGCCCAGCGCCGTCGAATCGTGGATCGCGTCCGCCGCGCCGTCCGCTGCGGTGGATAACTCCGCGATTGCCGCACCGGAGAAAACGTAGTCGCTGGGTCGCACCAGCATGTGAATGACCGTGTTGTGCTCGTCTGCCCATTCTGCCAACGAGTCCACGTGGAACTGCTGAAAGTAGCCGTGTCGGTCATCGGTGACCCTTGTCGCGCCGTGCCACGCCGGGGCGTCGGGTGGTGCGAAGCCGGGTTCGGGCACTGTCAGCCGGCGCAGTGCTTTCCGGACGTCGTCGCTGACCAGTTCGATGACGGTGTCGACATTGATGCGATTCGCGATGTGGGCGACGAAGAACACCAGTGTGCCGACGCTGACGAAGGCCAGCAGCAGCCCGATGCTGAGCGAGTGGTGCGGGATGAAAAACGCCCTCGCTCTGCGTGCGCACCGATCGCAAGACCATCAGCGCGTAGGCGAAGGTGGCGAGGAAGACGCCAAGCGTGACCTGGTTGGCGCGGTCGCGGACGAAGTTGCGTAGCAGCCGCGGCCCCATCTGGCCGGCGGCGAGCGACAGCGCGGCGATCGTGATGGAGAACACCGTGCCGGCCACGCCGATAGTTGAGGAGGCGATTGCGCCCAGCATGGTGCGTGCGCCGGTGCCACCGCCGTTATAAAGCCAGGCGCTTTCGATCAGCCACTGCGGCACGAGGCCGCTCCGGTCCAGTTGCACGAACCCGACGCCGGCCAGGACACCGCCCAGCACCAGCAGGAATGGGATGACCCAGAACGCTTCCGCTAGATCGGCAAGAAGCTTGCAGAGGCATGCTTTCATGGATGTTGGATCCGAACAGAGACGTTGACCCTAAGGGCTCGAACGCTGGCGAACCCTGTTCAGGCGACCACCCGCTCAGACCAATGAGTGCCAACACTCGAAAGCGCCGCGAGTTCGTATCCGGGCTGCCATGATAGGGTTTGCAACAGCGCCTCAAGACTTCGTCGCTTGATCAAACAGCAACACTTGAAACTTTTGTCGATCTTGTTGGCTTTCACCGAAAACGTCGGTTGTCCACCCGATAAATCTGCGCCTACTCTTGATGTTATAAGCAAGAAGGGAAGGGGACCTCGCCGCGCGATGCGGTGCCTAACCAGCCGACGTGGCCCGCGCCACCTCCGGCCAATACACAACGTATGAAGCTGCCAGACCCGCAGAGGGCAAGGCGACTCGATTGGTCAACGAACCAAAGGGGAGGAATCAATGCAGCACGACAAAACGTCGCGTGCCTGGAACGGATGCTTGACTGCAGCGTGCATCGTCCTTGTGACTGCGGCGACTGGAACAGTGAAGGCGCAGGAGATCCTACCGAACGATCTTGTGCCGGCACCAGCGGGCACCAATGCCGTTCTGGGCTACTACGCTTATGGTCACAACACGGCGTTGAACGTGGCTGGTGGCAAAACCTTCAAGGACAACACCGGTCTGGAGATCAATCTAGG
>CAZTJC010000075.1:0-9823 GCA_964613945.1 uncultured Acetobacteraceae bacterium
CAGGAATTCTTCACCTTGGGCCAGGATCTTAGGTTGAGCTCAGACCGTGGTGCAGCGCTATTAAGAATGGGTGAGCGTACTGGATTGGATAACTTTCAGCGTATGACCATGACGCTTGCTCAAACCCTACGTTATGGCACACCGCTAGGTCAGGCCTTACGATTGCTTGCAGTTGAAATGCGAAACGATCGAATGATGCGGCTTGAGGAAAAGGCTGCGCGTTTGCCGACGTTAATGATGCTTCCTTTGGCGCTGTTCATTCTTCCCTGCCTCTTCATCGTTGTCGCCGGACCAGCCGCTCTGAGAATTATGAGTATGATGGGCTAACTATGACTTAATCCCGTGCGTTTCTGCACTTCTCATCAGCAAATATTGGGGTAAGCCAAGCAACGGGTTCATTCGGCGCCTTCCCACATATCGGACCGTCGCTGCGACAAGTTGGTGCGTGACCAGGCAGTAGCACCTCGATTGCATGCCGTGTCTATGTCGGTCAGGTCAGGTCAGGTCAGGTCAGGTCAGTGGGACGGCATGGGGTTCGTCTTTCAATGGCTGCCAATTGATGGCGGTGTGCTGCTGTCCACATACCACCAACATCTGACACTATCAGGTGAGTCATATCAGCAGTTTCCGGGCGAGTTGTGAGGGCTGGGCGCTAACGATGTCTTAACTGGAAACAGTCATCATCGGGTATCGACCTCGGAACAGACGACCATGTCCCGCAATGAAATGTTTCTGCTTCTCGCATGCGCCTTTGTTGCCGCCATCATGTCCGGAAGCCCGGTTTATACAGCGCATCAGGCGCCTGTGACGCTCGCCAGCTTGATGGCGCCTGTGTCGGACGTCGTTTCTTGGGATATGACGGACATCGCCGAACACGGATTTGACCAGCAGTAACGGAGCAGGCGGAGATCGGCTCTGGCTATCGACATGCTTGCGGCATCAGTTCCTGATGCACCGCGCTGGGTGCCGGTGCGGAGGATCGTCTTTCCGGGTATCGTCTTCATCCTTGGTCTCCTTCCTTGTCTCTGGACGGGATGGATTTTGTGGGGAGCGCCCATTGGCGATCTGACCGCTACTCGCTCTGCGTTGGCAGCGCGAGATTACACTGCACTTTGGGCCGCGGGCCGGGTTGCAGCATCTGGAACTGTTGCCGTCCTTGCAGACCCGGTCTCATTCACTGCCTATCTGCGCGATATTTTCGGCCCGGGGATCCCCGATCAGATCTGGCCCTACCCTCCGCCGATCTTGATCCTCGCTCGTCCACTCGCAGCGTTGCCGCTCGTGACCGGGTTCATTCTATATGCGGCGTTGGGTGTTGCCGCACTGCTTCTCGCGCTGCGCTGTTCTACCCTTTCCGGCTTGCAGAAGGCCGCGGTCCTGTTCAGCCCGGCAGTCGCCGTCAATGCCTTGACTGGCCAAACTGGCGCGTTGATCTCGGCCCTGCTGCTCGGCGGTCTCCTGCTGATCGAACGCCGACCGATTTTGGCCGGTGCTCTGCTCGGTGCGCTCGTCATCAAACCGCAATTCGCCATTCTGGTGCCGATTGGTCTCATTTCCGGCAGATATTGGAAAGTTCTCGCATCGAGTTGCGCGTCTGGAATAGTGCTCGCGCTCTCATCCCTTATTCTCTTTGGCGTTACACCCTGGGTAGAGTTCTTTCTCGGCCAAAAAGCCGTTTCAGCGTATGTGGGAGCCCCGTGGCAGTCAGACCCAGCACAATCCCTGTTTACCAATGTATTCATGGTAGCTCGATCGCTGGGCGCAAACTTGAGTTGTGCCTACGCAGCTCAGGCGTTGGTCACCGCTGGGTGCGGCTACGCGGTCAGTCGCCTGTGGCAGGCGCCCGATTTACCGAAAAATTTTCGCACGGTGGCGACTCTCTCGCTCACGCTGCTGGCGGCTCCTTGGGTGCACACATACGACATGCCCGCATTGGCTGTGGCAGTCGTTATGTTGCTGCCGGCCGAGCCGGGATGGCGTCGATCGGCGCTTGCTTTCGCCTGGCTTTGGCCGGGCTTGTCGCAACTGTACTCTATCCCGCCGACGATCGCGGTGCTCAGCGTTGGAAGTGTCGTCTGGCTCGCGTGCCAGGTCGGGCCGCCATCGTTGCGTGCCTCGCCTTGATGCTGTTTGCGGTTTGCTCGACTCAGGGGCTTGCGGCTTCAGCCGAAACATCCTGCGACGTCGCGGCTGCAAGGGCCGAGCGGGATTGGAACATACCGTCAGGGGTTCTTTCCGCCGTCGGGAGCGTCGAGAGCGGTCGTATGGGCCGAACCGGCCGTGCTCCCTGGCCCTGGACCATCAACGCCGCCGGTCGCGGAACCTTTCATGACAACAAAGGCGATGCCATCGCGACTGTCCTGGCGATCATGTTGCGTGGATTTCCCTACATCGATGTTGGCTGCTTCCAAGTTGATATCGCCTATCACGCCGGGGTATTCCGTTCGCTCGACGACGCATTTGATCCCGAGAAGAATGCTCAGGCCGCCGCGATGATCCTCCTTACCGAGCGAAGCCGTTCCCCCGATTGGGACACGGCAATCGCGCGCTATCATTCAGCAACACCTGGCCTCGGCAGTGCGTATCTGGACAGGGTTCGTAGCGCGCTTCCATCTGCCAAGCTCAGAGCACTCACAGCACAGGCCGAGACCGACGCAGTTGCCTCGGATACCGGGCCGACCTCGCAAGGTGAGCGTCGTCCTCTTCCGGTCGTCATCTACGGTTTTGCAAGTTCGAATCAACCTGTCGAAAGCCGGGTTATCGCCCGCCGATCTGTTCGCCCTAGTTCTCAACTGTCGGGCCAGGTTCTCGGGGCTCTCCCGCAACCCAAGGAACCTTGACGTCAACGTGTTGCAACCCGATCACACTGCCTGCGCATTGGGACCATACCACTACCTTTGGTAGCAAAACCATGGGAGAAGCATAGAGTCCTCGGAAGTGACGTTAATAGATGCGGATAGAAAACCTACCGTGCATCGTGTGTTTCGGCATTGCGATTGCCTTCGGGCATGCTGCACTCGCTCAGGAGCCGACCACACCGCTTTCGCCGCAACGCCCAGTTGGCAACACGGATGTCTCGCCTTCGACCGGGCCGGCCAGTCCGGCTCCAGCGACCGCGCTGTCACCACGCCTGACATCGGTCATCGTGGATGCCGGTTCCGGTAGACTGATCCAACTTCCCGGTCCGGCTGCGACGATCCTTGCGGCCGATCCACGGATCGCTCGGGTGCAGCCGGCATCGCCGACGTCCATTTTCATCATGGGCGTCGCTGCCGGACGCACCACCGTCATTGCGACAGCCGATAACGGCACTCCGATCGCCGAATATGACGTGACCATCCGGTCCGGGCCGACGGCTGCGGCGGTCGATCCGAATGCGGCCCGGGCTGCACCGAGTGCATCGGCCGTCGAAGCTGCCGTGCGCCGCACTCTGCCCGGCATGGGCGCCGTGCATGTGAGTGCGGCCGGCAAGAACGCCTACCTGCTGAATGGTACCGTGGCCAACGCGTCCGAATCGCAACGGGCGGAAGCCGTCGCACGCGCCACTGCCGGCGAGAACCGTGAGATCATCAACGCTCTCGAACTCCTGAGCGCGACGCAGGTCAACGTTCGGGTCCGAATCGCCGAAATTTCCCGCCAGATCACCCGCGAGCTAGGCTTCAACTGGCAAGCGCTCGGCAGGGCCGGCAGTTTCGTGCTCGGCCTGCGCACCGGTGGCGGCGCCTCCAGAGTCGTTGACGCGATCACATCGGGCGCAATCAGCACCGGTTCGCTCGCCGCGTCATCCAGCCGTTACGGCCTGGGCGTGAGCACGAATCGGCTGGACATCAATTCCGTCATCGACGCGTTGGCGTCCGATCAGCTGATCACCATCCTGGCCGAGCCGAACCTGACCGCTCAATCCGGTGAAACCGCCAGCTTTCTCGCCGGCGGCGAGTTTCCGATACCGGTCGGGACCAGCGCCAGCAGCAACACGATCACGATCGAGTTCAAGCAGTTCGGCGTCAGCCTGTCGTTTGTGCCCACCGTGCTCGGCCCCAATCGCCTGAACCTCCGTATCCGCCCCGAGGTCAGCCAGCTTACCACCAACGGCGCCGTCAGCCTGCCTCTGGCGACCGGGTCCGTCACGATCCCGGCGTTGCAGGTTCGTCGCGCCGAGACGACGGTCGAGCTTGGAACCGGGCAAAGCTTCGCCATCGCCGGGCTTCTTCAGCGCAACACGGTGCAGGCCGATTCCGGCATCCTCGGCCTCGGCGACATTCCGATTCTTGGCGCGCTGTTTCGATCCGATCAGTTTCAGCGCAACGAATCCGAACTCGTCATCATCGTGACGCCTTATCTGGTGCAACCTGTCTCTGATCCGAGCCGCCTGGCGGCACCGACCGATGGGTTCAAGCCTGCCGTCGATCTCGACCGAATTCTGTATCGCCGGCAACTCGCCCGCGGCGCTCCCATGCCACAATTACGGACCCGTCCCGATGCTGGCTTCATTGTCGAGTAGCGCAGTCATTCGCAGCGGATGCGTTGCCGCGATCCTGGCCACAAGCCTCGGTCTCGGCGGTTGCACCGAGTACGAGATCGACCGGCCTGGAACCTGGCAGGCGACCGGGGCCAATGAGCATAATCTGCGCGCCATGTTGGTCAACCCTGGAGATTACAGCGCCGGCACGGGCGCGATCACGGCTCGCGGGGATAGTGCCTCGCGTGCCGTGACCCGCTTGGGCAACGATCGTCGGCGTCAGCTCATCGATGCAACCGTCTCGCGCGTCGCCCCGTCAAGCGGGTCAGGTGACAGCGGTTCTGGCGGGCCGGCTCCTGGTGCCGGCACGGCGGGCGGCGGCGGGGGAGGCGGCACGCAATGAGGCCGGGCCGGATCGTCGTCGTCGCGCTGGTCGGGGCACTCGTCCTCGGCGGGTGTAGCCATGGGGACCGCGATCGGACCAGCCTTCGCGAGCCGGACAACGCGTCCCGGTTACATATAGCCGAGACGGCCTCTGCCGCCGGGCAATCAGACATCGCATTGTCGATGTACGCGGCCGCGGCGGCTGCGGCGCCGGACGATGCGGAGGTGCAGGGCCGGCTGGTGAATGCGCTGATTGCGGCCGGCAAGCCGGATGTCGCTGAAGCCACGCTCAAGACCGCCCTGGCAAGGCAGCCGAACGACCCGACGCTCCTGCGGTGGCTGGGCAATCTCCGTCTGCAGACCGGCAATGCGGAAGCGGCGCTGCAAATCTTCGACGGGCTGATCGCACGGCGCCCAACCGACGTCGCCGCCCTCAACGGGCGCGGCGTGGCTCTCGATCTGCTCGGCCAGCACGACGCAGCGCAGCAAACCTATCTGAATGCCCGCGCCCAACAGCCCGGCAATCTGCAGACTGCCAACAACCTCGCCGTATCGCTCCTACTGGTCGAGCGTCCGAACCAGGCAGCGTCCGTCCTGCAGCCGTTCTCGACACAATCCGGCCTGCCGACCCGTCTCCTCAACAACCTGGCCATTGCCCGCGCAGCCGCCGGGCAATCCTCCACGGGAGACACGGACGCCACCATGCCGGCCGAAGACCTCCGCGCGCTGGCAGCGTCGTTCGGCGCGAGCCCGGGTCAACAGCAGAGCCCATCGCTCTTTGAGGGAAGGAACGGCAAACCAGCCGGCTGAACGGAGGTGGGCTCGACCGTTCGACGGTGGTCTGGACCGGTCAGTTGGCGTAACGCCGTTCGTGTTTGGCAGCAGGCTGGAGCGTCGCGTGTTCTCGATCATCATTGCAACGCGTGACCGACCGGAACTGCTGAAGCGGGCGCTGCGCTCGGTCATGGCTCAGCGGTGGCGGGAGTTCGAGGTGCTGCTGATCGACGACAGTTCGACCGAAGCCATGCGGACGCGCAACGAGGTAGTATTGGCCGACGCTGGCGTGGGAGGATCGACGCTCGCGGTGCCCGCGGTTGCCGGCGGGAGCGGGCCGGGAGATGCGCGGAACCGCGGGCTGGCGCACGCCACCCGGCCTTATGTCGCATTCCTCGACGATGACGACGAGTGGACGGACCCGGAGTACCTGGCGGCAGCGGCGGCAGCCATCGAGCGGCTCGGGCTCGATGTGCATTTCCGCGATCAGCAGGCGGTGCGGGCGGACGGGAGCGTGGTGCCGCCGCCGGTGTGGGCGGAGGACTTGGCGCAGAAGCTGCCGGCGCGTGGGACGGTGGCCAATCGGGGTACCTATCGGGTGACGGTGGAGCAGGTGCTGCTGAGCGACGGGTTCGCGCACCTGAACACGACGATCGTGCGGCGGAGCCTGGCGTGGGAGCGGCTCGGCGGGTTCGATGGCGAGATCCGGTATGAGGAGGACCGGGACTTCTATTTGCGGCTGATCGATGTCGCGGGGGCCATCGGTTACACGCCGGGCGTTGTGGCGCGGCACTATGTGCCGGATGGACGGGCGAGTGCGTCGTCAATCGCGGCCGAGGCGCGGGATGCGTGCCGGTTGGCGGTGCTGGACAAGGCGATCGCGGGCGCTCGCAGCCCGGTGGTGCGGGCGCGGTGCCGGCGGGACCGGGTCTACGCGTTGAAGAAGATGAGCGCGCGGGCGGCGGCGGCGGGGGAGTTCGGGCCGGCGATTCGAGATGGGCGGGCGGCGTTGCGAGCGCGGTTCGGGGCGAAGTGGGCGATGTTCGTGGCCGCGCTCTATGTGCGCAGGGCGTTTTCCAGGCGGCCCCAGGCGAGCTGATCGGCGGGAAGGCCGAAGCGGAGCCAGGTCGGGTGCTCGTCAAACCGGCGGACCAGGAGGCCGGCGGCGCCGAGGCGGTCGAAAAAGCCTGCGGCAACGGGACTGCTCGCGAGGCGGAATAGGCTGGTGCCACCGACGAGGTCGAGACCTGCGGAGCGGAGGAGGGTGTCAAGGCGGTCTGCGTCGTGAGTGAGGCGAGCAATGGCGGCTTGGCGCCATGCGGTGTCGTGCAAAGCGAGGGTGCCGATCGCGGCGGCGGGGCCGGAGACGGCCCAGGGACCAAGGGCGGTGCGGAGGCGCTGTGCCAGGGCAGGGGCGGCCAGAGCGAAGCCGAGGCGCAAGCCGGCCAGTCCGTAGGCTTTGCCGAACGAGCGCAGGATGATGAGGCCAGGGTGCGGCAGGGCTGGCGCTAGGGAAAGGGCCGGGTCGAAATCGGCAAAGGCTTCGTCGACGATCAGGGTGCCGCCGGCCTGGGCGAGGGTGTCGGCGCGGGCGAGTAGGGTGGCGGGGTCGAGGCGGCGGCCGTCGGGGTTATTGGGGTTGCAGAGAATGACGGCGCCGGTGGCGGGGAGAGCATCGAGGGTGACGACCTCGTGGGTTCGGGCGCCAGCGTTGTGCCAGGCCGCACGGTGTTCGCCGTAGGTGGGGGCGAGGATGGCGGCGGTATCGTGCCGCAGCAGGTGGGGGAGAAGGCTGATGAGGATCTGGGTGCCGGGAGCGGCGACGATCATGGCCGGGTCGGCGACGCGGTAGGCGGCGGCGGCGGCGTGCTGGAGCCCGGCCAAGATGTCGGACTCGGGGAGGCGGTGCCAGAGGTCGGGCGCCAGCTGCGGGATGGGGTAGGGAACCGGGTTGATGCCGGTCGAGAGATCGATGAAGGGGTCCGGGGCGCCGGGGAAGCGGCGACGGGCGGCGGCGAGTTGGCCGCCATGGGGGAGGTCGACTGTCTGATCGACTGTTTGGGCGAGGGGCTGCGTGCTATCGTCGGCGGCTTGGCTTTGCACCGTGGCTCCTCCCTTGCATTTAGATTTCTGGTCCGATTTCGCCATCACGGCTGGCGCCTACGCGATCGAGGCGGTGGTCGGCTACCCCGATGCGGTGTTTCGCGCGATCAAGCATCCGGTGGTGTGGGTAGGCGCGCTGCTGAGCGGATTGGAGCGGCGGCTCAACCGGGGGTCGAACGGGCGGCGGCGGGCGGCGGGGGTGCTAACCGTCGCGGTCGTGTTGCTGGTGGTCTGTGGGCCGGTGGCGTTGCTGCAGGCGGCGGTGCCGGGGTGGGGGCTGTTGGCATTGGCGGTGGTGGCGAGTTCACTGCCGGCGCAGCGGAGCTTGGGGCAGTATGTCGGCGCCGTTGCAACCGGATTGGAACGGGACGGCTTGGCTGGGGGACGGCGGGCGGTGGCGCACATCGTCGGGCGTGACCCGGAGACGCTGGACGAGGCCGGAGTGGTGCGGGCCGCGATTGAGAGTCTGGCGGAAAATTTCTCCGATGGGGTGGTGGCGCCGGCGGTGTGGGGCGTAGTGGCCGGGTTGGCCGGAATGGCGGGCTACAAGGCCGTTAATACGGCGGACAGCATGATCGGGCATCGGACCGAGCGCTACGAAGCGTTTGGTTGGGCGGCGGCGCGGTTAGACGACCTGGTGAATCTGCCGGCGTCGCGGTTGGCGGCGGTTTGGCTGATCGGGGCGGCGGCGCTGACGGGCGCGCGGCCGGGGAGCGCCATGCGGGCGGTGTGGCGCGATGCCGGGGGGCATCGGTCGCCCAATGCGGGGTGGCCGGAGGCGGCGATGGCGGGGGCGTTGGGGCTGCGGCTGGCGGGGCCGCGGGTTTATGGCGGTGTGCCGGTCGAGGATGCGTGGATCGGGGATGGGCGGGCGGCGGCAACCGTCGGCGATCTGCGGGCGGCGCTGCGGCTTTATCGGGTGGCGTGCGGGCTGCAGTTGGCGGTGCTGGTGGGACTGGCGGCGGTCACCTGGCCAGGGTGAGAAGGCGGTCGATGTCCATGTAGCGTTCCAGGTGGTCTGCCAGGCCGTCGAGGGCGGCTTCGACATCGGCACCGTGGGAACGGGAGGCGGGCGTGGCGCCGAGTTCGCGGAGCAGGGCGGCACGGGCCAGGTCGGAGTCGAAAAGGCCGTGGAGGTAGGTGCCGGCAACCTGGCCGGCGCGGCCGCCGATGCAGCCATCTGGGCGGCCGTCGACAAAATGGAGGAACGGGGTTGCCGTGGCCGGGCCTTCGGTGTGGCCGATGTGGATCTCGTAGCCTTCGACGGTGGCGCCGGAGCGGGCGAGGGTGCCGGTGACCCGCTCGAGGCGCTTGTCGCCGGTCATGGTGGTCTCAACGTCGAGCAGGCCGAGGCCGTCGACGGTGCCGGGCGGGCCTTCGATGCCGTCGGGGTCGGAGAGGCGGCGGCCGAGCATCTGAAAGCCGCCACATAGACCGAGGACCCGGCCGCCCCGGCGGACATGGGCGTGAATGTCGATGTCCCAGCCTTCGGCGCGCAGGGTGGCGAGGTCGGCGATGGTCGATTTGGAGCCGGGAAGGAGGAAGAGGGCAGCGTCGGCGGGAAGTGGGTGGCCGCGCTCGATGAGGACCAAGTCGATGTCGGGCTCGGCGGCGAGCGGGTCGAGGTCGTCGAAATTGGCGATGCCGGGGAGGAGGGGGACGGCGATGCGGACGCGCCCGCCGGTGGAGGCGCTCGCCAGGTCGGCGGCGTCTTCGGCGGGGAGGCGGCGGACGTGCTCGCAATGCGGGACGAGGCCGAGCGAGGGCCAGGCCGTTCGATCGGCGATGAAGCGCATGCCGTCATCGAACAGGGAGAGATCGCCGCGCATGCGGTTCACGACGAAGCCGGCGACGAGGGCGCGGTCTGCCGGGTCGAGGACGGCGTGGGTGCCGACCAGGCTGGCGATGACGCCGCCGCGGTCGATGTCGCCGATGACGATCACGGGCGTGTCGGTGGCTTGTGCGAAGCCCATGTTGGCGATGTCGCCCTGGCGGAGATTGATCTCGGAGGCGCTGCCGGCGCCTTCGACGAGGATGAGGTCGGCGGTTTGGCCGAGGCGATGGAAGCTTTCGAGGACGTAGGGCATGAGGCCGGGCTTCATG
>CAZTJC010000075.1:9923-17818 GCA_964613945.1 uncultured Acetobacteraceae bacterium
CGGGCGAGGCCGGCGACGAGGGTGGACTTGCCGACCGACGAGCCGGTGCCCTGGAACATGATGGCGCGGGTCATCAGAATTCGATGCCCGCCTGCGCTTTCACGCCGGCCGCGAAGTGATGCTTGACCTGGCCCATCTCGGTGACGAGATCGGCGGCGTCGATCAAGGCGGGTTTGGCGTTGCGGCCGGTGATCACGACGTGGAGCATCGGCGGGCGGGCGGTCAGGGCGGCGAGCACCTCGTCGAGAGCGAGGTAATCGTAGCGCAGGGCGATGTTGAGTTCGTCCAGGACGAGGAGGGCGAGGGTCGGATCGGCCATGAGTTCCAGAGAGCGGTCCCAGGCGCGGCGGCAGGCGGTGACGTCGCGGTCGCGGTCCTGAGTTTCCCAGGTGAAGCCCTCGCCCATGGTGTGCCAGCGGAGCAGGTCGGTGCCGAGGCGTTCCAGCAGGGTGCGTTCGCCGGTGACCCAGGCGCCCTTGATGAACTGCACCACGGCGACGGGTCGGCCCTGGCCCAACATACGCAACGCCAGGCCGAAGGCGGCGGTGCTCTTACCTTTGCCGGGGCCGGTGTTGACGATCAGCAGGCCTTTCTCGGTGATCGTCTTGCCCGCGACTTCGGCGTCCTGGACCGCCTTGCGTTTTTCCATCTTGGTGCGGTGACGGTCGGTTTCGCTCATTTCACTCTCATGGGTATGCCGGCGACGACGAAGGTGACGGTGTCGGCCAGGGTGGCGAGGTGTTGGTGCAGGCGGCCGGCGTCGTCGCGAAAGCGGCGGGCGAGGGCGTTGTCCGGGACGATGCCGAGGCCAACTTCGTTGGAGACCAGAACGGTGTCGTGCGTGCGGGCGGCCAGGGCGGCGTCGAGGCTGGGAACCGGTAGGTCGGCGAGCAGGAGGTTGCTGAGCCAGAGGGTCAAGCAATCGACCAGGACCGGCTGGTCAATGGCGAGTGCCGCGACGAGATCGATCGGCTCCTCGATCGTGCTCCAGCCGGCATCGGCGCGGTCGGCGCGGTGGGTGGCGATGCGGGCACGCATTTCGTCGTCGAAGGCCTGTGCTGTGGCGATGTAGGCGCGAGGCCCCGGACGGAACAGCGACTCGGCGTGACGGCTCTTGCCGGAGCGGGCGCCGCCGAGGACGAGGGTGAGGTGGGGCACGCGCTTGCCTTTGACGGGGTGGACCGGCGCGCGTATAGGCCGAGTTGGATGGTTCTTCCACTCGCTCGCTTTGGCGGGGGAAGATGAAAAGGGAACGCGGTTAAACGCCGCGGCTGCCCCCGCAACTGTAAGCGGTGAGCCCTCCGCCACATCGCCACTGACGCGCCGCGCGTTGGGAAGGCTGGCGGAAAGGCTGTGATCCGTGAGCCAGGAGACCTGCCATCCTCAACCATCACGCCGGGCGGGGTGCCCCGGAGAAAGGGGTGAGCTGTGTCAGAGTGTGTTCCGTGTTTGCATGTTTGCGTCACTTGCCGGGCCGGGTTGCCGTTGCCGGAGGGGGCGACGCCGGCTGGTAAGTATTTTTATGAGTCCGTCGCGGCGTTGGCCGGCGATGGTGGGGCGGTCCGGGTGCTGCCGGTGAATTGCCTGGCGAGTTGCGACACCGGATGCGCGGTGGCGATCTCGGCACCGGGGAAATGGACCTATCTGCTCGGCGGGCTGAACGAGGCGTTGGCGCCGGACCTGCTGGTCTATGCGCGGGCCTACGCCGAAGCCAAGACCGGCGGGGTAATGCCGTCGAAGCGGCCGGCATCGTTGGCGCATATAGTGCTCGGGCGTGTTCCTTCACTGGTGGCAGCATGAGCGGCGCGAAGATACCGGTGACGATCGTCACGGGCTTTCTCGGGGCAGGCAAGACGACGCTGGTGCGGCACCTGCTGATGAACGCGGGCGGGCGGCGGATCGCCATCATCGTCAACGAGTTCGGGGAGTTGGGCATCGACGGCGAGGTGCTGCGCGCCTGTGGGATCGAGGGCTGTGATGACGAGGATATCGTCGAGCTCTCCAACGGTTGCCTGTGCTGCACGGTGGCGGACGATTTCCTGCCAACGATGTCGGCGCTGCTGGATCGTCCGAACCCGCCGGAGCACATCGTCATCGAGACCAGCGGGTTGGCGCTGCCGAAGCCGCTGCTGAAGGCGTTCAACTGGCCGGGGATCAGCTCGCGCGTCACGGTCGATGGCGTAGTGGCGCTGGTGGATGCGCCGGCAGTGGCGGCCGGCCGCTTCGCCGACGATCCGGAGGAAGTTGCGCGGCAACGGGCGGCGGACCCGTCCCTTGATCATGACAATCCGCTGGCCGAGGTGTTCGAGGATCAGCTTTCGGCGGCAGACCTGGTAGTGCTGAACAAGTCTGATCTGCTGGATGTAGCCGAACTGGGGCGGATCGAAGGGGAGATTGCGGCCGCGATCCCGCGCGCGGTGAAGGTGGTGCACACCACCGAGGGGCGGCTTGACCCGGCGATCCTGCTCGGGCTGGGCGCGGCGGCCGAGGCCGACCTGGCAGCGCGGCCGTCGCATCACGATGCGCTGGATGGCGAGCACGAACACGACGATTTCGAGAGCTTCGTCGTGCCGGTGGGTGAGATCGAGGCGCCGGAGGCGTGGGTGGCCGGGCTGCGGGGAGTGGCGGAGCAGTTCGCCATTCTGCGCATGAAGGGGTTCGCCGCCGTGCGCGGCAAGCCGATGCGGCTGCTGGTGCAAGGTGTGGGCGGGCGGTTCCGGCAGGAGTTCGATCGCGCCTGGAAGCCCGGCGAGGCGCGCGAGGGTGGCGTGGTGGTGATCGGGCAGACCGGGTTGGACCGTGGCGCGATCGAGACGGCGATCCGTAATCTAGCGACCGGGTAGCATGCACCTTCTCGTCCGCGAGACGCATTCGCTGGATGCCGAGGCGGCGGCGGACGATCTCGGGCATAGCCCGGCCGACATCGTGTTGCTGTCGTTCTCGGATAGCGATCTCGGGGCGGCCGCCGCGGCGTGGGAGGCCATGCCGGCGTCTCGACCTAGCTTGCGGTTGGCCAACCTGCGGCGGTTGCTGCACCCGATGTCGGTCGATCTTTACCTGGAGCAGGTGATCGCGTCGGCGCGGTGCGTGGTCGTGCGGCTGTTAGGTGGGTTGGGCTACTGGCAATACGGGGTCGAGGAGGTAGCGGCGCTGTGCCGGGCGCGCGGGATCGCGCTGGCGCTGCTGCCGGGGGATGGGCGGGACGACGAGGCGCTGGAGGCGCTGTCGACGGTGACTCCGGGTCAACGGACAGTGTTGGCGGACTGCCTGGGGCAAGGCGGGGCGGAGAATTTACGGCGGGCGTTGCTGCTGGCGCAGCATCTGGGCGGGCTGGGCACCGATCCGGGGGTGGACGCGCTTGCGGTGCCGATGGCGGGAGCGTTTTCGCTCAGTTCCGGGCCCCGGGCGATCGAGGTTTGTGCCGGCTGTCCCATCCTCTCCCGCCCGCGGGAACGGGCGGCGGGCGGGCGGGCGGCGATCTTGTTCTACCGGTCGCATCTGCAGGCAGGCGACACCGCGCCGGTCGAGGCGCTGGCGGCGGCTTTGATGACGCGCGGGCTCGAGGTCCGCGCCTTTTACGTCGCCAGTCTGAAGGAGCCAGGATGCGCTGCTTTCGCTGCGACTGAACTGGGAGCGTGGCGGCCCGACGTGGTGTTGAATGCGACCGCGTTCTCGGCGCCGATCGAGGCTGCGGGAGCGGTGGTGCTGCAGGTAGTGCTGGCCGGGTCGGCGCAGCCGGCTTGGGCGGCGTCGGCGCGGGGGTTGGCGGGGACGGATCTGGCGATGCACGTGGTGCTGCCGGAGTTGGATGGGCGGCTGCTGACGGGGGCGATCTCGTTCAAGCAGGAGGGGGCGGAGGTGCCCGGGCTGGAGTTTGCTCGAACGGTGCATGCGCCGTGTGCCTGCGGGATCGCGCTGGCGGCGGATCGGGCAGCGGGTTGGGCGCGCCTGGCCCGGATGGAGGCGACGAGCGCCGCGCCGGTGCTGGGTTGCGTGCTGTCGGACTATCCGGGTGGCGGGCGCGTCGGGCATGCGGTGGGGCTGGATACGTTCGCGAGCCTGAGCGCGATGTTGAAGCGGATGGGCTCGGCAGTGTCGGCAGCGGCACTCGTGGATGGGCTGTGCCATGCGGAGGCACGGGCGACGATCGATGTGGCGACGTATGGGCGGCTGTTCGCGGCGTTGCCAGGCTCGGTGCGGGCGGCGGTGAGCGATGCCTGGGGGGCGGCGGAGGACGACCCGGCGGTCGTCGACGGCAGTTTCACGCATCGGTTCATGCGGGTCGGGACCGCGGTGGCGGCGGTGCAGCCGGATCGGGGGGCGGCGGGGGATCGGAAGGCGGGGTACCATGACCCGGACTGTCCGCCGCGGCACCGGTTCATCGCCTTTTATCTCTGGCTCCGGCATGTTGTCGGCATCGACGCGATGCTGCACGTCGGCGCGCATGGGACGTTGGAGTGGCTGCCGGGGAAGTCGGTGGCGCTGTCGCCGGGCTGCTTTCCGGCGCTGCTGACCGGGGGTGTGCCGGTGATCTACCCGTTCATCGTCAACAATCCAGGCGAGGCGGCGGCGGCGAAGCGGCGGCTGGGAGCGGTGACGATCGGGCACATGACGCCACCGCTGAAGAGCGCGGGCGGGCATGCCGGGTTGGAGGCGCTGCTGGAGGAGTATGCAGCGGCTGACGGAATGGATCGGCGGCGGACGGGGTTGTTGCGGCGGGAGATCCTGGGGCTGGCGGAAAGCACCGGGCTGCTGGGGGAAAGCGGGGCGACCGGGCTGCCGGAGGACGATCGGCTGGCGCGGCTGGATGCCTATCTGTGCGACGTGAAGGACGCGCAGATCCGGGACGGCTTGCATGTGTTCGGGGATGCGCCGGGGGAGTGGGCCGGGCTGGACGCCGCGCTGGCGGGTCGGTTCGTGGTGCCGGGGCCGGCAGGGGCGCCGTCGCGCGGGCGTGCTGACGTGCTGCCGACGGGGCGCAATCTTTACTCGATCGACCCGCGGGCGGTGCCGACGGTGGCGGCGATGACGCTGGCCGAGGCGGCGGCGCGGGAGTTGCTGCGGCGGCATCTGCAGGACCAGGGGGAGTATCCGCGGCGGGTGGTGCTGAACCTGTGGGGCAGCACGACGATGCGGACGGGGGGCGAGGATCTGGCGCTGGCGTTCATCCTGTTGGGGGTGGCGCCACTGCGGGACGAGGGATCCGGCCGGGTCACGGGGTTCGAGGTGTTGCCGCTGGCGGTGATGGATCGGCCGCGGGTGGACGTGACGCTGCGGGTGTCGGGGCTGTTCCGGGATGCGTTCGGGGGCGCGATGGAGCTGTTCGACGCCTCGGTGCGGGCGGTGGCGGCGCGGGACGAGGCGGTGGACTGGAATCCGCTGGCCGGCACGACGGGCGTGCGGGTGTTCGGGCCGGCGCCGGGAGCCTACGGAGCCGGGGTGAGCGCGGCGCTCGAGGGGGAGTGGACGGATCGGAGGGCACTCGGAGCGGCGTATCTGGCAGCGTCGGGGACGGCGTATGGGCAGCAGGGGACGGGGGACTTCGCCGGGATCGCGGCGACGGCGGATGCGTTCATCCAGATCGCGGATCATCGGGAGACGGATCTGCTGGAGGGCAGCGAGGTCGCGGCGCATGTCGGCGGGTTCGCGGCGCTGGCGGACGGGTTGGGCAATGCGCCGGCGCTGTATCACGCCGATACCGGAACGCCGGATGCGCCGGTGATGCGGACGACGGCGGAGGAAGTGGTGCGGACCGTTCGGGCGCGGGCGGCTAATCCGGCCTGGCTGGCGGGCATGATGCGGCATGGCTACCGCGGCGGGGCCGAGATCGCACGGGCGATGGACGGGCTATACGCCTTCGCGGCGACGGTGCCGCAGCGGTTCGATGCGCAGTTCGAACTGTTGTTCGGCGCGACGCTGGGAGATGCGGCGGTGGACAACTTCTTACGGAAGGCCAACCCAGAGGCGCGGGCCGGGATGGCGGCCCGGTTCGAAGATGCGCGGCGGCGCGGGCTCTGGCATCCGAAGCGGAACGATGTGGGGGCGGGGGCATGATCCGGGGATGGTGCCCGAGCCTGCACGAGCCGATGGCGAGTGGGGATGGGCTGTTGGTGCGGGTCAAGCCGCCGCTAGGAGAATTGCCGGCGACGGCAGCGGTGGTGCTGGCGGAGGCGGCGGCGGCATTCGGGAACGGGGCGATCGAGCTGACAGGGCGGGGGGCGCTGCAGTTTCGGGGAATGACGGCGGAGAGTGCCGGGCGGTTCGCGGCGGTGGCGGTCGGGCTAGGGCTGGCGGCGGCGGATGCGGCGGTGGAACGGCGACGGTCGGTGCTGGTGTCGCCGTTGGCGGAGGCTCGGGTGATCGCATTGGCGCGGGCGCTGGAGGCGGCGATCGTGGCGGATGACGGGCTGGCGGCACTGCCGGCGAAGTTTGGGTTCGGGGTCGAGGGCGGCGGGGTGTTGCCGCTGGGTGGCGGGGCTGACATCACTTTGGTGGTCGAGGCTCGGCGATGCTTGGTCGTGCCGGATGGGGCCGATCGGGCGATCGTCGTGGACGATGCGGTGCCGGCGGTGCTGCGGATGGCGCATGCGTTCCTGGCGGTGGCCGGGGACGAGCGGCGCATGCGGCACGTCGGTGCAAGAGTTCTGGAGGGTTTGGACACCGTGCCGTTCCAGGCAGCCGAGCCGCTGCCAGCGATCGGGTGGCTGCCCGGCGGGATGACGGGGGCCGGGCTGCGGTTCGGGGCGATGGATGCTGCCGTGTTGACCGGGTTGGCTGGGCTGGCGGGGGGTGACCGGATGCTGCGGCTGACGCCGTGGCGGGCCGTGTTGGTCCCGGGGGCACCGGACGAGGCCGCGTTGGAGCGGCTCGGGCTGATCATCGCAGAGGATGACCCGGTGCTGCAGGTGTCGGCCTGTGTGGGCGCTCCGGGCTGCGTGTCGGGGAGCGTGGCGACGCGAAGCCTGGCGGCCGGGCTGCGGCCTGGGCCGGAGGAGACGATCCATGTATCCGGCTGCGACAAGGGGTGCGCGCATCCGGGATCGGCGGCGCTGACCTTCGTGGGGCGCGACGGGAAATTCGACGTGGTGCGGTCCGGGCGGGCGGGCGATCCGCCGGTGCAACGCGGGCTGACGCCGGCAGAGGTGATGCAGGTCAGATGAGTTACGATTACATCAGGGACGGCGCGGCGATCTACGCGCTGTCATTCGCCACCATCCGCGCCGAGGCGGATTTGGCGCGGTTCACGCCCGAGCAGTCGCGGATTGCAGTGCGGGTTATCCATGCGTGCGGCATGGTCGAGGTGGCCGCGGATATCCAGTTCCACCCGGACTTTGCGCAAGCGGGGCGGGCGGCGCTGCGGGCGGGGGCGCCGATCCTGTGCGACGCCAAGATGGTGGCGCACGGCATCACCAAGGCGCGGCTGCCGGCGGCCAACGAGATCGTCTGTGCGCTGGACGCGCCGGGAGTGCCGGAGCTGGCGCGGCAGATCGGCAATACGCGATCGGCGGCGGCGATGGATCTGTGGGCCGAGCGGATGGGCGGGGCGGTGGTGGTGATCGGCAACGCGCCGACGGCGCTGTTCCATCTGCTCGAGTTGCTCGATGCGGGGGCGCCGCGTCCGGCGGCGGTGATCGGGGTGCCGGTCGGCTTCGTCGGTGCGGCGGAGAGCAAGGCGGCGCTGGCGGCCGATGGGCGTGTGCCGTTCCTGGTCGTCGACGGGCGCAAGGGCGGCAGCGCGATGGCGGTGGCGGCGGTCAACGCGCTGGCGAGCGACGCGGAATGACTGGCGTGTTCCATGTGGTCGGTCTGGGGCCGGGTGATCCCGAGCTGATGACGATGAAGGCGGCGCGCGTGATCGCGGCGGCGCCGGTGATCGCGTATTTCGCCAAGCGCGG
>CAZTJC010000076.1:0-16320 GCA_964613945.1 uncultured Acetobacteraceae bacterium
CTCCAGTTACTCCGCATATAGCACGTCATCAGAGAGAAAATCTCATGCGTTGCCCCTGGGGTCACCCCTGTCCTGAGACGGCAGACAAACGCTGGAACCGGTAAGCATACTGCACAATAGCCATTCCGACCGGGTCCCAACAATGACCTGCGACCTGACAGCCTAATCCCGCTTTGGCACCACGACGAGCACTCCAAGACACCCTCCGCCAAATCGGTGGCCGTGCGAATCAGGACTTCGGGGAGCACAAGTCCGATCACCGAACGGTCCGAACCGTCAAGCCATGAGACACATCCAGTATAACACTGGATAGGTAGGCTATAGGAGCAACGCTGGCTGAATCGCGTACCTGGATGACGTGATTTGAACAAAGGAAAGGATCAAAGCCGATCAAGGACTGTGTCTGATCGGCGAGGGCCGCATTGCGCAGCCTATCATCAACCAAGACGCGCGGCTCGCGGCCTAATGTCGGTTTCCGTGTCCGTTGCCCGTCGGCGCTCACCGTAGATCCAGTTGTCGGCCGCCGACCGCTAGTCGGCGATCTGCTGTTCCGTCCGGCGCACTTTCGGGGCGGTCACGCTGGCCTCATCGATCGCGCCACGTTCCGGCATCGATCGGCCGGTCCCCACCTTGGTCACCGCCAGCCCTGCGGCGACGACCGCACGATGGAACGCGGCGGATAAGAATTCTCCCCGGTCGAGTGCCGCAGCGAGCACCCCGGTGAAAGCGTCAGCCGCCGCCGTGGTGTCTCGCATAGTCACCGCGAAAGCTTCCATGCGCAGATAGACATCATCCGACACAGCCTCGGCGCCCTGCACGCCGGACATGCCGACAACCGTGATACCGAGCGCGGCATGGATGGAAGCTGGGCTGTTGCCGCAACCGAGATGCTCGGCTAGCCACGATAGCTCCTGGGCATTGCCTGTCAGCACGTCTACTTGTCGCAGCGTGTCGGCGCCGATCAGGACGGGCGGGGAGAAGTTCAGCACGATCCGCGCCCCGCCCGCCCTCGCTCGAGTGACGAGACGGGCAATTTGGCCAGGGTCGGTCTCCATTTGAAGTAAGACGGTGGTGCCCCGGCGAAGCCAGCGATCGGGGATCTGCTCGGCGCGGGCTTGCTCGGTCACTCCGGGGTCGACCATCACGAACGTATGCCCGTCAGCGGCGATCGCCACGGCAGCCCGGCCCGTGGCTCCCGGGTGCCGCGCAACGTGGCCGCACCGGATTCCCTCACGGCCGAGCCGGCTTAATACGTCGTCCCCAAGCGCATCGTCTCCGACGGCGCCAACAAGTTCGACCCGGGCGCCGTCGCGATGGGCGGCGATGGCCTGGTTGACGGCTTTACCGCCGGGCTCGGTCCAGCCGCCAGGCTGTCTTAAAGTATCGCCGGCGTCCGGAAGTTGTTCCACCGGGAACACAAGATCGAGATTAAGCGCGCCGAACACCACGAGCATCGTTCTCTCCTATAGACGATCCAGCATGGCTACCCCAAACGTTCAGCCTGCGAAAACGGCGGAGCTCGTCCGGGTCGATGACGGCGATTTTTAAGCCTCGCGCAACACTGATCGCCCGTACAATCCTGCTGGCGGCCGGGCTGGCGGTGGTGGCGGGAACAGGGTGGTGGTGGTTGGCGCCGCGGACGAATTGGGTCCGCAAGGTCGGCTTCACCATCGATCAACCTGTGCCCTTCAGCCACGAGCACCACGTCGCCGGCCTCGGCATCGACTGCCGGATGTGCCATGTGTCGGTCGAGGTATCGGCTAAGGCCGGGTTGCCGCCGACCTATACGTGCATGACCTGCCATTCGCAGGTTTGGACCAATGCGGCGGTGCTCGCGCCGGTGCGCCAGAGCCTTGTCGACGACAAGCCGCTGGCTTGGGGGCGGGTGAACAACCTGCCGGATTATGTCTATTTCAATCATTCGATCCACGTGGCCAAGGGCGTGGGTTGCGAGTCCTGCCACGGCCCGGTCGACCGCATGCCACTAACCTGGAAAGCGCACTCGCTGACGATGCAATTTTGCCTGGATTGTCACCGCAATCCGGGGCCCAACCTGCGGCCGGAGAGTGCGATCTACGACACAGAGTGGCAGCGCGGGCCGGAGACGCCGTCGGCCGCGGTCCTGCTTGCGCATTACGATATCCCGAACCGTAATCTGACGGAGTGCTCGATTTGCCACCGCTGATGCCGGCCAGTCGACGCCAGATGTTGGGGCTGTTCGCCGCGAGTTTCGCGCTGAGCGGGTGCGATCCGAGCGCGCCGGACGAACGTTATTTTCCGGCGGTGAACCAGGCGGCTTCCATCGTGCCGGGGGTGCCGAACCACTACGCGACCGCCTTCGACGACGGTGGCGCGGCCGCCGGGATCATTGTGCGGCAAGACATGGGCCGCCCGGTCAAGATCGAGGGCAACCCGGCCCATCCCGGCAGCCTCGGCGCGACCAGCATGCACGGACAGGCGTTGCTGCTCGACTTCTACGACGTCGACCGTGCGGCCGGGGTGTTCCGTGCTGGTCAGCCCTCGACGTGGCAGGCGGTGCAGCAGGCGGTGCTTGGCTGGCGCGCCGGTTGGGCGAACGATGGCGGCGCCGGGCTGCGCATTCTGACCCCGCCGGTGTTGTCGCCGAGCTTGGAGGCAGCTTTGCGCGCCGTTCTGGCCGCGCATCCGGCCGCACGCTGGCACGGTCTGCCGGATACGCGGGCGGAAGGGCTAGCCCTAGCGTATGGCCGCCCGGTCAGCCTTCTGCCGCATGTGGAGCGGGCGGATGTGATCCTTGGCCTCGAGAGCGACCTGATCTCCGCCGCGCCGGGTCATTTGCGGCAGGCGCGCGACTTCGCATCGCGCCGCAATCCCACTCGCGGCGCGATGAGCCGCATCTACTCCGCCGAACCAGTTCCAACGCCGCTGGGGTTTGCGGCCGATCATCGCTTTGCCGTCACGCCCGCCGCGCTGCAAGCCGCCCTCCGCGCGATCGGCGCCGGCATCCTGGGTGGCGCCGCCGTGCCCGACGCGCCCGATTGGGTCGCCACCGTGCTGGCGGATTTGCGCGCCGCCGGCCCGCGCGCCTTGATCCATGCCGGCGCCGCCCTCGACCCAGCGGCCCAAGCCCTCGTGCACCAGATCAACGACCGCCTTGGCGGCCGTGGCACCAGCTTCGACCTCATCGACCCCATCGCCGCCCAACTCGGCGGCGGCACGCTCGCCGAGCTGATGGCCGACATGGCGGATGGCCGCGTGCACACCCTCGTCATCCTCGGCGGCAACCCGGCCTACGCTGTGCCGGACTTCCGCGCCGCCATGAACCGCGTCCCGAACGTCCTTTACACGGCGCCGTCGCCCGACGAGACCGCGGCCGGCGCCACCTGGTTTGTGCCGGAGACCCATCTTTTCGAAGCCTGGGGCGACCTCCGTGCCCATGACGGCACCGTTGCGATCCAGCAGCCGCAATCTTTCCCGCTCTACGCCGGCCGCTCGCGCTTCGAACTGCTGTCCCTGCTGACCAGCGGCGCAGCGATGTCCAGCCTCGATGCCGTGCGCAATACCTGGAAGGACCGGCTCGACGACGAGGCCTGGGGCGAGGCGCTGTCCGCCGGCATCGTCGCTGGTACCGCCTCAGCGCCGATCGCGGTCGAGCCGGTATCGCCGGTAAGCCTGGCCGCAGCCCCGCCGGCCACACTCGCTCTGCTGCTGCGCCCAGACTCCACTCTCGGCGATGGCCGCTGGGCTAATAATCCCTGGCTGCAGGAAACCCCGCGCTTTGGCACCGGCATCGTCTGGGGTAACCCGCTGCTGCTCTCTGCCGGGACCGCGGCCGGGCTCGGCCTGCGCAACGGCGACGTGGTCGACCTCACGGCGGCTGCGGCCAAGGTCACCAGCCCGATCTGGATCCAGCCCGGCCAAGCCGACGGCACGGTGGTGGCCACACTCGGCAACGGGCGCGCCCATGCCGGCGGCGTCGGCACCGGCGTCGGCGTCGACATGCTTCCGTTAAACGGCCAAGGCGCCGCGAGCCTACGCCCCACCGGCGGCCGGGTCGCGGTCGCCAGCACGCACCGCCACGTCAACCCCGATCTCGCCGACGACATCGCCCGCCGCGGCACGCTCGAGCAATTCGAGGCGGACCCGCATTTCCTTGCCGTCGAGGCCGCGCCGCCCTCGATCCATCACAAGCCGCGCGACCTCAACGGCACCGCCTGGGGTATGAGCATCGACCTCAACGCCTGCATCGGCTGCAACGCCTGCGTCACTGCCTGCCAGGCGGAGAACAACGTGCCGGTCGTCGGCAAGGCCCAGGTGATCCTGCAGCGCGAGATGCATTGGCTCCGCATCGACCCGCACTTCCCTACCGCGGGCGACCCGGTGCTGCAGCCGGTCCTGTGCATGCATTGCGAGGACGCGCCCTGCGAGCCCGTCTGCCCCGTCGGCGCCTCTGTGCACGACAGCGAGGGGCTGAACCTGCAGGTCTACAACCGCTGCGTCGGCACGCGCTTCTGCTCCAACAACTGCCCCTACAAGGTGCGCCGGTTCAACTTTGGCGCCTGGGCCGACGAGGAGGCCCGGACCCCGATCAGCCGCAACCCGGACGTCTCGGTCCGCGGCCGCGGCGTGATGGAGAAGTGCACCTTCTGCGTCCAGCGGATCGCCGCCGCGCGGATCGAGCACGACCGCGACGGCACCAAGGAGCAGGCGGTCACGGCCTGCCAGGCAGCCTGCCCGACGCAGGCATTCAGCTTCGGCGACCTCAACGACGCCGATGCCGACGTGAACCGCCGCAAGGCCAGCCCGCTGAACTACCCGATGTTGCCCGAGCAGAACACGCGTCCGCGCGTCACCTACGAGGCGCGCATCCGTAACGCCAACCCGGCGCTCCCGGCATGAGCGCCAGCGCTCTCCCGCCGGTTGTCGCGCCGGGCGAGACCATCCGGTCCATGACCGACGAGGTCAGCGCCGTCCCGCTCGACGACCGCTCCTGGACTTGGTGGTGGATCCTGCTCGCGCCGTCCGTGCTGCTGCTGCTCGGCGGCGTTGCCGGCGTGGGTTGGGCGTTCAACCGTGGCATCCGGGTCTGGGGCAACGATTGGCCGGTGATGTGGGGCTTTCCCATCCTGGCCTATGTCTGGTGGATTGCCATCGCCTCGGGCGGAACGTTCATCTCCGCCTTCTTCTTCCTCGTCCGCGTAGAGTGGCGCACCTCGATCAATCGCCTGGCCGAGAGCATGACGCTGTGTGCCGCCGCCTGCGCCGGCATCTACCCGATCCTGCATCTCGGGCGGCCGTGGTTCTTCTACTGGCTGTTCCCGTATCCCAACACGATGACGCTCTGGCCGCAGTGGAAATCGCCGTTGCTGTGGGATTTTATGGCGCTGCTCACCTACGTGCTGGCGTCGGTCATGTTCTGGTATCTCGGTGCATTGCCGGACTTGGCCACCATGCGTGACCGGGCCAAGCATCCGGTGGCGCAGACGCTCTACGGTTTCTTCGCCATGGGATTCCGCGGCGGCGCAGCGCAATGGCGGCATCTGAAAGCGGCCTACGGCACCATCGCCGCGCTAATGGCGCCGCTGGTCGTCTCGGTACATTCGGTGGTCGGGCTCGACTTCGCCGGGGCGGCGACGCCGGGCTGGCACTCGACGGAGTATCCACCCTTCTTCGTGTTCGGCGCGCTCTGGTCGGGCATCGCGACGGTGACCCTGCTCGTCCTTGGCTTGCGGAGCGTGCTGGGGCTGGGCGGGCTGATGACTGAACGGCATGTGCGCGTGCTGGCCAAGCTGCTGCTGGTGAGTAGCCTGTGCATGTCCTACGCCTACATCATGGATGCCTGGGAGCCCTTCTACAGCGGCGATCCGGTCGAGAAGACGCAATTCCTGCACCGCCTCGCTTCCCCGGTTTACTGGGGCATGCTGGGCCTCAACTGCCTTTTTCCGCTGATCCTCTGCTGGCGCTGGGTGCGGGAGAATCACTGGCTACTGGCGACGGTGTGCGCCGCGTCGATCGTCGGCATGTGGCTCGAGCGTTACAATATCGTCGTGCTGAGCCTGGAACGGGCCGACATCTCCTCCGCTTGGGGCAGCTACACCCCGACAATCTGGGACTGGGCCGTGTTCTGCGGCACGGTCGGGCTGTTCGGCACGGCTTTGCTGCTGTTGATTAGGATTGTCCCGATCGTCTCGATGTTCGAGATGCGCGAGTTGCTGCAGAAGCGGACGGAGCGGCCTGCATGATGGTGGCCGCGTTCCGCAACCAGGACGGCCTGCTCGACGCGTTGGGCCGGCTCCGCGCTAACGGGATCGGCCCGTTGCAGACCTATACGCCAGCGCCGCTGCCGGAGGCGGAAGAGGCCGGGTCACCGATCCCGCTGATCATCTTGATCGGCGGCGTCGTCGGCGCGCTCGCCAGCCTAGGTCTGCAGACCTATTCGTCCGTGTGGGCCTATCCGCTCAACATCGGCGGTCGGCCGGATTTCGCCTGGGCCTCATTCATCCCAACTATTTTCGAGAACGCCGTGCTCGTCGCGATCCTCGCCGGCTTCGTGGCCTTCTTCGTGCTCAACCGCATGCCCCACCTCTACGACCCGGTGGACGAAGCCGAGGCCATGCGCCGGGCCAGTGCGGACCGCTGGTGCCTGGCCATTCGCTCCGACGACCCGGCGCTACTCGACCGCGCCCGTCCCGCGCTGTCGGACGCCGTCTCGATCGAGGAGGTGGCTTCGTGAGGGCCGCGCTCCTGCTTGGCGCCCTGCTCGCCCTTTCCTGCTGCGACGACATGACGTTCCAGCCGAAGAAGAACGCCTACCGCGACGTGAAGACCGGCCCGGGCCGAATCCCAGCGGGCATGGTCGATCACGGTGCCAAACCGGTACCGCCCCCGCCGGTGACGCTCGCTTTGCTCAAGCGGGGGCAGGAGCGGTTCCGCATTTACTGCACCGAGTGCCATTCCGAACTCGGCGACGGGAACGGCATGATCGTGCAGCGCGGCTTCCCGCAGCCGCCCTCCTATCACATCAGCCGCCTGCGGGACGCGCCGACGCAGCATTTCTACGACGTGATGACCAACGGCTACGGCGTGATGTATTCCTTCGCCTACCGCGTGCAGCCCGCCGACCGCTGGGCCATCGCCGCCTATATCCGCGCCCTGCAACGCACCGACGGCACCGTCGCTGACCTGTCGCCCGAGCAGCGGGCCAGCTTGCCGTGAGCTTCGCCCGCGCGTGGCTGGCCGCCTATTTGCTCGCCGCCTCCTGGCCGCTCGGCAGCCTGGCGCTGATCCTGATCCATAGCCTGACAGGCGGGCGATGGGGCGATGCGTTGCGCCCGGCCTTGCTGCTGGGCCTTTGCGCCATGCCGGCCGTGCTGCTGGGTCCGCTTCCGCTGCTGCCCTGGCTGTCGGAGCTATACCCGTGGCTGCACGGCCAGGATTTCTACCGCAACGGGTCTTTCTTCGCCGTCCGCGGCGTCCTCTATCTCGTCACTTGGTTCGGCCTGGCCGCAGCCGTCGCCGTTGGACGTGGGCCGCTCGTGGCCGCGCCCGGGTTGTTCCTGCTCGCCGTCACTTTCACCTTCGCAGCGGTGGACGCGACGCTGACGCTCGATCCGCATTTTGTCAGTTCCATCTACGGCATGGTCGCCGGCAGCGGCGCCGTCATGTTGGCGCTGGCGGTCGCGGTGCTGATCGCTGCCCCTGGCCTGGTACCGGCGATGCGACAGGACGCGGGTAAGCTGTTGCTGTCCATCGTCAGCCTCTGGACCTACCTCGACTTCATGCAAGTACTGATCGTCTGGCAATCCGACCTCGCTCATGACGCGCCGTGGTACCTGCAGCGCTCGACCGGCCTCTGGGGCGGAATCGGTGCCGCAGTCGTGCTGATCCAGTCGGTGCTGCCGATCGGCCTACTGATCGTGCCTCGCCTACGGCGGTCCGCGCGGGGCCTGCGCTTCGTCTGCGCGCTGTTGCTGCTATCCGCGGTGCTGCGGGCCTGGTGGACCGCGGTGCCGCCGCTCTCGCCAAGTCTCTGGGATCTAGTCTGCGTGCTGGCTCTGGGCGCCGCCACGATCCTCTGCGCCGGATGGGTCGCGCGCCGATTCGGGCAGGAGCTGCACCATGTCTGATCGCCTGTTGCCCCCGGCCCGGCGCGAAACCGGTGACATCACCTTCCGCTCCATGCTCGCTTTGCTGGCGCTGATCGGCGGCACGCTGCTCCTGCTGCTGATGCTCGCGTGGTGGCTTTACCCTGCCGCGCTGGACGACCGGCGGTTCGCGCAGCCTTTCCCCGACTATCCGGCGCCGCGCCTGCAACCGAGCCCCCGCGCCGACATGGATGCGTTCCGGGCGCAACAGCAGCGCGATCTGAACGGCACCTACTGGCAGCAAAAGGCGGCTGGCACGGTGCACCTGCCGATCGACCAAGCCATGGCGCTCGTCGCGGCAGAGGGCATCAAGGACTGGCCCGCCAGAGCTCCACGACAGACCGCGCCTGTCTCACCGGCCCCCGTCCCGCTACCGAACGAGCCCGCCGCCCAGCCGCTCGGCACGAAAGACTGGCGATGATCCGCCTCCTGCTCCTGCTCCTCGCCGTCAACCCGGCGCTCGCACAACCCTACCGGGCCAGCGACTACGTGTGGGACCCGAAACCCGGTGCCGTCGTTCCGCTCGACACGCCATTGCGCGACGACCGCGGTGAGCCGATCGCCCTTCGCGCCGCATTCGACGGCAAGCCCGTCGTGCTGGACCTGGGCTATCATCACTGCCCCACGCTCTGCGGCCCCGTCCGCGCCGACCTGCTGCACGCGCTGCGGACCAGCGGGTTGCCCGACGACGCCTATCACCTCGTCTCCCTCTCCATCGACCCGGCCGAGCGGCCCAAGGACGCTGCCGCGGCGCGCGTGGCCGACGGGGCGGCGCCGGGCTGGTTCTATCTGGTCGGCGCCGCCCCCGCGATTGCTGCGGTCTCCGGCGCGGTCGGCTTCCGCAGCCGCTGGGACGAAGGGCTCGGCCAGTTCCTGCACCCCGCCGGGATCGTCGTCCTGACCCCGTCGGGCCGCGTCAGCGACACGCTGCTCGGCGTCGGCTACACCGGCGACGCGGTCCGGACGAGTCTTATCCGCGCGGCCGGCGGTGGCATTGCCGCCCCGCCATCGCCCATCGTCCTGCTATGTTTCCATTTCGACGAGGCGACCGGCCGCTACTCGCTCGCGATCGAGAAAGTGCTGCGGCTCATGGCGGTGCTCACCGTGCTGACCCTGGGCAGCACGCTTTGGATCATGCACCGCCGATGATCGGCCTAGCCACCGCTTCTGACGGTGCACGCGAGACGGACTGGCTGCTCGGCAGCCTCGTCGGGGCGTCGGCCCTCGTGCTCGCCCTCGTGATGGGCCTGATGTTCATCTACGTGATCCGCTACCGGCACGGTAGCGGCCTGGACCGCGGCAGCGTCGCGCAGAAGACATGGCGCATCGAGGTCGGTTGGACTGCGGCGACGCTAGCCGTGTTCTTCGGCCTGTTCATCTGGGGCGCCAACCTGTTCATCCGGATCAACCTGCCGCAGGACAACCCGCTGACCATCAACGTCGTCGGCAAGCAGTGGATGTGGAAGATCGAGCATCCCGGCGGAGAGAAGGAGATCAACGCGCTCCATATTCCGGTAGGCCGCAACGTGCAGCTCCTGCTGACCAGCGAGGACGTAATCCACGATTTCGGCCTGCCGGCCTTCCGCTTGAAGCGCGACGTGCTCCCGGGCCGGCTAGAAGCCATGTGGCTGCATGCGGACAAGGTCGGCGACTATCGCGTCTTTTGCGACCAGTTCTGCGGCACCGACCATTCCGCCATGATCGGCACCGTCACGGTGATGGAGCCCGCGGACTACCAGGCTTGGCTTGAGCGCAACGGTGCCAGCACCAGCCTCGTCGCTGCCGGCCAAGCGCTCTTCATCCGCTATGGCTGCGCCGGCTGCCACCAAGCCGGGTTATCCGGCGGGGGCGGCACCGTGCGCGCGCCCAGCCTCAACGGGCTATTCGGCAGCCCGGTCCCGCTCGCGGACGGCACCACCGTGACCGCGGACGAGAAATACATTCACGACTCCATCCTGTATCCGAAGCTCCAGGTGGTCGCGAGCTACGACCCGGTCATGCCATCCTTTCAGTCCGTGATCGCCGAGGAGGACCTCGTGCGCATCGTCGCCTACATCAAATCGCTGGACCCCCACGCGTTTGCCGCCGGAGATCGACCTCAATGAGCACGACGACTGAACGTTCGCTGCTCACCCTGCAGCAACGCGCCGACAGCTACCTGACGGACGAGCGCACCATCTGGTCCTGGTTGCTGACCACGGATCACAAGCGCATCGCGCTGCTCTATTTCGCCTCCATCACCGCCTTCTTCTTCCTCGGTGGCGCCGCCGCGGCCGTGATGCGGCTGAACCTGGTCACGCCCGAGGGCCTGCTCGTCGAACACGAGATGTATAACCGCCTGTTCACCATGCATGGCGTGATCATGGTATGGTTCTTCCTGGTCCCGGCAATCCCGGTGACGCTCGGCAATTTCGTCACGCCGTTGATGCTCGGCGCACGCGACCTGGCCTTTCCGCGCGTGAACCTCACCTCCTGGTACCTGTTCATGGTCGGCGGCGTCACCGCGCTCACCGGGCTGGCGGCTGGCGGCGTCGATACTGCCTGGACGTTCTACACCCCGCTCTCGACCGGCTACTCGCATGGCTGGATGATGATGGTCTGCCTGGGCATCATCCTGTCCGGCTACTCGTCGATCGCGACCGGGCTGAACTTCATCGTCACCATCCACCGTCTGCGGCCGCCGGGGATGACCTGGTATCGCCTGCCGCTCTTCCTGTGGTCGCTCTACGCCACCAGTGTCATCTACGTGCTCGCCACGCCCGTGCTCACCATGGCGATGATCCTGCTGATGTTCGAACGCTTCTTCCACGTCGGCCTGTTCGACCCGGCGCTCGGCGGCGACCCCGTGATGTTTCAGCACCTGTTCTGGTTCTACTCGCACCCTGCCGTCTACATCATGATTCTGCCGGGCTTCGGCGTGGTCAGCGAGGTCATCACCGCCTTCAGCCGCAAGGGCATCTTCGGCTACAAATTCATCGCCTGGTCGTCCGTCTCGATCGCGGTGATCAGCTTCTTCGTCTGGGGTCACCACATGTTCGTGGCCGGCACCTCGATCTACAGCGGGATCGCTTTCTCTCTGCTGTCGTTCATGGTTTCCGTCCCGTCCGCCATCAAGGTGTTCAACTGGCTGGCGACGCTGCACAAGGGCTTCATTCGCTTCAACGCGCCGATGCTCTACATCCTGGGCTTCATCGGCCTGTTCACCATCGGCGGCCTGACCGGGCTGTTCGTTGCCTCCCTCGGCACCGATTTGCACTTGCACGACACCTACTTCGTGGTCGCGCATTTCCACTACATTATGGTCGGTGCCATGGTGTCGGCCTTCTTCGCCGGGCTGCACTATTGGTGGCCCAAGATCACCGGCAAAATGTATCCCGAGATCTGGGGCCAGATCGCGGCGGCAACGATCTTCTTCGGCTTCAACATGACGTTCGCCCCGCAATTCATCCTCGGCTATCTCGGCATGCCGCGCCGCTACGCGAGCTATGACCCCGGCTACCAAGTGCTCAACGTGGTCTCCTCTCTCGGTGCGGTGGTGCTGGCGGTCGCCTATCTGATGCCGCTGATCTATCTCACCTGGTCGCTGTTCGCCGGGAAGGATGCGCCGTCCAACCCGTGGGAGGCGACCGGGCTCGAATGGCAGACGCAGTCGCCGCCGCGCACGGAGAACTTCGCCTTCACGCCGGTGATCACCGGGCCGTCCTACAACTATCCCCGCCCCGAACAGCGTCAGCATGTCTGATCTCGTCCCGGGAGAGCCCGGCGCTGGCGGCTACCGCGCCGCGTGGCATTCGGGGTCTGACTCGGCCGCGGTCGCCGAGCATGTCGGCTTTCAATATGCCGGCATCGGTCACCAAACCGGAACCGCGCAGGCTGGTCTGTGGCTGTTCCTGGCCACCGAGTTGCTGTTCTTCGGCGGCCTCTTCCTGCTTTACGCCGTCGATTTCACCCGCCACCCGGGCGGCACGCTCGCGGCCTCGCGCGAGACGACGCTGTGGATCGGCGCGCTCAACAGCGTGATCCTGCTGTGCAGCAGCGGCGCCTACACTTACGGCCTGGGCCTGGCGCGCCGGGGCGACAACCGCGGCCTGTTCCGCATGGTGCTGCTGACTGCCGCACTCGGCACGGTCTTTCTGCTGCTCAAAGGCTACGAGTGGTACGACGACATCGCGCGGCACCTGTTCCCCGGGCCGACCTTCGCCCTGCCGGCGGCCGATGGCGGCGCGTTGTTCTGGTGCTTCTACTTCGTCGCCACCGGATTGCACGGAATCCACATGATCGTCGGCCTGCTCCTGCTCGCTTGGATCGGCGTTGCGGCCCACAAAGGAAGCTACTCGGTCGCCTACCATACGCCGGTGGAGGGCGTGGGCCTCTACTGGAGCTTCGTGGACATGGTCTGGATCATACTGTTCCCATGTTTATACCTGGTCGGCCGTTGAACGGGCGCGCGGTCCTGCTAGTGCTCGGCACCTTGTTCGCGCTGCTGGCGCTACAGTTCGGCTTGGCGTTTACGTCGGTGCCGCGGTTAGTCCTGCCAGGGGTGGCGCTGGTCATGGTTGTCATCGTGGCGATGAGCTTCATGCGACTGCCCGCCGCCGGCGCTCTGTCGGCCGTGTTCGCAACTGCTGCGGTGTTCTGGTTGTGCGTGATGATAGGCCTCGGCGGCATGGACGCCGCCACTCGGACCGACATCCCCGTCAGCCAACGTGACGTCCGCCTGCCGAATGGCGGCTTTCCACCGCGGTAAGGCCGATTCGATCTATAGAATGTCTTGCCGGGCGACGGACATTTGCAGCGATGAAATAGCCGAAACTGCTCGCTGCTGACATTCGGGCGTTCTTCCGGCCGCTGCGCCGCCAAACCTGGAAACCCTCGATACGGAGAACTGACATCAAGCTATACTGGGGCCCTCATACCTGGGCCATGGGCACGCACATTCTGCTTAAGGAGATCGACAGCCTTACGAGGCCGAGAAGATCGACGTGCAAGCCGGCGAGAACAAGAGGACTGGTTCCGGGCGATCAATTCCAAAAGCAAGATTCCGACGCTGACGCTGGATGACGGGCGCGTGCTGACCGAACGGCCTGCCGTGCGCCGGTCATGACGGTGTGGGGCGAGGCCCGAATCCGCATCTGCCTTGTTAACAGCGGTTCATCCCAAAAAATTCCGGAGCCTGCCATACGACTATCGCCTTTGTCGCCCGCCGCAACGATGGAAGACCAGCGGGCGCTCCACGACGTCATGACTCCCGTGGTTGCCGAGCACCTCAAGGGCTTCGTGTCCAAGCGTGGCAATGGCGCGCTGGTGGGGCCGTTCCCACCCATGCTGCATTTCCTTCGTTTCGGCCAGCCGGCTTTGGAATACACCCGTGCGCTGATCGAGCAGACCAAGCTGGCCAAGCAAGTGAGGGAAGGGGCGATCCTGGTCACCGGCACATGCTTAAACTCGCACTACGAGCTGTACGTCCACGAGCACGTGGCTGAAACCACAGGCCTCTCTTCCGCCACGATCGATCGGCCATTGCCGCCGGGCAGCGGCCGGTTGATCTGACCGCGGACGAGGCGGTCGCCTACGATATCTCGGCAACCTTGGCAGGGGAACGCAGCGGGCCGAGCTGACCTACCAGGCAGGGCTGGACGCATTCGGTCAGGACGGGATAGGCGAACTCGTCTACCTGATTGGCGGCTACTGCCTGGTATCGGTGCTGTTGAACGCGTTCGACGTGTCGGTACCCGGCAGCGAAGAGGGGCTGGGTTGATGGGAGGCTCGGCAACGCCGTTCCGCATGGACGGCAACGTGGCGGTCGTCACGGGCGCCGCACGCGTATAGGCCGGGCTGCGGCAGTGGCGTTAGCTTCCCATAACGGCCCGGTAGCGCCAACGTCACTGCGTAAAAAACGGCTAAGGCATTAGCGTCAACGCTGTCGTGACGGCGACAACCCGTCAACTGCCGAACATCAGAACCTGGAGACGCCGATGAGCGCTGGCCCGAAAGTCACACCTTCTCTAGCACCATATACAGGCCCGGCTGGCGGGTGGGGCTCCGTCCGATCGGTCGGCGAAATTCTGGTGCGCGAGCACATCTTGGCCAAAGGCTCGACGGTGCTGATCAAGCAGAACAAGGCTGAAGGCTACATGTGCGTCAGTTGCGCCTGGGCCAAGCCAGCCAAACCGCACCCGTTCGAGTATTGCGAGAACGGCGCCAAGGCAACCGCGTGGGAGATCACGACCAGTCGGACGGATGCCGAATTCTTTGCCAAACATACGCTGACGGAGCTGGAATCCTGGCTGGATTACAGCCTGGAAGAGCAAGGGCGCTTGACGGAGCCGATGCGCTGGGAAGCGGCCAGCGACAAGTACGTGGCGGTGTCCTGGCACGAGGCCTTCGCGGAGATCGGCCGTGAGCTTCGCGCGATGGATCCGCACGGGGTCGACTTCTACACGTCTGGCCGCGCGGGGCTGGAAGCGGCTTACATGTATCAGCTGTTCGCCCGGTTATTCGGCAGCAACAACCTGCCGGACTGCTCCAACATGTGCCACGAAAGCTCTTCGGTCGGATTGCCGGAAAGCCTTGGCGCGTCGGTCGGTACAGCGACGTTGTCGGATTTCGAGAACACGGACTGCATCTTCTACATCGCGCAGAACGTGGGCACGTCCTCGCCCCGACTGTTGCATGATCTGCAGGATGCGGTCGACCGCGGCGTTGAGATCGTCACCATAAACCCGCTCCGGGAGCGTGGGCTGGAGCGGTTCATCAACCCGCAAGCGCCGGGCGAGATGCTGACCCGGAGCGAGACGCCGATCTCGTCGCAATATCACCAAGTCAAGGTGGGTGGCGACATCGCGGCGCTGATGGGCATCTGCAAGGCGTTGATCGAGGCCGACGATGCACGGCGGGCCAATCATGTCCGGGTGGTCGCGGGTGATGACGACAAGCCGCGTGAACCCTCCGAAGCCGCCTCGGTGGCTTTCGCAGCATCCATGGCGGCGGCCGATGCGAAGCATGTGCTCGATCACGGCTTTATCCAGGAACACACCGTCGGTTTCGAGGCTTTTGCCGAGACGGCACGAGGATATGCCTGGGCGGAACTGGAGCAGGTGTCAGGCCTGGCGCGGGCCGATATGGAGAAGATGGCCTATACCTACGCCAGCAAAGACGCCGTGTTGCTAGTGTACGGCATGGGGCTGACGCAGCACGTCATGGGCGTCCAGAACGTCCATATGGTGTGTAACCTCGCGTTGCTGCGCGGCAACGTGGGCAAGCCGGGCGCTAACATCTGCGCCGTCCGCGGCCATTCCAACGTCCAGGGGCAGCGCACCGTCGGCATCACGGAAAAGCCCAGCCTGGTGCCGCTCGATAAATTGGCGGAGCTGTACAAATTCACTCCGCCGCGTTGGGAAGGACACAGCACGGTCGACACTTGCAAGGCGATCCTGGCGGGTGACGTGCAGGGCTTCGTGTCCCTGGGTGGCAATTTTCTGCGTGCGGTGCCGGAAACCGAGGCAATGGAGGCAGCGTGGCGCAAACTCCGATTGACTGTACAGATTGCGACAAAGCTTAACCGCAGCCACGTGATCCACGGCGAGGTGGCCTACCTTCTGCCTTGCTTGGGTCGGCTGGAAGTGGATGAGCAGGCCAGCGGTCCGCAAGCCGTGTCCATGGAAAGCTCGGTGGCGCACTTCCATGGTTCCCGCGGCAAGGTTGAACCTGCCAGCCCGCATTTGCGGTCGGAGCCGGCCATCATTGCCGGTATTGCCAAGGCGACTCTTGGCTCCACGCCGGACGTGCCCTGGGATCAATGGGTCGGCGACTATGGAACGGTCCGCGATGCGATCGAGGAGACCTATCCCGAGACATTCAAGGAGTTCAACAAGCGCCTGTTCCAGCCCGGCGGTTTTCCGCGGCCGCTGCCCGCACGCGAGCGCAAATGGGTAACGGCAAGCGGAAAGGCCAACTTCATCACTCCCGACCGCCTCACCCCGGAGTTGAAGATAGTGGGCGACCCGGCCGACACGCTGCTTCTTGCCACGCTACGATCCAACGATCAGTTCAACACAACGATTTACGGCTATCACGACCGGTTTCGCGGCGTGAAAGGGACGCGTCACGTCGTGTTCATGAACAAGGCCGACCTTACCAGACTAGGTTTTCGCGACGGCGATGTCGTGGATCTGACTACCGCGTTGAGCGACGGCGT
>CAZTJC010000077.1:0-14144 GCA_964613945.1 uncultured Acetobacteraceae bacterium
GGAGCCAGACTCCATGCGGCTATGGCTTGCGGTGACGCATAAAGCGGTAAGCGACCCTTTAGTTGGACCGCCCTAAGCTTCAGGGTGTCGGTGCCGACGGCTTCGGATCGATCTCGAATGTTGCGTTGGCCGTTACGCTGATCGTGGGTGTACTTGGAGGCGGTGCGCCGAAAGATGGCATGCGATCACTGATGTTTCCGTTGGTGGTGATCGCAATCAGGCGACAGTCTCCGTTGAGCTGGGCTCCAAGAACATCGCACTGATGGTTGACGATCGCGAAAAGTGAGGTGTTTGCGGCAGCCATGCCACTAGTCACATCGCCGGCGCTCGTCCCAGCCGCCGCCGGCGTGGCCAGTGTCACATTCACCGTGACACGTTGATGCTGCGCCGGGAACGATCCGATCGATGGCGGACGGTTGATGATGACGGTTTGGGCTTGGGCACCCCCAACAACAGACAGGACAAGCAACAAAGGTAAAAAAGGCCGCATCGGGTCAGCTCCGAGATTTGTTCCAGTTCTGACCGTAATTAGTGAACAGGGAGTAAAGCCTGCGAGGAAAGATTCGACTTGAGGAAGGCTCGCCAATCTCATAGCGGCCCACTGCCATGGACGATGTGTTGCGACCACAAAATTGACTTTCGCATCAGGTGCGATTGTGACATCAGCTGGCCCTTCGCACGCGGCCAAGATGGCGGCGTGGGCAAAAAGATATTGGGTGGGCGACTTGCTGAAGAACTACCGATGGACTGTAGCATTACTGTTATTCATTGCGGGATCGATCAATTACATGGATCGCGCAGCAATCGGGATCGTCGCTCCATTTATTCAAGAAAGCTTTACGCTCTCGCCCTCACAACTGGGACTGACATTCAGTACATTCTTCATAGGATACGCGTTATTCGCCTTCGTCGGCGGACAACTCGCGGATCGGTTTGGGCCCGTGCGCACATACATCTGGGCGGCCAGCGCCTGGTCGGTGTTGTGCGGCCTGACGGGGCTGGTGACCGGTTATACGCAACTACTCGTGGTGCGAACGCTGTTCGGCTTTGCCGAAGGGCCGATGAACAGCACGACCAATCGTACAATCACCAACTGGTTTCCCCGTCGCGAAACCGCCCGAGCCGTCGGTTTCACCTTCTCTGGCCAGACGTTCGGTAGCGCCATCGCAGCGCCGATCGTGGCCTTTCTTGCGATAAAATTCGGTTGGCGGGTGTCGTTCTTCGTGCTGGCCGGCCTTGGTCTGATCTGGACGGTCGCCTGGCGGCTGATGGTGACCGACCTTCCAAAGGACAACCCCCGTGTATCGCAGGGAGAACTGCAGTCGCTCGCCGATGATCGCGCCACACTGATCGCGCCGCCGGGCGGCAGCTATCCCAGCCTCGGCTCCTACCTCAGCCGCCCGAGCACGCTCTCGCTCGGTCTCGGCATGTTTGCGGTGAACTATACCCTGTACATCTTCATCTCGTGGCTGCCGACCTACTTGACCGACGCGTTGCACATGCCGATCAACCAGATGGCGATCGTCGCCTCCATCCCATGGATTGGCGGCCTGGTCGGGTACATCGGCGGCGGTCTGGCGTCCGACTTCATCTACAATCGCAGCGCCAACAAGCTGCGAGCACGCAAGTTCACCACGATCGTCCCGCTCGCCATTGCCGGAATCGCACTGATCCTGGTCACGTTCACCAGCACACCCACGGCAGCCGTGGCTCTCATTTCGTTGTCGATCATGTTGCTGACCGCTTCAGTGCAGTCATGCTGGGCCACGATCCACGAGCTTGTGCCGCCGGTCCGCGTCGGTGGGGTCAGCGGCTTCATCCACCTGCTCAGCAACATCTCCGGCATCGTGGGGCCGACGGCGACAGGTTACGCGGTGCAGTATCTCGGTGGCTTCAACAGTGCATTCTTTCTGGCAGGCGGAGCGGCCGTGGCTGGCGTCATCGCCATGACGATCTGCGTGAAGCCGACGTCGGACATGCCCATGACCAGCGGAAGGCAACACGCATGACCCCTTCCTCCAAGCCCGTGCTGCTGACCGGCGCATCCGGCAATCTGGGCCGGGTGCTGGCGAAGCATCTCGCCGGCCTCGGTGTCTCCCTGCGCCTAACCGACATCGCACCCTTTCCGGATCCCCTGCCCTCGGGCGCGACCTTCACCCAGATGGACCTCGGCGATGGCCCGGCGGTTCTCCGGCTGGCGGAAGGCTGTGGCACTATTCTTCATTTCGGCGGCGTCTCCGTCGAGCAGCCTTTCGAGACGGTGATCGGCCCCAACATACGCGGCTTGTATCACGCCTACGAGGCGGCCCGGGTGCAAGGTGCCCGCATGGTCTTCGCGTCCTCGAACCATGTTGTCGGCTTCCACGAACGAACGGAGGTGCTGGACGGTGACTGCGATATGCGCGCCGACGGCTATTACGGCCTGTCCAAGGCTTATGCCGAGCTGACCGGGCGGCTGTACTGGGACAAGCACGGTGTCTCGAGCGTGTTCCTGCGCATCGGGTCTTGCACGCCCGCGCCGATCGACGACCGGATGCTGGCAACCTGGTTGTCTTACGGCGACCTGTCGCGTGCGGTGGAACGGAGCATCCTGGCGGATATCGTGGGATGCCTGGTGATCTGGGGCGTCTCGCGCAACGCTCGCATGACGTGGTGGCGCAACGACGACCGTGCGGCGATCGGATGGCAGCCGCAGGACAGTGCCGATCCCTGGACGGCGGAACTGGCAGGCAAAACCAGCCCCCACCGAGTCGCCGAGGTACACCAGGGCGGCGGCTATTGCGCTATGGGATACAGCAGGCCGGAGCCATGAGCCAAGGCTTCGCCTACCTCGGCTGTTTCACGACCGAGAAGCGCCGGGCGCGTGGCGACGGCATCCACGCTTACCGGACCGGGCAGGAAGGCGGTGACTGGACGCAGATCCAGCACCTGCCGGATCTGGTGAACCCGTCCTACTTGGTCATGGCCCCGAACGGCGGCACGCTTTACGCTGTGCATGGCGACCAGGATTACGCCAGCGCCTACGCACGGGACCAGCAGACGGGCCTGCTGCGGCCGCTTGGGCATGCAAGTTCCGGCGGCGACAACGTGGTGCATGGCGCCCTAAGTCCGGCGGTGCGGCATTTCGTCGTCGCCAACTATGCTTCGGGCTCGCTGGCAGTGCTCCCTGTCGCGGAGGACGGCCGCTTGCTAGACCACATGCAGCGGGTGACCATGCCCGGCGTGCCTGGCCCGCACCGTGCCGAACAAGCCGGGTCGCATCCGCATCAAGTCGTCTTCGATCCCAGCGGCCGCTTTGTCCTGGTTCCCGACAAGGGCAACGACACCGTATGCGTGTTCGCGTTCGACGGGGCGCGGGGTGCGCTGGAACTTGCATCGCTCGTCCCGTCCCGTCCTGGCGCGGGACCTCGGCACGGCGCGTTTCATCCGAGCTTGCCGATATACTGGTGCTTGAACGAACTGGACTCCACCGTCACCACCTATACCTGGTCGGCGGACACGGCCAGCCTGCAACCGCTGCAGGTGCTGCCGACTCTACCGCCAAATTTCTTCGGGGCCAGCACGGCGGCAGCGATCGCGGTGACACCGGATGGGAGCCACGTGTTCACCTCCAATCGCGGGCAGGACGGTATTGCCTGTTTTGCCGTGGATGCCGGGAGCGGTCAGCTGCGCCCGATCGGCTGGATCGACGCACCCGGACGGGAGCCACGCTTCATGGCGTTTCACGGTGCTCACCTGTATGTGGCCAGCGAGCGCGACGATGTCGTCGGCCGCTCCGCCCTCCGTGACCCGACGCTGAAGCCGCCGCAGCCGGTGGTGTCGTCACTCAGCCCGGTGTGCATCACCTTCGCCTAAGATGCCCGATTGACTCAAGCCTACGAGGCCAATCCGCATCGCAGGCTCTGCTCTACCCAGCAGATTACTTAAAGGCGTCCCGCAACTCGGCCACGTCAGCAGCCGTCAGCATCCGCACCGGAGCACCGCGTAGGGTGATGAGCAGCTTCGCCGTCTCCTCCAGCTCCTCCGCGGCATAGACGGTCGACGTCAGGTCCTTTCCGCTGACCACCGGACCATGGTTGGCGAGCAGCACGGCGCTGAACTGGCCGCCCAAAGCCTCGATCAGCGCGCCGCCCCGCACGTCACCCGGCTTGAAGTAGGGTACCAGCTTGACCCGGCCCACGCGCATGACGACGTAAGGCGTCAACGGCGGGATGCAGTCGTCGGGGTCGAGATCGGCCAGGCAGGACAGCGCCGTGGCATAGGTGGAATGCAGGTGCACGACGGCGCCGGTGCCGGGCCGGGTGTCGTAAAAGGCGCGGTGCAGAAACACCTCCTTCGACGGCTTGTCGCCGGCCACGTGGTTGCCGTTTGTATCCAGCTTGCTGATGCGCGCGGGATCGAGCGTGCCGAGGCAGCTATTGGTGGGCGTGATCAGCCACCCGTCCTCGACCCGGGCGCTAATGTTGCCGGCGGAACCGACCGAGTAACCCCGTTGAAACAGGGATAGAGACAGCCGGGCCATCTCGTCGCGCAACTGCGTTTCCATGGTGCCTTTTCTTTCAATCAAGCCAACGCTCCGGTCAGAGCGTCGGCGAACTCGCGCCGGCGACGCCGTCAGCGACGACATCCAGCAGCAGGATTAGCCCCCTGCACGCCCTTGAACCAGCTTCCGCATGCGCGCCACCGCCGCCTCCGGCGCCGTCAGCACAGGAACGTCCACGACGGCCCGCACGGCCGCAGCGGCGCGGGAGGTGGAGAAGTGCGCCAGCATGATGGCGTCGTATCCGGCAAGTTCCGGAGCCCGTGCCGCGACCAGCCGATTATGGGCTTCCGGATCGCCTTTCTTCATCAGGTCGATCGCGTCAGCGACCAGCACGGTGGTGAGCTGCGCGGGACTACCGGTTTCCGCCACGAATTCCTCGAATTCGTCGGTCATGGTCGCGACCGAGGGGGCGAAGGTCGCCAGCATGCCGATACGCTTGCCTTGCTCCAGCGCGCCCCGGAACATCGCTTCGTTCGGCTTCAGCACGGGGATGGGCACCGCCTCGATCAGCCGGTCGATGGCCGGGCCAAAGGCGGAACAGGTAATCAGGATGCCGTCCGCGCCCATCTTCGCGCCGTAGAGCCCAAACTCCACGAAACGCTGGATCATGGCCTCCGACAGCTCTGGCTCGCGTGCGCGGTCAAGCGACAGGCCGTCATCCAGAAGGTTCACCGTCTCCGCCTCCGGCCAGCACTCGGCGAAGGCCGACTGGATCGGCAGCATGGCGACGGGAGTGGCATGAAGAAGCACGATCCTGGGTGCCATGATGTTTTCCTCGTTTGGTCCGCCTGTTTCTGCAAGCGCTTTCAGACAGCATAGATGCCCGGCGGCACCCGTCAATCTCGGCAAGGGCCGGTGCGGGTGCCGGCGGCAAGGCAAATCATGCTGGTGGCGGGGCCGTGCTGCCGCGGATGATGAGTTCGGCGTCCACTTCGGTCACCCGCATCGCCGGACGGCCGGCCATGCGCGCCAGCAGATGCTCGGCTGCGGCGACGCCGATCTCGGCCGATCGCACCCACACGGTGGTCAGGCTCGGGCGAAGAAAGGCTGCGTAATCGGCATCGTTGCAGCCCACCAGCGAGAGGTCTCCCGGGATGCACAAACCGCGCTCCTGCGCCTCGATCATGGCCCCGAAGGCCAGCTGGTCGGTGCCGCAAAGGATTGCCGTGGGCGGGGGACCGTTGGCCGACAGGATATGCCGCAGCCCGTCGCGGCCATCCCGGATGCCGTGCGAGACCTGAACGTCGTGCTCCGGCCGCACGGCGAGCGACCGCTCTGCCAAGGCCTGGGCGATGCCCGCCACCCGGGCCGAACTGCGGTCGTTGTCGAGCCGGGTGCCGGTGATGATGCCGAAACGCCGGTGGCCGAGATCCAACAGATAGCGGGTCGCCCGGCCCATGGCCGCGCCATTGTCGAAGCCGACGCAGGGACGTTGCTTCGACAAGGTGAAGGTCTGGACGGTCGGGATCGCCTGGCGAGCGATGCGCGCCAGCAGATCGGGCCGATGAATGTCGCCCACCAGCATCAGCCCGTCGATGCCGCGCTCGAGTAGAAACGTTGCCTCGATCAGTTCCCGGTCCAACTGGTAGCCGGAGTTCGTGACCAGCAACGTGTATCCGGCGTGACGGATTTGCGCCTGGAAGGTGGCCAACGCGCCTAAGAAACCCTCGTTCTCGAGGTTCGGCACGACTGCGCCCACCGCCATGAACCGTCGCAGCGACAGGGCACGGGCCGCCCCATTTGCCACAAATTTCAGCTCCCGCGCCGCCTTCAGCACTGCTTCGCGCTTCTCGGCCCGAACGGCGACCCTGCCGTTCAACACACGCGACACCGTTGCGGCGGAAACGCCCGCAGCATCCGCCACGTCCTGCGCTGTCGGAAACCGACCGCGTTCCGGGGCACCACCCTCCCCGCCTTCGCAGACTTGATCCACTGCTGATCCTTGTTCCCCGTTGCGCGCCGCCGGGTTGCCAAGGCTGCGTGGACACGGTTGACGCTTCCCGAAACCTGTGGTCTTTGCAAGCGCTTTCATAAAAGCGAATGGCTCGTCCGCGTCTTACGGCGATGATTGGCGGGCCGAAAGGGAGCGGAAATGCCCGAAGGGAAACAACGGCTCGACGCGTTGCCTGAAGCCGCGGATCAAGCAAACGCCCTCCCCGGCCAAGGATCACGCAATTCGCCCTCGGTCGGCTTGGCCGACGACGTCGCTGCCGGCATCATGTCGCCCGAGGCTCTGGTCACCAGCGTCAAGCGCAGCGCGGACGCCACGCCCTATGGGTTTCGCGATCTACTCGCGCTTGACGATTTCCAGCGACACGCAAAGCGCCACCTGCCGCCCATGGTCTATCAGTATGTCGCCGGCGCGGTAGAGACCTCAGCGGCCCTGCATTCCAACCGCGCTGCCTATACACGCTGGTCGTTCCTGCCGCGGCGCATGGTGGATACCTCCGCCCGCAGCGCCGAGACCACGCTGTTCGGCAAGACCTACAGCGTTCCGTTCGGTATTGCGCCGTTAGGGGGTGCCGCGTTCGTCGCCTACCGCGGCGACCTCCGCCTTGCGGAGGCAGCCCGGCGCACGAACATGCCGATGATTCTCAGCGCCTCCTCGCTCATCAAGCTCGAGGACGTCTACGCCGAGAACCCCGACGCCTGGTTCCAGGCCTATCTGCCCGGAGACCAGACACGCATCAATCGGCTGATGGACCGCCTCGCGGCGACCGGCTTCGGAACGCTGGTCGTCACCGCGGACACGCCAGTCCTCGGCAACCGTGAACACAACACCCGCAGCGGCTTCAGCATGCCCATGCGTGTCACGCCAAAAGTGGCCTGGCAGAGCGCCACCCATCCGCATTGGCTGCTGGGCACGGTGGCGCAAACCTTTATCCGCCACGGCTCCCCGCATTTCGAGAACATGGAAGCGGAGCGCGGGCCGCCGATGCTGTCGCGCAATGCGCTGCGCAACACGACGGCGCGCGACAAGCTGTCCTGGGCGAACCTGGAAGCGATCCGGCGCCGCTGGAAGGGAACGCTCGTGGTCAAGGGCCTGACAGCTCCGGCTGACGTGGCGCTGGCCCGGGAATGCGGCGCCGACGGCGTCATCCTGTCCACCCATGGCGGGCGCCAGCTCGACTACGATGTCGCGCCGCTCGAAGTGCTGCCGGAGATTGCCGCCGAGAAGCGTGGCATGACCCTGATGATCGACAGCGGCATCCGCCGCGGCACGGACGTGCTCAAGGCATTGGCGTTGGGCGCCGATTTCGTGTTCCTGGGCCGCCCGTTCCTGTTCGCAGCCGCGATCGGCGGCACCCCGGGCGTGACCCATGCGGCACGCATCCTGCGCGAGGAAGTCGAGCGTGACATGGCGTTGATCGGGGTGAACCGGCTTTCCGAGCTGAGCCCGGCCTGGCTGCGGCACCGGCAGACTGCAGTTCAGCAATGATCAAGGATAAGATTTAGTCATGAGCATCGTCTCCGGCGAAAAAACTCTGCACCTGAAATGCGCCCTGGTGGTGAAAGGAGCCTTCGACGCCGTCCTCATCCCAGCGTTTGAGAAAAGCTCCGGCTACAAGCTCGATATTGATTGGGCGCCGACCACGGTGATCATGAGCAAGCTCGCGGACGGCGCCATGGCAGACCTGGTGCTGATCGTCGCCGACTCCGTCGATGAGCTGATCGGGCAAGGAAAGGTTGAGGCAGACACGAAGCAGGTCGTGCTGCGATCCCGCATCGGCGTCGCCGTAGCCGCCGGCGCGGCTCATCCGGACATTTCCACCCTCGAGGCGTTCAAGCAGACCATGACAGGCGCACGCTCGGTCTGTTACTCCCGCGGCGGCCAGAGCGGTGTGCATTTCGCCCCGATGCTGCAGCGGATTGGCATCGCGGACGCGGTGAATGCAAAAGCCACGATCATTCCTGCCGGCTTCACGGCCGAAAAGCTGGTCACAGGCGAGGCCGACATTGCGATCCAACAGCTTAGTGAACTGGCGGTCGTGCCCGGCATCGAAATCGTCGGGCCACTGCCAGATGCAGTGCAGAAGGTGACGACGTTCGCCGCCGCGGTGATGACCGGATCGGCCCATCGCGACGTCGCCCAGCGCTTCGTGCAGTCCCTGGTGACGGACACGGCCTTTGCAGCCTACCAGGCCACCATGCTCGACCCGGCGCGCGACTGAACCCTCCGTGCAGCAAACACCGAGGAGCAGCCACCATGCCGACCGTCACTCCTGATAGCCCGGCGGCAGGCAACGCCGCCGACCAGGCCTATTCGAAGGTCATCTGGCGGTTCATGCCGCTGCTTTTCATCTGCTACGTGGTCGCCTACCTCGACCGCGTGAACGTCGGCTTCGCGAAGCTGAACATGCTCAGTGATCTCGGCTTCAACGAGGCGGCCTACGGGTTCGGCGCCGGCGTGTTCTTTGTCGGATACTTCCTGTTCGAGGTTCCCAGCAACCTGCTTCTTCACAAGGTCGGCGCTCGCCGCTGGATCTCGCGCATCATGGTGTCATGGGGGATCGTCTCGGCACTCACGGCCTTTGTGACGACGCCACTCATGTTCTACGTTCTACGTTTCTTCCTGGGAGTGGCCGAAGCCGGCTTCTTCCCAGGCATCATCCTATACTTGACCTTTTGGTTTCCGTCACACCGGCGAGCCAAGATGGTGGCTTTCCTGATGGCCGGAAATCCCGTGGCCGGGATCGTCGGCGGTCCCCTTTCCGGTTACCTGATCTACACTTTCGCAGGCTATGGCGGCCTGCACGGCTGGCAGTGGTTGTTCATGCTTGAGGCCGTGCCCGCGGTGCTGATGGGTGTGGTGGTTTTCTTCTTCTTGGATGACAGCGTGGCGCAGGCCAAGTGGCTCTTACCCGCCGATCGCGAGGTCGTGGAGCGCGAGGTTCGCACCGATGCCGCGGGCAAGTCGCTGGATACGATCGCCAAGATGTTTTCGTCCGGCCAGACCTATCTGTTTTGCCTTATCCTGTTCGGAATCGTCATGGGTTCCTACGCACTCGGTTTCTGGTTACCGACGATCATCAAGAGCACCGGGATCTCCGACGTCCGTACCGTCGGCCTGCTCACTGCGATCCCTTATCTCGTTGCTCTCGTCTCCATGTTACTGACCGGGCGGAGCGCCGACGCACGACGGGAGCGGCGTTGGCACGTGGCGGGACCTCAGATCGTGGCCGCAGCCGGCTTCGTGATCTGCGGGCTGGCCGGACGAGACAATACTGCCATGGCGATGTTCGGCATGGTGCTGGCCACGGCTGGGGTCGTCACCGCCCTGCCGATGTTCTGGGCCTTGCCAACGGCGGTGCTGGGCGGCGCCGGGGCTGCTGCCGGGATCGCGCTGATCAACTCCACGGGTAACCTGGCAGGCTTCGTGAGCCCCACGATTCTGGGTGCGCTGAACGAATATACGCATAATCTCAGCTCGGGCTTGTTTCTCATTGCCGGCTGCTTGATTGCGTCTGCACTGTTAGTGCTGGTGTTCATTCCCGCTCGGGTGGTGAACCGGTGACGTTCCTCCGCAACATTGGGTGATACGGCCATGCTGAAACTGAGCGCAAACCTGAAATGGCTGTTCACCGAAGTGCCGCTACTTCAGCGGTTCGATGCGGCGGCTCGGGCCGGGTTCACCGCCGTGGAATACCCCACCCCGTATGAGCAGCCGATCGCGACGGTGGCGAACGAGTTGCGCGGCTGTGGATTACAGATGGTATTGATCAACACACCGGCTGGCGATAAGGCGCTGGGCGAGCAATCTGGACTTGCTTGCATTCCAGACCGGCGGGAGGCCTTCCGCGACGACCTGCGCAAGGGGCTAGACTATGCAACCGGCCTCGGCTGTGGCCTGCTCCATCTGCAAGCGGGCATCCTGCCATCCGGCGTCAGCCGAGATCGTGGATGGGCGACCTATATGGCGAACGTCGCCTGGGCGGCCGATCTCGCCAGTGCCGCGGGCGTGCGCTTGGTGCTGGAACCGATCAATCAGATCGACATTCCAGGCTTTCTGCTACGCACGCAGGAAGAAGGAGCGGCCGTTATCGAGGCGATAGGACGCGATAAGATCGGTCTTCAGTTCGACATCTACCACTGCCAAGTCGAACAAGGCAGCGTCAGTCGCCGGCTACAGACGTTGATGCCGATCATCGACCATATTCAGGTGGCTGACTCGCCGGGTCGACATGAGCCGGGGACGGGTGAGATTGCGTGGGACTTTATGTTCCGTCACGTTGAGCAGCTCAACTATACCGGCTGGATTGGGTGCGAGTACACGCCCTTGCGGGATACCGAAAAAGGTTTGGACTGGCGTCGGAAATTCGACCTGTTGAAGTAACCACCGTCTTAAACCCTTGTACCCTGACGTAGCCGGACTCTTACGGTGGCGTTTCTGATCCTCTTGTCTCTGGCGGTGTATGGTTGGCGATTGTACTCCTACTGTGATTCGAGCGTGCCAAGAACAGGAGGTGCGAGATATCCACCTACCAACCACTGGCAGTGCTAACAATCACAGCATTGCATGGAAACAGTATTGAGTGTCGAGAAATGCTATCCAAATTTCGTTGAAATAATATTCTGCAACATCGCTCCCACGGAGCGATGAGCTATGCTGGACGGTCCGGTAGTCGCAAGTGTTTCGGGCGTAAGATGCTATTCCACTAGGGCGATAACGGCCGGTCGGTGCTCGTGGTGCCTAAGGGCGTCACGAGGCTCTCGCTCACGGTGACTAGGCGGGAAGTGGTGCTGGAGATCTGTGGAGCCGACAGCATGCTCGGGGAGTGGGCCGTGCTGAATAACTGCTCCCGGCGATCCGATGCGATCGCGCTGGCAGACACCGAGATGCCTCGATCGATGGCTCTGCATTCCAGGCCACGGTGGTGCGTTCGCGGGACACGATGTTTCCCTGATCGGCGCGCTAAGTCGGCGACTGCAGCACAACCGAGTTGTTGATCGATAGCGCCTTCATCGCATGAACGCGGACGGTGCGGCTCGTCGGACGAGTTCGAGAACCCGCATCGCGCGTCAATGCAGCAGGATTTTCCTTGTCGTACCGATTGCTATCAAAGCGGCCACATCACCTATCTGTTCCTAATTGCAACCATAGATTGCATCGATCCAAGTTTTCAATTAACATCCTGTAATGAGCATTGCCTTTCCAAGGGTCTCGTTGATCGTGTCGCCCGGACAGGTGACCCCGCTGTCGCAGTTGGTCACCGTGTCCGTCTCCTCCAGCAATCCAGCCTACCTGGTGCTGAATGGCTACGACCGTAACGAGTATACGGGTAGCTCATCGGACACGACTGGTAGCTTCAGCGGCAATGCCCATACGCTCAGTCTAAGCGCGTTGGAAGGCGACGCCCGGGGCGCCGGAATTGTATTCACCTATGTAGCATCCACCAACCGTTACTCGAATTCGACCTATGGATTCCTCGACCAACTCAGCTACACAGCGTCGACCAGCGCCGCAGACGTCACCGACCTATCACTATTCGGCACGAGCAGCGCGAGCATCGCTAATACCTACGCCTCGAGTGCTATCTCACTCGCGCAATATGACGCGGCTGGCTATCTCGACACGCTGACCGTCGCAACCGAGCCGGGCTACCACGGCACGGTGCCACCGCAGGCGACGCCGCTTTCCGTCGCCGCACTGGCACAAACTTTCGATGGAGCGTTCTGGAACTCGGACGGATGCTGGGTACTAGCAAGCACGATCTCGGCCGAAGCTGGCGCCTCGCTGCCGGTGCAGAGTGCAATCAATATGGCTGGCGCAGCTAATGGGGAATGGTTCATCGCCTATAATGGGCCGGCTGGCTCGACGGGTGATTGGAAATCCAGCGTCCGCACGGGCGACATGATCGGCTTTCTCACCTCGGCCGGCACAGGACACATCACGACCTGCGTATCGGGCGCCGACAGCACGGCGATGTTGATCGACAACATCACATTCATTACGCAGGATGGTGTCATCATCAACAGTGCCAATGACGGATCGTCGAGAGACGTCATCATCCAGCCGGCGCACGCTGCTTCGCAGGAATGGCAGGGCGTGATGGATAAGTCCGTGGTGATCTTCCGGCTGGATACACCGGTGGTCGCCACACTGATCCCGACAGTGAACGTCTCCGCCGGCCAAAGCGTCAATTTGGCAACCGTGTTTTCTGCAACGGATCCCGCTGGCAGAGCTATCACCTCCTATCAGGCTTACACGACGAGTGCGACGGACTGGTTTACCGTGGATGGTGCGTCTGTTACGGCGGCATCGGTCGCGACCGCCGTGACCGCGTCCTCGTTGTCCCAGATTACGCTGAATGGCGGCACGCCGGACGTGCCCGATCTGGTGAACGTGCGTGCCTTCAACGGCGCTTATTGGGGCGATTGGACCACCATCAGCACGACCTCGCTCGCTGGAAACCAGGTACCGATACATCGCTTCTTCAACACGGGGGATGGCACGCACTTCTTCACTGCCAGCGCGGCTGAGGCCGCAAACACCGTGGCGACGCGGCCGGATCTGGTATCTGAAGGGATCGGGTTAAACGGCTACGACACCGCTGGCGCTTCACCGTCGAGTGAAGCTGTATTCCGCTTTTTCGACAAAAAGGATGGAACGCATTTCTATACGGCCAGCACTAACGAGCGAGACGCACTGGTGACAACACGATCGTCTGAAATGGCGTATGAGGGCACTGCATTCTACGAGGACGCGCTGCCACAGGCCGGGGACACAGCCGTCTACCGCTTCTTCGACACCGTCCATGGGACCCATTTATTCACGCAGAACATGAGCGAGAAAGCCAGCATTCTGGCGACCCGGCCTGACCTCGTTTCCGAAGGGATCGCCTTTTACGCGCCAGCCTGATTGAGATAAACTACCGGTGGCGCACTGGTTTGCCATCGATCTACTTGACCAGCCTTTGAGCCGCCTCGGTATAGATCGATGTCGGTAACAGCAGCTTCGAATAAGCCATATCAAGTGACGTAGAGCGTTATCCTCCACCCTGAGCCGTATAGCTAGTACGTGCACAGCACAAAAAGCCAGATAGCCACTGCTTCCGTTGAAAAGGCCGTTGTAGTTGGCCGCCCGGGCTGATTCAGTAGTTAGCGCAAGCAACGCGGTAAACGACGATGATTGGCGAGCGAGCAGTCCGGCAAGAGGCGTTGTTCTACGATTTCGACCTCCATGACCACGTGCCGGCCGATCACCTGCTGCGTTCCATCGACCGCTTCGTTGAACTGACCGACATCCGCCGCGAGCTCACACCTTACTACAGTGCCATCGACCACCCTTCGATCGATCCCGAGATGATGATCCACATGCTGCTGATCGGTTATTGCTGCGGGATCCGCTCCGAGCAGCGGCTTGACCCTGCCCCAAGCAATCCAGCAGCTTCTTAACAGAAGCTTAATAAGGCAGGGTGATGGTCTAGCGGTCACAGCTTACTATTCTCGGTAAGCGTGCTCACGGGCGCGGTACAGACGCAGCGTGGATAACTCATTCCCCCGCGGTTCCAAAGCCGCGATGCGCGACGCTGCGGCGCAGATTAGTTCAATCGGAGTGATATCACCGCGTCGCAGCCGTTCAATCGCCTCGGTCGCTGGA
>CAZTJC010000077.1:14244-16204 GCA_964613945.1 uncultured Acetobacteraceae bacterium
ATTTTATTGGTCATAGGCCCGGGAACCGCCCCCAACCTGCGGCCATCGATCGAGCGGACCGCCGCGATCCCTGGTGCTGTTCCTGTGACGAACGCCTCTTCGGCAGCCATGACGTGCATCAGTGAGAAATTGCCGAGCTTCAGCGGGATGCCCTCGTCCTGGCACAGCTCGATCACCGTTTCCCTTGTGATGCCGTTGAAGCAGTTCTCACCAGTGGAGGTCATCACCATGCCGCCCGCGACGAAGAAGAAGTTTGTCGAATTACAGCTCGCCACATGCCCGCTATCATCCAGCATCAGCGCCTCGTCCGCCCCGTTATTGTAGGCCTGCTGCAGCGCGAGGATGTAGGGCATCCGGCTATGCGTGTTCAGGCGCATGTCGAACTGGTCCGGCCGAGTGACCCGGTATGTCGAAGTCATCAGGGCTAACCCGGATGATGCCATCGCGGGCGGAGGCACCTTGTGCTCCATGGTGATGACGACCGTGGCGCCGCCATCGACCATCCGCGGATCGGCGCCTGGTGTCGTCTTCAGCCCACGCGTCACCATTAGCCTCGCATGCGCGCCGTCCTCCATGCCGTTCGCCCGACGCGTGGTCTCGAGCGCCGCGACGATCCCCTCACGTCCACCCGGCACCACCAGCTGGATCATCGCCGCCCCGGCAAAGAGCCGATCCAAGTGCTTGTCGAGCTGCAACCAGCGTCCATGGACCAGCCTCAAGCCCTCCCAGACGCCGTCACCCGCGATATAGCCGCCATCGAACACCGAGACGGTTGCTTCCGCCCGGCGCCGGAGCTGGCCGTTGACCCACACAAGCACGGTGGCGTTCCGCGGGTCCGCGATCAGATCCTGCGTGCCAGCCATCAGGCGCGCTCCAGGCTTTGCTTGGTGATACCCGGGATCGTCGCCGGATCCATTCCGCGCTTGATGAGGTAGGTCCGATAAAGGTCCTCGATGGTGCCGTTTTCGTAATAGAACGTCATCACCGTCGTGAGATAATCACGCCAGGTCTTGTCGGCCTCACGCCGGATACCCACACCGGCGACCGATGTCACCGCCGGCTGGGGCACAATCACGCTTCCCTGCCCACTGCGCAGCCGAAACGCGATCAATGCGGGGTGGTACAGCACCAGGAGCTTCGAGCGGCCTGACTGATAATGGAGAATGGCCTCGTCATTGGTCTTCAGCCGCGTGACGACAGCCTTTGTCATATGCCCAGCCAGCCATCGGTCCATCGAGGTTCCGATCGGCACCGCGATGGAGGTCTCAGGCGTATCAAGTTCCGCCCAGCTTTTCGGACCCGACACCTCCTTCGTCATGTAGGCCAGCGCGTAGTACAGCATCGGCGCGAACGGGAAATCGATGGCGAGTGCACGGGCCGGCGTCGGGTCGAGCACGAACATGAGATCGAACTGGTTGGCCTGGAGAGCTGCCGGTGCGTTACCGTAGGTCGTCTCAACGAATGACGTCGTGCAGTCCATGTCGCTGGCGATCTGTTCGCCCAGCATGACACCCACGCCAGTCCAACTTCCGGTTGCGAGATCCTTAGCATACCACGGCTCGGACTGCTGCACGCCGACCCGCAGCAGCTTGCGCGACCGGATTGTGTCCCAGGTGGAGCCGGTTGTCTGCGCCGAAGCGGATCCCGCGGTAGCCGTCAACGCCAGCACGCCCAGTGAACCCAGGGCTCGCCGGTTTATCCCCATTTTTTAAGCTCCCACAGCATACCATATGGTGCTGTTGCACAAGCCAGTCGTCAAACACTGCTCTGGACAAGTAATCTGCTTCAGCTCTCCCAGCTAGGATCCCCGTCGTCGCCACACAAGCGATCCTGGCCGTAGGCGGCCAGTCTGCTTCGGAGCGGACTTTTGAAGGAAGCCGACATCAACGTCTGCGTTTGAGCGACTAACCGCAGCTTATTCATACCAAGCATTTGGGATGTCTAACCACGGACGGACTAG
>CAZTJC010000078.1:0-15373 GCA_964613945.1 uncultured Acetobacteraceae bacterium
TGCCATTCGTCGAGGCCGGAATTGATCCCGGTGTCGTGCTTTTCTCGCGTGACCCGTCCTTCTCCGTGCCAGCCACATTGGGCGAAGAGTCACTCCGAGTGTCGCCGGGCTGTCCGGCCTCATTATTTACTGTCTCGCTCATCATGCACCTCCTGCAGATTTATGAGCATTGCACGCCAACGGTTCAAAGCCGCAGCACTCAAATATGCTGCGACTTTCTATCCATCCGATCAAGCTTGGAACCTTGTCTATGGATATAAGCCTGCATCATCGATGAGGGGGCGTCCGTAGTAAGCCCGCGGCGGGCCACGATAGTAGCCGAAACCTGAGCCATAGTGCTGGACAGTTTGTAGCAAGAGTGCCGGGCTTCGACAAAACTCGGCGCACACCGGAGCACTCCCCCGCATCACCCCAATCGCCAGGACAGTGACAATCCAAAAGCGACAAAAATCAGCAAGCCTCTCGCACTTCCTGCGAACATACTTGACGATATGCTTAGCGATCCGATTCAGTCCACCGCGGCGAGGCCGTGACCAACGCCATGAAAACGCAATGCTTCTGCGCCGAACCCAAATACGTGCAGTCAATCGATTTCGCTCAACGTTTGAACGGCGATGAACTGCGTCTTGACTGGTTCTACTACCAAGTCGGGCGGTCGGAGGCGTCATTGCTCTAGCATCGCCTTACACCTACGCTCACGCCAAAAATAGGAGGGTGAGTATGCTGGACAGCCGAGCATCATGGGTTCGCCTCGGCCTGCTTCTCCTGGTAAGTTCAATCGGCGGCGTCGGTATGTGGTCCGTCGTGGTGACGCTGCCGGCCGTGCAGGCAGAGTTCGGTGCCGCGCGAGCAGGGGCAACGCTGCCCTACACGCTGACGATGCTTGGATTTGCCGCTGGCGGCGTACTAATGGGACGGGCGAGCGACCGACTTGGCATCGCACGGGTCGCGGCGATCGCGAGCTTGATGCTCGCAATCGGGTATGCGGTGGCCAGCCGCACGGAAAGTCTGCTGAGCTATGCCCTGGTGCACGGCGCACTTATCGGAATGCTTGGCGCTGGAGCGCTGTTCGGGCCGATCATGGCCGATGCATCGTTGTGGTTTCGACGCCGCCGCGGTGTCGCCGTCGCGATCGCCGCAGCTGGAAACTATATCGCGGGCGCGGTTTGGCCTCCCATCGTGGCCATCGCGACGCAAGCATATGGGTGGCGCGCCACCGAACTCGGCATCGGCGTGGTCGTGCTGCTCACCATCCCGCCGCTGGCCTGGTTACTGCGCACGCCGTCGCCGGCGCAACACGGAGCCTACGGCGCTGAAAGCACGGCAGCGACGTCGCAGGGCCGCTTGGGCCTCTCTCCCGGCGCGTTGCTGGCGCTGCTCGTGGCGGCCGGCCTTGGATGCTGTGTCGCGATGTCGATGCCACAGGTCCACATCGTCGCTTACTGTGCAGATCTCGGCTATGGCCCGGCGCGCGGCGCCGAGATGCTCTCACTCATGCTTGGGCTGGGTATCGTCAGCCGGGTCGGATCCGGCTGGATCGCCGACCGCATCGGTGGCCTGCCGACCCTGCTTGCTGGATCGATGCTGCAGTTCGCCTCGCTGTCGTTGTTCCTGTTCTTTGACTCGCTGACGTCGCTTTACGTGATTTCCGGACTGTTCGGGCTATTTCAGGGTGGCATCGTGCCGAGCTACGCGATCATCGTGCGCGAGTATTTTCCGGCCCGCGGCGCAGGTGCAAAGGTGGGCCTCGTGCTGGCAGCGACGATCGTTGGCATGGCCCTGGGTGGTTGGATGACCGGGGAGATCTTTGACCGCACCGGCTCGTATCGCCTCGCTTTCGTCAACGGGATCGCCTGGAACCTAATGAACGGGGTCATCGCAGCAATGTTGCTCTGGCGTGCCCACATACGGCGGGGCAGCGGGACACACTCACCGCACCCGATCGCACAAAGCGTCTGATGCTGTTTATCTGAGCGGCAAACGGTCTGTCTTGCGCGGGTGCTGCCGTCGGGAAGGTTAAGCGTTTTTCCGGCTGTATGACGGCAGCATGGTAACCGAAAGCGTGGCGAAAACGGCGACACGGGAAGCGGAACCACGAACTTCAACTTCGATATATGTGATCCTGAGTATCAGACTTCGCTGACCGAGTTACAATCGGCCAAACGCGCACGTCTCTGCACCGAACGTCATCTGAACGAGGCGCGGTAACCTCCAGACAAGACGCTCGACAATCTTACTTCGCATCACGTGCCGACGCTCAGCTGAGCCCGCCTCACGGCTTCCGCGACCTGGAACTGGTGACGCTTGCGGCGATCCACGGCCGAGTTCAATAGCGTAACGCAATAATACATATGTTTCATAGACAATCCTGCGGCGTGGTTTGCGAGATAGATGTTGCATCACTTTGTGTGAGATGCCACGAGTGCATGATGAGCGGTGACACACCTCTTGCGGCATTACGTCGGGCCATTCCCGACCTCCCACCTCGCTTGCAGGAGGCGGCACGGTATGTCGCCCGCCACGATTACGACGCCACTACACGGTCCATGCGCGAGCTTGCGCAGGCGGCTGGCACGAATCCGGCAACGTTCACGCGACTGGCGCAGGCGTTGGGCTATACCGGTTGGGACCTGCTGCGCGAGGCTCTGACCGAAGCGCGCCGGACCGGGCCGGAAACGCCGTTCTCAGGCCGGTTGAGCCGGGCTGCCGAACGAAGGTCGGGCAAAGCGCCCAGCGCGGCCCACCTGGCGGCCGAGATGCTGTCGGGCGACATGGCAAACCTGGCTCAGCTCGACCCGGTGCCGATCCTTGCTACGGCAACCGCCCTGCACGAGGCGCCGAGGATTTGGGTGGCCGGGTTCCGCTCGTGCCGAGCGATCGCCTCCTTGCTCCACTATCACCTACGGCTATTCCGGCCGGATGGCGTGCGCCTGGTCGGCGGCCCCGGCCCGGAGGACCTCGACCTCGGCGAATTCCGACCCGGCGATGCCGTGTTGCTGATCGGTTTCGTGCCATATTCGCGTTCGATCGTGTTGTCCGCCCGCATGGCACGCGCGGCAGGCTGCACGGTAGTGGCCATTGCCGATCGGGCAGATGCGGCGATGGCGACCGATGCCGCCCACACCCTGCTGTTCGATGCGGACAAGGCACCCGGCTTCTTCCCTAGCCTGACTGGCGCTTTCGCCCTCGCACAGGCCTTGGCCGCCTGCACTTTCGCGCTCGGTGGCGAGGCTGCGCTGGTGCGCCTGCGGGAGACGGAAGCGCATCTGGCCGCCGTATCCGCTTACATGCCCAAGCATGACTCCTCGTCATGAACGTTGCCACGCCCCCGCCCCGCCGAACCCGGGTGTTGCATCGATCGTCGCGCATCACGCCACCGTTGGCGATCGGCGGTCACGGCGTGTGGCTGGTCGAGGAAGGCGGGCGCGAGGTGTTGGACGCGTCCGGCGGGGCGGCCGTCTCGTGCCTTGGCCACCAGCATCCGCGCATAGTCGAAGCCATCAAGCGTCAGGCTGATCGGCTCTGCTACGCTCACACGTCCTTCTTCTCCAACGAGCCTGCCGAGGCCTTGGCCGAGGAACTCGTCGGTCACGAACCCGGCGGCCTCGCGCAAGCATATTTCGTATCTGGCGGATCGGAGGCGGTAGAAACGGCGCTCAAGCTGGCCCGGCAATATTTTCTCGAGATCGGTCAACCGCAGCGTGCATGCATCATCGCCCGGCGGCAGAGCTATCATGGCAACACCCTGGGCGCCCTCTCGGCGGGCGGCAACGCCTGGCGTCGTGCCCCGTATGCGCCGCTTTTGTCACCAGCATTCAGCCACGTGTCGCCCGCCTTCGCCTATCGCGAACAGCGGCCGGACGAGGACGAGGCTGGTTACGTGCAGCGGCTGGCCGACGAACTGGAGGCGGAATTTCAGCGCCTCGGGCCGAACAATGTGGCGGCATTCATTGCCGAGCCTGTGGTGGGCGCGACCGCCGGCTGTGTGCCGGCCCCCGAAGGCTATTTTCGCGCGGTCCGCCGGATATGCAACCGGCACGGTGCGCTGTTGATCCTCGATGAGGTGATGAGCGGCATGGGACGCACCGGCACGCGTCACGCCTGGGAGCAGGAGGGGATCGTCCCGGATATCCAGGCAATCGCCAAAGGCCTCGGCGGTGGCTACCAACCGATCGGCGCGGTGCTGCTCTCCGGAACGATCGCCGACGCGGTCGAGACGGGAAGCGGCGCCTTTCAGCACGGTCATACCTACCTGGCCCACCCGATCGCCTGTGCCGCCGCTCTCGAGGTGCAACGCGTGATCCGGGACGAACGCCTGCTGGCGAATGTGGAGGCCATGGGCGCCCTGCTCGACACCCGATTGACGGAGCGGTTTGGCAACCATGCCCATGTCGGCGACATCCGCGGCCGAGGGCTGTTCCGCGCCATAGAACTCGTCGAGGATCGGGCCACCCGCACGCCCTTCGACCCGACCCGGCGACTCAACGCCCGCGTCAAAGCCGAAGCCTTCGCCCGCGGTCTAGCGTGTTACCCCGCCGGAGGCACCGCCGACGGCATACGCGGTGATCACGTCATGTTGGCGCCGGCCTACATCATCTCCGCCGCCGAGATCGACATCATCGTCGACCGACTGGGCGAAGCGGTGGATGCCGCGCTGGCCGCTGGTTGATCCCGAAATCCGCGAAGGACACACCGCCCCAGATGCAACGCGGCCAATTCCTGAGCCTGGCCGCCGGCACGGCCATCGCGTGCGGCCAGCCGGCCCACGCTGCCGCCGGTGGCGTATTGCGTGTCGTACCGCATGCCGACCTCAAGGTGCTCGACCCGGTCGCGGTATCGATCGTGATCACCCGAATGCACGGCACCATGATCTACGAGTCGCTGTTCGCCTGGGACTCGCGGCTGGCGCCCAAGCCAATGATGGTCAGCGACTACGACATCAGCAGCGATGGCCGCACCTACCGATTTCGCCTGCGTGACAGTCTCCGCTTCCATGACGGACGAGCCGTCGACTGTGCCGACGTGGTGGCCTCCCTCCAGCGCTGGATGAAGCGCGACCTGGTCGGGCGCAAGCTGTCGGATCGGATCACCGTCTTGTCGGCCCGCGAGCCCGACGTAGTCGAAATGGTGCTGGACCGGCCTTATGGCTTCGTGGAGTTCTCGCTCGGCTCCGCCATCGGACAGATCCCCGTCATCATGCGCCGGCAAGATGCGGAGTTGGATCCGTCCAAGCCAAACACCACGGCCGTAGGCTCAGGCCCGTTCCGCTTTGTCGCCGACCAATGGGTGCCCGGTGCCAGGATCGTCTACGGCCGCAACGATGCCTACAGACCGCGCGACGAGCCGGTGGATGGGCTGGCGGGCCGGCGCGAGGTCATGGTCGAGCGCGTCGAATGGACAGTCATGCCGGATGCAGCCACTGCCGCGGCCGCGCTGCAGAACGGCGAGATCGACTACTGGGATCGCGTGCCGGCCGACCTCATGCCGTTGCTCAAGCGCAACCGGCAGATCCGGACGGGCTCGCTCGGCAGCCTGCCCAACGTAGCCATGCTGCGGGCCAACAATCTCCTGCCGCCATTCAACGACGTCCGCGCTCGTCAGGCATTGGCGCTGGCGCTCGACCAGACGGAATTCATGCAGGCCGTGACTGGCGACAACGTGCCCTGGGGCACATGCGACAACTACTTCGTGTGTGGCAGCGCGAATGCTACCGCACCATCCGATGCCCGTCCGGTCGATCTCGCCAAGGCAAGGGCGCTACTGGCGGAAACCGGCTACAAGGGCGGACGGGTCGTGCTGGCCTCCTCGCCGGACATCCCAGCCATCGGCCAAATAGCGCATGTTGCCGAGCAGCGGCTTAAGGCGATCGGGCTCAACGTCGGCCTGCAAATGTATGATTGGGGCACCGCGAACACGCGTATCCTCAGCCAGGCCCCTGTCGCCGAAGGCGGATGGAACCTTTACTGCACGTTCTTCTCCGGCGAGACCCAGTTCAGCCCGTTGACCAACGTCGCTACCAACACCGCTTGCAACCGCAGCGACTGGGTCGGGTGGCCATGCGACCAGGGTGCGGCCGATCTGCGGCAAGCCTTCCTGGACGCCAGCACGGACGCGACGCGCCACGATGCGCTTACGCAGTTGCAGCAGCGTCTGCTCGAAGTTCAGCCCTGTCGCATCCTGGGTCAGTTCGAACAGGCGTCGGCCTGGCGCTCGAACATCACCGCGCCGCGCCCGGCGGCGGTAGCGGTGTTCTGGAACATTGCCAAGACATGAGTGGACCTTTCGAGCACGAGATCGTGGCGGCTGGGCTGGAACGAGCCGCATCGCTGTTCCCGGAGGATGTCGCGGTGGCATTCCGGTCCGCTACCGTCAGCCGGTCGCTGCTGCCACCGACTCCGCCGCCCGAGGTGGAGCCGTGGCGGGCACCGCCCCAGATCGGCGCATGAGGGCGGCTTCACCGAGGACCGCGGTAGCGCTGGTCGAGGCGTTCCGCCGGTGTGCTGTGTCGCCCGTCGATATCATCCAAGCCACTCTCGCGCCGATCGGTCGGGAGGACGGGGCGTTGCACAGCTTCGTGCAGGTCGACCACGAGGGCGCCCTCGACGCCGCGAGGAAGGCCGAGCGTTGCTGGGCAGCGGGCAGCCCGGTGGGACCGCTGTGCGGCGTGCCGGTCGGCATCAAGGACATCATCGATGTGGCCGGCCTACCGACCACGTGTCACTCGCGCGTTCGGCTGAACCATGTCGCGCAGGACGACGCCGCCGTCGTTCGGCGACTGCGCCGTGCGGGCGCTGTTATTGTCGGCAAGCTCGCGACGCACGAATTCGCGCTCGGCAGCCCGTCGTTCGACCTGCCGTTCCCGCCCGCGCGCAATCCGTGGAACCTCCATCACAATCCAGGTGGCTCGTCCTCGGGGTCGGCGGTGAGCGTGGCGGCCGGGCTGCTGCCCATCTCCGTCGGCACCGATACGGCCGGGTCGATCCGCCATCCCGCCGGCGCGTGCGGCGTGCTCGGCTTGAAGCCGAGCTACGATGCCGTTCCACGCGAAGGCGTGTTCCCGCTCGCATTCAGCCTGGACCATGTCGGGCCACTGGCGCGCAGCGCGGCCGACTTGGCGTTGGCGTTCGCGGTCATGGCGGATCGGCCGGCCACTCTGCCGATCGACGAGGGCGTTCGACCGCTTGCCGGCGTTCGCGTCGGCTACGTGCGGCATTTCCATGCGCGCGACATTCAGGCCGACCCGGAGGTCAGCGCGGCACTCGACGCGATGGCTGCGACGTTCGACGGCCTGGGCGCGATCGTGAGCGACGTTACCCTGCCGCCGCTGCAGCATTTCCTCGGGGTCAACCGCGTGATCATGTTCGCAGAGGCTTGGTCGATCCACGCCAAATGGCTGCGGGAACGGCCGGAAGACTATGGGCAGTCCGGCCGGCAGCGCCTGATGGCGGGCGCTTTCCTGTCTGCCGAAGATTACCTGTCGGCGCAACGCGGCCGCACCCAGCTGACGCGGCAAGTGGACGAGGTGTTCCAGAAGGTCGATATGCTGCTGGTCGCCAACATGCTCGATCCAGCCTGTCACATCGACAACCCGGCGGCTCTGGCCCACACCGCCGAGCGCCAGGCGCGCGTGGCGTTCAACGTGACCGGGCATCCCGCGCTAAGCGTTCCGACCGGGGTCTCGGCGGCCGGGTTGCCATTGTCGGCGCAATTGGTAGCGCCGATGCATGCGGAAGCGGTGTTGTTGCGGGCGTGCGCCGCGCTGGAACACGCTGGACACGGGGTCGTCGCACCACCTGCTCATGATTGCCCAGGAGATTAGAATGCGTCGACGCAATTTCCTGGGCGTCGCCGGCGCCATGCTGTTGGCCCGACCCAGCCTGGCGCAAGACATGCGCGCGCGAACACTCCGCTTCGTGCCGCAGGCCAACCTGACGATCCTGGACCCAATCCAGACTACGGCGGGCGTCACCCTCGACCACGGCTATGCGCTGTTCGACACGCTGTACGGGACGGGCTTGGACTTCCAGCCCACGCCGCAGATGGCAGACGGACACGAGATGTCGGCCGATGGACTGACCTGGCTGATCCGGTTGCGGCCAGGCTTGCGTTTTCATGATGGTGAGCCGGTGCTGGCCCGCGATTGCGCGGCGAGCCTGGCGCGATGGAGCAAACGGGACACGTTCGGCCAGACGCTCGGCGCCGCGGTGGACGCGTGGGAGGAGGCGGACGACCGTACAGTCCGCATCCGGCTCAAACGCCCGTTCCCGCGCCTGCTCCAGGCCTTGGCGTTCATTGGGCCGATCCCGGCATTCATCATGCCGGAGCGCCTGGCCCGCACCGATCCCTACAAGGCCGTCACGGAAATGGTCGGCTCCGGGCCGTTCCGCTTCGTGGCGGACGAGTTCGTGTCGGGCAGCCGGGTCGTGTACGCCCGTTTCGACGGCTACGTGCCGCGCCAGGAGCCGGCCGTGTTGAACGCCGGCGGCAAGATCGCCCATTTTGACCGGATCGAGTGGCAGGTGATCCCGGACTCCGCGACGGCGGCCAGCGCGCTGCAATCCGGCGAGGTCGACTGGTGGGAATTTGCCGATGCGGACCTGGTGTCCATGTTGGCGAAGAAGCGCAGCGTGACCGTCGCGCCCTACGACCCGCTCGGCTTCATGGCATTTCTCCGCTTCAACTCGCACGTGCCGCCGTTCAATAGTCCCGCCCTGAAGCGGGCGGTGCTCGCGGCGGTTGACCAGGCGCAATACATGCCTCTCGTGACCGGCGGCGACGACACGGCCTGGCATACCGCTTTCAGCATGTTCCCCACCGGTCTGCCATTCGTGCGCGAGATCGGTGCAACGACCATGGGCACCCCCAAGGACATGGACAAGCTGCGCCGAGCCGTCAGCGAATCGGGTTATGCGGGCGAGACGGTCGTCATCCTCAGCCCGAGCGACCTCCCGTCCATTTCCCCTTACGGGGAGGTGACGGCCGACCTGCTGCGCCAACTCGGCATGAAAGTGGATTTGCAGGTGATGGATTGGGGATCGGTGGTGCAGCGCCGGATCTCGCGCGAATCAGTCGAGAAGGGCGGGTGGTCTATCTTCCACACCACGTGGAAGAGCGCCTCCATCGCCAACCCGGCGTTGAACACCAACGTTCGCGGCCAGGGTGAGAAAGGCTGGTTCGGCTGGTTCGACAGCCCGGAGATCGAGGCACAAACGGCCCAATGGCTCGACGCGACAAACGACGCCGAGCAACAGCGTATCTTTAATCTGATTCAACAAACTGCGTTCAAACAGGTCCCGGTGGTGCCATTAGGCCAATTCGTGCAGAAAACGGCTTACCGTGCCGACATCCAAGGCATACTTCCCGGGCCATCCGCCTTTTTGTGGAACGTGCGTCGTGGCTGAGCCGCGCCTCCGCATTGCGCTCGGCGGGCTGATGATGGAATCCGTCAGCTTCCTGCCACTGCTGACGACCTTGGAGGAATTGCAGGCGGCAGAAGCCCAAGGGCCGGTAATGCTGGAGCGCTTCCGCAGCACCAATACGATCCCCGGTGGCTTCATTGGCGTTTGCGAAGCAGCCGACGTCGAACTCGTGCCGATGGTGTTCGTCGATGGTGGCGCGGCCGGGCCGGTGACGGATGCCGCCTTTGTTCACTATGCGGACCGGATCTGCACCGAACTTGCGGCGGCCGGGCCGCTGGATGGCGTGCTACTGGCATTGCACGGTGCGCTGGTCACACCGACGCGGCTCGATCCAGACCGGGAGATGGCCGAGCGGGTCCGCGCGGTGGTGGGCCGCGCCGTGCCGGTCGCGGTGGCGCTGGACTACCATGGCAACATCGACGCCCACCTGCTGGAACTGGTGGACGCGGCCTTCGGCTATCACTACTCGCCGCATACCGATATCGCCGAAACCGGCGCGCGCGCGGCCCAGTGTCTGCTGTGGATGATCCGCGACGGAGCGCGGCCGGCGATGGCGCTGGCCAAGCCCGGCGTGATGGTGCCCAGCATCTTCAGCGCAACCGGACTCGCCCCGCTCTCGGACATCGTCCGCACTTCGGTCGAGATGGCCCGTCCGGCACCTGGCTTCCTGGACGTGAGCGTGTTCGCCGGGTTCTCGTACGCCGACGTGCCAAATAGCGGCTTTTCCATTCTCGCCGTCGCCGACGCCCCAGCGGAAGCGCGGAATGTGGTCGCGAGTTTATCCAGTCGAATCTTTGCCGAGCGCGAGGCGCTACTGCATCGAGATCAGGTGCTCGATATCGCAACGGGTGTCGACAGGGCCATCGAACGGGCAGCGCGGAAGACGGGGCGGCCGGTCGTGCTGCTTGAGCATGCCGATCGATGTAACGACAGCACCTATCTGTTGCGCGAGTTGCTGCAGCGCGAGGTGACCGGAGCTGCAATTCCATACATCTGGGATGCGGAAGCAGCGAACGCAGCCGCGCGGGCAGGAGTGGGAGCAACGGTCACGTTGGACGTTGGCGGCCACTCGTCGGACCGCGCCGGCGGGCCGGTGCAACTGACTGGAACCGTGCGCTTCACCGGTCCTAAGCAATACCGGACTACTGGCGCCTACATGCATGGCCGCTTGGTCGAACTCGGGATGACGGCCGTCCTGGACGTTGGCGGCTTGGTCGTTAGCATCGTCAGTCGCCCGACGCTGACCGTCGACGAGGATCCATTCGTCCAGTTCGGCATGAAGCCGCAGGACTTCGGCATCATCGTGCTCCGATCCAAAACTCATTTTCGCGCCGCATACGAGCCGATCGCCGACAGCATTCTGATCGTGGACACCCCGGACTGGGGCCCGGCTGATCTGACCACTTTACCCTACCGGCATGTAGACCGAGCGCGAGTCTTTCCCTTGTCACTCTAGCCACCCTACTTGCTTCAAATTCAGTAATGAAGCGTCACTCTTATGGGAACGGTCGGAGTGATCTTGGTCACGAGCCACGCGCTCGTCGTGATCCCAAACCTGACCCGCGGCCGCAAGCCCTACGCGCTGATTGAGAACGTCCTCACCCGCGCCGATCACAGGGAAGCAGGTTTCGGGCGCATGGTTCTAAACGCGGCTGTCGAGCGCGCTTAGGAAGCGGAGTGCTGCAAGGCTATGCTGATGACCGGTTCAAAGCAGCCTTCCACACTTGCATTCTACAAGATGGTAGAGTTCGAGCACTTCAAAGCCGACTTTCAGGTTAGGCGAGTAGCACCCCAGCCCGAGTGAGCGCGTGTGTCGGCTTCGACTCTTCTCCTGACGCCAGCCCCAGCCGCAATGGCTGCGAAGCGATCGACTCTGTACAAATCTGACGCGCTAAGCTCGAACATTAGGATGGCAGCACATATCCAAGCTAGGTCTCGATCTCAGTCGTGCGCTAAACATTGCATCCTGGGTGGCGCGAATGGTCAGGTGAGCCAGGTGCTCGTCCGTCCGGCCGCCCGTAACGCGCAAGAGGTCGTCCCAATACTCCTCTTCCTCGTAGGCGTCAGTCAGCACGGACGTAGGCTGCGAATGCATCGCGCGCAAATTGCGAGTATGTCGGCTGTTGCCGCCCCGCATCGCCTTGGGCGCGTGCGCCAGAACGAGCACACTCGCTCCAGCTTCCCGCGCCGTCACGGCTGCGGTCAGCGCCGCATTGCCGCCGCCAATGATGACGACATCGAACGTCTGGATCGGGTCGATCATTCAGGACCCTTCATGTTGTTTCTATGTAAGTCGAGGTCGTTTATTACCGAGTGGGAGTCAACTCCACTCCAATCTGGGCACACACGAAGATCGAGGAAAATGAATTGATGAACGACAGCCCTGTTATATGGAGCATCGACGAGCGTGGTGTCGCGACCGTCACGCTGAACCGACCAGCGGTGAACAACGCTTACGACGATGCTCTCATCGGCAGCATGCTTTCCACCATGGATCAGCTTGCGACGCACCGAGAGCTGCGGGTGATCGTCCTCAAGGGTAACGGAAAGCATTTCCAGGCCGGGGCCGACCTTGCCTGGATCAACGCGGTACGGTCGCAATCACCGGCGGACAACGAGGCAGCGTCGCGCGCCACGTTCGCCGTCGTGCAACGGCTGAACCGGCTTCCAGTGCCGACGGTTGCACTGGTGCACGGTGCTTGCTTCGGCGGCGGTACGGGCGTGATCGCCGCCTGCGACATCGTGATCGCGGCAGATAACAGCCTGTTCTCCATCACCGAGGTTCGATGGGGGCTGACGGCAGCCATCATCATACCTCAGCTTTGCGACGCCATCGGCGTGCGCCAGGTGCGCCGTTACGCGCTGACGGGTGAACGCTTCGGCGCTGCCGAGGCTCGACGGATCGGTCTTGTGCACGAGGTCGTCCCAATGACCGAACTGGAAGCAGCCGGGGCGAAGGTGATCGACCAATTGCTGGCCAACGCGCCTGACGCGTTAGCCGAGACCAAGCGTCTGACCATGGAAAGCGCATCTGGAGGAATGGACGTAGACGACCCGGCGTGGAGCCGTTTGGTGCAGAAGCACGCGTCCAAACGCCAGACTGACGAGGCTGCCGAGGGGCTCGCATCGTTCGCGGAGAAACGTTCCGGGCGTTGGTGCTCATGAAGTCAACGATTTGGCTGCCGTAGCCAGCAATTAACAGCGGCTGCCCGGAACCGGTGTCCCATGCTCGATATTACCCCAGCTATCCATCTTGCGAAACGTCAGACCAGACCGCGTATTAAATGCTTACACGCAGTCTCCCATGACACGCATCGGGCACGTGGTTGCGAGATCGTGCAAAATCTGCACCGCCTCTAACCTAACCTGAGACAGGCGGAGTTCGACGTCGGCGTGGTAAGACTAACCTATTCGCATTCAGGCCCGAGTATCTTTTGCGGATTGCCCGTTCGCTGGTCATGTATAGCAGCGCGCAATCAGGTAGTCCGACGAGATCGTGTGAGTGATAAACAACTAACGCTTCCAAACTGTCGGTAATCGCACACGATATGAGACCAGTTTGACAGATTGCAGCGTCAGTGCTGCGAAAAACGATGCGCCCAGGTACATGCAATACGGAAAAGAACAGCGTATGTTTTGCAACACGGCATTAGTACGAAGGTGGGCTACTCAGCAGCTAGTTATCTAAACCTGCGTCTAATCTTTATTTCCAGCTGTCTCAACCTCCATGTCGCGCGCGCCCGTCGCCCGCGCATGGAACGTGTCTGGCACGGCGCGCCCCGCATCGGTAAACGCCTTACGGAGCGCGTCGACATTCGGGCCAAAGATCGTCTTGCGGTTCGACACCGCCCATTCGTGACTGGCCCGCGGCATATCGAGCGATTGCTGGAAGCGTGGCATCACCCAACGCGCGAACAGCTCATAGCTGCGCCAGCTCTGCTCCCGATCGGCCCAATCATGCGCCCGGAACAGGAAGCCGCCAAACCCGCCCTCGCTATGATCCCACAGGTTCTGGATGCCCCGCGCGACCGTCTCCGGGCTACCAACCAGCGTCGTACCGGCTTGCACGCCATCCGTCAGAGGGTCCTGCGACCGGCCCGGCGGTCGGCCCAGCGCATCCTCGAAATACGTCACCGTCTCCATCCGTTCGCCGACGCGCACCTGCTCCATCGCGACCTCGTCGGTCTCGGCGACATGGACGTTCATGACCATCCGCCAGTCAGCCCGGTCCATAGTCTTGCCGTGCTTGGCCGCCTCTTCCTCGGCGATGCGCCACTGCCCGGCGATGGCCGCCATGCCGCCCGGCGCCCCGGCTCCGAGTGACAGGATGCCGACCCCGTGCTTGCCCGCCACCCCAGGGCCTGACGGTGTCAGTGTACTGGCGACCGCTATCGGGAAATGCGGGTCGCTGTAGGGCCGCAGATGCAGCCGCGCCTCCCGCATGGTGAACCAATCGGTCTGCCGGGTCACCGGCTCGTCGCACCGGAGCAGCGCCATGATCGCTTCCAGCGCCTCGTCCATGCGCCGGCGTTGCGTGGCTGCGTCGATCCCGAGCATGTAGGCGTCCGACACCAGCGCGCCGGGGCCGCAACCAAGCATGGCGCGGCCACGGGTCATGTGGTCGAGCTGGACAAAGCGTTGCGCGACGAGAAACGGATGGTGATAGGGCAGCGAGGTCACGCCCGAGCCGAGCCGGATAGTCTTGGTGCGCTCTGCGGCAGCGGCGATCATCAGTTCGGGCGACGCGATAATCTCCCAGCCTGCCGAATGGTGCTCGCCGATCCACGCCTCGTCGTAGCCGAGCCGATCGAGATGCTCGATTAATTCGAGGTCGCGCTGCATGGCCAGTGTCGGATTATCGCCGATGCGATGGAACGGTGCGAGAAAGATGCCGAACTGCATGCCGCGCTTTTTCATGACGCCTCCAGCCTTTGCCGGGGAAAGTGAACCGGTTCACCCCATTCGGCAACCCGCACCGGCGAATCAGGCCCTGACTGGCAAGCGTGTGCGGGCTTGTACCGAGCAGGCATGCCGAACGAATTACGACATAACAAAGTAGAGCATTCAATGCTCCATATGCGGCAGTATCATTTAACTTGATGATAAGTGTTTTAGCGCGGCTAGGGTCAGGACTCGTTGATCACAGCCAGAAGATAACGGTGGCGGCGAGGGCGATGGCGGAGAGGAACACGGTAGGGCACCGGTCGTAGCGAGTGGCGACGCGCCGCCAGTCTTTGAGGCGGCCGAACATGATTTCGATGCGGCTACGACGCCGGTAGCGCCGCTTGTCGTATTTGACCGGCTCGTTGCGTGATCTGCGACCTGGGATGCAGGGCTGGATACCCCTGGCCTGGAGTGCGTCCCGGAACCAATCGGCGTCGTAGCCGCGGTCGCCGAGCAGCCACTGTGCCTTTGGTAGATCGTCCAGCAGCGCTGCAGCGCCGGTGTAGTCGCTGACCTGACCGGCGGTCATGAAGAAGCTCAAGGGGCGGCCATTCGCGTCGGTGATGGCGTGCAGTTTCGTGTTCATGCCGCCTTTGGTGCGGCCGATCAGGCGTCCGAGATCCCCCTTTTTACCTGCAGGCTCGAAGCCGTGCGGTGTGCCTTCAGGTAGGTGGCGTCGATCATGACCGTCTTCGGCTCGGCACCTGCCACAGCCAGCCCCTGCATCATGCGGACAAACACGCCTCGCTCGCCCCAACGCTTCCACCGATTACCCAGCGTCTTACGCGGGCCGTAGACGCTTGGTGCGTCTCGCCAGCACAGCCCGTTGCGGTTGACAAACACGACGCCGCTCAACATCCGGCGGTCATCGACCCGCGGCCTGCCGTGGCTCTTGGGAAAGAGCGGCCGCAAACGCTCCACCTGCTCGTCCGTCAGCCAAAACAGGTTGCTCATTCTGGTCTCCTCACGGAGACTGAATCAGATCGAACCTGTTACATCAATGGGTCCTG
>CAZTJC010000079.1:0-15290 GCA_964613945.1 uncultured Acetobacteraceae bacterium
CCGCATGACGAGCGAGCCGGTGCCGTTGACCGTGCCGCCGATCAGCTTGTCGTCCCTGCTTTTGGGCGACGGCATCGATTCACCCGTGACCATGGATTCATCCACGGCGCTCTTGCCGTCGAGCACGGTGCCATCGACGGGTACGCCATCGCCGGGCCGCACGCGGAGCCGATCGCCGACCTGCACCTGGTCGAGAGCGACCTCCTCATCGTCGGCCCCATCACGGAGGCGCCGCGCCGTCTTTGGCGCCAGATTCAGCAGCGCGCGGATGGCCCCGCCCGTCTGATCCCGGGCGCGCAGCTCCAACACTTGGCCGAGCAGCACCAACACCGTGATGACCGCCGCGGCTTCGTAGTAGACGGCGACCGTCCCACCCATCATGCGGAACCCGGCCGGAAACAGGCCGGGGGCAAAGGTTGCGACCAGGCTGTAGAGGTAGGCTGCCCCCGTCCCGAGCGCGATCAGGGTGAACATGTTCAGGTGGCCCGTTCGCACCGACGCCACGCCGCGCTGGAAGAACGGCCCGCCCGCCCACAGCACCACCGGCGTGGAGAGGACGAACTGAATCCAGATCGACCACTGCTCCGGCACCAGGTTGCCCAGGCCGAGCCACGGAACATGGCTGCCCATCTCGAGCACGAACACCGGAAGCGCCAGCACGAGCCCGATCCAGAAGCGCCGGGACATGTCGGCTAATTCGTGGTTCGGCACCGCTTCGGCGCTGATCTCCACAGGCTCGAGCGCCATGCCGCAGATGGGACAACTGCCCGGCCCGATCTGGCGGATCTCCGGGTGCATGGGGCAAGTGTATGTAGCGCCGGGCTTCGCGGGTTCGGCAGCCTTCGGCTTCAGGTAGCTTTCGGGGGCGGCCGCGAACTTCGTCTCACAGCCTGCCGAGCAGAAATGATAGGTCGTCCCGCCATGATCGACGTGGTGCTTCGACGTCGCAGGATCGACCTTCATCCCGCAGACTGGGTCCGTTGTGGTCTTTGGATCGGCAGGCGCCTGCGATGACGGAAGATACTTCGCTGGGTCGGCCGCAAACTTGCTGCGACAACCCCCGCAGCAGAAGTGATAGGTGACCCCGTCGTGCTCATGGCAATGCTTCGAGGTTGCTGGATCTACCTTCATGCCGCAGACGGAATCCACGACTGAGGTGACACCGGCCGGGACACTTTGGCCGCACCCGCAGCCACGCTTTTCCGCCTGAGGGTGGTTCGTTTGTTGGTCGCTCATGACGATTTCCGATCGGAACGCGCCAGACTGTCCGGCGTAAGTTTGGACGTGGTGATTCCCATCGTGGGAAGGTCAAGGCCTCGAGCGGGACTAATGGCCCGCGTGATTACGAATGCCAGGGCGGGGATGACGATCCACTGTGCCAGCGGGGAAAGCCCAATGCTCGTGCCGGGCAACATGGGCATTAGCTCCGAGTAGGCCCAAATGCCGCGTGCGATACTAAGATGCTCGATGTAGGCCGTGATGCCCGTGCCTGAAATCAACGTTACCGCCGCGACTGGAAAGAAGCGCGCGCGGGGCCATTCTGCCGTCCCGAGCAGCAACAGGCTTCCGGCTAAGGTTATCCCGGCGATCAGCACGTCACCGGCCGTGCAGTGGAACACGGCATAGGTGATCTGTCCGACGGTGTCCGTCTTCCACAACGTATAGAGTGGGAGCTGCGCAAACTCCCACATCAGGTTTCCGACAGCGATCACCACGAAGTAGCGCCGCGCTGCAGGCAGCCACGCCGGGCCTCGCTTCATCAGGGAGGGCTGCCCTGGCTGCTGCAATTTCCTAGAAGCGGGGCGAGAACGAAGTCGTGCAAAATAGGGGTGCTCCAGTGTTATCGCAGCGCCCAAGGCGGTCTTTTGTTCTCATGGTCTGCGTCTTTGCGCGGTCTCAGCCAGTTCCTTGAACCGGCCGCCCAGACTTTCGTGCAACAATCCAACGCTCTGCCAGTGCCGATATTTCAGGCAACCAGGAAGACTCGGAAATTACTCACGCGGCAGAGGCAACCGCTGCGCCTTGACCTTCCAGCCATGGGAACCTTTATGCTGCATGAAAGAGGAGTTCCGGCATGGTGATCGGTGAGGCGGCAAAAGCATCCGGAGTTAGTGCCAAGATGGTGCGCTACTACGAGAGCATCGGGCTGGTTCCGACGGCGGCGCGGACAGCGGGAGGCTACCGCACCTACGGACCGGCGGAAGTCGAAACGCTGCGGTTCATTCGCCGGGCGCGTGATCTCGGCTTGTCGATGGAGCGGATCAAACTCTTGGTCGGGCTTTGGCATGATCGCGGTAGGCCAAGCCGCGAGGTAAAGCGCATCGCGCTCGAGCACGTTGCTGAACTACGGACCAAGATCGACGAGCTGACGTCGATGTGTGCCACCCTCGAAGAGCTTGCGGTCATGTGCCACGGCGATAGTGAGCCTGATTGTCCTATCCTTGTTGATCTTGCTTCAGGTGGCGGTAGAGCGCTTCGGGGCGTTTCACCCAAGAGCCCGGCTCGGCACGTAGGCTCGATCGCACGTGCTTCACTGTAGTCGAGTAGCCCACAAATAGATCTTGACCTTCCCACTGTGGAAAAGTCCAGGAATGGTCGGAACTCGGAGACTGACATGCAGAACTTCAAGGTATCCGGCATGACCTGTGGTCATTGCGTGCGAGCCGTGACGGATGCGATCCACATTGTGGATCCGGCGGCGACGGTCGAGATTGATCTCGATGCCGGTCGGGTCAGCGTACGCACCGAGACCGCCTCGCCCAGCCGGATAGCCGACGCGATCACCGCCGAAGGCTACACGGTCGAGAAGCTCACCGTTTGAGCCCGCGTTCGCCACGCTCGACACTTACTTGGCGGATCTCGTATTATCTGCCCATGCGTGTGGCTCGCCTTCGCTGCTTTGTCTGGATGCTGATCCTGGTCCTCTCGGCCGGGCTGTCTGCGCCTGCGTTTGCGTCCCTTTCGGACGCTAGCTGCCCGGACCAACCGGCGCTCACACACGTCCATGCGGATGGGGCTGTCCACACCCATGCCGCAGTGCCGGCATCTACCATCACGCGCGGCGACGTCGCCGTATGGCCGACCAAAGCTCCGCCTCACTGCCCCGGCTGTGCCACGGCGGCCGAGTGTGCTGTCGCTTGCTTCGGCGTGGCCGTGCTGCCGTCCGCTATTGTGCCGATGCACGTCGCCGCGTCGCAGAGTTGGACGCCTGTGCTCCGTCATGCATCAGCCGGCGCGTCGCCATTTAGCGACTTAGAGCCACCTAGACCCGTCTCCATCCGATAGGCCCGCCACTCGGCGGGCTGCAACGCCCGCGGAGTGCCGTTCGTGCTTCGCGTCTCCGCTGAATGGATGCTGCCTGCCCTCGATGCAGGCCTGAGACGAGGACCTCTCGATGTCACAATTGACACGACGCGCTGTGCTCGGCGCGCTTGCGCCTGCGCTGCTGGCGCGAACGCTCCCCAGTCTTGCAGCCTCACCACCGGCCGCACTGTCGGGCACCTATGCTCTCCCGGACGGATTGGCCAAGGTTTCCGGCTCCCTTGCCGTCTTGCCGGCCCAGCCCGGTGGTCCCGCCACGACCCGCATTCTCGACGTCACGATGACACCGCTCGGGAGCACTCGACCGGTCACCCGCTACGATGTGGAGCTGAGCAAGCGTCTGCATGTAATCGCCGTCAGCTACGACATGACGACGTTCCTGCACGAGCACGGCGATCGCCCTGATACTGACGGGCATTTCCGCGTGCCCATGACGTTCCCGCATGCAGGCGTCTGGCACGTCTATGCCGACGCTGTTCCGACCGGGCTCGGGCAGCAGGTTCTACGCTTCGAGGTGGACCTCGGCGGTCCGCCATTGCCCCGCCGTGCCGCGCTCCAGCCCACGGGCCGCGACGGTGCAGACGGACGTTACGGTGTTCGTTTCGATGCGCTTGATCTACAGGCCGGACAGGAGGCGGCACTTTCACTACAAATTCTCCGCAATGGCGTAAGGGCGCCCGACGTCACGCCCTATCTCGGTGTCGCAGCGCATGCGGTATTCATCGACGCAGCCGATCTGACCTATGTCCATGCGCACGCGGCGCCAGCGGCACCGCAAGAGACCGGTGGGGCTGCCGCGCCCATGAAGCACGACATGCCGGGCACGCCCGGCATGTCGATGCCCGAAGCGGGCGGCGCCCCGATGCGTCCGGGTAGGCCGATCTCGCCCGGTCTCACTCTTCACGTCCGGGCACCCAAGGCCGGCACTTACCTCCTCTGGCTGCAGTTCATGGCAGGCGGGCAGGTCCGCACCGTACCGTTCGTGGTCGCCGTGACGTGAGATCGCTCGTCATTTTGACCGCGGTCCTAACCGTCTTGACCGGCATGGCCCGAGCACAGGGCTTCATCTCGCCCGGCGCACGAGCGATACCCGGAACGGGGTCCACTCGCGTGGCGCCACCGCAACAATTGCCCACGGCGGCACCGTCGGGTCCGGCTCGACAGGGGCTTCCCGGTCTGACACTGCCCGATGCCAGCCTTGGCATCGGGCAGGTGCCGGGAGCGGCTCCAGAGACGGCAGGCCAAGAGGCTACAGCCGGGCAGCGGGCGGCGCTGCCGAGTGCGCGACCAGTCCCGCCGCCGCCGGCATTAGCTCCGGGACAAGCGGCGGCACAACTACGCGCTGCGATCGCCGGAGCCTGGGAGCGCAGCCCTGAACTGGCAGGCGTGCCGGGCCGCCAAGCCGCGGCGCTCGCGAGGGCGCGCTCGGCTGATAGCGTCACGCCCGGGCCGCCCGCGCTCGGTGGCGGATACGTTGCCGACGGGGTGCACAACCGGCGTGGCGGCCGGGAGGCAGAACTCTCACTGGCGACGCCGCTCTGGATTCCTGGGGAGGGCACCGCGAGCCGGCGTGTCGCCGATGCCGACCTCTCGCGGCTGACGGCGCAGCAACGCGCGCAACGCTTGTCCGTGGCTGGCGAGGTGCGGGAGTCGCTTGCGACGGTGGCACTGAACCAACTCGAGCTGTCGGGGGCAGAGGCCCGGCTGCGCGACGCCCGGACGCTGGAAGCCGACGTCGCCCGGCGGGTACGCGGGCGCGAGGCGGCTGAAACGGAATTGCTTACCGCCCGGCTCGACCGGATGGAGGCGGAGATCGCGCAGAACGAGCGACGAGCGACGCTCGAAGGGGGTCGGCTTGCCTACCGCACCCTGACCGGGCTGGAGCCTGATCCTGCCGCGTTGAACGAGCCGGACCCGCTGGCGGCCAGCGCCGTCCCGCTGCATCCCAAGCTCGTCGAGGCCGATGGCGCCGTGACCGTCGCCGAAGCCGGTCAACGTTTAGCGGCCATTCAGACGCGGGAAAGTCCGGAGATCGGGCTGCTCGCGCGCAGCTCGCGGGAAGCCGGGAATAATTTCTATGACAATCGCATTGGGGTGCAGTTCCGCCTGCCTTTCGCCACCGAGGCCCGCAACGCGCCGAGGCAAGCAGCGGCGGAGGCGGATCTAACCGAGGCGGTGGCTGCGCGCGCGAACCTCCGGCGCCAGTTGGACCTCCAATCCGCCCGGGCACGGCTCGAACTGGACGTGGTGCGCCAGGCACTCGGTACCGCTCGCCAGCGAGCCGCCGTTCTGCGTCAGCAACGTGGACTGTCAGAAGCAGCCTTCCGCGGCGGTCAGATCGGTCTGGGCGACGTCATCCGCGTGCGTGCGCTCACGACCGAGGCCGAGGTGGCGCAGGGCAGGGCCGAGATCGCCGTGCGGCAGGCGCGCTCACGGCTCAACCAGAGCTTAGGAATCCTGCCATGATCGGCTTCCGCCTGCTGTCGATCGTGCTGGTCACCTTGTGGACCGCGCCGATGGCTTCCGCGCATCCCGGGCACGGCGACGAGGCTCCGACGACCGTTCCCGGCACCGCGTCGCCACGGGCCGAGGCCCACTCGGACCTTTTCGAGCTCGTGCTTGTCATGCGGGATGGGGCGGCGACCATATACCTGGACCGGTTCGCCACGAACCAGCCCGTCGAGGGCGCCGCAATCGAAGTAGCGCAAGGCGACGAAACCGCGACCGGCGAAGCGCAGCCCGACGGCTCGTATCGCCTCGTCGCGCCCTGGTTGGCACAGCCCGGCCGGCACGAGCTGGTCTTCACCGTCTCTACCGGTGATCAGGCCGACCTGCTCAACGCCAGTCTCGACCTGCAGGCCGATGACCATGCGGCGGCGATCCCGCCGGGACCCCGGGCGCGGCTGCAAGCGGCACTTGGGAACCGACGTGGGCCGATTATCGCCGGGTTCGGGTTCCTGCTCGGCGTATTCACCACCCTTGTCTTCCAGGCACGCGGCCGATGGCGGGCGGCAATGGGCGGCATGGCGCTGCTATCAGCATTGCTCGTCGCCGGCGCTGCGCTCGCCCATCCTGGCCATGACGGGGACGAGCCCGCGGCGCCCGCGGCCACCGACGCTCCCAGGCGGCAACCGGACGGTAGCGTGTCGATGCCCAAGGAAGCGCAACGTGTCCTGGCCATACGTACCGTGCTTGCCGTCGAAAACGAGGCAGCCCGAACCGTTCAGGTCATCGGACAGGTCGTCGCCGATCCGGAGGCAGCTGGGCGCGTCCAGGCGAGCCAGCCCGGCCGGGTCGGCGTGGGTGAACGTGGCCTGGCCCGGCTAGGTCAGCGCGTGCAGCAAGGCGATGTCCTGGCTGTTGTGACACCCTCGGTCGGTAGCGTTGAACGTGGCGGTGTCCAAGCGCAGATTGCGGAGCTGGACGCTACGGTCCGGCTCGCTCAAGCGAAGGTCGCCCGGCTTTCCGCCCTGGCCGGCAGCGTGGCTGGCAAGGAGATCGACGAGGCCCGTCTCGAGCTGGACGGCGCGCGGCGTCGCCGCGCCGCCCTGGCACCCTCGCTGGCCGGAACCGAGGTGCTACGCGCGCCGGTATCTGGCTTGGTGGCCGTCGCCAACGCTCAGGTCGGTGCCCTGGTGGACAGCAAGGACGTGCTGTTCGAGATCGTCGATCCCGCCCGCCTCTGGGTCGAGGCGATCCTGACGGATCCGTCGTTGGCCGGGGAGGTGCAGAAGGCGTCTGCCATCACGGCCGACGGCACACAGCTCGCGGTGACTTTCGTTGGCCGCGGTCTGACGCTCAGGCAGGGCGCGATCCCGCTGCAGTTCCGGGTGGACGACCCGCCGCCGGGCTTGGCGGTGGGGTCGCCGGTCACCGTCGTGGCCGAGCTGGACGGGAGAGAAAGAGGAGTGGCCCTGCCTCGGGCGGCGGTTGTCCGGCAAGGCAACGGGCTGCCGGCGGTGTGGGACCACGTCTCGGCCGAGCGCTTTGTCGCGCGTCCCGTGCGCGTCCGTCCGCTGGATGCCGGGCGGGTACTGGTTCTGTCTGGCCTGCCCGCCGATCCCGCACCCCGGATCGTTGTGCAGGGCGCCGAGCTGCTGGGGCAGGTTCGATGAACCGCCTGTTCGGTGCCCTCGTTCACGGCAGTCTCCACAATCGGCTGTTCGTGCTCGTCGCCGCCTTCGTGCTGGTCGCCTATGGCAGCTTCGAGCTGAGCCGGATGCCGGTGGACGTGTTCCCCGACCTCAACCGGCCAACGGTCACCCTGATGACCGAGGCCGAGGGGATGGCGCCGGAGGAGGTGGAGCAGCTCGTCACCTACCCGCTGGAAACCGCCATGAACGGCATGCCGGGCGTCGAGCGCGTGCGCTCGGTCTCCGGTGTCGGGCTGTCGATCCTCTATGTCGAGTTTGCCTGGGGCACCGATCTCTACCGCAACCGTCAACAAGTAGCCGAACGCATCGCTTCAATACGCGAGCAGCTTCCGCCGGCCGTGGTGCCGCAGATGGGACCGGTCACGTCCATTATGGGCGAGATCATGCTCGTGGCGATGACGGCAGACGAGAAAGCCGGCATCACTCCCATGCAGGTGCGCGAGTTGGCCGACTTCACGGTGCGTCCGCGCCTGCTCGCCATCCCAGGGGTTGCCCAGGTCATCCCGATCGGCGGCGAAGTCCGCCAGTATCAGGTCACGCCGAACGTGCCGCAAATGGCGCGGCTCGGCGTGTCGTTGGACGACCTGGAGCGCGCTGTGAAGCAGTTCGGCGCCAACACCGGCGGTGGCTTCGTCGATCAGAATCGTGCGGAATACGTCGTCCGCAACATTGGTCGCACGACGCGCATCGAGGATCTCCGCAGCCTTGTCGTCACGATGCGGGACGGTCAGGCAATCACCCTGGGGCAAGTCGCCACGGTAGACTTTGCCGCCCGGTTCAAGCGGGGCGACGCCGGCGCAAGTGGCAAGCCCGCCGTCATCCTCTCCGTCCAGAAGCAGCCCGGCGCCGACACCGTCCCACTGACCCGCGCCGTGGAAGCGGCGCTTCAGGACCTCGGTCGCACGCTGCCGCAAGGCGTGCGCGCCGACCAGGTGCTGTTCCGCCAAGCCAACTTCATCGAGGCCAGCATTGGCAACGTCGAGGACGCACTACGCGACGCGATCATTGTCGTTGCTGTTATCCTGTTCGCCTTCCTGCTGAACGTGCGCACCACGGCGATCTCGCTGCTGGCGATCCCGATCTCGATCCTGTTCACGGTGCTAGTGTTCCGCCTCTCCGGCCTATCGATCAACACCATGACGCTCGGCGGCCTCGCCATCGCGATCGGCGAGCTTGTCGATGACGCCGTGGTCGACGTGGAGAACGTCTTTCGACGCTTAAAGGAGAACCGGGAAGCAGGCAGCCCCCGCCCGGTGTTGGAGGTGGTGGCCGATGCCAGCCGGGAGGTGCGGTCCGGTATCATCTACGCGACCATCATCGTCGTCCTGGTGTTCCTTCCGCTGTTCGCCTTGCAGGGTATCGAGGGCAAGTTGTTCGCGCCGTTGGGCGTCGCCTACATCGTCTCGATCCTCGGCAGCCTCGTGACCTCCGTTACCGTGACGCCGGTGCTCTGCTACTACCTGATCCCCAGCATGAAGCGGCTGGCGGAGCGCGAAAGCCCCCTTGTCCGCGTACTGAAGCGCTGGGATGCCCGGCTGCTGCGTTGGTCGTTCGACAAGCTCGCGCCGTTGATGGGCATTGCCGCCGTCTTGGTCGGACTGGCGGCCGCGGGTGCCTGTTTTCTGCCCCGCGCATTCCTGCCGCCCTTCAACGAAGGCACGCTGACCGTCAGCATGACGTTTCAGCCGGGCATCAGCCTGGTCGAGAGCAACCGCCTGGGGGCCATTGCCGAGCGTCTGATCCAGGGCGTGCCCGAGGTGAAATCCGTCGGCCGCCGGGTCGGCCGGGCCGAGCTCGACGAGCATGCCGAGGGCGTCCACTCGACCGAGATGGACGTGGACCTGAAGCCCGGTCGCCCCAAGGAGGAAGTGCTAGCCGATCTACGCCGCCGGGTCGCGGTATTGCCGGCCGCGTTTAACATCGGCCAACCAATCGGACATCGCCTGGAGCACCTGCTGTCCGGCGTGAACGCCGCCATCGCGGTCAAGCTCTACGGCGACGACTTGGACACGCTTCGAGGGCTGGCAGAGGATCTGCGAGCCAGGATGGCCACCATTCCAGGGCTGGTGGACCTGCTGGTCGAACGTCAGGTTCGCGTGCCGCAATTGCAGGTTCGCCTCGACTACGCCCGGGCCGCTCTCTATGGCGTCACACCGGCCGCGCTGGCGGACAGCTTGGAGAAGCTCAGCAACGGCAAGGTGGTCAGCCAGGTCGTGGATGGGCAAAAGCGCTTCGATGTGGTGTTGCGCCTGTCCGATCAGGAACGCACTACGGAGGCTTTGGCCGGGCTGCTGATCGAGACGCCCAAGGGGCGGGTGCCGCTACGGACCTTCGCCGACGTGGAAGATACGGACGGGCCGAACCAGGTGCTTCGCGAGAACGGCCGTCGACGCATTGTCGTGCAGGCCAACACGGATGGCTCCGGCGAAGGCCGGATCATCGAGGCGATCCGGGCTGAGATCGCCAAGCTCGCCTTGCCGCAGGGATATTCGGTGGCGATCGAGGGCACGTTCCAAGCGCAGGAAGAGGCCACGAAGCTGATCGGCGCGCTTTCCCTGGTCAGCCTGGCGATGATTTTCACCGTGCTTTACTCGCGCTACCGATCGGCCACGCTGGCATTGCTCATCATGGGCAACGTGCCATTGGCGCTGATCGGCTCGGTCGCGGCGCTATGGATTGCAGGGCAGCCGCTCTCCGTCGCCAGCATGGTCGGCTTCATCACGCTGACCGGTATCTCGGCGCGCAACGGAATCCTGAAGGTCAGCCACTACATCAACCTGGTCCTGCACGAGGGCGAAGTGTTCGGGCCGGACATGGTGGTGCGCGGCAGCCTCGAGCGGCTGACGCCGGTGCTCATGACGGCGCTATCCGCCGGGTTCGCGCTGCTGCCGCTCATGCTCGGTGCCGACGCGCCAGGCAAGGAGATCCTGCATCCGGTTGCCATCACCATCTTCGGCGGCCTGGTCAGCGCGACTCTACTCGACACGCTGCTGACGCCAGTTCTGTTCCTGCGCCTCGGCGGCAGACCGCTGGAGCGCCTAATGCAGCCCGGCGCCGATGGGCTGAAGCCCGCCGAAGCCTTCTGAACTTTCACGACCAGGAGATCACTATGAATCGACACATCGCTTCCCTCACCCTCGCGCTGCTGTTCGCCCCCGCGTCGGCTTTCGCCCACGGCGCCCCGCCCGCGGCAGTTCATGGCGGCGTCGTCGCCGAGAGCAGCGGCGAACACTGGGTCGAACTGGTTGTGCATGGCGACCAGCTGGTCGCCTACGTATTGGGCGAGGACAAGCAACCGGTTCCCGCCGCCCAGATCGGTGGAAAGGCGACGGTCCTGGCGGGCGGCAAGCACGAAGAGATCACGCTTAAGCCCGGCGACGGCAACAGCCTGACCGGCAAGCTGGGCGCCCCGGTGTCCGGCAAGATCACCGCCGTGCTGCAGCTCACGGTGAACGGTAAGCCGACCACGGTCCGCTTCGCCCTCGGTTAGAGGCCGCCGCCGACAAGCCCCACCGCTCAATCCAGATTGCCTCCGAAAGAGCCGAACGATGACGACAACCAATCCAACATCCCACCTTCCACGCCGCCACTTCATCCGGGGTGCCGCCGCACTCGGGGCGGTCGCCACTGCCGGCGCCCCGTCACGGGCCGTTGCGGTCGAGGGCGGCATCGGTGGCCCGCCCGTGCTGCGCGGCAACCGCTTCGACCTGCGGCTCGACCGTGTCGCGGTTGACAAGACCGGCACGCAGGATTGGGGCAACGCCATCAACGGCCTCACGCCTGGCCCGGTGCTACACTGGAAGCAAGGCGACGTCGTCACCCTCAACGTGACCAACAATTTGCCCGAGCTGACCGGCCTGCACTGGCACGGCATCATCTTGCCGAACCCGATGGACGGCGTGCCCGGCCTCGAATTTCCCGGCATCCAGCCCGGCGAAACCTTCACCTACCGCTTCCCCGTCGTCCAGAGCGGCACCTACTGGTACCACAGCCACATGGGCTACCAGGAGCAGAAGGGCGCGTATGGCGCGCTGGTCATCGAGCCCGCGGGTGAGCCGCTGATCAAGGCCGAACGCGACTACGTTGTTGTACTGAGCGACTGGATGGATGGCTCGCCGCTCGTGGTCGAGAACAACCTCAAGCACATGAGCGACTACTACAACTACAACCGCCGCACGCTCGGCACTTTCGTCTCCGACGTGCGGCAGAACGGCCTGGGCGCGACGATCAAGGAGCGGGCGAACTGGGCCGACATGCGCATGGACCCCAGCGGTATCAACCAGCCGACCGGGGCGCTGTTCACCTATCTGATGAATGGCAAGACCGCCGCGCAGAACTGGACGGGCTTGTTCCGCCCCGGTGAGCGCGTGCGGCTACGTTTCATCAACGCCTCCGCGCAGACCGCCTACGACGTCAGCATACCCGGCCTGACCATGACTGTGGTGCATGTCCACGGCAACGACGTGCAGCCGGTGCCGGTCGACCAATTCCGGATGAACGTCGCCGAGACCTACGACGTGATCGTGCAGCCGACGGAAGACCGTGCCTACACCGTATTCGTGCAGGACATGGAGCGCAGCGGGCACGCACGCGGCACGCTGGCGCCGCGGCCGGGCATGCAGGCTCCGGTGCCGCCGATGGACGTGGCGCCGATGCGCACGATGGCCGACATGGGCATGGCGCACATGATGCCCGACCAGGTCGGCGCGTCGCATCCCGATCGGACCCGCATCGACGGGATCATGGGCAAGATGGGCGGCCTCAGCCCAGCCGAAAAGGCGCGCCGCGCCGGCGAGCAGCCGATGGTGCCGTTACCGCCTTCCACCAAGGCGCTCGAGCCCAGCGTCGAGCAGAACTACGTGCTGAAAATGGCCACTAACCGGCTCGATCGACCCGGCGACGGGCTCGACCACCTCACCGGGCAGCGCCGCATCCTGACCTATGCCGACCTCCGCTCCGTCTATCCCGACCTCGATCGGCGCCCGCCGACGCGCGAGATCGTACTCACCTTGTCCGGCAACATGCAGCGCATGATCTGGGGCTTCGACGGCAAGAAGTTCTCCGAGGTCGGTCCGATCGACGTCCGCCTTGGCGAGCGCTTCCGCCTGCGGTTCGTCAACAGTACCATGATGGCGCATCCCATCCACCTGCACGGCATGTGGATGGAGCTGGAGAACGGGCAGGGAGACCACCTCCCCTATCTGCACACCATTAGCGTGCTCCCCGGGACCAGCGTTTCGGCCCTGGTGACGCCGCTCGCGACCGGGCAATGGCCGCTGCATTGCCATCTGCTCTACCATTTCGAGGCGGGCATGTTCCGCGCGCTGCGCGTCCTGCCGCAGGTGGCCTGAGATGCGTCGCCTTGGTGTTCTACTCGGGGCGCTGGCTCTCGCACTGCCGGCCGCGGCGCGGGCTCAGTTGTTCGATAGGAGCCAATTCTTCGGCTCCGGCCTCGGCAGCGACACGCTGCAGGGAGCCGCGCCCTACGGCAGCCCGATCCCGGACGACCGGGTCTACATCCATGGCTTCTTTGACCAGCTAGAAGGCCGGCTCGGGCGCGGCGCCTACGGAAGGTGGGACGGGCAGGCCTGGATCGGCGACGATCACAACAGGCTTTGGCTGAAATCGGAGGGGCGCTACAATCCGAACGGCAAGGGCCGGGTGTCCGACGGCGACCACGAGCTGCTCTACGACCGGCCGATCAGCCCGTATTTCGACGTCCAAGCCGGGGTCCGCTACGACCTCGACGACGGCACCGGCCGGATGTGGGCGGCATTGGGAATCCAGGGGCTGGCGATCGGCTTCTGGAACGTCGAGGCGACACTCTATGCCAGCGACGAGGGCCATTACGCGTTGCGAACCAACGCGTCGTACGACCTCTATCTGACGCAACGCCTGGTGCTACAGCCGCAGTTCGAGACGAATTGGTATACCAAGGAGGACCGCGGACGCGGCGTCGGCGCCGGATTATCCGACATCGATATGGGATTACGGCTGCGCTGTGATGTCACGCGCAAGCTCTCGCCCTATGTCGGCGTGGCCTATCAGCGGCGGTTTGACGGCACCGAGAGCCTGACGCGCGAGCAAGGCGGCCGGGTCAACGACGTCCGCTTCCTGGTCGGGTTGCGGGCCTGGTTCTGAGGCTCGGCTACTGGACGCTGTTGCCGGGCTGGTTGCGCATCGTGCGGTGCAACTGGCTACAAGCGGCCGCGAGCCCCTGCGTCTCGGTCGAGGCGCCGGTTTGCAGCACGCCGTGGCAGCGATCCAGTTCAGCCTGCAGTCCGTCGGGCTGTTGGGCCGCCATGTAAGTCGACACGCCGGGTGTTCCATAGCCGAGCATTCCAGAGGTGCCGGTGGGAGAGTCAGCGCAGGCCGACAACCCAAAGGTGACCAGCATGGAAGCGATGGTGGCCGACATCGGCCGTAGGAGTGTGATGCGCGTCATAGAACGTGACCTCAAAACGTTGTCGCTGTTCCATCGCTCAACCGGGAGGATATACAGTGCCACCGGTTCAGAATGCAAAGCGATGATGTCGGGTCTAACCCCATAGTCCAGACAATGTCCGCCGTTTCACCATTATACGGCTTCGAGCGGCACGCGCGAGTGTATATCGAAGCAACTTTGTTTGAGAGCCGTTGCGTGTGTCGCGGGACAACCGACCTATCCCAGCAGCGGCCCGAACCGTTCGACCAAATCGAAAGCGTTGATTGCTCAATATAAATACGGCGCAAAAGCGCATATATTTGCGACGTATCAAATAATATATTCAGCGACAAACCCTCAGCATACATCGACACTTTGCAGCCTATTGCTACGGACCCCTCCGCAAACGACCGATTGGTTATTGGTCTCCTCGGAACAGGTATTTGCCCAGCGCGGCAACGCCAAGAACTAGCAGTACAAGTACGAGCAGAGCAACCAAGCCCATGCCCCACATCATCCCGCTGCCCATCATCCCGTTTTGCATCATGGCTTGGGTCCGTTATTGGTACGTCGGCAAGTGAGGAGCGGTAACTCCATCCCTCACCAATACAGTTAGCCCTTTGATAGCGCGTGTCGCAGGCGTAGAGGTGGCTTTCTTCTATGCCTTTGCCTCCATCATATGATTGCAGTTGTCCATCATCTTGGACATCTCCTGTATCATCTCTGGGTTCATTGGCATTGCGGCCTGACCATTTGACATGTCTTTCATCATCATGCCTTTCTTATGGGCCGCCTGCGGCGCCGACGGGGCCGGCGTTTGAGCGAAGGCAGGAATTCCGGCCAGGGCCAAGCCTCCCACCAAACCAGCCACTGCAATCGCGCCTTTGATCTTGTTCATTTGAGCCATTGTGGAACTCCATCTCATTTCCCTCCTAACCTGTGGCGCCGGAGGGTGACGCGTCACTCTCACTTGGCCGGGCTCGCCGCCCGCTGACCAGCGGGCGCGCGAGCTTCGACGCGGTGAGGCAGTCGCCATCCTTTGACGATCGCGTAGATCGCGGGGATGACGAGCAGGGTGAGGAGGGTGGATGACACCATCCCTCCGACCATCGGGACGGCGATGCGGCGCATGACCTCGGAGCCGGTGCCGGTGCTCCATAAGATCGGCAACAGCCCGGCCATGATCGCGACAACGGTCATCATCTTCGGCCGCACGCGCTCGACCGCGCCGTGCATGATGGCCCACTGTAGATCTTCACGGCTCATCGCCACGCCTTCGACCAGCCGCTTCTGCCGTATCTCAGTGAGCGCCTGGTCCAGGTAGATGAGCATTACTACGCCGGTTTCGGCCGCCACGCCCGCGAGCGCGATGAAGCCGACCGCAACAGCGA
>CAZTJC010000080.1:0-15045 GCA_964613945.1 uncultured Acetobacteraceae bacterium
GGGGTCGGAGTACCCGGCCGTGGTGATCCCGCTGGTGACGCAGCACTACGCCATGTTGGCGCGTAACCTGCTCTACACCGGGGTCACGCGCGGCAAGCGGTTGGTGGTGCTGGTCGGGCAGCGTCGGGCATTGGCGATCGCTGTGCGCAACCAGGGCGGTCGTGGACGTTGGTCCAAGCTGAGGGAATGGCTGAAGGGCTAAATCAACCCGCCAAGTATATTTTGGCCGTAACTGGACGGTCGACTTTGGTGGGCGAGACCTAGGCTAAGTGCCGTTCATCGGTTGGGATTGATGATGCAGAAATCGTGAAATTTGATAAGCAACAGGCATCAATCTTCCACACACTGAAGGACATCTCCCAGCAGACAGCGGACGAGTCATAATCATACATCCGTACGGACCAGCTTGGCTGCCGCCGGTAAGACGCAAGGTGCTTGAGACAGTGCAAATACGTGATACGCTGCGCGAATGTGAGCTCGCATGATTGCTGCGGCCCAAACACCGTCGCGCACTGAGAAGGCACGGATCATCTCGCGATGATGGGCAATGCTCGCGGCGAGGTCCGCATCGGAGTAGATACTGAATGTACGGGACACCCAGCTGATCTCAACGACGCTTGCGATCATCGCAGCCAAGCGCTGATTTGCCGCGGAAGAAATAATGGCATTGTGAAAAGCGTGATTGGCGCGGGTTAGACCGGCCGCGTCACGGGTTACAGCCGCGACGGAGCGGTCCATCTCGTCGGTCCAGCCCGCGAGCTCGGCGACCTGGGCTGACGTAAAACGTTGAGCAGACAATTCAGTGGCATGCCCTTCAAGCACGACGCGTAGGTCGAACACCTCGTCCACGTCTCGAGGCGAGCTTCCGGCAACGAAGGCACCGCGGTTGGCGAAGAAATCTACTAGTCCCTCGGCGTGCAGTCGGCGCAGCGCCTCGCGGATGGGGGTGCGGCTGAGGGCGAGGCGCTCGGCCAGATCGGCGGCACCAAGGTGCGAGCCGCTGCCAAATGCACCTGTAACAATTCCGGATCTAATTGCGTCATAGGCTTTGTCGATAGCTGCCAACTGCTTCTCCATATTGCATCCAAATAGGGCTTATATAGCCGCGCCTCCAGCGTCAATCGAAGGGTATTGCATCCAATCTAAGGTGTGATAGCGTTCGCTCAGGGAAGAAACATAAGGCGAGCCATGATCGGCGGCAACGGCGACACGACGGCAGCAATGGCCGGGCTTCGGGTTATCGAGATGGGTCAACTTATAGCTGGTCCGTTCTGCGGGCAGTTGTTGGCGGATTTTGGTGCCGAGGTGATCAAGGTGGAGCCGCCTGGTCAAGGCGATCCAATGCGTGAATGGGGACGCGAAAAGCCCCACGGACGCTCGCTATGGTGGCCCGTGATCGCACGCGGTAAGAAGTCGGTCGAGGTCAATGCGCGCACAGCCGATGGACAAGCGGTTATCCGCGACCTGGTGTCGCACGCCGACATACTGATTGAGAACTTTCGCCCGGGCACCATGGAACGATGGGGACTGGACTATGCGGCGTTATCGGCCCTCAACCCGCGGTTGATTATGATTCGGGTGTCGGGTTACGGGCAAACCGGCCCTTACGCCACAAGAGCCGGGTTCGGCGCGATTGGTGAGGCCATGGGCGGATTGCGCTACGTAATGGGCGATCCCGCGAACCCGCCCTCTCGTGCCGGAATCTCAATCGGCGACACTCTTGCGGCGACTTTCGCCTGCTTGGGCGGGTTAATGGCATTGCACGCCCGAGAACGGACCGGACGGGGGCAGATGGTCGACAGCGCTATCTACGAAGCGGTGCTGGCGGTGATGGAAAACTTAGTCACCGAATACGATCAGGCTGGTTACATTCGCGAACGAACCGGCGCCACACTGCCAAACATCGCGCCCTCGAACATCTACGCAACCCGGTGTGGGCACTTCGTGCTGATTGCAGCCAACCAGGACAACGTGTTCCGCCGCCTGAGCCAGGCGATGGGGCGACCGGACCTCGCCAGCGACCCGAGATACGCCACACACACGGCACGTGGCGCGCGCCAGCAGGAACTGGATGCGGTCATCACGGAGTGGACGAATACGCTGGATCGCGAAGAGCTGAGCCGCCTGTTGGAGGAGCACGGGATTCCGAGCGGGGAGATCTTCCGAGCGCCGGAGATGCTCGAAGACGTTCATTTCCGAGCGCGTCAGGCGATCGTGGAAGTAGTGGATCCAATATTGGGGCCTCTCAAGATGCAAAACGTGTGTCCGCGACTTTCGGACACGCCCGGCAAGGTCAGCACGTCAGGTCCTGCGCTGGGGCAGCATAACCAGGAGGTGTTCGCCGGCCTCCTGGGCTACGGCCGCGAGCGGATTGAAGCGCTAGTCCAGTCGGGCGCGGTCGGTGCGGCCGCTGCTGCGTCAGCACAGCTTGCAGGCTAGAGCGCCGTGTCGAGAACGCGGCCTCCGTCGGTGGAGTTGGTCGAAGTAGGTCCGAGAGACGGGCTGCAAAACGACCAGGTGCTTCTGCCGACCCAAACAAAGCTGGCAATGATCCGACGCCTAGCGGCGGCCGGGCTGCGGCGGATCGAGGTAACCAGTTTCGTGCATCCCAAGCTTGTGCCGCAGATGGCGGATGCCGCGGCAGTAGTGAACGGGGTTCGCGATCTCTCAAATGTCAGCTTGTCCGCCCTTGCGCTGAACGAGCGCGGGGTGGACCGCGCCTTGGTGTGTCCACTGCAGGAGATCACGTTCGTCGTGGTGGCCAGCGACACGTTCAGCAACCGCAACCAGGGCATGAGCACGGCGGAGGGGGTGATCAATTGGAGGCGGTTGTCGCCCAGGATACGAGCCGGGGGCATGCTGCGCTCTGTAACGATTGCTGCAGCGTTCGGCTGCCCGTTCGAGGGTGAAGTGCCGCTGTCGCGCGTGGTCGCGCTGGCGTTGGAAATTGCGGAAGCGGGCACGGACGAGTTGGCGCTGGCCGATACCATCGGCGTAGCCACGCCGGCCGATGTGGAGGAGCGGTTCAGTGCCATCCGAGAAGCGCTGCCCGGGATGAAGCTGCGTGCGCATTTCCACAATACCCGCAACACGGGACTAGCCAATGCGGATGCTGCATTGCGGACGGGTGTGGTGGCATTAGACGCGAGTCTGGGCGGGCTAGGCGGCTGTCCGTTTGCACCGGGGGCGACGGGGAACATTGCAACCGAGGACCTTTGTTACATGCTCGAGCGCAGCCAAGTCGCCCATGGTGTCGGGATCGTCGCGTTGCGGGACGCCACACGGTGGCTGGAAGCGGAGATGGGCGGCCGTCGACTGCCGGGGCAAGGTGCGCATGTCGCTCCGTTCCCACAGATGGCCGCGTAGATGGCGACCCGGGCGCCCGCTTTGAACCAAAAGCAGCCGATGTCCAGCGCAGGCGAGCAATTCGACCACTCTTCGTATCCCACCTTGCTGACCTCGCTCATGCTGGGCAAGCAAACACTACGAAACCGCGTCCTGCACGCATCTATGACGACCGAGCTGTCGCGGGATCGGAAGGTAACGGCGGAGCTGATCCAGTATCACGCGAGCCGCGCCGCGGGTGGGGCCGCGATGACGGTGACGGAGCCGCTGGGTATGGCGCCGCATCAACGGGAGCTTTCCCGGCCGCAGGTGGTGGCGGAAAACCTCGACGGGTTCACCCGCTGGGCAGAGCGCGTGGAAAGCCTGGATTGCCGATTGATCGGGCAAATCCAGGATTCTGGCCGTGGCAGACATTATGCGGGTCGGACGCATGACGCGCTTGGCGCCTCGGCGCTGCCTGACGACCTCAGCTGGACGGTGCCGCACGCGCTGCACGCGGACGACATCCGCCGGCTGATCGAAGCATTCGCGGACGCGTCGCGGACGTTGCAGCAGTGCGGTTTCAGCGGCGTGGAAATATCGGCTGGGCACGGGCATCTGTTTCATCAGTTTCTGTCGCCCTGGTCGAACCGTCGGGAAGACGAGTACGGCGGTGACTGGGCGGGCCGAACGCGGTTCGTGGCCGAGTTGGTGGCCGCAATCCGCGCGCTCTGTGGATCGAGTTTCATCATAGGGTTGAAACTGCCGGGGGTGGACGGGATCACCGGCAGCATCGGTTTGCCAGAAGCTGGCGAGATTACCGAGCTGCTGACCGGCCAGCGCCAGGCCGATTACGTCTGTTTCTGCCAGGGCGCGCATGCCCGGTCACTCGAGATGCACCTGCCGGACCGCTATGGCGAGCGCCTGCCCTACATGCCCATGGTGCGGCAGCTCCGCGCCCGGGCAGGTGGAACGCCGGTCGTGGCTTTGGGCCGGATCACCGACCCGGCGGAAGCAGAGGCGATCCTGCGCGACGGCGATGCTGAGCTGATCGGGCTTGGCCGTGCGCTAGTGGCGGACCCGGCCTGGTTGAAGAAGTCGGCTTCTAACCGGGCCCACGACGTCCGTTACTGCATCTCGTGCAACACGTGCTGGGGCACGATCATCTCGTATCACCGGCCGATCGCCTGCGTGAACAATCCGCGGGTGGGACAACGAGACGAGACGGACTTCTGGCCGCAGCCGGCAGACACGAAGCGACGGGTGACCGTGGTGGGTGGCGGGGTGTCCGGGCTTGAGGCTGCCTGGGTGGCTGCTGCGCGGGGGCACGAGGTGACGCTGTTCGGAAGCTCGGCAACACTAGGCGGCCGAGCTCGCCTGCGCGTGCACGTGCCGGGTGGCGAGACGATCACCAGCATCTATGACTACCAGCAGACCGCTGCGGCACGGGCCGGGGTGCATCTCCGTCTAGGTCGACATGCCGACCTTGCCGACATTCTGACAACGAGGCCGGAGGTGGTGGTGCTGGCCTGCGGCGCAGACATGATCCCGCCCGACTGGCTACCAATTGAAGAGCAGGCGCTGGTTCCGGATTTGCGGACGGCGGTGGCGGCACTGATAGGGCTTTCGGTGCGGCAACCGGGCACAGCGGTGCTTTTTGACGCCGATCATTCAGAAGGCGTCTATGCGGCAGCGGAACTGCTTAACGCGCTCTTCGAACACGTGGTGATCATCACGCCACGGGACACGATCGCGACGGAGATGCAGCTCGTCACGCGCCAGGGCGTGCTGCGCCGCATGGCCGAGGGGCGGATCCGGGTGATCACGCTGGCGACTCCCGTGTGGAGCGAAACGTTCGAGAGCGGCACGTTGGAGTACGCGAACGTCTACACGGGGGATATCGGCCAGATCGAGGATGTCGCGTTCCTCAGCTACGCGACGCCACGCACACCATTAGACGAGCTGGCCCGTCCGCTGCGTGAGGCAGGTGTGGAAGTGCACCTAGTCGGCGACTGCCAATCGGCGGGCGAACTGCTGTCGGCCACAGCGAGCGGCCACGCCGTGGGAAACGCGCTTTGAGAAAGCCGGCCCCACCCTCCCCTTTTTACCTCCGATAGGATCGTTCATGGCATTCAAGTTGACCTCTACGGCGTTCGAAGAAGGTGGGTTCTTGACGGCGGCGCAGCTCTACAACGGCATGGGGCAGAGCGGCGACAACTTGTCGCCGGCGCTGTCGTGGAGCAATCCACCGGACGGAACCAAAAGCTTCGCCGTGACGACATACGACCCGGACGCGCCAACTGGGAGCGGCTGGTGGCATTGGGTGTTGGTGAACGTCCCAGCGACTGTGTCGTCGCTGCCGGAAGGCGCGAGTTCGTCACCCGACAAGCTGCCGAACGGTGCGCTGCAGTCGCGAACGGATTTTGGCGCACCAGGTTATGGCGGCGCGGCGCCGCCGCCGGGCGTATTGCACCACTACGTGTTCACGGTGCACGCGCTCAGCGTGGAGACGCTTCCAGTCAATCCCGACATGAGTGCTGCGATGGTGGGCTTCATGATCAATGGCGCCCGGCTCGGCTCGGCCAGCGTGACTGCGGTCTATGGACACGGCCTCTAACACCAAAGAAATTGGTGGCGATCAAGCGGGACAATCCCGCCTGATCGCCGCTTGGCTTGCTCTGGCAGATGGTGCGCTGGACTGGCTGGTCCGGACCGTCAGCGTGGTCCTGCTGTCGGCGGAGATGGTGCTGCTGTTCGCAGGTGTGATCGCGCGCTACGTGTTCGAGCGGCCGCTGGTTTGGTCGGAAGAATTGTCCTCGCTGCTCTTCCTGTGGCTGTCGATCCTCGGTGCGGTGCTCGCGCTGCGACATGGCGGTCATATGCGGATGACCTCGCTGGCCAAGATGGCGCCGCCTGGACTGCAGCGCTTCCTTCACAGCTTCGGCCTGAGCCTCGCGTTCGGCTTCGTGGTGCTGATGATCCACCCGGCGCTCGACTATTTTGATGACGAGCAGATGGTTTCGCTGTCTACCCTCGGCCTCTCAATGGGATGGCGAGCAGCAGCGATGCCGGTCGGGCTCGGGCTGATGGCTGTCACATTGCTGCTGCGGGTGCGGGGCTGGCCGAGACGGGAAGACATACTTGCAGCGGCCTTGGTGCTGGTCTTGGGGATCATCGTGGTGCAGTTCGCCCCGACTTTTCGTGGCCTAGGCCAAGGCAATCTGGCGGTGTTCTTTCTGCTGGGCGCAGGCGCCCTGGTATTCTCCGGAGTGCCGATCGCGTTTGCTTTCGGCGCGGTGACGCTGGGTTATCTCGCGACCTCCACCCGGATTCCACTATCGGTGCTGGTGGCGCGAATGGATGCCGGCATGGGCCATCAGATCCTGCTTTCAGTGCCGCTGTTCGTGTTCCTGGGCTTACTCATGGAGATGACAGGGTTGGCAGCGGTCATGGTCGGTTTCTTGGCCAACCTACTCGGCCACCTCCGCGGCGGACTGTCGTTTGTACTAGTAGGCGCGATGTATTTGGTATCCGGTATTTCCGGCGCGAAGGCCGCCGACATGGCGGCGGTGGTTCCGGTGCTGTTCCCGGAGATGGAAAAGCGGGGAATGCAGCGGGGCGAGCTGGTCGCGTTGTTGGCGGCGACCGGCGCCCAGACCGAGACGGTGCCGCCAAGCCTTATCCTGATCACCATTGGTTCGGTGACCGGCGTGTCCATCGCGGCGCTTTTCACCGGTGGGCTGCTGCCGGGCTTGGTCCTCGGGTTGATCCTGTGCGGCGTGGTTTGGGTGCAGGCGCGACATAGCACCTGCCCAACACCACCGCGTGCGCCGGTCAGCGTGGTCCTCCGCAGCTTGGTGATTGCGTTACCGGCGCTGGCACTGCCGCTCGTTATTCGGGGTGCTGTTGTCGAAGGAGTGGCGACGGCGACGGAGGTTTCCACAATCGGGATTGTATATGCCGTTGCCGCGGGATTGCTGATCTATCGCCGGTTCGATTGGTCGCGGCTTCAGCCGATGATGGTGCAGACGGTGACTCTGTCGGGAGCGATCCTGCTCATCATCGGTGCCGCGACGGCCATGGCCTGGGCGATCACTCAATCCGGGATCTCGCGGGGACTGCTGCTGTGGCTGACTGCGGTGCCGGGCGGTGCAGCCACTTTCATGGCAATGTCGATCGCAATCTTCATCGTGCTCGGCAGCGTGCTGGAGGGCATACCAGCGATCGTGCTGATGGGCCCGCTTATGTTTCCGTTGGCCAAGCAGCTCGGAATTCATGAGGTGCAATATGCGATGGTAGCGATCCTCTCGATGGGGATCGGGCTGTTCGCGCCACCTTTTGGTGTCGGTTACTACATGGCTTGCGCGATCAGCGGCTGCGGCCCGGACGAAGGCATGCGCTATATTGGGCGCTATTTGCTGGCTCTACTTGCAGGGGTGATTGTCGTCGCAGCATTCCCCTGGCTGTCGATCGGACTTTTATAAAAACAAGAGCGGGAAGAACGTTATGAACAATAACAACGGGATCGGACGCCGCGGCGTTGCAATTGGAATCACGGCGGCACTGGCCATGCCGGCCCTGTCGCGGCGCGCCAGGGCGGAGGCGGAATACACGTTGAAGATGGGCTACAGCACGCCAACGGACAACACGTTCCACAAGCGTGTCAGCGAGGCAGCGGAGCTGATCAAGACAGAATCGAACGGAAGGGTGGAATTACAATTGTTCCCCGCCGGGCAATTGGGTGGCGACAACGACGTGCTCTCACAAGCGCGAAGCGGCGCGGTGGATTTCTGCGTTCCCAGCGGCCAGTTGCTCTCGTCAATCCTGCCTGTCGCTGCGACGAATGCGCTCGGTTTCGTATGGACTAGTTATGCCCAGATCTGGCCGGCGATGGACGGCGACTTAGGCAGCTATCTCCGCAATCAGATCACGACAAAAACTGGACTCGTCCCTATGCCGCGCATGTGGGATTTGGGGTTCCGGCAAATAACGACGAGTAATCGGCCGGTTCGGACGGCGGAGGATCTAGTTGGGCTGAAGCTACGGGTGCCTGTGGCACCCAGTCTGATCGGGGCTTTCACCGCGCTAAAGGCGGCACCAGTGGGTATGCAGTTCGGGGAAGTCTACTCGGCGCTACAAACGCGCGTGGTGGACGGCGAGGAGAACCCGCTTTCACTGGTGCTCGCAGGCAAGTTCCAAGAAGTGCAGAAATTTGTCTCCATCACCAACCACGTCTGGGATGGCTATTGGCTCTGCTGTAATGGGCGGGTCTGGAAAGGGCTGCCGGCGCAAGTGCAAGAGATCGTTGCCCGAAACCTGGACGCTGGGGCAGTGAAAGTGCGAGAGGACATAGCTCGGCTTGACGCGGAAGCACAAACGCAACTGGCTACAATGGGCCTAGCGGTAAATACCACGACGCCGGACAGCTTCCGCCAGCAACTCAAGACGGCTGGTTTCTACAAGGAGTGGCGGGGCAAGGTGGGCGAGGACGCTTGGAAGCTGCTGGAGAAGTATAGCGGCGAGTTGGGCTGAACGGGCGCAATCGACAGGTTATCGCAAGCCGTGATCGACTGCCGTAACGGATCCGACCACGGCCGGATCCGCCCAGGCCTCGCCGCTCAAGCTCGTTCAGGAAAACCGGCCCGACCATGACCACAGATCTCACCGTCGTTTCTGCTTCCCGCTATCTCGTTAGCTTCCTTGAACGTTGCGGTGTCGATCGCGCGTACTGTGTTCCCGGCGAAAGCTACCTGCCCGTGTTGGATGCTTTTCTAGACAGCGGCATCGACCTGATCACCTGTTATCATGAGAGCGCGGCGGGGTTCATGGCGGTGGCGGACGGGCGCTTCACCGGCAGGCCCGGGGTTTGCCTCGTCAGCCGCGGACCCGGCGCGACCAACGCTGCCATAGCCTTGCACACCGCGGAGCAGGACGGGGTGCCGATGGTTCTGTTCGTCGGCCAGGTGCCGCGCGGTCACCTGCGGCGCGGTGCGTTTCAGGAGATCGACTACGCCCAAATGTTCGGCGGTATTTGCAAATGGGTGGCCGAGGTAAGCGATCCGGCACGTCTGCCGGAGGTCTTGGCCCGTGCAATGCGCACGGCGACGGAGCCCACTACTGGTCCGGTGGTCGTAGTGTTACCGGAGGACATGCTGGCAGAGTCGATCTCGGCACCCATTCCGCGGGAGACCGGGCGCACGATGTCGGCGCCTGCGCTGGAGGGGGTTCGCCAAACCGCCGACTTGCTGGCCAAGGCGAAGCGGCCCTTGATCCTAGCGGGCGGGGCCCTGGCTGGTCCATTGGACGGAAGTGATGATGCGGACCGAGGTCGGGACGCTCTTCGCCGAGTTGCGGAGGCACTGGACGTGCCGGTGGTGGTCACGTTCCGGCGGCACGACCTGTTCCCCAATCGGCACCGATTGTTCGCGGGCGAGGTCGGGCTATTCAACCCGGCGGAGCAGCTCGAGGCCTTTGCCGCCGCCGATGTCGTCTTGGCGATCGGAACGCGATTGGGTGACCTGCAAACCCATGGCTACACCTTTCCCCATTCGCCATGGTCAGATGCTGTGCTGATACACGTCCATCCCGACGCTCATGTAATCGGCGTAAATCACCACCCCACCCTGGGATTAGCCTGCCCGCCCGCGGCTTTCCTCGAGGCGTTGGTAAGCCATCTCCCGTCCGCTCCGCTCGACCGCCGCGACTGGACGGAGCGGCTGGCGACGATACGAGAGCCTCTTGGCCGCTGGACGGCGCGCACTGCGGACGACGGCGTGGTGTTCGGTAACGTGATCGCGGCTCTGCGTGATCACATGCCGCCGGATGCAATCGTGGCGACCGACGCCGGCTCGTCCGCGGCCAGCATCTATCGTTATTTTCCCTTTGAACCGCCGCAACGACTGCTGGCCACCGTGACCGGCTGCATGGGCTTCGGTATACCGGGCGCGGTTGCTTTCGCGCTCCGTGCTGGCACGCGCCGGGTCGTGGCGCTGCTAGGTGACGGCGGTTTCCTGATGTCCAGCCACGAACTCGCTCACGCGGTCGTCCGGCGTCTGCCGATCATATTCATTCTGGCCAACAACTTCTCGTTGGGCTCCATTCGACGGGATCAGGAGCGCTTGTTCCCTGGCCGGGTGTCCGCCACTGCCCTAGTGCCGCCCGATTTCGAGCTATTTGCGCGCGCTCACAATTGCGACTTCCTTCGGGTTGAGCAAGAGGAGCAAGTCGGCCCAGCGCTTCAACAGGCCTTTGCGCACCTGCATGGTCCCATCTTATTGGAGGTCCGAACCAGCCTTTCGGCAATCCTGCCCTGATTGTGAGAATGCAGTGGCTCGCTCCAGCGTCTGTGATGGTCGATATTGAGGCCCAAGACTGAATTAGTAGGGATGGTCTGCGTCGCTGAATGTCAGACTTCAGACCACCGGAAGTTCACTGCATTTCTACGTTGATGAATATAACCGCTTAATTGGTGCAATGAGATTGCGCCTGAATAATGAGGGACGCTTGGCAAGCCAGCAGACAAATTCCAGCGTGGCAGACTTACTGCGGCCGGACGTTGAAACCAGAACGGTCGATGAGCAACTCGTGTGCGATCGTGCTCGTTGGCCCGAGCAGATTCGATACTTGTTCGAGAATTCGGGTTTCTACCGCGATAAGCTTACCGACGCTGGCATAGGCACACCGGACGCGGCAGGCGCGCTCGATGATCTTCGCCATCTGCCGTTCACTGAAAAAGACGAGCTCCGGATTTCGCAAGCTGAGCACCCGCCGTTCGGCATCCATCTTGCTGCCGATCCCCGATCGATCGTTCGGGTCTACTCGACATCGGGCACCACGGGCGATCCGGTTTACATGCCGGTGACGGCAGCGGACCTGGCCATGTGGATCGAGATATCTTCACGTTCCTACTACGCGGCCGGGCTGCGGCCGGGGATGAAGGTCGTCAGCACGTTCAATGCCGGGCCTTTCGTTGCTGGTGCTTCGCTCGACACGATGACCAAGCTAGGCGTCACCCACATACCGGTCGGCACTGGCAACACGGCGCGACTGGTAAGGGCACTGCAGCTGATCAAGGCGGACGCATTGCTCTGCACCCCGTCCTATGCAGCCTACCTTGCGGAGCATCTGCTCAAGATAGGTATCGCGCCCGACAGTCTCGGCTTGAAGCGCATCTGCGTCGCCGGGGAGCCCGGCGGGGGCGAGACGGAGTTCCGAGGCCGCATCGAGCGCGCCTTCGGGGCGACCATGTGCGAAGCGATGGGCATTGGCGATGTGTCGGTGTCGCTTTGGGGCGAATGCGATGCCCAGCAAGGGATGCATTTCAGCGGCCGTGACTTCGTCCATGTGGAGCTGATCGACCCGGAAACCGGGCAACCCAAGCCGATGGAAGATGGGGCGGAGGGTGAGCTGGTCTATACCGCGCTACGGCGTGAAGCAGTCCCGTTGCTGCGTTTTCGCTCACGCGATCACGTGCGAATGTGGGTGTCACCGTGCTCGTGCGGCCGAAAGACACCAAGGGTTCGCTGCATCGGACGCACTGACGAGTTGCTGATCGTGCGCGCCGTCAACGTATTCCCGTCTGCCATTCGCGACGTCGTGGCCGGGTTCGCACCTCGGGTGAGTGGCGCCATCCTGATCAGGCCCACGGTGAAGGGCGTGCGGCAGGAGCCTCCGCTGCCGGTTCAGGTCGAACTCGGCGAGGGTGAGGCGGACGATGGCGCGCTGGCCGCTGCGATAGCGGCGAAGGTGCGCGAGGTGCTGATCGCCACGATCAAGGTCGAGCTGGTGCCCGCCGGGTCGCTGGGACGAAGCGAATACAAGACTAAACTGCTCGACTTCACAGATGCTGCGGAGGCCCCACGATGAACGATCCCAAGAAGTTCGCGACCAATATCGCCACCAGCGACAAAACGAGCATCACCGTGCGCGGCAAGGATCTTGTCGGCGAGTTGATCGGGCAGCGGACCTTCACGGAAATGCTGTTCTTTGCCCTGGCGCATCGCATGCCACAGGCTGGTGAGACACGCGTGCTGGATGCCTGCCTGGTCACGCTGATGGAACACGGGTGGACGCCGTCCTCCATCGTCACGCGACTGATGGCCGATAGCACGCCGGGTCAGGCGCAGGTGGCGATCGCTGCCGGATTGCTGGCGGTGGGCGACGTGTTCGCCGGCACGATGGATGGTTGCGCACGCCTGCTTGCGGCTGGAGTGGAAGCGGCGGACACGGCGTCATGGTGCCGGGAGACGGTGGCTTATCACCGGACCAATCGGATGCCGATGCCCGGGTTCGGGCACCCGTTCCACAAGCCGGACGACCCCCGCCCGCCGCGCCTGTTCGCTGTCGCGGCCGAGGCCGGCTATTCTGGGCGCTATATTGCCTTGCTGCGTGAGCTGGGCACCGAGTTCGACCGGGCTGCCGGCCGTCACCTGACGATCAACGCGACAGGAGCAATCGCAGCCTTGCTGCTTGAGATCGGGATTCCAGTCGTGGCCATGCGCGCTGTTGCGGTGGTATCCAGGGCAGGCGGGCTGGCGGGACACGTCGTGGAAGAATCGCAGGCACCGGCTGCCCGGGAGATCTGGCGGTTGGCCGATGACGGCGTTCCGTATGTTGATCCAGCAAACTGACGACGGTAGACGCGAGTTGTGCTGACACCGACTTGGATTTCCGGCCGTCGATCGGTGTCGCAGCAACTCTGGTCTGGGCAGTTAGAACGCGCGGTGAGAGACGACGGCGATCACTTGGCTGTCGGGCAGGCTGTCTCGGACGGCAGCGGGAGCAAGGATGCCCCTGGCAGGGTCCGCTCGATCCGAAAGAGATCCCACGGCTGTGTCGATTCGGCGGGTGTCTTCACCTGGGCCAGGTACATGTCGCGAACGACCCGGCCATCCGGTCGGATCGTGCCCCCATGCGTCATGAAATCCTCGACCGGAAATTCTTTCATTTTCGCTGCCACCGTCGGCCCGTCGGTCGTGCCTGCCGCCTTAACGGCCTTTAGATAGTGATTGACAGCCGAGTAGTCGCCGGCCTGAATCATGGTCGGTGGCCGGCCCATCTTGGCCTCGAACCGCTTCGAGAAGGCTCGTGTGGCATCGTCCTGGTCCCAATAGTAAGCGGTCGTGACATACGTGCCACTCATGGTCTCGAGGCCAACGCTCTTCACGTCGGTGATGAAGAGGACCATTCCGGCGATCTTCTGCCCACCCTGCGGCAAGCCGAACTCTCGGGCACTCTTGATGGCGTTGACCATGTCGGTGCCGGCCAGAGCCATACCGATCGCGTTGGCGCCCGAGCTTTGGGCCTGCAACATCGCCGATGAGAAATCGGTGGTGCCCTGCGGCACCTTCGTCGAGCCGACCACGCTGCCCCCTAATTTCTCGACCTGCGCCGTCGTGTCCGCCTGAAGTTGAAGGGCGAAAGAAAAGTCCGCGGTGATGAAGTACCAGGTCTTGGAACCGGTAGCATAAACCGCTTGCGCCGTACCGCGAGAGAGTACGCCGGTGTCATACGTCCATAGGAAGCCTGTCGGCGAACAGTATTTGCCGTACAGGTCTACACTGGCAGCGGCCGAGATTAGCGTGATCTTCTTCTTGTCGCGCGCCACCGTCTGCACGGCGAGGGCGATGGCCGCATTGGGAATGTCTGCGATCGCGTCGACGCCATCGGTATCGAACCATTGCCGGGCGAGGTTAGCAGAAAGGTCGGGCTTTGACTGCGAATCGCCGGCGAGGATCTCGATCTTCCGACCGAGCACAACCCCGCCATTGTCGTCGACCGCGAGTTGCGCCGCAACAACGGCGCCCTTGCCGCCCAGGTCCGACGTGGTGCCCGACATATCAGCGAGAACGCCGATACGGAGTGGAGCAACTTCTTGAGCGAGTGCCGAGATAGGCATTGGTGCAATGACCACGCAAAGGCACATTGCACGCACTCGTGTGAATCGATTCATTCCCACCCTGTTTTGTTGCTTCGTTGCGAACAATGAAGCACCAGTTTTGGAAATCCTCAAAGCATGTTCAAGGCATTTCGGTGATTGCGATCACAAGGATGGTCGTGGGGTGAGTTGGTCCGCGTAGTTTTTATGAGCGCTCGATCCCTCTGACCTTAGCCTTCTTCAACGCGGTGCTCGTGTATGTGCGGGTGGTCAGGAAGCGCCCCGTGGTTTGTAGAGGCACCGGCGAGTAGGCGCCACGTTGACGTCAAAGGCTTGGCAGGCTCAAGCGTCTCCGAAATAGTCCAGGTTGTTTGTGACGCTTGTCATGACGCGCATTAGAGCTTCCGTCCGGTTCTGATCGTCGCCGGCACGGCCGGCTACGTAAACTCGACCTGGGGGCAAGGCCGGCCTGGTCTGCAATGCCACAAGACGCCCACCCATGGAGCTGGCCTCAACCATGCGGGCCGGGAACACGCCGATCCCCATTCCTGCGCCGACCAGTTGCGCCGCGGCGTTGACGCTAGTGCACAGGCACATTGGGCCGGGTTCGAGCGCCCGCGCCGCGAACCAGGCGACCGACTGGCGATGCATGGCTGTTCCCGGCAGGGTGGTCACCACGGTGAAGCGTTGCAGGTCACGCGGCGCCGGCTTGGCCCGCACCGGCAACCGAGCCGAAGCCGCCCAAACGCTACGTTGCGAGCCGAGCGGGAGGAGGCGAAGCGTCCGATCACCAATCGGGTCCACTAGAACGGCGAGGTCCAACGCGGCGTCGATCAGGCTGCGTT
>CAZTJC010000081.1:0-14864 GCA_964613945.1 uncultured Acetobacteraceae bacterium
CGTCGTCCCAAGGTGGGAGCGTAGGCCTGCACCCAACGGAACAAAGTCGTGTGGTCCACCTCGACGCCGCGGTCGCACAGCATGGAGGCGAGATCGCGGTAGCTGATTGGGAACGCCAGATACCAGCGCCCACTGGATCACCTCGGAGGTGAAGTGCCGGCCCTTGAACGACCTGATGATCCGCCGCTTCGCCATCACGCTTGCCCGTTAGCCAAACCCCGCCCTTCTACCCCGCCCCGCGATTTGCAACAGAACCGCCCACCGCGCAGCGCTGGAGGAATATACTCGCGAGCGAGCACCGCTCGACTGGGCGAGGGTACAGGACAATCTTGGAGCCACGTTACGATCTCTCGGAGAGAGAGGGCGGGACGGCGCAGATGGAGGACGCAGTAGCCGCCCATCGTGCCGCCCTTGAAGAATATACCCGTGAGCGGGCACCACTCAACTGGGCGGCGACTCAGAACCAGCTTAACAAGACGTTACGATTGTTCAGCGAGAAGAAGGGTGGGACGGCGCAGCCGGTGGACGGGGCTTCCGATGATGGCATCAGCTTACGCGACCCGTCGCTCCGCTCTAGCGAAAGGCATCAGCCTTAGCCGCAAGGCCGCACGAAACTGAGTGAACTTTGATCTCTGACGTGACCTCCGTTGTTTCCTCGCTCCGGCGGTGCTATCGCCGATCTGCCTGGAGGCCGTGCAGCGCATCGACGCGCTATTCGACATTGAGCGCGATATCAACGGCCACGACGCCGAGGTGCGCCGGACCACCCGGCAGGCCCTCTCGGCACCATTGGTGACCGAGCTGCACGGATGGCTGAGCGAGCACCGCACCAGGCTGGCCCGCGGCAACGATGTCGCGCGCGCCATAGACTACTTGCTGAAGCGGTGGACGGCGTTTACCCGGTTCCTGGACGATGGGCGGATCTGCATCAGCAACAACGCCGCCGAACGCGCGCTGAGGGGCATCGCCCTCGGGCGCAAGTTGTGGCTGTTCTGCGGCTCGGACCGAGGCGGACAGCGCGGCGGTAATGTATAGCCTTATCGTCACGGCCAAAATGAACGGCATGGATTTGCAGGCCTGGCTCGCCGACATCCTTGCTCGCATCGCGGATCACTCAACCCACCGCCTCGACGACCTGCTGCCATGGCGTTGGGCCGTATCTCAGGTCAGCGCCGTCGATCAACCAGCATAGCCACAGACGCCTTGGACTAATCCCGCGGTATGCGCCGGATGGTTACAGATCGCCCGTGTGTTCGCCGAGAACTTCGGGGTGTATGGCGTGCGCAAGGTCTGGCGACAGATGATGCGGGACGGCTTTCCGATCGCCCGTTGCACCGTTGGGCGGCTAATGCGCGAGATGGCTTTGGCAGGCGTGATCCGGGGCAAGCCGGTGCGCACGACCATCAGCGACAAGGCCGCACCGTGCCCGCTCGATCACGTCAAGCGCCAGTTCCGTGCCCCTGCGTCGAACAGGCTCTGGGTATCGGACTTCACCTACGTCGCGACCTGGGCAGGGTTCGTCTATGTCGCCTTCGTCATCGATACTTACGCCAGACGTATCGTCGGCTGGCGGGCCAGCAGGACGGCACATGCCAGCTTCGTCTTGGATGCGCTTGAGCAGGCGCTACACGATCGTCGACTGGTTCACCGTGGCGGCCTGGTTCATCATAGTGATCGCGGGTTGCAATACTGAAGCGGGCTGCGGTTCAAACCGGGGCTCGTTTCACACGCTCGAGATCATAAGTCCGCTATGCGCCACATATCGGACGATCAGGCTTTATAGCCAGCTCCCAAAAGCGGACACGGTAGACGAACAGGAGAACGCTCCAAGACCGAGAGCCAGAACGCTATTGTCATCCATGACCGGAAGCAAAAGTCTCATTGCTCCGAAGGTTTTGTCCAAATAGAGAGGCTGCCATCATCGTTGCAGCGCTCCAAGCCTGAACCATGCATGCTCGGCTGCCGTTTTCGTGGGAGTATTCACCTAGTCCGTGTTCGTTGCTTACAAACAACTCAATCGGTGTCTTAAAATGCTCATATACTTTCTTGAGCCCCTGAATCAGCAAATCCGCTTCTTGATAAAAGCCATGTTTTCGCATTCCTTCCGCAGCTATCCCGGTGTCATGCGGCCAAATTGAACCATTGTGATAGCTTAGTGCATCAAACCGAGCCGAGGCCTGGGAGAGGGTCCGCAAGCCAACATTGCGCACGAACATGTCGGCCTGCATCATTCGATCGACGATCTGCTGCTTGAGCTGCGGACAGTCGATGATGCAGTCACCACGGAAATCTGCCCAAAGAACATGACCCATCGTCGATCGGCATGCTGTCAGTTTGTTACCCTTCCCATCAATCGCGTAGGCAAGCATTGCCCGGCCATGACTGATGATCGGATAGGTCTCATTAAACACTTGCCTAAGAAGGGTTGCTCGTTCATCGAGGGTGTTTGCGAAGACGGTGTCTAATAACGTCGCAGGCAACTCCGTGCCTGCGGTGCCGAAATGATGGGACCACGCTCGCAGGGCGCTGTAAGCGTAAGCTTGAGCTTCGACGGGAGCGATCGGATACTGAGGGCGATGATTGCTATCATCGAAGAATGTGCTTTCTCCGCTGTCCATCCAGCTTTGCACAGCTAGGCCGCCGCATTTCCGGTCCGGGTGCAATTGATAGTCGATCAAGCCATCGTTGTTGGTGTCAGCATAAGCAAGCAGCCACATAAGCGCGAGACTTACATTGCTACCGATGACGTTGAGGATGGAGTAATCGCCCGTGATCTCAATGAACCTCGACACCAAAATGAGGTAGAGTGGCGTCGCATCCACAGTGTCGAAGATACGCATCACGCCATCGTCGTAGACGTGCCACGGCTTGTTCTCCCCAGATTTTACCGGGCTGGTGAGGTGATCATGGTCGGTAGGGCGATATTCATGAATGCACTTGCCCGGCTCCTCGCCGCTCTCGATGTTGACACCCCGCCCCTGTAGACGCGACAGCGCGAAGATGATGCGTTGAACGATCTCGAACAGCACTGGCTCTTGCGTCTTCTCAAAGACCGTCAGCAGGGTCAAACCGGTGATTGCTGAGTCCCTGCCGAATACACAGCCGAACATTTCTGATCGGGATGACGCTAGAATACCATTCTCATCCGAGAGTGATTTAATGGCCTCAAGACCCTGTTGATACAGGTCGTTGTCATACATGGCGGCAGATCCCCGACACCTCTATTCGACGACGCCGGCGGGTGTCCTGTCCTGGATACTAAACCTGTCATGTGAATAGTTGATTAATGCACGACCAGCTTACGCAAACGGTAGGGACCCGAATGGAGGATAGGATACGCAGATGGTTGAGGCGGCTGGTTGCTGTGGCACTGAGTCTAGCACTGGCAGCATGCGGGTCGGGGGTAGCAGATATTCCAGTGCCGCCGCCAATCGACATGGCACATCTGCAGCGGCCGGAAACACCGAATACGTCGCTCGCCGCCCCGGACGGATTCACACCGGCGCCGGACATCGTAACGCTGATCTATAATCGGTCTGCGGATGACCTCTATGCCGCGGTGGTCACGATGGCCACGAAGCAGGCGCGAACCTATCTGCTTGCTCGCTATGATGATCGCCGGCAGGCGCATTTTGTGGAACGCATCGCGGTGTTTGGCTTTCCGGATCTGACTACGGTGCAGGTGTTAGAGGATAGTGGGCAACGGTCGCGGCTGGTGATCTGGTCCCGCAGCATCTACGGTTACTCAGACTTCGGGGTTAACCGCAGGCGAGTAGTTCGGTGGCTGGCGGCAATACGCGATACACAGTTGTGAAATCAGACCCGGCCTGGCCGAGTGTATCACCTTGTCTTCTCTTGGATGAGCCAGCCTTTCTCAGAGCTTGGTTGCTAAGCCAAATCGGCCGAGAACTCATATGCATGCCGTGTCGTGATGCCTCAGCCAGTTGTGCCGACCATAACTTGAGCACGAATCATCCGGTTTTTTTAAATCTGAGTTGAAGACGAGCAATTTGGCAGACAAGAGGCCGTCGCGCCTCCAAACGTCCGCTTCTTAAAATTCCGTCCGGTGACCGGACAGTCCGCTTCCGGCCAAATGCTAGAATTTATGAATGCAGCACGGGTGAACGCTGAAGCCCCGGTCTGTCCACTCTGCGATTCCCGATCGCCCGCGGCGGCAATCGGCAATCCAGTATAGCGCTGATCGACTTCTCGGTATGCTGCCGCTGCGTCGCCGTCGAGCCGAGGCTTGCAAAGCTGCCCGACAGCAGCGCGGACCAAAGCATGTTGGACCACCGCATTGCCGCAATCTCCCGAGTGCGTCGTCACGGTGTGACGCCGGCCAGGCGTCCACGCTCAAACGCGGTCGACGTGGCCGAGCGCTTGGCCGGGGGCGACCCGGTCGCGGACCAGACGCTTAAGTGTCTTGCTCTCCGGAAAGCCGCCGTCGCGGACGCGCTCCCAAATCAGCACGCCGTCGACTTCGACCCGGAACACGCCACCTGTGCCTGGGCACAAGCTGACCGCCCCGAGCGTCGTCTCGAATGTCGACAACAGCTCCTGCGCCATCCAAGCCGCGCGCAACAGCCATTTGCACTGCGTGCAGTAGGTGATGCTGACCTGCGGCCCGGCCATCAGCGTCCTACCCGACGGGAGATCGCCACGCGCTCACGCGACAGCCTGCCGAAGCGCGCCGGGTTAAAGGGCGAGACGTCGATGGTGCGCGCCGTGCCGTCCAGCACCAGCTCGGCCATTGCCTCACCGGTCGCGGGCGCGTTCAGAATGCCCCATACGCTGTGCCCGGTCGCCACGAACACCCCGTCGGCGCCGCCAACAGGGCCGATCAGGGGTAGGCCGTCTCTCGTCACCGGCCGGAAGCATGCGCCGGACGCAACGACGGGCGCGCTGGCAAGCACGGGCGACACGCGGGCGCATAATGCAGCCAACCGCTCGAGCGCGCCCGGGTCGGGCGCGATGCGGGCCGGGTCGACCGGGACGGGCGATTCGCTCGAGATGCCACAGACATAGGTTGTGCCATCCGCGCGTGGGAAAATTTCGGGCGAGAGCGTGCCGCCAGCAGGGTCGGAGTAATCCAGGAAAAGCGCTTCCGCCAGCAGCTGCGTTCCCGTCTCGAACACCAGACTATGCCCCTTCAAACCGTAGACCGGCGGCAGCTCGAGCCACTCGGAGGCTAGTGCGGACCACGGGCCCATCGCGATCACCACGGCGTCGGCTGACAGCGTCCCGTCCTCGAGCTGAACGCCGCAGACCCGCTCGCCGCGGCGCAGCAGCCCGGTTGCCCGACCCATGTGCAGAACGGCGCCATGCATCTCGGCCGCGCGCATGGTGGCGGCGGTGAACCGGGCCGGGTGGACCTGCGCGGTCGAGCCGGGCGTGCCGATCCGTTGCCCGATGGCAACATCGGCGCCGACCCAATCGGGCGTGGTGGCCAGCGGTCGGTAGCGCATGGCACCTCCGACCGTGCCGGAGAACGTCGTCATGCGCCGGTAGCCCCAATTCTGGCCGCCCCAGGTGTCGGCGAACTCGGTGTGCAGCGCGAAGCTCCGGCGTGCCAGGTGTTCGACCGGCGTGCCGTCGCACCAGTCCAGCGCAAGAAAGCCCCCCGACTTGCCTGACGCAGCGCCCGCCACCGCGTGGCACTCCACAACGACGACCTCCGCCCCGCGCTCGGCCAATCGAAAGGCGGCGGAGGTGCCGATGGCACCGCCGCCGAGAACCACAACCCGCATCGACCGCTCCGTCCCTGTCAGATTACGAATATGGAGGATGACGCGGCGCGCCCAAGCCCGCGCTGGCGCGTTACCATCGGATGAACGAGCCAGACATGCTCCCCATCCCGGCCGCGCCACCCTTCCCGAACTCGCGCCTGCCCGTGTTACTCTACCGCGCCGCCGTACTGGCCGACGCCTGCGGCATCGAGCGTGCGTTTGCCGTCTGTGGGTGGAGCAACGCCTGGCGGAACGGCATCTACCCGTTCCACCATTTCCATAGCATCGCGCATGAGGTCTTGGGCATCGCTGCCGGCCGCGTGGTAGTCCGCCTCGGTGGCCCGGCCGGCAAGGAAGTCGAGCTCGCAGCCGGCGACGTTGTCGTCATCCCTGCCGGGGTAGCGCACTGCAACCTGCGCGAGGACGGCCCCTTGTTGGTGGTCGGCGCCTACCCCGGTGGCGCACGCTTCGACACACTTCGCGGCGACCCGGACGCGTTTCAAGCGGCGGCCAGTCGGGCTGCCGCGGTGGCAATACCGGATCGTGACCCGGTGCCAGGCCATGACGCGCTACGACGTCTCTGGACTGCTGCCGGCGTATGATCCGCGGTGGATCCTCTAGCGCTTATGACGGCGGAGATGCATCAAATTCTATCTCCGATGCCACCACGTTACCGCTTCAGACTGGACTTTCCGCTTCAGGCCACAAATCGGTGTTGAGGGTCTTGCTGCAAGCCGTGGACGCTTGTGGTTCGATGGGCCGGCTCTTCAAACATTCGCGTCGATACATAGGCTGGGACGCTGAGGTTCTCGGTTGCACGCCCACATAGAGCATCGATGAATTCGTTTCCCCTCGACATCACCCGCATCTATCTTGAGCCTGACGTGGAAGAGTATGCCCGCGGGCGTGAGATTCTTCTGCGCTTTCCGGCAGCCGAGCGCACCCCCGTCGCGTCCCACTGGCGTATCCCTGAATTGCAGGACGCCAATCCCGGCGACTACCTTCTCGCCAAGAAGCAGGCCTTGGTGCTCGGCGTGAAGAAAGGGCTGACCTTCCGCCCCAACGGGCGGAGTGCCGATTTCATTGCACCATCCTCCTCCAACGGCTGTGCCATGGCCTGCGCTTACTGCTATGTCGCTCGACGCAAGGGACATGCGAACCCGATTAGCACCTTCGTCAACATCGAGGCGATTAGTGCCGCGACCGTCCGTCACGTAGCGCGACAAGGCCCCAAGACCGTGCCGAACCAGGTGGACCCGCAGGCGTGGGTCTATGATCTCGGTGAGAACGGCGACTTGTCTGTCGACGCGGGCATCTCCGACAACGTGCGGGACCTGGTAGCCCTGTTCCGCACCCTGCCGCACGCCAAGGGCTCCTTCGCCACGAAGTGGGTGAACCCGGACCTGCTCGGCTACGAACCTCAGGGACGCACACGCATCCGCATGTCCCTCATGCCTCCCGAGCTGGCTCGGCTGCTGGACATCCGCACTTCCCCGGTAGCCGAGCGCATCGCTGCAATCCCCGAACTGCATCGTGCTGGTTACGAAATTCACCTGAACTTCTCTCCCGTGGTACTGCGCCAAGGGTGGGAGGTGGAATGGGGCGCGCTGTTCACCGAACTGAACGACGTTCTGCCAGCCGCGGTGAAGGATCAGCTGGCGGCTGAGATCATCATGCTGACCCACAACAGGGAGCTGCACGAGGTCAACCTGCTCTGGCACCCGAAGGCGGAGGAGCTGCTGTGGCGCCCAGACATCCAGGAGGAGAAAGTGTCCGAGTCCGGCGGCGTGAACCTGCGCTACCGCACTGGCTGGAAAGGCCAGTGGCTCCGACGCTTCAAGGACCTGCTGGCCTCTCACATGCCGTATTGTCGGGTTCGCTACGCTTTTTGACGCTTGAGAATACCGTCCATTGTCCTCATGCTCAATCTGATGTCGAGCCACCTGATCGATATAATCGGTCGGTCCCGCCGCCCTCAGCCAGGACACCGGGTTACTGGTGCTTGGCAGGCGCAAACACTCCGGTTGGTTCGCTTGCCTCGCGACAAGTTCGACCGCCCTCAACGCAATCTATCCCATACAGCCCACCGCCAAATAGTGACAACGGACAAGACAAGGCCCAGCAAGCCTCCAACCCACACCCCAGCCGGTCCAAGCAGGCTCATGCCAAACATTGCTGTGCCGAGAACTACTGCGGCAACCAGCACAGCGGCTATCCATTCCACAACCGGTCCTGCCGGACGACCCAGCGCACCCTTGTCCGAGGCAGCTGCCAGTGGACGGCCTGGGTGCCAGGCCGGCGGCGTGTCTGGAAACGGCGCATTCGTCAGCCATCCCACTCCTGTCAGCTGGCTTATGGCGTCCGTAATGTGCGGCATGCCGGGGTAGTCGGGCCCGTGCCACAGCCGCACGGCCGCGCGCACTTCGCTCAGGAAGCTGTCGGGGTCCGGGTGGAAACTGGTGTTCTCCGCCAGGTAAAGGCGCACCTCCTCGGCAGGCCCCTGTTTCGACAGCGCCATCAGCGCGTCCGCCCAGGCGCGGAGCAGGGGGAACAGCTCCGGCAGGCGTATCTCAGCCAATGCGCAAGCGGAGGTCAGATTGACGCTCGCTTCACTCCAGGCCAGGCGGATCGGCTCCAGGGTGAAGTCCTCGGGATCATCGTGTTCGGCATACAAGGCTTGGACCTCGCCCTCCCAATATCCGCCCAGATCTTTTTCCTGGAGCAAGGCGAGCCAGAACAAGGGCAGCCCATTGTTGCATTCCAGGCTGACGACGTCCTCTTCGTCCTCCTCCGCCAGAATGGGCAAGTTGGAACCGCGCAGCTCCAGATACACACGATTTCCCATGGCAGATTAGGGCCATATCGTTCCATTCCGGTCCACCATCCCGCGAAGCCGTGCCAGACTGCCGTGCCGCGTTCCTGTTTCCAGCGGGTCAGACGATAGAGGCGCGGTCCATGTCACCCCACTTGATGCCTTGCTGTTCGAACAGGGTTTCCAGGGCGTCGGTCGAGTGGGTGCGTGCGTAGCTCACCTCGCGCGCTGAAACCGGCACGATTTGCAACCAAGTCACCCTCCGTCCAGCGAAGTTCCTGGTGGCGAGGAGGCCGTCGTAGGCGAAGGGTGTCGTGAGAAATCCGTGCGGAACCAAGCTGGAAGGCCGGAACCGCCCAAGCAGTTCGTTCAAGAAGATGCCGGGTTGGGCGGCACCCTTACGCTTGCCGACGAAGCACGCGGCGAGGAACAGGGCTTCCGCAAGGTCATCCTCCTGCCCGTCCTGGCAGGATGCGATGAATTCCAGGCGTGTTGCCAAGTGTTCCGATCCATCGGTCAGGAACAACTGGCCGTTGGACAGGCCAATCGTGCTCATCGTCGTCAGACCAGGCGCGGGGTAGCCGCGCACCCGTGCGATGCCGATGCTGAACGGGTCGTCCCCGCCGTTATGGTGGGCCACGATCCGCGGCCGACACTGGAATACGGCTTCCAGGTGCCGAGCGAGCATCTTCTCGGCAGGCGTAACTTCCAAGATGTGCTCCTTGCAATGCAACACGGGTCGAATGGCATCTTCTAACCAAATTGCTAACGAACTCAGATCTTATTGCCTGAACAAACCAACAATGCCGATCACCAGCAATTCGCGAAAGCTGGAGTCCGGACTGACATTTCTGGTCATGTAGCCTCGACAAGGCGGCCGGGAGCCGCCAAGCAGCGGTGGTCAAACAAGAAAGAACGCTCGTGACACGCAAGACCATGCTTCTGGCCGGCGCAGGGATCGTCGCCGTCGTGGCCGTAGGGATCGGCGGCCAGCAGCTCTACCGGGGGCAGGCGCTGGGAGCGGTGGAAGCCGGGCTGGCACAAGTTCGCCAGAACGGGATCGCCGGCAATACCGTGGCCTGGGCTGGGCAGGAGCGCTCCGGCGACACGGTGATGCTGCGCGACGTCACGGTAACAGCCCCTGGCGGCAAGGTGCTGGCTCAGGCGGCGCGCAGCGTGGTCAAGCCCCGGGTGACGGGACGTATCGATGTCACGGCGAACGACGTGTCGATGGCTGTCGGCAACGGGACGGATCGCCTGCGCGTGGCTGGGCTGCAGGCGGAGAACATCGCTGTTAACGCCGTGCCGGCGAATGGCGCGGCGTCGACTGGACAAGCGGGGAACCAGGCCAGCGGAACCGAAGCCTGGCTCGCCGCGCTGGACGGCGCTTCGGTGCGGGCCACCGACCTCACGGCGCTGGACGGCCCGGTCAGCAGTCCGGTGAGCGGCGCGGCGACCGCAGCCTCGCCGCGCACCGCGGCCCACCTGAACAGCCTGGACATGGCAATGACCGGGGGACGGCTGACCCGGTTGGTCGCCGAGGGCTTCACCGCCAAGGCTCCCGCGATGGCGACCGCAGCCAACGTGCAGGATGTGGCACTGGGTCGGCTGGAGCTCTCGGGGCTCGACGTGCGACGCCTTGCAGCGTTGCAGGAAGCCGATGCCGCCGCCGACACCAAGGACGTTCGCGCCGCCATCCGCAGCGGCGACCTGCGCCTGTCCGTCCGCGGCCTGCATGCCGGGCCCGTCGTGCTGGACAGCGGCGAACTGACGCTTACCCCGGCTGGAACTGACCGTTTCGCACTGGCGGGTGGTCGGGTCGGGCCGCAGCAGCCGCGTCCGGCGGTGCTGGACGGCGTCGAGCTGCTGTCGCTGGTGACCGACAGCCGTTTTAATGCCGATGGCTGGACCGGCGAGATCAACACAGAGATGAAGGGCCTGGGCCACCTGCGGCTGTCGGGCAAGGGGCTGGGGCAGGCGCAGGGCGACGCGCCGCTCACGCTGCAGCGGCTGGTAGTGCGGCTGGAGGATGGCGGAATGGTGCCGCGCATCGCTTCGGCCAGCGGCGTCACAGAGCAGAGCCGTCCGCAATGGGCGCAGATGACCGGCAGCATGGCCAAGGCTGTGCTGGGGCAAGCCGGCACCGTCGACAGCAGCGGGCTGGATGCACGGCTCGCGGCTTTCCTCAGCAAGGGCACACCGCTGGAGTTCGCCGTCGAGACCACGAACCCGAACGGCATCGCCGTTCCTGATCATCGCGGGCGCAGGGCAGCGACCTGGATGCCGCCGCCGGGCTCATTCCGCATCGTGGCGCCGTAGATTGCCTCCTCGAACGCGGGTAGGCCTGCCGGCCTCGGATTGGTTCCGGTCCATGGCCTACTCGCCTTACCGGGACGAGGCATATAGGAGCTGTGCGTGATCATCGGCATCGACCTCGGCACCACCAACTCACTCGTTTCCATCTGGCGAGACGGGGTCGAGCTGGTGCCTAACGCCTTGGGCGAGGTATTGACACCGTCCGTCGTAAGCCAGGACCGCACGGGCGAGATCGTAGTCGGCGCTGCGGCGCGGGAGCGTCTGTCCACCCATCCGGAGCTAACCGCCGCCGCCTTCAAACGCGACATGGGCACCGCTCGGCAGATCGCCCTTGGTTCCCGTCGGTTCCGGGCGGAAGAGCTGTCCTCCTTCGTGATCCGCGCCCTCCGCTCCGATGCGGAAGCCTTCCTCGGTGCTCCTGTCGAGGAGGCGGTGATCACCGTGCCCGCCTATTTCAGCGACGCTCAGCGCCGGGCTACGCGCCAGGCCGGGGAACTGGCCGGATTGCGGGTGGACCGCGTGCTGAACGAGCCTACCGCCGCCGCCCTGGCCTATGGCCTGGCAGAGCCGGGGACACGGCCCGACGGCCCCGTCCTGGTGTTCGACCTCGGCGGCGGCACCTTCGACGTCTCAGTGCTGGAAATGAACGACGGGATCATGGAAGTGCGCGCCACCGCCGGCGACAACTTCCTGGGCGGCGAAGATTTCGACGATGCGATCGCCACTTGGTTCGCAGGCGCCGCCGGCATTCCGCTACCAGACCCGTTGCAGCCCGGCCCGGCCGGTGAATTGCTGGCAGCCCGGCTGCGGCGCACGGTGGAGGCGGCCCGGCGCCGACTGAGCACCGCGGCGGAGGCGGAGATTATCCTTGTCCTGCCCGACGGCGCAGAGGCCCGTGCGGTGCTTACCACTGCGGAGTTTGGCCGCATCTGCGAGCCGCTGCTGGAACGGCTGCGGCGCCCGGTGGCCCGCGCCCTAGCGGATAGCCGCATCCGGCCGGATGCGCTGTCGCATGTCGTGCTGGCCGGCGGTGCCACGCGCATGCCGCTGGTACGTCGCGAGGCGGCGCGCTTATTCGGCCGCCTGCCGCTACAGCGGCTGGACCCGGACGAGGTGGTGGCGCGCGGCGCGGCGGTACAGGCCGGGCTGAAGATGCAGGCTGCGGCGCTGGACGACGTGGTGCTGACCGACGTCGCACCCTACACGCTGGGGATCGAGGTCTCGCAGGGTTCCGGCACTGCACTAGGCCGGATGCTGCCGGTGATCGAGCGCAACACCGTGATCCCCGTCAGCCGGGAGCGGGAGGTGGCACCAGCCGCAGACTTCCAGCGCGCCGTCACCGTGCGGGTGTTCCAGGGCGAGGCGCGGCTGGTGCGCGACAATATCCCGCTAGGAGAATTCGACCTGGCGCTGGCGCCGCGCCGTCGCGCCGAGCAGGGGATCGCCGTCCGGTTCACCTACGACGTAAACGGCATCCTGGAGGTGTCGGCCCGCGCGGAAGCCGACGGCGCCACCAACCGCATCGTCATCCGCCACGGCCCCGATGCGCCGTCGCCCGAACAGGCGGAGCAGCGACTGGCCGCCCTGGCGGCGCTGAAGCTGCACCCGCGCGAGGCCGCGGTCAACCGCCTGCTGCTGGCACGCGGCGAACGGCTGTTCGCTCAGGCCCTGGGTCGGGCGCGCACGGCGCTGGGCGACGCAATCGACGCGTTCGACGCCGCGATGGCGGCGCAGGAACCGGCCGCCATCGCGGCGACGGCGGCGGCCCTGACCGAGACGATGCGGCTGGCGGAAGGGGAAAACATGCCATGACGGCCGAGCAAGCCGATTGGGACGCCCTGGGGCTGTCCCCGACGCGCGACGCGGACGCGGTGCGGCGCGCCTATCGTGCCCGCTTGAGGGTCGTGGGGCCGGACCGTGACCCCGAGGGCTTCCAGCGCCTGCGTGCGGCCTACGATGCCATACTAGCCGAGTCGGACACTGCCGAGACCAGCACCATGCCCGCCGGGGACGCGGACGCCGATGCGAGCCTGCCTCGCGTGCTGGAGCGTCTCGAGGCACATCGCAGCGCCGGTGACGAGCGCGGCGCGATGGGCGTCATCGACACGGCGCTCGCGGCCCTGCCCCCTGGCTCTGCCGCGCTGGAGCGACTGGAGGATGCGTTGCTGGACGACGTGGCACTGTCGCGCACCCTTTCGACCGGATTGTTTCGGCATCTCGTGATGCGGTTCGACTGGCACGACGCCCAGGGCCGGGCCGCCCGCGACGATCCGGAGCGCCACGCCGTGCTGGAGGACCGGCTGGCGGCCGAGGATTGGCTCGACGCGCTCCGGCAGGAGGCCGCAACTCCTGGCGGCATCGTGGCCGCGGCGATGCTGGCGTCCCGACACGGGGAAACGGCGCCCTTGCCCACGGGTGGACTCGACCCGGACACGCGCAACCGGGCGCGCACGCTGTTCGGAGAACTGCGCGAGCACGGCCGGTTTCTGCTGCACCGCTTCGATGGCGCGAGCCTGGCGCGCGTGCGCGAGGCCGTGGAAGGTCCGCCATTGCTGGCCGAACCGGCGGCGCTTCCCAAATCACCGCCTACCGTTGTCCTACCCGATCCGGCCGTTACGCAGCGGCGCGGACGCGTGATTGGGATGGTGGCCGTCGTGCTGATCGTTGGTGGCGTGTTCGGTAAGGATTACGTGCAGAAGCTCGTATTCCCGCCGGACAGCGTCACGGCGCCGGAGTTGGCCCGGGCGGAGCTGACAAGCCCAACCACTGCCTGGCTGGAACTAAGTCCCGAACCCGGCGGCACGCTGGTGAGTTGGGCGCCGTTGATCAAGCGCCGTCGGGCTATCGCCGACTTACGCTATGGCGCCAACACGGATGAGCCGAATGCGGTGATGACCTTGCCGGAGAACGGCGTGCCGCTGCGCTTCGTCGCGCCGCCCGATCTCAACTTGATGACTTTGCGGGTACGATTCCTGGATGGCACCTGGTCTGAGATCCGCCGCTACGAGATGAATGGTGGCCCCAGCGGAGCACCGAAGCGATGATGACCTACCCGAAGGTGGTCCTTTCCAAGTCGCCGCCTCCGGCCGGGGAACGTACCTGGGCGTATGCGCTGGGCGCCGTCTACAACGTTGGCCACGGGCTGCCAGTAGACACGACGGCACTCGACGCCGACCCGGCCGAGGCCGCGGCGGAAACCAAGCAGATGACCGGCATGCTGGCACGCGACTGGGGCATCACCGATCGTGCCACGCTGGTCGAGCGGCTGGACGGCCTTGGCGATGGCGGCCATCGCCGCCGCCTCCTGCCGCAGCTCCGCTTCTACGCCACCATGTGGCGGCCGGAAGTCGCGGCCCGACGCGAGGAACTCCGCACCGCCATCCGCGACGGTGGGGACGACGCCGAAGGTGCGGTAGAGACTTTATGGCGCCTCGACGCCGTGCAGGCCGACGTGCCCGGCTTGCGTGCTTCGCCGCTGCTGGCATTCGATGCTGCACGGGCCGCGATGTTGTTCCGCTGCGGCCTCATGCTGGGTTGGTTAGGCGAGGCGGACTGGGACTACTTGGTGGATGCCGCTCGCGACGTACGTCGCAGCTACGGCTCATGGGAGGAATACGGGACAGACTTTCTGCTGTCTCGTTGCGTCTGGTCCGGCAACGCCACCAAGGACGTGTTCGACGATGTGGTTGCCATGCTGTTGCGGGAACCGCAAAGTCCCTGGGTACGGCTACCCTGGGACGCGCCTCCATTGCCGGTGCCGCGTCCGGTCCGGCCGCAGCTATCCGGAACGCCACTGTGGTCGTTGGAAAGCGGCTGACGTGCCAATCGCGGCAGGTTCTAGGCCGGTTCGTCGTTGTCGGGTGACCTTGCGCTTTCGAGCTGTTCAAGTGGCACCGTCAACTTGCGGAGACATGTCTCTCCCCCTAGGCGGGTAAGATGACCTGTCCCACTCCGCCCAGCTACGCCGTGTGGCTCTATTACCGCTTTCCTTTGAGCCTGCGGCATGTCGA
>CAZTJC010000082.1:0-14443 GCA_964613945.1 uncultured Acetobacteraceae bacterium
GGTGCATCTGGCTGACGATGACGCGCTCGGTGCCGTTGATGATGAAGGTGCCGTTATCAGTCATGAGCGGCATGTCGCCCATGTAAACCGGCTGTTCCTTGATGTCCCGGATGGAGCGGGCACCAGTGTCCTCGTCGACGTCCCAGACGATCAGGCGGAGGATGACCTTCAACGGCGCGGCGAACGTCATGCCGCGCTGGATGCATTCCTCGACGTCGTATTTCGGCTCTTCCAGCTCATAATAAACGAACTCGAGCCGGCCGCGGCCGGCAAAATCGTCGATGGGGAAGACGGACTTGAAGACTTCCTGCAACCCGGTCTGCGTCCGGCTGTCCGGCGGCACGACCATCTGAAGGAACGCTTCGTAGCTGGAGCGTTGGACATCGATCAGGTTCGGCATCGGAGCCACCTCGGGGATACGCCCGAAGCTCTTGCGAATGCGCTTTTGACCCGTGAACGACTTGCTGATTGCGTTCATGCCTGCCCCTATCTGTCGACGACCGCACGGGCGGTCACACTACGTCCCGCCCCAGCGGGATAATCTCTGTCGCACGCCGGGCTGAACCCGGATGCAACGGGTTATGGGCGGAGATCGATCCCGATCTCCACCCACTTCCCTCGTCTCAGCCTTTATCCGCGTCGCACTGGGCCACGCGGGAAGTCGTCTTACTTGACTTCGACAGCGGCGCCCTGCTCTTCGAGCTGCTTCTTCAGCTTGGCAGCCTCGTCCTTGTTGACGCCTTCCTTCACCGTCTTCGGCGCGCCCTCGACGAGATCCTTGGCTTCCTTCAGCCCGAGACCCGTGATGGTACGGATTTCCTTAATGACGTTGATCTTCTTGTCGCCGGCCTTGGCGAGGATCACGGTGAACTCGGTCTGCTCTTCGACCGGTGCGGCGGCAGCGCCACCACCGGCGGGAGCAGCGGCAGCGGCGGCCGGAGCGGCAGCGGAAACGCCCCACTTCTCTTCCAACATCTTGGAGAGCTCGGCGGCCTCGATAACGGTCAGGGTGGAAAGCTCTTCCACCATCTTTGCCAAATCAGCCATTTCTACTTCCTAATCTAGTCTTTGGTTGGTTCCATGCAAGACCGGTGCCTCAAACAGCCCGGCCTGCGCTCATCCAGCTTTACCCGGCCTGCTTATGCAGCTTCGGCCGTGTCGCTTTCCGTCCCGTCGTCCTTGGCGGCATATGCGCCGAAGACCCGCGCGAGCTGTCCAGCCGGCGCCTGAAGCACGCTGGCGATCCGGGTGGCGGGAGTTTGAAGCATCCCCACCAGACGGCCGCGCAGAGTGTCGAGCGACGGCAGATCCGCCAGTGCCTTGACCCCAGCCGCATCGAGCGTTTGGGAACCGAGGGCACCACCGAGTATGACGAGCTTGTCGTTGGTCTTGGCGAAATCGACGGCAATCTTGGCCGCTGCCACCGGGTCCTTCGACCACGCGAGCGCGGTCGGACCCTTCAGCATTGGTGCGATGCCGTCGAATGAGCTGCCCTCAAGGGCGAGAACGGCCAGCCGGTTCTTGGCAACTTTGAAGGTCGCGCCTCCAACTCGCATCTTGCGTCGCAGATCCGATACCTCGGCCACGGTCAGACCCTTATTCTGGGTGACCACAACCATGGAGGTTTCTGCGAACACGGATGCCAGCGAAGTCACGAACTCGTGCTTCTCCGTGCGGTCCACGTTCTTACTCCTGATAGCCCCACCCGCGTTTGGACCGCGGGGAAGCCGTTACGCTCATCCGCGCCTCCGAAGAGCCGCGGCAGTTCGCCTGTCCTAGTAAGTCGGAACAGTCAGCGCGCCGGAACCAAGCTCTGGCTCCGAAACCCCGTCTTCCCGTCTCCTGCGCGCGGACCGAAATCCATTAAACCCCGGCGGGGCACGTGCAGTCTTGGACAGGTGACCGGACCCTGAAAGGTCCGGCCATCGTGCCAGGCGTCACCGCCCGGCAGATAGTTAGGCCGTGACCAGGCTCGACACGTCGACCCGGATGCCCGGGCCCATGGTCGAGCTCACGGCGGCCTTCTTGACGTAGGTGCCCTTGGCGCCGGTCGGCTTGGCCTTCTGGATCGCGTCAACGAAAGCGCGGATGTTTTCCAGCAGCTTGTCGTCGTCGAAGCTGGCCTTGCCGATGCCGGCATGGACGATCCCGGCCTTCTCGGCGCGGAACTCGACCTGGCCGGACTTGGCGGCGTTGACCGCACCCTTCACGTCCATCGTCACCGTCCCGAGTTTCGGGTTCGGCATCAGGCCGCGCGGCCCCAGGATCTTACCAAGGCGACCAACCAGCGCCATCATGTCAGGCGTGGCGATGCAACGGTCGAACTCAATCTCGCCGGCCTGCACCTTCTCGGCCAGGTCTTCCGCACCGACGACGTCAGCGCCGGCATCGGTGGCTTCCTGCGCCTTGGCGTTGCGGGCGAACACGCCGACGCGCAGCGTCTTGCCGGTGCCGTTCGGCAGGCTGATCAGGCCGCGGACCATCTGGTCGGCGTGACGCGGATCGATGCCGAGGTTCATGCTGAACTCGACGGTCTCGTCGAACTTTGCCTTGGCATTGGCGCGAACCATCTTGATCGCGTCGTCGAGCGTGTAGCTCTTGGAACGGTCGAAGCTCTCGTAGGCCGTATTCAGCCGCTTATCGTGCGCCATGGATCAGCCCTCCACCACGGTGATGCCCATCGAACGGGCAGAGCCAGTCAACATGCTGACGGCAGCGTCCATGTCGTTGGCGTTCATGTCCTTCATCTTGGTCTCGGCGATCTCGCGCAGCTGCGCGGTCGTCACGCGACCAACGGCGTTGCCCTTACCGGGCGTCGTGGTGCCCTTCTGGATGCCGGCCGCCTTCTTGAGGAAGTAGGTGTTCGGCGGCGTCTTCATGATGAAGGTGAAAGTGCGGTCGGCGAACGCGGTGATAACGACCGGGATCGGCATGCCGGGCTCCATGCCCTGCGTCACGGCATTGAACTCTTTCACGAACGACATGATGTTCAGGCCGCGCTGACCGAGCGCCGGACCAACCGGCGGCGACGGGTTCGCCTTGCCTGCCGGAATCTGCAGCTTGATGTAACCAACGATCTTCTTTGCCATTTCCTCAGCCCCTCCAAAGGCAGAGGAACCACGGTCATAGCGACACAGCCGCGATCAAGCAGCCGGTCTCCCGCGTTCCAATAGGTGAGCGCGGGCCTATAGCGAAGCCAGCAAGTTTCGTCCAGCCTTTTCGCACTGGCCATTGCGGGTGAAAACAGGGCGGCCCTTTCCCGAGAGCAGCAGGCACCGTTATATGGAGCACGCTCTCCGACCAGAAGGCTTCAGCATGGCAATCAACCCAGCAACACCCAAAACCGGATCCCGCGAAACGCTGTGGGCCATCATCGGCTCCTTTGTCGTAGCCATCATCCTGGCCACCCTGTTGACCGGCAATCCGTTCAGCTCGCTCGGCCGCGCTTATTTCGACTACACGCACGAACCGCGCGGCGGCTCCACCACATCGGTCGGACCCGGCGGCGTCGCCCCACCGGTGCCGGCGCCCGCCGCCGCCCCGGCCAAGTAAGACGTCGTCTCAGCCCATGTGACAGCGCTCGTCACATGGGCTGCTTGCCCGGCTTTCGTATCGGACTTCGGATCAACGATCGTGGAGTTCGAGATGCGCGCATTACTGTTTACGCTGGCACTCGGTGCGGCTGGAGCGGCCCTCCTGCCCATGCACGAGGCAAAGGCATGGTGGGACCGCTGGGGTCGCTGGCATCCCGACTATCGTCGGCCCGTGCTCATCGCTCCGCCTCCGCCGATCTACGCCCCCGTGGTGCGCCGGCCCTATGCCTTGTGGGTGCGCCCGCATTACGACCGGTTCGGGCGCTTCATCCCCGGCCATTGGGGCTGATCGGCTGGGCAATGCCGATGGGCGAGCTGGTTAGATCACCAGCTCGATGACGAACGGCCCCGGCCGGGCATTGGCCTGCTGAAACAACCGATTGAACTCGTCCATCGTCTCGGCTCGCGCGGCATCCACCCCCATGCCGCCGGCTAGACGAACCCAGTCGAGATCAGGGTTGGAGAGGTCCAGCATGTCCATTGCGGTGCGGCCGGGGTTGGCGCCGACGTTGCGGTATTCCCCCAGCAAGATCGCGTAGCTGCGGTTGGAGAGGATCACCGTGGTAACGTCGAGGCGCTCCCGTGCCTGCGTCCACAATCCTTGCAGCGTGTACATCGCCGAGCCGTCCGCCTGCAGTCCCACGACCCGGCGACCCGGCGCGCCAATTGCCGCACCCGTGGCCAGCGGGATGCCGTCGCCGATGGCGCCGCCGGTCAATTGCAGCCAGTCATGCGCTGCCGCCGTGCCGCAGGCGGAATAGATGCTCCGCCCGAAGGTGACGCTCTCATCCACCACAATCGCATGCTCCGGCAGCAATGCCGCCACGCTTTGGGCAAACGCCTCCGGATCGATGGCGCCGCGCGCCGGCTCGGTGGTGGTTCGAACGGCAACGGTCGCGGACGGGCCGGTGTCCAGAGCGGCGGCCAGTCGCTGGAGCGCAACCCGGCCATCCTGCTCCGGCCGTGCAAGGACGTGGACTGCACAATCGTCGGGGCACATGCGGCCGGGCTTGCCGGGATAGGCGAAGAAGCCGACCGGCTCCTTGGCCCCGATCAGGATCACCGTCTGCACGCCGGACAGCGCCTGGATCGCCTGATCGACCGGGTACGGAACCCGCTCGATCGCGACCCGGCCGGCACCATGCTCGATGCGGGCATTGCTTGTTTGCGCCAGCATGCGCGCGCCGGTCGCTTCCAGGATGCCCTGAGCCAACGCCAGCGCATCGGCCCGCAGCGCAGTGCCGCTGAGGATCAGCATGGTGTTGCCACCAGCGCGGAGGATGCGGGCGGCCTGGTCCACCGCATCGGGTGACACATCGGCCTGCGTGGCGGGCGGCACCGGCGCCGCGACCACGCCGCCATCGTCCCAGCACGTGTCCGATGGCAGGATCAGGGTGGCGACCCCGCTGACGGCGGCCTGAACGCAGGCTGCGGCATCGGCGCCCACCGTCGGTGCGGAGCGCGCGGTACGGGTCCAGACCGAGACCGGGCGCGCCCAGCCCTCGGTATCGGCCGTCAGCGGCGCGTCGTAGCCGCGGTGATGCGTCGCCTGGTCGCCGACGAGGTTGACGATCGGCGACAGCGCCCGGCGGGCGTTGTGCAGGTTGGCCAATCCGTTCGCCAGGCCGGGCCCGCAATGCAACAAGGTCGCGGCCGGCCGGTCCTGCATGCGGGCATAGCCGTCCGCCGCGCCGGTAACGACGTTCTCCTGCAGACCCAGGACGCAGCGCATGCCCGGCACCCGGTCCAGCGCCGCCACGAAATGCATCTCCGACGTGCCCGGGTTGGTGAAACACGTGTCGACACCGCAACCGAGCAGCGTATGGACCAGACTTTCCGCACCGTTCATCCGCGAGTTCCCCTCGAGCCAGTGGGCGGACGATAAGCCGATTCGCGCCCGCGACAACCGGCCTCGGCTGGGTTATCCAAGGCCATGACGACGATCCTATACCCCGAGCGGATGTACCCGAACGACGTGGAGGAGCGGGCCGTGTTCCCGCCCGACGCCACGATCCTGATGCGCGACACAGGCGAGATGGCCGAATTGACGGATGCCGATTGCGCTGAAGTCGACGGGTTGATGGTGTTCCGCCAATGGGTGCGGGCCGAGGACATCGCGCGGATGCCCAAGCTGCGGGCGATCGTGCGCATGGGCGTCGGCTACGACCGGATCGACCGTGCGGCTGCGGCAGCGCGGGGCATCGTGGTCTGCAACGTGCCGGATTACGGCACCACGGAGGTGGCCGACCACGCGATGGCGCTCATGATGGCGCTACGCCGCGGGCTGCTGATGCATCACGACGCGCAACGGGCGCAGCCGCCGGCTGGGTGGACGGCCAACAACAGCCCGCTGCTGCGGCGCATGTCGTCGCAGGTGTTTGGCATCGTGGGGCTGGGGCGGATCGGCACAGCCGTGGCGTTGCGGGCCAAGGCGTTCGGATTCGACGTGGTGTTCTTCGATCCCTACCGCTCCAACGGTTCGGACTTGGCGATCGGGGTACGCCGCGCACCGTCGCTGGAGGCGCTGTTGGCCGAAGCCGACGTGCTGAGCCTGCATACACCGCACACGCCGGAGACGGCCGGCATGATCGACGCTGCTGCCTTGGCATTACTGCCGAAGAATGCCGTCGTGGTGAGCACCGCGCGCGGCACGGCCATCGATATCGACGCACTGGAAGCGGCGCTGCGCAGCGATCATCTGGCCGGCGCCGGGCTGGACGTGTTGCCGGTGGAGCCGCCGGTGGAGCCGATCCCCGGTCTGTTGAAGGCCTATCGCGAGCGGGCCGAGTGGACGATCGGGCGGCTGATCATCACGCCGCATTCGGCGTTCCTGACGCCCGAGGCGTATCAGGACATCCGCATCAAGTCGGCCGAGACGATGCGCGCTGCGCTGTTCAGCAACCGGCCCCAAAACGTCATTGCGCCGGATAGCTACTGACCATCCTGCGTTGACACCCCTCCCCGGCCCGCTCAGGCTGGATAAAACGAGATAACCGGGACGTCCCTGATGCCTGACCACCTACCGACCCGCCGGCTCCGCAGCCGCGGCTGGTTCGACGACAAATCGAACCCCGGAATGACCGCACTCTACCTCGAGCGCTACATGAACTGGGGGCTGACACCCGGCGAGTTGCGCTCGGGCAAGCCGATCATCGGCATCGCGCAGACCGGATCGGACCTGTCGCCGTGCAACCGCCATCACCTGGTGCTGGCCGAGCGCGTGCGCGACGGCATCCGCGATGCCGGCGGCATCCCGCTCGAGTTTCCGATCCATCCGATCCAGGAGACGGGCAAGCGGCCAACGGCCGGGCTGGATCGCAACCTGGCCTATCTGAGCCTGGTCGAGGTGCTGCACGGCTATCCGCTGGATGGCGTCGTGCTGACCGCCGGCTGTGACAAGACGGTGCCGGCGGTGCTGATGGGGGCGGCGACGGTTAACATCCCGTCGATCCTGCTTTCCGGCGGGCCGATGCTGGACGGCTGGTTCAAGGGACGGCTGGCCGGGTCCGGCACGATCGTGTGGGAAGGCCGCAAGCTGCTGGCCGAAGGCAAGATCGACTACGAGAAGTTCCTCGACATGGTGGCGGCGTCGGCCTCGTCGGTCGGGCACTGCAACACGATGGGCACGGCGCTGAGCATGAACAGCTTGGCCGAAGCCTTGGGCATGTCGCTGCCGGGCTGCGCGGCGATTCCGGGGCCGCACAAGGAACGCGGCTGGATGGCCTACGAGACCGGCAAGCGGATCGTGGAGATGGTGGCGGAGAACCTGCGGCCGTCGGACATCATGACCAAGAAGGCATTCGAGAACGCCGTGGTCGCCGCAGCCGCGTTGGGCGCGAGCAGCAACTGCCCGATCAGCATGATCGCCATCGCACGGCACATGGGCGTCGATCACACGCTGGACGACTGGCAGCGGCTGGGCGCGGACATCCCGTTGTTGACCGACGTGCAGCCCGCCGGCCGGTTCCTCGGCGAGGGCTTCTTCCGGGGCGGTGGCGTGCCGGCGGTGCTGCGCGAGCTGAAATCGGCGGGCAAGCTGCAGCTCGATGCCATGACCTGCACCGGACAGACGCTCGGCGAAGTGCTGGCCTCCGAGGTCGACGTCGACCGCGAGGTCATCCGCGCGTTTGATAAGCCGATGAAGGAACGCGCCGGGTTCGTCGTGTTGTCCGGCAACCTGTTCGATGCCGGCATCATGAAGATCAGCGTCGTGGACGAGGCGTTCCGCAACCGCTTCCTCGCGGACCCCGAGCATCCCAACATGTTCGAAGGCACCGCTGTGATCTTCGAGGGCCCAGAGGATTATCACGACCGCATCGAGGACCCGGCACTCGGCATCGACGAGCACAGCATCCTGGTGATCCGCAACTGCGGCCCGGTCGGCTATCCCGGCAGCGCCGAAGTGGTGAACATGCAGCCCCCGGCCGCCTTGCTCAAGCGCGGCATCACCGACCTGCCGACCATGGGCGACGGACGTCAGTCCGGCACGTCGGGGAGCCCCAGCATCCTCAACATCTCGCCGGAGGCCGTCGTGGGCGGCGGCCTCGGCCTGTTGCAGAACGGCGATCGGCTGCGCATTGACCTGAACGAGCGCAGCGTCAACGTTCTGATCCCGGAAGCCGAGCTGGCGACCCGGCGCAAGGAGTGGGTCGCACCACCGATGGAGCATAAGACGCCGTGGGAGGAGATCTTCCGCAGCATGGTCGGCCAGATGTCCACTGGGGCTTGCCTCGAGCCGGCCACGCTGTACCTCAACATCGTCGAGGAGCGCGGCGAAAGTCGGCATAGCCACTGACATGGGCAACCGTCTCGCCGGCAAGACCGCCTTCATCACCGCCGCGGCCCAGGGTATCGGGCGTGCGACCGCCCTGGCCTACGCCGCCGAGGGTGCGCGGGTGGTCGCAACCGACCTCAATGCCGAGCGCCTGGCTGAGTTGGGCGGTGGCATTGAAACCCATGTGCTCGATGCCACCGACGGCGCTGCCGTGCGCGCGGCCATACAGGCGGCGGGTGCGCTCGACATCCTGTTCAACTGCGCTGGCTTTGTTCACCAGGGAACGATCTTGGATGCGACCGACGCGGAATGGGAGTTCGCCTGGACGCTGAACGTCCGCAGCATGACGCAAACGATCCGGGCGGTGCTGCCCGGGATGATCGAACGTGGTGCCGGCAGCATCATCAACATTTCCAGTGGTGCCAGCAGCATCAAGGGCGCGCCGGGTCGCTGCGTGTATGGGACGACCAAGGCGGCAGTGATCGGGCTGACCAAGTCGGTGGCAGCGGATTTCGTCAAATCGGGCGTGCGCTGCAACGCGATCTGCCCGGGCACGGTGGAGACGCCGAGCTTGCAGGACCGAATCGCTGCCAACGCGACCGCTTCGGGCGGGCTGGATCAGGCGCGGGCAGCCTTTATCGCGCGCCAGGCCATGGGACGGCTGGGCACGCCGGAAGAGATCGCTGCACTGGCGGTGTATCTGGGCGCCGACGAAAGCCAGTTCGTCACCGGGCAGGCCATGGTCATCGATGGTGGCTGGACCTTGTAGCCGATGCCGCCGCACCGCTAGGTTGCTGACCTGCAACCGGAGGCTTTAGCGATGCGCGATCCATTGGCCGGCAATGACGCCGATTACGAGTCGGTCCGGGGCAGTTCCAGCCTGACGGTAGAGAACTTCATCCGCTGGGAACGCATCAAGTTGCGCGACGCCTCCCGCGAGGCCATCCACCTGCTGGAAAGCGGGGCGCAGCCGACCCGCGAGTACCTCGATTACATGTTCACCAGCGACGTAGGCATGCGGGAGATCCGCAGCCGCATCACCAAGCACACGGAACGGCTCGCCGAGCTGGAAGCGATGAAGCTGAACGCCGGCCTGGAGCTCTAACGCACCGTCCGGAACCGCTCCACGGCAGAAACCAGCGCCCGGCGGACACCGGGCTCGAGCGCGGAATGACCGGCGTCCGGAATGACGGTCAATCGGGCGGCGGGCCAACTGGCAGCCAGTTCGAACGCGGTACGGGCGGGGCAGATCATGTCATAACGGCCCTGCACGATCTCGCCCGGCAGGTGTCCGATCCGGCCCATGTTGCCGAGGAGTCCCTCGGGCGGCAGGAATAGGTCGTGGGCGAAGTAATGCGCTTCGATACGCGCCAGGCCGAGCGCGCTACGATCCTGGGCGAACGAGGTGACGGTGTCCGGGCTGGGCAGCAGCGTGCTGCAGGAACCTTCGTAGACCGACCAGGCACGGGCGGCCATCATGTGGATCGCCGGGTCGCCGCTGGTCAGGCGGCGAAGGTAGGAGCCCAGGATGTCCTGCCGCTCCTCAGCCGTGAGATGACCGACGAAGTTGGCATGGGCGTCGGGAAACACGGCGGCCAGACCATGCAGGAACCAGTCGACCTCCGAAGGGCGACCGAGAAAGACGCCGCGCAGGACCAGGCCGCGAATCCGGTCGGGGTGCGCCTGGGCGTAGGCCAGCGCGAGGGTGCTGCCCCATGAGCCGCCGAACAGCAGCCAGCGCTCGATGCCGAGGTGGCGGCGCAGCGTCTCGATGTCGTCGACCAGATCCTGCGTGGTGTTGTTGACCAGGCTGCCTAGAGGACGCGAGCGGCCGGCACCGCGCTGGTCGAAGATGACCACCCGCCAGTAATGCGGATCGAAGAAGCGGCGATGCACGGCCCCGGCGCCGGCGCCGGGACCACCGTGCAGGAACAGCACGGGGGAACCACGCGGGGCGCCGACCTGCTCCCAGTACATGACGTGTCCACCCCCGAGCGGCATGTAGCCGGTCTCATAGGGTCCGATCTCAGGAAACAGGTCGCCGCGCGGCATGAAAACAATGTACACGCCTGCGCTCGGATTTGGAGGGGTTCATGCAAGCATATCGTGGATGGATCGCGCTTGGCGCGATTGTAGGGCTGCTGGCGGTGATCGCGGCGGCGGGTTCAGCGCATGGAAGCGCCGATGCCGGCGTGATGCGGGCGCGCTCGAGCGCGGCGCAGATGTTGGGCTGGCATGCGCTGGCGATCATTGCCGTTGGCTTCTGGGGCGCGCAGGGCGGCTGGCTGACCAACGCGGCGGGCGGGTTGTTCACGCTCGGCTTGGCGCTGTTCTGCGGGGCAGTCTACTCGCCTCAGCTCGGTGGCCCCAGCCTGGGCATGACGGCGCCGGTTGGCGGTGGATTGCTGATGCTGGGCTGGCTGGCCTTCGCCGCGTCGGCGCTGGTCAGGTGATCGCCAGCGCGTACCTGGCGGCCGAAGGCTTCGAGCAGCCGCTGCTGCAGGAGCTGGAGCGGGCGGGTGTCGCCGTGGATGCGTGGCATGGGCGGCTGGCACTGTCATCCAGCCCGCCCTACGACTCCGCCTGGGCGCTCGATGTCTGGACGGCACCGCAGGAGGTGCCGATCGTGTCGGTTAAGTCGGCATCGGACGCCTTGCGCGCGGTGCAGCGCAATTGGAGCGCCTACCCGGCCGGGCATCATCGGCGCATGGCGTTGATCGGCGAGCGGCTACCGCCGATCAAGCCGCGCAAGATACGATTTCCCGAAGCGCCGCCCTCCTCGCATCTCGGTGCCTGGACGCTGTTGGCACCGGATCGGATGTTGATGAGCGCCACCAAGACCAGTCCGTTCGCCGGCGGGGAATGCACGTTCGAGGAGGACCGGGTGGGGCCACCCAGCCGTGCCTACCTCAAATTGTGGGAAGCCCTGACCCGGCTCGGCACCTGGCCGGTGGCCGGCGAAACCTGCCTCGACCTCGGGGCGTCACCGGGCGGATGGACGTGGGCCCTGGCGCAACTTGGGGCGCAGGTCACTGCCGTCGACAAAGCCGCTCTCGACCCGGCTGTGGCCGCACTCCCAGGTGTGGAGACCCTGCAGGAAAGCGCGTTTGCAATGGAGCCCCGGCCGGTGGACTGGCTGGTGTGCGACGTCATCGCCTATCCGGCGCGGCTGCATGCCTTGATGACCAGTTGGATCGCAGCGGACGCGCCGCGCCGGATCGTCTGCACCGTCAAGTTCCAGGGCGACACGGATTTCGAGGCTCAGGATCTGTTCGCGTCCATTCCGGGTGGACGGCTGATGCATCTCGCCCACAACAAGCACGAGCTGACCTTCACCTGGGCGAAAGATGCCGCCTCGGCCTCGAGATGAGGAACGAGGCGGCATCGAACGGCTAGGTTTCGAAGAACTTCGCCACCTTGGCGAAGAAGCCGTCGCTTTCGGGACTTCCCTTGGCGTTGCCTTCGGCCTCCCGCTCGAACTCCTCCAACAACTCGCGCTGCCGCCGGGTCAGGTGCTGAGGCGTCTCGACTGCCACCTGGATGTACATGTCGCCGCGCTCGTTGCTTTGCAGCACCGAGAACCCTTTGGAGCGCAGACGGAACTGCTCGCCGGTTTGCGTGCCGGCCGGGATCTTGACCTTGGCGCGCGTGCCGTCGATCGAGGGCACCTCGACCTCGCCACCAAGCGCTGCGCGCGAGAACGGCAGCGGGACCCGGCAATAGACGTTGGCGCCGTCACGCTGGAAGATCTCGTGCTGGCGGATGGCGACGACGACGTAGAGGTCACCGGGCGGAGTGCCTTGCGGACCCGCCTCCCCTTCGCCGGTCAAGCGGATCCGGGTGCCGTCCTCGACGCCGGCGGGGACGGCCACCTGGAGGGTGCGCTCACCCGTGACGGTTCCGACGCCCTGGCAGACCTTGCACGGGTTGCGGATGACCCGGCCGCTGCCGCCGCAGGTCGGGCACGCACGCTCGACCAGGAAGAAGCCCTGCTGCGCCCTGACCTTGCCGGCGCCGCGACATGTACCGCAGGTGGAGTTCTCGCGGGACCGGGTTTCGGAGCCGGTGCCATCACAGACCTCGCATTTGACCCGGGTCGGCACCCGGATCTGCTTCTTCACGCCGGCAAAGGCTTCGACCATGTCGATCTCGACCTGCGTGCGCAGATCGGCGCCGCTGCGGCCACGACCACGGCCACGACCCGACATGTCGCCGAATAGCCCTTCGAAGATGTCGCCGAGGCCGCCTTCGAAATTGAACCCTCCGGCGAAACCGCCAGGCCCGCCGCCGCCAGCCTGCTCAAACGCCGCATGCCCGTAGCGGTCATAAGCAGCACGCTTCTGATCGTCTTTCAGGATCTCATAGGCATCGCTGACTTCGCGGAACTTGCCTTCGGCGCTCTTGTCGCCCGGGTTGCGGTCCGGGTGGTATTGCATGGCGAGCTTGCGATAGGCCTTCTTCAGGTCCTCCGCCGTCGCGTCGCGCTGGACGCCCAGGGTCGCGTAGAAATCTTGCTTGGATGACAAGGCAGCCAACTCCGGCTGGAAAAAAGAAAAGGCGTCCGGCTGACGAGCAGCCCGGACGCCCCGTTTGGTCTAAGCCGACCCGAAGGCGCCCGTTAGGACGCCTTCTTCTTGTCGCTGACGTCCTCGAACTCGGCGTCGACCACCTTGTCGTCGCCACCGTGCGGCGGCTCGCCGCCCGATGCACCCGGACCACCAGGACCCGCAGCGCCGCCCGCCTGCTCGGCCTGATACATGGTCTGACCAACCTGCATCGCGGCCTGCGTCAAGCGATCGTTCGCCTTTTTCAGCGCCTCGGCATCCTCGCCGCCCAGTGCGGTGCGAGCTTCGGCAATGGCCGCCTCAGCTTCGGTCTTCTGCGCCGCCGGCACCTTGTCGCCACCGTCAGCCAGGGTCTTCTCAAGCTGATGGACCATGGCTTCGGTCGAGTTGCGCGCCTCGACCTGAGCCCGGCGGGCCTTGTCGGCGTCGGCGTTGGCTTCCGCGTCCTTGACCATCTTCTGGATGTCGGCGTCCGACAGACCACCCGAGGCCTGGATGCGGATCTGCTGCTCCTTGCCGGTCGCCTTGTCCTTGGCGCTGACCGACACGATACCGTTGGCATCGATGTCGAACGTCACCTCGATCTGCGGCACGCCGCGCGGGGCGGCAGGAATGCCGGTCAGGTCAAAGTTGCCGAGCACCTTGTTGTCGGCCGCCATCTCGCGCTCACCCTGCATCACCTTGATGGTGACCGCGCTCTGGCTGTCATCGGCCGTCGAGAACACCTGGCTCTTCTTGGTCGGGATCGTCGTGTTGCGGTCGATCAAGCGAGTGAACACGCCACCGAGCGTCTCGATGCCGAGGCTGAGCGGCGTCACGTCGAGCAGCAGCACGTCCTTGACGTCGCCGCGCAGCACGGCGCCCTGAACCGCGGCGCCGATGGCGACGACCTCGTCCGGGTTGACGTTGCGGGCGGGTTCACGGCCGAAGAACTGCTTAACGATCTCGATGACCTTGGGCATGCGGGTCATGCCGCCGACCAGGATTACTTCGCCGATCTCGGCTGCCGACACGCCGGCATCCTTCAGCGCGGCCTTGCAGGGCTCAAGCGTGCGGCTGATCAGGTCGTCGACTAGGCTCTCGAGCTTGGCGCGCGACAGCTTCATGACGAGGTGCTTCGGGCCGCTGGCATCCGCCGTTATGAACGGCAGGTTGATCTCGGTCTCCTTGGAGGAGGATAGCTCGATCTTGGCCTTCTCGGCTGCTTCCTTCAGGCGCTGGAGAGCCAGCTTGTCCTTGCGGAGGTCGATGCCCTGCTCGCGCTTGAACTCGTCGGCCAGGTAATCGATGACGCGGTTGTCGAAGTCCTCGCCACCGAGGAACGTGTCGCCGTTGGTGGACTTCACCTCGAACACGCCGTCGCCGATCTCCAGCACGGACACGTCGAACGTGCCGCCGCCGAGGTCATACACGGCGATGGTGCCGGTGTGCTTCTTGTCCATGCCGTAGGCCAGCGCGGCCGCGGTGGGCTCGTTGATGATGCGCAGCACTTCGAGGCCGGCGATACGACC
>CAZTJC010000083.1:0-14388 GCA_964613945.1 uncultured Acetobacteraceae bacterium
CGCTTGGCGACGTTCTTGGCGTAGTCGCCGATCCGCTCGAGCTGCGCCGAGATCTTCAACCCGGCCACGATCTGCCGGAGGTCGTTGGCCATCGGCTGCCGCAGCGCCAGCAACCGGATCACCGCCGACTCGATCTGCCGCTCCAGCAGGTCAACCGCCTTGTCCTGCTGCACCGCTTGCGTGGCTACGTCCGGGTCCAGGCTGACGATCGCCTGCGTCGCCAGAGCGACCTGGTTCTCGACCAGCCCGCCCATCTCGGTCAGCTGATCGCGCAACCGATCCAGTTCTTGGGTAAAGCTCTTCACGATATGTGGGGCCTCGGACATGACACTTTCTCCCCCGCTCAGCCGAACCGGCCGGTGATGTATTCCTGCGTCTTCTTCTGCTTCGGCGCCGTGAACATCTCCGCCGCCGGCGAAACCTCGATCAGCTCGCCGAGGTAGAAGAACGCCACCTGGTCCGCGCACCGCGCCGCCTGCTGCATGTTGTGCGTGACGATGGCAATGGTGAATTCGGTCTTCAGCTCGTCGATCAGCTCTTCGACCTTCAGCGTGCTGATCGGGTCCAGCGCCGACGTCGGCTCGTCCAGCAGGATCACCTCCGGCCGCGTCGCGATGGTGCGCGCGATGCACAGCCGCTGCTGCTGCCCGCCCGACATCCCCATCGCCGACCCGGTCAGCCGGTCCTTCACCTCCGTCCACAGCGCCGCCCGCGTCAGCGACCACTCCACCCGCTCGTCCATCTCCGCCCGGCTCAGCTTCTCGTGCAGCCGCACCCCGAAGGCGATGTTGTCGTAGATCGACATCGGAAACGGCGTCGGCTTCTGGAACACCATCCCGACCCGGCTGCGCAAATCGTTCACGTCCACGTCGGCGCCGATGATGTTCTGCCCGTCCATCAGCACCTCGCCCTCCGCGCGCTGCCCCGGATACAGGTCGTACATCCGGTTCAGGCAGCGCAGCAGCGTCGACTTGCCACAGCCGCTGGGGCCGATCATGCCGGTCACCTGCTTGTCCGGCAGGTCCAGGTTGATCCCCTTCAGCGCCTTGTTGGTGCCGTAGAAGAAATCGAGGTTCCGGATCGCCAGCCGCGGCGCCGCGATCGCCGCCGTCGAGCGGGCCTGCATCGTGCTCATCCCGCCCGCAGTCGCGTCTCGTTCCATAACCGGCATCCTCAGTTCCTCTTCCGCAACGCGAACCGCGCGACGATGTTCAAAGCCAACACGCCGACCGTGATGATCAGCGCCCCCACCCAGGCCAGCTGCGTCCAGTCCTCGTACGCCGACCCGGCATACTGATAGATCGTCACCGGCAGGCTGCTCATCGGGTGGTTCATGTCGAGCGACCAGTTCAGGTTGCCCAGCGACGTGAACAGCAGCGGCGCCGTCTCGCCCGCGATCCGCGCCACCGCCAGCAGCACGCCCGTCATGATGCCGTCCAGCGCCGCCCGGTAGCAGACGAACACGATCGTCTTCCACTTTGGCGCCCCCAGCGCCATCGCCGCCTCGCGCAGCGCCGTCGGGATCAGCCTGAGCATGTCTTCCGTAGTCCGCACCACGATCGGGATCACGATCACCGCCAGCGCCACCGCCCCGGCCCAGCCGGAGAACCCGCCGAACGGGCTCACCAGGATCTGGTACACGAACAACCCGATCAGGATGCTCGGCGCCGACAGCAGGATGTCCGATACGAACCGGATCACGTCGCCCAGCTTCGACCCGGCGGAATACTCCGACAAGTACGTCCCCACCATCAGCCCGATCGGCGTCCCGATCAGCGTCCCCAGCGCCGTCTGGATCAGGCTGCCGACGATCGCGTTCAACAGCCCGCCCCCGGAGCCCGGCGGCAGGGTGATGTGCGTCAGCACGCTCAGCGACAATCCCTTGTAGCCCAGCGCCACCAGCGTCACCAGGATGGACGCCAGGAAGAACAGCCCAACGCCCGCCGCGATCCAGCACAGCGTCCGCACCACCCGGTCCGACACCCGCCGCCGCCGCCCGAGCGACTTGGCCACCGCCTCGTCACGGACCACCCGGCGCGCCGTCACCGAGGCGCTCATGTCCGCACCCCCGGCCGCAGCAACAGCCGCGATAGCGCCAGCACGATGAACGAGATCACGAACAGGATGAACCCCAGCGCCAGCAGCGAGGACAGCTTCAGGCTCCCCGCCGGGCTTTCCGGAAACACCAGCGCCACGATGGAGGCGATGGTGTTGCCCGGCCCGAACAGGCTGGGCGTGATCCGGTTCGCGTTGCCGATCACGAACGTCACCGCCATGGTCTCGCCCAGCGCCCGCCCGAGCCCGAGCATGATGCCGCCGACCACCGAGCTGCGCGTATACGGCAGCACGATCGACCCCATCACCTCCCAGGTGGTCGAGCCCAGCCCATAGGCGCTTTCCTTGTAGACGGCCGGCACGGTCATGAAGACGTCGCGCATCGTCGCCGCGATGAACGGGATGATCATGATCGCCAGCACGATGGCGGCGGTGAAGATCCCGGTCCCGAACGGCGCCCCGGAGAACAGGTCACCGATCACCGGGATATCCCCCAGATTGTCGATCAGCGGCGGCTCGACATAGGTGGCCATGAACGGCACCAGCACCGCGAAGCCCCACATGCCGTAGATGATGGACGGCACCGCGGCCAGCAGCTCGACCGCCGTGCCAACCGGCCGCCGCAGCCACGCCGGCGCCAATTCAGTCAGAAACACGGCGATCCCAAACGAGATCGGCACCGCCATCACCAATGCGATGACGGAGGTGATCAGCGTCCCGTAGATCGCGACCGCGCCGCCATAGACGTCCTGGACCGGGTCCCAGTCGGTGTCGACCAGGAAACGGAGACCGAACTGGCGGAAGGCGGGCAGTCCGCCCACGAAGAGCGTGACGATGATGGCGCCCAGGAGCACCAGCACGAGTAGTCCAGATCCCTTTGCGACGAGCGCGAAGATGGCGTCGCCCGTGCTGGCCCCGCGCTTGGGGCGGGCCGGGATAGTTTTGGATGCTGGAGCTGCAGCGAGGGCATCGGACACGACGGTTCCTATCGGAGGAGCGTGCCCGAGCCGGTTGGCCCGGGCACGCTCCGACGTTGACGCAGGCTTACTTGTAACCGAGCTGCTGCTTCCACGTGGCGCGGACCAGGTCCTTCACCGTGGCCGGCAGCGGCACGTATTCAAGCTGGGTCGCGATGGCGTCGCCATGCTCGTAGTCCCAGTTCGCCCACTTCAGCACCGTTTGCGCGCGCGCCGGGTCCTTGGGGTCGGTCGGGATCAGCAGGAACGTCGCCGACACGATCGGCCAGCTGGTCGCACCGGGCTGGTCGATCAGGCTGACGGCGTAGTCCTTCGCACCCTTCCAGTCGGCGCCCGAAGCGGCGGCCTGGAAGCTCGCCATCGTCGGCTTCACGAACTGGCCGTCCTTGTTCTTCAGCTGCGCGGTCGCCAGGTGATTCTGGCTGGCATACGCGTTCTCGACGTAGCCGATGCCGCCGCGGACCTGCTTGACGCTGCCGGCCACGCCGTCATTGCCCTTGGCGCCGTTGCCCACCGGCCACTTCACGCTGGTGTTGGCGCCAACGCCTGACTTCCAGCTCTCGCTGGCCGACGACAGATAGCTGGTGAACACATACGACGTGCCCGACGCATCGGCGCGGTATACCGGCGCGATGGCGATGCTCGGCAGCTTCAGCCCGGCGTTGATCGCCTCGATCTTGGCGTCGTTCCACTTGGTGATCTTGCCCGCGTAGATCTCGGCCAGAACCTCGCCCGTCAGCTTCAGCTGGTCGGCCTCGATCCCCGGCAGGTTCACGATCGGCACCACCGCGCCCATCACCATCGGGAACTGCACCAGCTTGTTGGTGGCCAGCTTCTCCGCATCCACCGGCGCGTCGGACGCGCCGAAATCGACCGTGCGGTTGATGATCTGGTTCTGCCCGCCGCCCGAACCGATCGCCTGGTAGTTCAGCGTGACGCCCACGGCCGACTTCGCCGCCTCGCCCCACTTGGTATAGACCGGGGCCGGGAACGTCGCGCCAGCACCCGTGATTTCCTGCGCTGCAGCCGGCAGCACGACGGCGCAGTTCAGCGCGCCTGTGACCGCTGCGGTCGCCAGCAAGATGGTGGTGAATTTCATAAAAGGGTTCCTCGTTGAGGCATATGGCGCCGAAGCCGTTGCTGTTCCGGCGATCCAATGGGGCGGGTTTTCGCAGCCTTTGGCGGCAGAACCATTGCAGATTTGTGACAGTTCGATGACAGCCGCCCAAGCGCACGCACATCGCACATGCTTTGGAGGACATTGCACTCCGGCCATTCATTACGATCATTGCCCAATGCCAGATGCCGTGAGCCAGACCTCGATTCGCCGCCCCCTCGTCATGGCCGCCGTCATGGCGGCGATGTTCATGATCTCCATCGAGGCCACCATCGTCTCGACCGCCATGCCGCAGATCGCCGCCCAGCTCGGCGACCTCCGGCTTTATGCCTGGGTGTTCTCCTCTTTCTTGCTGGCCCAGACCGCCACCACCATCGTGTTCGGCAAGCTGTCCGACATTTTCGGTCGCAAGCCGGTGGTCCTCGTCGGCATCGCCATCTTCCTCGCCGGCTCCGTGCTGTGCGGCCTGGCGACCTCGATGCCGCTGCTGATCGGCTACCGCCTGCTGCAGGGTGCCGGCGCCGGCGCGGTGCAGCCCATCGCGCTCACCGTGGTGGGCGATCTCTACCCGGCCAATGAGCGCGGCCGGGTTCAGGGCTACCTGTCCAGCGTCTGGGGCATCTCCTCCGTCCTCGGCCCGCTCGCCGGCGGCCTCATCACCCAGCGCTTCAACTGGGCCTGGGTGTTCTGGATCAACGTCCCGCTCGGTATCGCCGCCGCTTTCCTGTTCGGCACCTACCTGAAAGAGAACGTGGTCCGCACCAAGCGCCGGATCGACGTTCTGGGCGCCGTGCTGTTCACCACCGGCATCGCCGGTCTGATGACCGCGCTCACCGAAATCGGCACCTCGTCGACCAACGTCGCCATCGCGCTCGCCGTATTCGCGGTCGCCGCCGTGCTGTTCGTGCTGCAGGAGCGCCGGGTCGAGGATCCGATGCTGGCCTTCGACCTCTGGAGCCGCCGACCGATCGCCTCGGCCAACGCCGCCAGCATGCTGTCCGGCATGGCGTTGATCGGCCTCAGCGCCTTTCTGCCGATGTATGTCCAGGGCGTCCTCGGCCGCACCGCCCTTGTCGCCGGCTTCACCCTGACGGCGATGTCGTTCGGCTGGCCGGTCGGCGCCCTCATTGCCGCCCGCCGCCTCCTGCCCACGATCGGGCTACGCAGCACCATGCTCGCCGGCGGCGTCCTGCTCCCGATGGGTGCCTGTGCCATGCTGTTCCTGGCGCCCGGCCAATCGCCGCTGGTCGCCGGCGCCGGATCGTTGGTGATGGGCCTCGGCATGGGCCTGCTCAGCACCGCCGCCATCGTCCTCATTCAGAGCAGTGTCGGCTGGGAGGAGCGAGGCTCCGCCACCGCGTCCAACGTCTTCGCCCGCAACCTCGGCAGCACCTTTGGCGCCACCGTCCTCGGCGGCGTGCTCAACGTCAGCCTCGCCGATAATGCCGGTGGCGCCATCAGCTACGCCCAGATCCGCACCTTGCTCGAGCACCCCGGCGAGACCCTCGCCAACCCGGCCATTCAGGCCGCCCTCGGCCACGCGTTGCACCTGTGCTTCTGGGCCATGTTCGCCATCACCCTGGCTGCCTTGGCTGCCGCCACCCTCGTACCGCGCACCAAGCTGACCCAACCGGCAGCGGACGTACAACTGGTGGAGTAAACCCTCCCCATTGCGGGGAGGGTCGCGACCCTACCCCGCCTTCATCTTCGGCGGCAGCTCGATCCGGATCGACAACTCCTTCAACTGTGCCGCCGACACCTCCGACGGCCCACCCAGCATCAGATCCTCGCCCTGCTGGTTCATCGGGAACAGGTTCACCTCCCGCAGATTCGGCTCGTTGGCCAGCAGCATCACAATTCGATCGATCCCCGCCGCCATGCCACCGTGCGGCGGCGCCCCGTACTTGAACGCGTTCAGCATCCCGCCAAACTGCTCCTCGACCGCGCTGGCCGGATACCCCGCCACCTCGAACGCCTTCAGCATGATCTCGGCCTTGTGGTTCCGGATCGCGCCGGACGCCATCTCGTAGCCGTTGCACACGATGTCGTACTGATACGCGCCGATCGTCAGCGGGTCTTTCTCGTTCAACGCCTGCAGCTCGCCCTGCGGCATGGAGAACGGGTTGTGGCTGAAATCGATCTTCTTGGTCTCTTCGTTCATCTCGTACATCGGGAAGTCCACGATCCAGCAGAACCGGAACGCATTTTCCTCGATCAGCCCGAGCTCATTCCCCAACCGCGTCCGCACCGACCCGGCGAATTTCGGCGCCTCGTCCGGCTTCCCTGCCGCGAAGAACACCGCATCTCCCGCCCCGAGCCCACAGGCCGCCTTGATCGCCTCCAGCCGCTCCGGCTCCAGGTTCTTAGCGATCGGCCCCTTGGCCCCTTCGCCCTCGAAGGCGATGTAGCCCAGCCCACCGGCGCCCTGCTCCCGCGCCCACTCGTTCAGCTTGTCGAAGAACCCCCGCGGCTTCCCGCCGGCCCCCGGTGCCGGGATCGCTCGCACCACGCCGCCCGACGCCGCGATCTTGGCGAACAGCCCGAACCCCGACCCGGCGAACTGCTCCGTCACGTCCCGGATCACCAGCGGGTTGCGCAGATCCGGCTTGTCCGACCCGTAATCCAGCATTGCCTGCGCATACGGAATATGCCGCCACGGCCCCGCATCCATCGTCCGCCCCTCGACGAACTCCGCGAATGTCCCATGGATCACCGGCTCCATCGCCGCGAACACGTCCGCCTGCGTCACGAAGCTCATCTCGACGTCGAGCTGGTAGAACATCAGCGTCCGGTCCGCTCGCCCCGCCTCGTCGCGGAAGCACGGCGCGATCTGGAAGTAGCGGTCGAACCCGGCCACCATGGTGAGCTGCTTGAACTGCTGCGGCGCCTGCGGCAGCGCGTAGAATTTTCCGGGGTGAAGCCGAGCGGGAACCAGGAAGTCCCGCGCCCCTTCCGGAGACGACACCGTCAGGATCGGCGTTTGGAACTCGTTGAACCCGATCTCGATCATCCGCCGCCGGATGCTGTCGATGATCTTGGCCCGCAGGATCATCGCCTTCTGCAGCCGCTCCCGCCGCAGGTCGAGGAAGCGGTACCGCAGCCGCAGCTCCTCAGGGTAGTTGTGCTCGCCCACCACCTGGATCGGCAGCACGTCCGCAGCACTCTGCACGGAGACCTCGCTCACCTGCAGTTCGACGTCGCCGGTCGGCAGCTTCGGGTTCTTGGTCCCCTCGCTCCGCATCACCACGGTGCCCGTCACCGTGATCACGCTCTCCTGCCGCAAGGCATCCACGGTCTCGAACCCAGGGCTCCCCGCCGGCAGCACGCACTGCATCAGCCCGTAATGATCGCGCAGATCGACGAAAAGCAGCCCGCCATGGTCGCGCTTGCTATGGATCCAGCCCGACAGGCGGACCTCGGAACCGGCATCGGACGCGCGAAGCGCGCCGCAAGTGTGTGTGCGGTAAGCGTGCATAGTCAGCGAGCCAGTTTGCGATGAGTGTTCGCGCTCTGTATTGAGGCGCCCCATGCCACGCAAGCCCTCGACCGATTTCGCCGCCCCCGTCCTGATCACCGACACTGAGTCGCTTCGCGAACTCTGCGCCCGGCTGCGCCTCGAGAGCTTCGTCGCCATCGACACCGAATTCATGCGGGAACGGACCTACTACCCCGAGCTATGCGTCGTGCAGCTCGGCGGCGAGAACGACGTCGCCGTGATCGACGCCCAGGCCGACGGCATCGACCTCGCCTGCCTCGGCGAGCTCCTCGCCGACCCGGCCGTTGTCAAGGTTTTCCACGCCGCCCGTCAGGACGTGGAGATCTTCCTCGAGCTCTTCGGCGTCGTCCCCACCCCCATCTTCGACACCCAGGTCGCCGCCATGGTGGCCGGCTTCGGCGACCAGGTCGGCTACGACGCGCTGGTCTCCTCCACCACCGGCGGCAACATCGACAAGGCGCATCGCTTCTCCGACTGGTCCGCCCGCCCCCTCTCGCCCGCCCAGATTACCTACGCCGCCGCCGACGTCACCTGGTTGCGCCTGGTCTACCTGGCCCTGTGCGAACGCCTCGAGCGCGAAAACCGCCTCGACTGGGTAAAACAGGAGATGGGCGTCCTCGCCGAGCCCGGCACCTACCGCGCTGATCCAGAGATCCTCTGGGAACGCCTGCGCCCCCGCAGCAACAACCGCCGCACCCTGGGCCTGCTCCGCGCCGCCACTGCCTGGCGCGAGCGCGAAGCCCAACGGATCAACATTCCCCGCCAGCGCCTGATCAAGGACGAAAGCCTGCTCGAGATCGCCGCCAGCGCGCCCAACACGGTCGACGCCCTCAGCCGAATCCGCGGCGTCACCCGGGGTTTTGCCGAAGGCAAGACCGGCACCGGGCTACTCGCCGCCTTGCGCGACGCCGCCAACCTGGCCGAAGACGATCTCCCCGCCGCCCCGCGCGGCCGCGAAGGAGCCAAGCCTTCCCCCGCTTTGGTCTCGCTGCTCAAGGTGCTGCTCGCCGCCAAATGCGAGGAGCACGACGTCGCCCCCCGCCTGCTCGCCTCCTCGGAAGACCTCGACCGCCTCGCCTCCGAAGACGCGCCGGACATTCCCGCCATGACCGGCTGGCGCCGCACCGTCTTCGGCGACGACGCCCTGCTGCTTAAGGCCGGCCACATCACCCTCGGCGTCGACGGCAAACGCATCAAGCTGGTCCGCGTATGACCAGGCGTCATATGCCGTTCTGGACGGCTGCGCTGCTGCTCACCTGCATGGGCCAAGCCAGCGCCGATGACCCGGCCCCAGCCGCTCCCGTGCCGCCCCCCGCCAACCAGGAAATCATCTACAAGGGCGAGGCCACCCGCATCCTCGGCCGCAGCGTCCGCGATCCCGACAATAATCAGGTCGGCCGCATCGTCGACGTCCTCGTCGACGACCAGGGCGTCCCCCGCGCCGCGCTGATCGACTTCGGCGGCTACATGGGCGTCGGCAACCGCCGCATCGCCGTTGCCTGGCGCGCTCTGCATTTCCTGCCGGCGGCCGAACATTTCCAGATCCGGATCGACATGACCGCCGACCAGATCAAGGAAACTCCCGACTTCAAGCCCGCCCCGCGCGCCGACGCTCCGCCCGTCACCATGGCCGCCCCGCCGCCGCCCGCCGGCGTCCCCGCCCTGGGTAAATGAAGGGGGGTCCCGGCCAATACGGTCTAGACTGGCACAATTTCTTCGTCGCCAACGTCCAGACCGGCTTCGGCCCCTTTATCGCCGTCTACCTGAGCTCCGAAGCCTGGACTCAGGGTCAGATCGGCACCGCCCTCAGCGTCGGCACGATCGCCGGCATGGTCAGCCAACTGCCCGGCGGCGCCCTGGTCGATTGGCTGCACAACAAGCGCCTCGCCGCCCTGGCCGCCTGCATCGCCATCTGCTTCAGCGCCACCATGCTCGCCGTCTGGCCGGAATGGCTCCCGGTCCTGGCAGCCGAAATCCTGCACGGCTTCGCCAGCGCCATGCTGCCCGCCGCCATCGCCGCCATGAGCCTCGCCCTCGTCGGCCGCGCCGCCTTTGGGGAACGCGTCGGCCGCAACTCCCGCTTCGCCGCCCTCGGCAACGGTATCGCCGCCGCAATCATGGGCGCCGTCGGCTCCTACGTCTCCGAAGTCGCGGTCTTCTATCTCACCGCGGCCCTGATGCTGCCCGGTATCGCCGCCCTATACTGGATTCCCCAGCGCGGCACCGAGCTACCCACGCCGCAAGACGTCGGCGCCGGCTCCTGGCGCGACGCCCTGCGCCTCCTCCTCGGCTGGCGCATCCTGGTTTTCGCTGCCGTGGTCATCCTGTTCTTTCTTGGCAACGCCGCAATGCTGACGCTGGTCGCCGGCGAGGTGACCAAGTCGCTTGGCAAGCAGGCCAGCCTAGTCATCGCCGCCTGCATCGTGCTGCCCCAGCTCCTGGTCGCCTACGCTTCGCCGCATGTCGGCCGCCTCGCCGACCGCTGGGGCCGCCGTCCCGTCATCGCCCTGACTTTCCTCGCCGTCCCCCTACGCGGCGTCCTGCTCGCCCTGTTCGGCGGTGGCCTTTATCTACCCTTGATCCAGATTCTCGACGGCGTCAGCGCTGCCGGCTTCGGCGTCCTGCTCCCGCTGATGGCCGCCGACCTCACCCGCGGCACCGAACGCTTCACCCTCTGCATGGGCATGTTCGGCCTGGCCGCCGGGTTCGGAGCCACGATCAGCACCGCCCTGGCCGGACACCTCGCGGACGTCTACGGTAACTCGGTCGCCCTTTGGGCGCTCGCCGCCGCCGGGCTCGGTGCCGTGCTGCTCGCCGTCACCGCCCTTCCTGAAACCCGGCCCACCGCCCAACCGGTTCCCCTATGACCCTGCGCCCCTCGCCACGCACCATCAAGCGCCTCCGCCGCGGCCCGCTCACCTCGCCGCGCCTCTGGCGCCGCCGCATCGCCATCTGGGGGGGCGCCGTCATCGTCAGCCTCGCCGCCATCGCCTTCGCCGAGGCCGCCGATTGGGCCACCGCCGCCTTCCACGCCATGACCGCCCCCAGCCCCTGGCTCGCGCTCCTCCTCTGCCCCGCCGGCCTCGTGCTCTCCGTCTGGCTCACCCAGCGCGTCTTCCCCGGTGCCCAGGGCAGCGGCATCCCGCAAGTCATCGCCTCCATGCACATTCATGACCCGGGCATCGTCTCGCGCATCCTCTCGCTGAGGATCGCCGCCGGCAAAGTCATTCTCACCCTGCTCGGCCTCGCCAGCGGCGCCTCCATCGGCCGCGAAGGCCCCACCGTTCAGGTCAGCGCCTCCATCATGCAGGCGCTCGGCACCTGGCTCCGCCTGCCGCGCGCTGAAGCCCAGCGCGCCCTGGTCCTGGCCGGCGGCGCCGCCGGCGTCTCGGCCGCCTTCAACACGCCCTTGGCCGGCGTGGTCTTTGCCATCGAGGAGTTGAGTCACTCCTTCGAGGCGCGCACCAGCGGCACCGTGCTCACCGCCGTGATCATCTCCGGCATCGCCACGCTCTCGCTGGTCGGCAACTACGCTTATTTCGGCAGCACCGGCGCCCAGTTCGACCTCGGCTCCGCCTGGATCGCCGTGTTCGTCTGCGGCATCCTCGGCGGCGGCCTCGGCGGCGGCTTCAGCGAGTGCCTGGTCCGCTTCGCCAATGGCCAAACCGGCATCATGGGCCGCCTGTTCGCCCGCAAACCCCTAACCTTCGCCGCCTGCTGCGGCCTGGCCATCGCCATCCTCGGCCTGTGGACCCACGGCGCCACCTACGGCACCGGCTACGAGCAGGCCCGCTCCATGGTCGAAAGTCATGACGACCTGCCCTCAGCCTTCTTCCTGGCCAAGTTCGCCGCCACCACGATTTCCTACCTCAGCGGCATTCCCGGCGGCATCTTCGCTCCCTCGCTCGCCGTCGGCGCCGGCCTCGGCCAATCGCTCACCGCCTGGCTCCCCGGCCCCACCGGCGCGATCGTGCTGCTCGGCATGGTCGGCTATTTCTCCGGTGTGGTTCAGGCCCCCATCACCGCCGCCGTCATCGTGCTGGAAATGACTGAGAACCAGAAGATGACCATCCCCCTGATGGCCACCTCCCTGCTCGCCTACGGCGTCTCCCGCTTGATCTGCCGCCGCCCGCTCTATGGCGCCCTAGCCCGGCGCTTCATGCAGGTCCTGGAAAAACGCCCCTCACCAACCCCGTAGGGTGGGTGAAACCCACCCTCACCCGCTGGCCCGCAGCCGCCTAAGCCGCCAACATCTTGTCGAACGTCCGCTTCCGCCGTTGCAGCAACGTCCAGGCCAGCTTGGCCGCGCCATCGCCCAGCCGCCCCCGCGGCGGCAGCCCCACCGTCTTCAGAACCATCCCCGTGCTGCGCTCGATGTGCTTCCACTGATAGAACCCCATCGCCCGGCCCATGTAGCCCGCGATGCAGCGCTTGTGGTCATAGACCGCGCCCTCCGGCTCGTTGCCGCAATGGTAGGCGAACGCCAGTTCGTCATCCTCGCTCTCGGTGATCCGCCCCCCGGCGATCTTCAACCGCGACAACAAGCCCAGCTTCTCCCGCCCGAGATACCGCCGCATATGGTCGTAGAACAGCTTGAAGTGCCGATACTCGTCCGCCCCGATCAGCTTGCAGATCTGCTTCAGCACCGGCTCGGTCGTCGAGTCCGCCAGCGCCGTGTAGTAGCTGCTGGTCCCGGTCTCCACCATGCAGCGCGCGATCAGCTCGCCCGTCAGCGACCCGCGCACGCTGAAATCCACATCCAGCGGAATCTTGTAACCATCTCGATACCGCTGGAACGATTGATCGAAGTTCCAGCTCGGGTCCGCCAGCATCGACCATTTGCCCAGCGCGTCACCGTGCTGCACTTCCTCGATCGCCCAGTTATCGGTGGCCATCTTGAAGTCGGGATCATCCTTGAACACCCGCTTGAGATAGATCGCGTAGTCCAGCCCGTTCTTCTCGACCATGGCCGCCGCCTTGACGAGCGGCACGACCGCAGGATCGACCCGGGATGCATCAAAGCTGTCCCAGGCCACGTCGTTCATCGACCAATGTTTCATGACTAATTTCTTACAGACAGCAAAACGCCGCGCCTATGACCCGGAGGTCACAGTCGCGGCGTTGAATGCATGGACGTCACACTTAAGCGTGACGCGTAAACTAACTTTACGGTGCGCCGGCTGCCGAGATCATCGCCCGCGCCGACTGCATCCGCGCCTGGATGCCATCCAGCGCCGTGACGTTCATCTTGTCCGCCGCCGCATAATCCGCCTCGGCCTGCTTCAACCGCTCTTCCGCCTTGCCCTTCGAGACTTCCGCCACCGGCGTCGCCTCGTCAGCCAGCACGGTGCAGCGCTCCGGCGTGATCTCGCAGAACCCGCCGCTCACGTAGAGCTGCGCCGTCGGCTTGCCGCCCTCATGCAGCGTGATCGTGCCGCCACGCAGCAACACGATCATCGGCGTATGCCCGGGCATCACGCCGATCTCGCCTTCGGCGGCCGGGATCACCGCCATGTCGACCGGCTGCGACAGCAGCAACCGATCCGGGGCGACGATCTCGAGCAGCGTCGGCATGCTTACGCCGCCACTTTCAGCGTCTCGGCCTTCTTCACCGCGTCGTCGATCGTGCCGACCATGTAGAACGCCGCTTCCGGCAGGTGGTCGTACTTGCCGTCGATGATCGCCTTGAACGACCGCACCGTGTCCGCCACGGGCACGAAGATGCCCGGCGTGCCGGTGAACACTTCCGCGACGTGGAACGGCTGGCTGAGGAACTTCTCGATCCGCCGCGCCCGCGACACGACCAGCTTGTCGTCTTCCGAAAGCTCGTCCATGCCGAGAATGGCGATGATGTCCTGCAGGCTCTTGTAGGTCTGCAGCACGCGCTGCACTTCGCGGGCCACCGTGTAGTGCTCGTCGCCCACGATCCGCGGCTCGAGCGCACGGCTGGTGCTGTCCAACGGGTCCACCGCCGGGTAGATGCCCTTCTCCGAGATGGCGCGGTTCAGCGTCGTGGTGGCGTCCAAGTGCGCGAACGACGTTGCCGGCGCCGGGTCGGTCAAGTCGTCGGCCGGCACGTAAATGGCCTGCACGGAGGTGATGGAGCCCTTCTTGGTCGAGGTGATCCGCTCCTGCAGCGCGCCCATGTCGGTCGCCAGCGTCGGCTGATAGCCCACCGCGGACGGGATGCGGCCCAGCAGCGCCGACACTTCCGCGCCCGCCTGCGTGAAGCGGAAGATGTTGTCCACGAAGAACAGCACGTCCTGGCCTTCCTCGTCGCGGAAGTATTCCGCCAGCGACAGGCCGGACAGCGCGACCCGGGCGCGCGCACCCGGCGGCTCGTTCATCTGGCCATACACCAGCGCCACCTTGGAGCCTTCGGTCGTGCCTTCGCCGAGCTTGATGACGCCGGCATCGACCATCTCGTGATACAGGTCGTTGCCCTCACGGGTCCGCTCGCCCACGCCGGCGAACACCGACACGCCGCCATGGCCCTTGGCGATGTTGTTGATCAGTTCCTGAATCAGCACCGTTTTGCCAACGCCGGCGCCGCCGAATAGGCCGATCTTGCCGCCCTTGAGGTACGGAGCCAGCAGGTCGATCACCTTGATGCCCGTCACCAGGATCTCGGCCGAGGTCGCCTGGTCCTCGAAGGACGGCGCCGGGCGGTGGATCGGGTAGCGCATCTTGGCGTTCACCGGGCCGCGCTCGTCGATCGGCTCGCCGATGACGTTCAGGATGCG
>CAZTJC010000084.1:0-14262 GCA_964613945.1 uncultured Acetobacteraceae bacterium
AAAATAGGAATGTTCAGCTAGCTCAAAGGCGCCTTTGAGGGCTCGAAACTAGAGGCTAGCCGACCGCTGATGTGAGCGCTGCTATACCGCTGATGCGTCGATACACCAGGTCTGGAGTTGGGCCTGTCGCCAATGCCACGGCATCGGCCATGACCGCATGGTGAGGCGAAAGGGCACAGGCGGGATCAGTGTTGGCAGCATCACCGGTCAACGCGAGAGCTTGGCAACGGCAGCCTCCCCAGTCGATCTCGCGGCGCTCGCAGCTCTGGCAAGGCTCCGGCATCCAGTCGGTACCGCGAAACTTGGTGAAAAGCGGATCGTCGCGCCAAATCCCTGCTAGGTCTTGCGAGCGAACGGACGGAAAGGTGAAACCTGGCAACGTCTCTGCCGCATGGCACGGGAGTGCCAGCCCGGCGGGCGTGATATTGATGATCCGCCGTGCCCATCCACCCATGCAGGCCTTGGGCCGCGTTGCATGGTAGTCAGGCACGACGTAATCGATCGTCACCCGCCCGTGCAGCGTCACCCGGGCCTGCTCGACAATCGCTGTCGCCGCCTCGAGTTGTGCCAAACTCGGCATTAGCGCCGCACGGTTTACCAGACCCCAGCCGTAGTATTGGACATGCGCGATCTCGATGCGGCTTGCACCCAGCGTCTCGCCCAAAGCCAACATGGCAGGGAGCCGCTCTAAGTTTTGCCGATGCACCACGAAGTTGACGGTCAACGGCAACCCGGCCGCATGCACCATGGTCGCTAGTGCCAGCTTACGCGCATGGCCGCCGCGGAAACCGCCCAACCGATCTGCCGACCCGGCCTCGGCATCCTGAAAACTCAGCTGCACATGGTCTAACCCAGCCGCAGCCAGCCGGTCGATCTCGGCCTGATTGAGCGTGACCCCGGAGGTGATCAGGTTACTGTATAACCCGCGATCCGCCGCCCGTTTCACCAGTTCCAGCAGATCGCGCCGCGCGCACGGCTCGCCGCCGGAGAAATGCACCTGCAGCACGCCCAATGCCGCTGCCTCATCCAGCACGCGCAGCCAATCCGCCGTGTCCAGCTCTGCGGACGCCCGCTCCAACTCGAGCGGGTTGGCGCAATAAGGACAAGCCAGCGGGCAGCGGTGCGTCAACTCCGCCAGCAACGCCAGTGGTGGTTCCGGCACAGGACGCAGGGCGGTGGCAGCAAGGGAGGACGGCATCATAGCGTAATCGCTCCCTTACCCATCAGATCCTGCAACATCGCGTCCACGTCCGCGCCAATCTCACTGGCTGGCGCGGCGAATTTCTCGGCCAGCGCGGTAACGATCTCGACTGTCGATCGCTTGCCGTCAACCAGCTGCAGCACTTCCGCGGCATGGTCGTCCAAGGCGAAGAGTCGCTCCGGCGCCAGTACTACCCATGACCCTCGCACCTCGTCTCGCCGCAACCGGAAGCCGCGGTTGAAACGTGGTACGCTCATGCGTCGGGCACGAAAGCGCCTGGCGGGACCCAGCCGGGAGAAACGTAGGCGAAGTGCAAAGCATCCAGCATGGCCCACAAGATGTCGCACTTGTAGCGCAGCGCGCTCAACACCTGCTCTTGCTCGACGCGGCTGCGTGCATGCTCATCGATATATTCCAGCGCAAAGTCGACGTCCTTCGGGGCTTGCGTCAGCCGGGGCGTGAAGTAAGCCAACGTGTCGGAACTAACCCAATCGTAATTCGCCAACATGCCCGAAACCCGTTCGGCGATGATGGTCGGCGAGAACATCTCGGTCAGGCATGAAGCGACGGCCTCAAGAACCGACCGCTCGCGCACGAAAGCCACATAGGCATCGACCGCGAAGCGGGTCGCCGGCAGTAGCCCGGCCGTACTCTCAACGTACGACGCGTCGAGCCCGACACCAGTCGCCAACCGTAGCCAACGCGCCACCCCACCCTCGCCGGGCTCGGTTCCATCATGATCCACCAACCGCGACCGCCATTGCCGCCGCATTTCGGAAGTCGGCAACCGCGCCAGGACCGTCGCATCCTTGGCGGGGATACGGGATTGGTAATAATAGCGGTTCAACGCCCAGGCCTGAATCTGCCCGCGCGTCAGCTTGCCGTCGCGCATCAGGCGGTGAAACGGATGTTGATCATGATATCGTTCTGCACCGATCGCGCGCAACGCGGCGCGCAACTCGGTCGGCGACATTCTGCGGTCGCTCATAGGCTCAGCTCCATGCCGTCATACGCGACCTCCCATCCAGCCGCGGCAGCCTCGGCCCGCTCGGGTGAGTCGTCGAGGAGGACGGGATTTGAATTGTTGATGTGAATTAGGATCCGCCGTCGCACGCCCAGCCCCTCGAACGCGGCCAGCGTTCCAGTCGGTCCGGAGACGCTCATGTGTCCCATCCGCGCGCCGGTCTTAGGTCCCAGTCCAGACGTGATCATCTCATCGTCGTGCCATAGCGTTGCGTCGAACAACACCGTGGCTGCCCCACGCAACCGCTCCCGCAAGGAAGAGGTCATCACCGCGCAGCCAGGAATGAAGAACAGCGTGGACTCTCCATCCGACACCGCAGCGCCGACCGTTTGATCCTGGAGGTCAGTCGCCGGCCGATCATCCTGTTCGAGGTAAAGCGGAACCTTGCCAGGAACGGCGAACAGCGTCACCGACATCCCGCCGATGACCACTGGCTCGTCCAAGGCAACAGTTTGGCGTGTCACCACGTCGGGTGCCAGCACCTGAAATATCGGATTGGTGTTGAGCACGGCGTGGACCGGCGCCGTTGCATACAGCCCGAATGCATGTCGCTCGCGCAACGTAAGCAGCCCGGCGATCGTATCCACCTCGCCTCCGGTCAATACCACTGCATCGATGGGCGACGACCGTAAACCATGCAGGGGCCATAGCATCGGATTTTGATCGATTTGTTGGCGGATATCGGGCGATGCATTCAGCAGGACCCAACTCTTGCGATCGACCGACACGGCTAGCGAGGTCTGAGTTCGGGGCCGAGCAGCCGGATCACCAGCGCGTGCACGCCGGCATCCTGGAGCGTTTGAATTCCATTGCGGAAAGCCGCCGCCGGCGGCGGCGCCGAGTACGACGGCGTGGATCATGGCATGACGGAAAGTTGTGACGCCCGACGTCGCTGCCGGGCGTCGAAGACGTTAACGCTTGATGTCGGCGACGGCGTAGCTGTTGATCTCGGCACCCAGGGGGATCTCGGTCACGGTGGGCTTTTTCCAGGCCATGTTCTCTCTCCGTTTTGGGCACGACTGCCAACGTCAGGTCGCCGAAAAATCGCCGGAGTGTCAAGTCAATCGTGAAAAAGGCAGTCGGGAGGTCAGGATGCAGGACCACGCCAGAGAAGCGCGTGTCGACCACAACGCAGAAGTGCCAGAGCCCAATTATGGCGCGGCCACCACACCCCAGGGGAGTTGTCCAACCGGCACCGACCGCAGCACCTTGAGGCTATCGACGTCGATCACCGACATGTCGTTGGTTACGCCATTGGCCGTATAGATGCGACGACCATCCAATGAGAAGGCGAGATTCCACACGCGCTGCCCCACCAGCAGATAGCGCAGCACCCGGTAGGACTTGGCGTCGATAACCGCCACCCGGTTTGCCGGTCCCAGCGCCACGTAGGCCCGGCTACGGTCCGGGGCAATGATGATGCCGACTGGCTGAATGCCGTCGCCTGGAACACCCGGAACGGCGAACTCGATCGTGTGTGTCACCTGCCGGGTCGCCGGGTCTATGATGCTGACGCTGCCGCCCACCTCGGACGAGACCCAGACCTCCTGCCCATCCGCGGTGAAGCGCGCCGACCGCGGGCGGGAGCCGACCAGGACGTTGCCGATGATCTGCTTGGTGGCGATGTCGATGAAATGCGCCATGCTCGTCGTCTCCGACGTATTGACCAGCATGGTACCGTCCGGACTCACCGCCATGCCCTCCGGCTCCACGCCAACCGGGATTTCGGTGGTCACTTTGCCGGAGGCGACGTCGATGACGGAGACCTTGTTGTCGTTCTCGTTGGACGCGTAGATCGTCGCGCCGTCCGGGCTCAGCGCTAACAGCTCAGGGTCCGGCCCGCTCTCGATCGTCCGCGTCACCTTTAGCGTCTCGAGGTCGAGCGCCTCGATGTGGTCGCTGTCGCTGGTGCAAACGAACAGCGTCTTGCCGTCACGGGACAGCACGATGCCGCGCGGGCGCTCGCCGACCGGCACCGTGGCGACGATCTTCAGCGTCTCCGAGTCGACCACCGTGATGGTGTCGTCTTTCTCGTTGGACAGCAGGATACGTTCGGCGGCGGCCGGCGTGGCGGCAAGCAGGAGCAGGACGAGGATCAGTCGTGGCATGCGGTCTCCGGCTGGTCGATCCCGAGCGTGTCGAGTTCGGTCACCTGGTGCAGGTAGCCCGGCTGCGGGCTGACCGAGATCAGGCTGCGCGCGTCGGCGAGCAGGACGGGCTGGCGCAGCTGCCCGTCCCAGGGGCGAAAGCTGAGTCGGGCGCCCTTGAACGCCGCGAGCTCGAATTTCGGCCCGAGCATGAAGGCAATCAGGGTTGCCGGGTCGGGGCCGCCGCGGGTCGCCGCTTCGCCCACGGCGCGGACGGCCATCCAGGCGCCGTAGTCGCGCGGCGTCATTGGCCGATGCGCGAGCCGCTGAAAGCGAGACTGCAACTGGGTGCCGCCCCATTGCTCGAAGGCGCGAGCCCAGGCGGTAGGCACCATGCCCTGCGTGCCGGCCACCGGGCGCGGATCGGTCGTGCGGTATGGAAGATCGTCGCCGAAATCGCCGGCGACGTCGGCCACCACCAGCACGTCGTAGCTGATGCCCTGGGTGAAGCGCGCCGCTTCGGCGGAGATCGAGACATGGCCGGTGTCGGTGCGTTGCGCGCCGGGCTGGAACGCCCAGGGCTTGTCGGCGACGATCCGTAATTGGAACTTGCGCGCGCTACGGCGGAAGGCTTCGGCCATTGCCTTGTCGGCGTCCGACGGGCCGCTCACCAGCAGGATGTCGCGCCAGCGCTTGATGGCGAGATACTGCATCAGCGCGTCCGCTCGCATGGCGGCGCTCGGTAAGAGGTGCAGGACGTTCTTGCGGCAATCGGCGCCGCGCAACCGGTCATCGTCGCTGGTCGCGTCGAGCCAGAGCGCATCCTTGGCGCCTGGCAGGTCGGCGACGCGAAGCAGCAGCTCGGCCGGCAGGTCGATCACGAACACTCTGGCACCTGCGGCGAGCTTGTCGCGCGCCGCGGTGAGGATCGCCTCCGCATCCTTGGACGTCGTCTCCGACAGCGTGAAGTTCTGTCCGGTGAAGGCGGCCGTGGTCTGATCGTCGCCCAAGCCGAGCCGCGCGCCCAGCACCCCCTCGTCGGCCGGCACCGGGTCCAGCACGGTCGCTGCTTCGACCTTCTGTGGCAGCAGCCCAAGATAGGCGATCGGCACCGGCTCGGACGCCCGTGCCAAGCCCGATCCCGCCGAGAGCAGCAGCATCGTCGCGAGCATCCGCCGCATGGCGTTCATCCCGCTCGCCTAGCGCACGGTGTCGAGCAGGGCCGGCGCCTCGCCGCTCAACCGATCGAGGAACAGCACCGCCGCCTCGGCGATGTGCTGCCGGCTCAGCCGTTCGGCGCGCGCGGCGTCGCCGGCGACGACCGCGGAGATGATGGCCGCGTGCTGGTCCCAGATCCGGTCCGGCATGTCGCTCCCGGTCAGCACCTCGCCCATGATCCGGCCCATGTGCCGCCAGTGCGGCTCCGTCGTCTGCGCGATCAGCGGGTTGCCCGAAAGCGCATACAGCAGCCGATGGAACTCGAGGTCCGCCTTGATCATCCGCGCCACCGACCCGGCGGCCACCGCCGCCCGCCCCGCCGCGACGATCTCCGCCCCCGGGATCCGCGCCCGCTCGCCCCCGTGCTCAGTCGACAGTCGCGCGGCCAACCCCTCGATTACCGCCCGGATCTCATAAAGTTGCCGGGCCCGCTCCGCATCGACGCTCGCCACCACCAAGCCCCGTCCCACCGCGCTGGTGACCAGCCCGTCATTGCGCAGCAGCAGCAGCGCCTGCTGCACCGGCTGGCGCGACACGCCTAGCCGGGCGGCGAGTTCGTCCTGGATCAGGCGTTCGTTGGGCCGGAGCTGACCGTCAGTGATGGCGGCCAGCAGCTCGCCATAGACCTGCTCGACCAGGGTTCGTTGCGTGGGAAGCATCCGCATGGCGACAGGCTGGCATGGCTTTACCCTGCACCACAAGCGGTCAGAATTCTGAATTCAGACTCGCATTGACGGTGCTCGACGGCGTGGGCAAAGTCTCAGAATACAAAAAGCGGGCACACCGCTCGGACGTTGGGGGAGCGAAAACAGCTCGATGATGGACGTGCTGAACCTTGGGCAGATGCTGTCCGTGCATTCACGTCTGCAGCCGAACACCGTGGGAGTCAGCGATCTCGACCGCTCGTTGACCTTCCTGGCCTGGAACCGGCGCGCCTGCCGGCTGGCCAACGCGCTTCTCGGTCTCGGGCTGGTCAAGGGCGACCGCTTCGCCGTGCTGGCCTACAACACGCTGGAATGGGCGGATTTCTACTTCGCCGCTGCCAAGGCCGGGCTGATCGTGCTGCCGATCAACTTCCGGCTCGTCGGCCCGGAGATCCGTTACATTCTCGATGACGCCATGCCCGCGGCCATCATCGTGCAGGACGAGCTAACCGACCCGGTCGAGGAGACTCGCGCCGACCTCGCCATCCCGGCCGACCGCTTCATCCATTTCGGCCACCGCCCCTGCCCGGCCGGCTATCGCGATTACGAGGACCTGCTCGCTACCGCCAGCGACGCCGAGCTAGAGATTGTCACCTCGCCGACCGACGCCTGGACGCTGATGTACACCTCCGGCACCACCGGCAAGCCGAAGGGCGTGATCCGCAACGCGCGCAGCGGGGCAATGCTGTCGATGGTCACCGAGATCGAACTCGGCATCCACCGGCCGGACTCGAGCCTGCTGGTCATGCCGTTGTGCCACGCCAACTCGCTCAACTTCTTCGGCACCCTGGCCTATTGCGGCGGTGCGACCACTATCTACTCGCGCAAGAACTTCGATCCGGAGGAATGCGTTCGAACGCTGGCCCAGAGCGGCGCCACGTTCTCCTCGATGGTGCCGACGCACTACATCACCATGCTCGGTCTGCCGGCGCGGGCGCGCGAGGCGCACGACCTCAGCCGGGTCACCAAGCTGATGGTGTCGTCGGCGCCGGCGCGGCAGGACACCAAGCGCAAGATCATGGAGATGTTCCCCAATTCGGGGCTGTTCGAACTCTATGGCGCCACCGAGGTGGGCTGGGCGACTATGCTGCATCCGCATGAGCAGGCAACCAAGCTCGGCTCTGTCGGTCGCGAATGCGTCGGCTCCGCACCGATTCGGTTGTTGGACGAGTCTGGCCACGATGTGCCGGATGGCGAGGCGGGCGAGCTGTATTGCAACACGCCCTACATGTTCGACCGCTACTGGAAGCTGCCGGAGAAGACGGCGGCCGCGTTCGTGGGCGAGCATGCCTCGGTCGGCGACATGGCGCGGCGCGATGCGGACGGCTTCATCCACTTGGTCGACCGCAAGAGCAATATGATCATCTCCGGCGGCGAGAACGTCTATCCGTCGGAGATCGAGGGCGTGATCGGTAGCCATCCAAAGGTGCGCGACGTCGCCGTGGTCGGCTTGCCGGACGAGAAATGGGGTGAGCGGGTCCATGCCGCTGTGGTGCTGCATGACGATGCCGATGATGCCGGACCGGAACTCACGGCCGAATTGGCGGCGTGGTGCCAGGCACGGTTGGCCGGCTTCAAACGGCCGCGGGCGTTCACCTTTCTTCCGGATGCCGAGATGCCCCGCAATGCGACCGGCAAGATGCTCCATCGCGTGCTGAAGACGCGCCTGCAAACCGAGGATACCGACGTGAACGCGGGGACATGAGGGCCGGACCGGACAGCGTCGCCGCCCAGATCGCCCGCCTGCTCGCCGCCCGCGGCATCCCGCGCGTATTTGCGCTATGCGGTGGGCACATCATGCCGATCTGGATGGCGCTGGACGCGGCGGGTATCCAGATCATCGATGTTCGCGACGAGCGGGCAGCCGTGCACATGGCGCAGGCGCATGCCGAGCTGACCGGCGAGTTGGGCGTCGCACTGGTCACCGCCGGGCCGGGTTTGACCAACGCCATCACCGGCATCGCCAACGCCCATGTGTCGCGGGCTCCGGTGTTGGTCATGTCCGGCGGTAGCCCGCGGGCGCAGGAAAACCGGGGCGGGCTGCAGGATCTGGACGCCACTCAGCTCGTCCGCAGCATCACCCGTTATGCGCGCACGGTTCGTGAGCCGACGCTTGTGCTGCCCGAACTGGACGAGGCAATCGCCCGCGCCTTTGGCGAAAGCGGCGAGCCCGGGCCGGTTTACATAGACTTCTCGGTCGATATGCAGCGGGCCGATATCCCCAAGGTGATGCAACTCGAGGAGCATATTAACCCCAAGGCGCGCGTGGTTCATGAACCCGACCCGGCGCAAGTGACTGCCGCCGTCGATCTGCTCTGGAGTGCGAAGCGTGTGTTGGTGATCTCTGGGCGCGGCGCCAAGGGGGCCGGACCGGAGCTGGTTGCGCTGCTTGACCGCCTGGGCGCCGTTTACCTCGATACCGGCGAAAGCCGCGGCTTGGTGCCGGACACGCATCCGGCGGTGGTGGGCGCGATGCGCGGTGCCGTGATGGGTGATGCGGACGTGGTGCTCACGGTGGGAAGGCGGCTCGACTTTCAATTGGCCTATGGATCGCCCGCGGTGTTCGGAGCCGCGCAATTCGTGCGGATCGGCGACACGGGTGGCGAGCTTCGCGACAATCGGCGCGGGTCGGTGGAGATTTCCGCGACGCCACGTGCCGCCCTGCGGGCGTTGGTCGATGCGGCGGGCAATCGGCCGTCGGCCGTCGACAAGGCCTGGGCAGCCAAGCTGCACGCCAGTCACGAGAGCCGGGCCGCCAAACTTGGCGACACGCTGGCTACTGCGGCACCCGGCAGCGATGGCAAGCTGCATCCCAACCGGGTGATCGGCGCGCTCGGCGAGGCGATCGGGCCGGATGCGATCGTGATCACCGATGGCGGCGATTTCCTGGCGTTCGCGCGGGTGGGGCTGAACGCCCCCGCCATGCTCGACCCCGGCCCGTTCGGCTGCATCGGGGTGGGCGTTCCTTACGGCATCGCCGCCGCGTTGGCATTCCCAGACCGGCCCGTCCTGGTGGCGACCGGCGACGGTGCGTTCGGCTTCAATGCGATGGAGATCGATACCGCGGTACGGCACGGAGCGAAGGTGTTGTTCGTGGTTGCCAATAATGGCGCTTGGCAGATCGAGGTACACGATCAGACTGTGACTCACGGCAAGGTGGTCGGCACTCGCCTGCAATCGGCCGACCACGCGGCCATGGCGCGCGCCTTTGGGCTGTATGCCGAACGGGTCGAGCGTGCCGAGGATCTCGGCCCGGCGATCGCGCGGGCGATGGCGAATCGGCCGGCATTGCTGGATGTTGTTGTCACGCCGGAAGCGGTATCGTCGGACGCCAAATCCGGCTTGGCTTGGGTGCCGGACCTGCAGCCGCTGGCAGCATGGGACGATGCCGAGCGGCGCTGGCGACAAAAAGAGAAGTAGTCGTCAACGCAACGCTTGCTCTTTTGGCCGATAATGCCGTTAACTACTTCTTCGCCAATCCAACGCAAATAAAACAATAATGAAGGGGAGGTTTTTAATGACGATGACATCACGTTCGTTCAAGCGCTTGCGCCTTTTGGCTGGCGTCGCCGCCATATCGATGATGATCGCTGGCCCAGGCCGGGCTGCCGATGAGGTTACCGCTGCCCGATTGCTGGGGGCTAATCAGGAGCAGGGCAATTGGCTCCTGCATCACAAGGATTACGGCGCCCACCGCTTCTCTGAGTTGAACCAGATCAACAAGGACACGGTAAAGAACCTCCACGTTGCCTTCACCATGTCGCTCGGCGGCGTCGAGGGCGGCGGCATTTGGACCCATGGCGGGCTCGAGGCGACGCCGCTGGCCGAGAACGGCTTCCTGTTCTTCACCGATGGCTGGGGTTCCGTCTACAAGGTCGACACCCATGGCGGGCATGGCAAGCTGGTCTGGAAGATGGACCCCAAGACGGACCATGACTGGGCCGGCGCCGTCGCCTGTTGCGGCGTGGATAACCGTGGTGTTGCGCTGTGGAACAACATGGTTGTGTCCCACACGCTCGACGGTCGCTTGATCGCCACCGACAAGGAGACCGGCAAGGTCGCCTGGCAGCGCCAGGTCGCCGACCCCGACAAGGGTGAGGCCGTCACCGGCGCACCTCTGGTCGTCAAGAACCTGGCCATCACCGGCGTTGCTGGCGGCGAATACGGCATCCGCGGCTGGCTCGCCGCGACCGACCTGACGACGCAAAAGGAAGTCTGGCGCACCTACACCATCCCCGAAGGCGAAGAAGCGATGGCCAGCTGGGGCGGCCCGAACAATGCCGCCGCGTCCGGCGGCGGCCCGACCTGGGTTACCGGCAGCTACGACCCGGCCAGCAACACCCTGTTCTGGGGCACCGGCAACCCGGGCCCGGACTGGAACAACCAGTATCGGCCCGGCGACAACCTGCATACCGACAGTACGATCGCGCTCGATCTCGATACCGGCAAGATGAAGTGGGCGTTCCAGCACACACCGAATGACCCGTTCGACTACGACAGCGTGGCCGAGAACGTGTTGGTTGACGTGCCCGGCGCCAATGGCGCTCCGCCGCGCAAGCTGGCACTTGAAGCCGACCGCAACGGCATCGCTTATGCCGTAGAGCGCGACACCGGCAAGTTCGCCTGGGCCGTGCCGTTCGTCAAGCAGCTTACTTGGACTGCCGGCATTGATCCGGTCACCGGCAAGCCGAAGGAATATGACCCCAAGAAGCAGGTTCAGGTTTACAACGTCAGCGCCACTCCAAGCGAGCAGAACCCGGTTGCAATCATCTGCCCGGGCAACATGGGTGGCAAGAACTGGCCGCCGACGGCGTTCAATCCGGTGAGCAATACCTGGTACATCCCGGTCATCGAGAGCTGCAACAAGATCACCGTCAAGGCGGAGCCTAGCCAGAATAAGCCGCGCGATTGGTTCACTGGCGGCGGACCGAGCGCGTCCCAGCGCATCACCGGCAGCGTGACCGCCATCGACGCCACCACCGGAAAGGTGACGGGCAAGCACGAGACGCCGTATCCGATGCTGGGCGGCATGCTGGCGACGCCCGACTTAGTGTTCGCGGGCGCACCCGACGGCGAGATGTTCGCGCTTGACGCCAAGACGCTGGACAAGCTCTGGTCGTTCCCCACCGGCGGTGGCCTGAATGCTCCGCCGATGACCTTCACGGTCGATGGCAAGCAATACATTGCCGTTCTGGTCGGTTTGGGCGGCGCCTGGGACAAGTGGTTCATCGACTCGACGCCGGACCTCAAGAACATCGAGCCCGGGTCGATGCTCTACGTTTTCGCCCTCTGACAAAGTGCACCCGGCCGGCATCACCGGCCGGGCGTCTCTTGGGACCGATACATGAAGTTTAGTCTGAACGCTACTGCGTTGCTGATGCTGGCGTTCTCGTTGCCGGCAATGGCGACCGAGCCGGCAACCTCGGCCGACGTCGGAAAACTGGTTTACGAACGTGCCAATTGCGTTGGCTGCCACAAATGGAGCGGCGTTGGCGGCGGTGGCTACGGCGGCGCCGCGCTGTCGCTGCGGGCAACCTCGCTCGACAAGGAGCAGATCGAGGAGATCGTGACTTGTGGCCGCCCAACCACGGGGATGCCGCATTTCACCAATGATTCCTACAAGGACGGCAAGTGTTACGGCATGAGCGAAGACGACGTGAAAGACATCATGCCGCCAGCCGCCAACGTCGTGCTTCGCCGGCGCGAGATTGACGAAGTCGCCGACTACGTGATTGCCAACATCAAGGGCAAGGGCGAACCAGGCCTGTCCGATTGCGTGGCGTATTTCGGCGATACGTCTCGGGTCTGCGATATCTACCGCCCCAAGCCGGCAGGCGCGTCGCGCCATGCGATGCCGACGCCGTCCACGACGGGGCAGTGATGACGCTGTCTCGGGCCATCGGTGCCGCCGTAATTTGCCTGTTGGCCGTGTCGGCCCAGGCCCAGGTGTCGGATGACAACGACCTGCGTACTTTGCGCGTCGGCATGCCGGCCGCCACTCTACCTGCCGATGGCTTCACCGACCTGGCTTGTTCCGGCGGCGGCAAGTCGTTGTCGAACTGGCAGCAATGGAAGGAGTGTCGGCCGGACAGCACCGGGCTACGCGTGATCTCGTTCCGTTATGACGATAAGCCGGAGCATGAGACGGTGGTCGCCGGTCAACCCGTGATGCTGTCCCTCGGCATCGGCGATGACGGCTTCGTCCACGCCATCACCATGCGCTCGGACCCGTCGGGGCGGGTTTTCCTGCGCAAGCGAGGCGTCCATTTCGGCGAGCGGGTGATGAACCATTACGGCGACGATGGCTGGGCCTGCAAAGACGGCGAGCCGGCGGCCGGCGAGGAGGCGGTCGGCAGTCTGTTCATCCGGCAGCATTGCGAGAAAACCTTTCGCGACCGCTCGCTTGTCGTCGATCGGGCGCTGTTCCGCCGCACTGGTCAATCGCAGGACAAGTTTGTCAGCGAAACCGTTTTCACCGTTTCCTGGATCAAGCCTCATGCGCCTTAGCGCCGCGTTCGCGATTATTGTGATTGCGGCAACCCCTGCCCTCGCCGCCGACCCGGCTGTCACCATTAAGACCGCCTGGACGCACGCGGCCGACAAAGGGGCCGACACCTCCCTTTACATGACGCTTGAGAATGGCGGCGCTGAGGACGCCATCATCCGCGTGCGATGCGACGCAGCCAACTTCACCGAACTCCGCACGATTGATCGCGGCGAGGGCTTCCCGTCCGCAAGAAGCGTCAAGGCCATCCCGATCGCGGCTCAGGGCGAGACGCTGCTTACCGCGGAAGGCTTCAACGTCCGGCTCCTGCAATTGTCCAGTACGCTGGTTCCTGGCGACGCGTTTGACTGCATGATCCGCCTCCGCGGCGGCGGGCAACACAAGGTGGCCGTCGCGGTCAGGCCCGCGGAGGCCAGACCGGAGTAGTCAACGGCGGCGCCGACGCCTTAACCGATCCTGCCCACCGCACTCTCGAGCAGGTTCCATGCGTCGGCCTCCAGTTTAGCCTTCCACTCGCCGTAGAAGTTCGTATTGGCCAGCGCCTGGCGAAAACTCGCTGCATCCGTGGTGTTGAACACCAGACCCTTACCCTCCAATACCTTCTGCATGTCCGCCGATGCTACTGCGCTATCGCTTCGTTGCTGCACCGCGGCGGCATTGAAATGCTTCTGCATCACCGCCTGCATCTCGCCCGGAATGCCGCCCCACACTCGTCGGCTGGCGAGCAACCAGAAGCCGTCCCAGGCATGATTGGTCAGGGCGCAGTATTTCTGCACTTCCCAGAACTTCGTCGCGTCGATCAACGCCAACGGGTTCTCCTGACCATCGACTATTCTGGTCTGTAGCGCTGAATGCGGCGAACATCGACACCCAGAGCGGCACCATCGGGATCCTGATCTTGAAGTTGCGCAGATCCTCCGGCGCCTTGATCTGCCGTGTGCCCGAGGTAATCTGTCGGAAGCCGTTATCCCATGTCCGCTCGAACGGGACGAGGTTGGTCTTGGCGATCGCGGCACGAATGTAGTTGCCGACCGCACCGTCCATTGCCGGCCACACCGCGTCGTAGCCGGTAAATGCGAGGCCCACCCCGGTCAGCGACGTCGCCGTGATCAGCGTCGACAACACGGTTCCCGGCATGGTCGCCATCTCCAGCGCGCCGGTCCGCAACTGCCCCAGCATGTCGGAATCCGACCCGAACTGGTTGTTGGGGAAGAGCTCGATGACGAGGCGCCCACCCGTCTCCGCTCCGATCGCCGCGATCGCCTCGCCCAACCGTACGTTGACCGAGTGCTGATGCCGGTAGATCGTTGCGGTATTATGGAGCAAACGCCACCACGTAGGCGGAGCTTCAGACCCGGCTAGCTTCTACAAAGACTGCGCCGTCGCGCTCCGAACGAACGGAGGGCGGTGAGGTATGGGCATCATGATTGGTGCATTAGCTGCATACGGCATTGGCTTAGGGTCAATGCTAAACAATAGTGTTCTGACTTCCGACTGCCATAATATTAAATTCGGGTTCTGGA
>CAZTJC010000085.1:0-13825 GCA_964613945.1 uncultured Acetobacteraceae bacterium
TCGTCGGTCGGGCGGGAGTCACACTGACGATGGGAGGTCGGACAGTTTTAACGGTACAGGCACCGATGCTCGAATGGTGCTGGTACGAGCTGATCGCGACGTTCGCCAACGGTCGGGTGCATCTCGCCCAGCGAGCGTTGCAACGAAGCTGGGGCGTCGATGACAGCGGCGCGGCCGATGGGGTCGCGGCACCGCCGAGCGGTGAGCGCCTGTGGATCGCCGCGGATCCGGCGGGCGGCCGCTTCGACGGGCGTATCGAAAACCCCGCGATCTTGGACGCGGCCGGTGCCGTCGTGGCGGGTTGGGATTTTTCGATCGGAATCGATTCCGACATCATCGGCGGCAGTCATCCCGGCCGCCTCGTCAACCTGCCGACCCGCGGCGTGCGCGGCTCGTGCTGGAGCGGGACGGAGATGGATTGGAAGCACGCGCCGCACGAGTATGCCGCGATCCATTTCCATGCCGACGACCTCTACGATGCCGAGTGGACGACGGATTTCACCGTCGACCTGCCGCACGGTCTGCGGAGCGGCGTCTACGGCGTGCGTCTGCGCAGCGGTCCGCACCAGGACATCATTCCGCTCTTCGTGCTGTCGCCGCGCGGGCAGGTGACCGCGCCGGTCGCCTACCTGGCCGCGACTTTCACCTACCAGGCCTATGCCAATCACGCCCGCTTCAACTTCGACGAGGCGTTCCGTCGTCGAGCCGCCGAGTGGTACGCCACGCCGAACAACCCCGAGGACCATCCGGAATATGGCGCCTCCACCTACAACCGACATCCGGATGGGACCGGCATCAGCCTATCGTCGCTGCGTCGCCCGGTGTTGAACCTACGGCCGGGCTTCCTGACCTTCAACGACAAGCGAGGGAGCGGCCTTCGCCATTTCTCCGCCGACAGCCACCTGACCGACTGGCTCGAGGCCATCGGCCAGGGTTTCGACGTCATCACCGATCACGATCTGCATCGGGAAGGCGCCGGGCTCCTCGACGGCTACCGCTGCGTGCTGACCGGCAGCCATCCGGAGTACCACACCAAGCAGACGCTCGACGCGCTGGGGCAGTATGTCGGCGCCGGCGGGAGGCTCTGCTACCTGGGCGGGAACGGCTTCTACTGGCGCGTCGCCGTCTCCGACGCGATCCCGGACGTTCTCGAGGTCCGGCGCGCCGAGGGGGGCATCCGAGCGTGGGACGCCGCACCGGGCGAGGCCCACCACCAGCTGGACGGAGCCTATGGTGGCTTGTGGCGCCGGCTCGGCCGGCCGCCGCAGATGCTGGCCGGTGTCGGCTTCTCGTCGCAAGGCTTGTTCGAGGGCTCCTACTACCGTCGCCTGCCCGAAGCCGACGACCCGGCGGTCGCTTGGATCTTCGACGGCATCGACGATCCTATTATCGGCGATTTCGGCCTCTCCGGCGGGGGCGCGGCCGGGTTCGAACTGGATCGCGCCGACCGGCGGCTGGGAACGCCGCCTAACACAATTATCCTGGCGCGGTCGGAGGCGCACCAAGACCATTTCGTCGCCGTTCCGGAAGAGTTGCTGAGCCATGTCAACACCGTGACCGGCGAAGCCCCGCGCGATCTGATCCGGGCGGAGATCGTCTACTTCGAGACCGATCGCGGCGGGGCGGTGTTCGCCACCGGATCGATCACGTTCTGTGGCAGCCTGTCACATGACGGCTATCGAAACAACGTGTCCCGGATGCTAGAAAACGTGGTCACCCGTTTCGCAGCCGGCTGACGACGGAGCAGCACCATGTCACGCATCATCCAACGCAGCCTCAGATCGGTCCCGGACATGGTCGTCGGCGGTGACGGCATCCGGCTTCACCTGGCCAACGGGCAGACCGTCATCGACGGCTCGGGCGGTGCGGCGGTCGCCTGCATCGGCCACGGCAACAAGCGCGTGGCCGGCGCGATGGCGGAGCAAGCCGGCCGGGTCGCCTATGCCCATACGGGGTTCTTCACCTCCGAACCCGCCGAGGCGTTGGCCGACCTCCTGCTTACGGACGAACCTGGTGGCCTCACACACGCCTTCTTCGTCAGCTCCGGCTCCGAGGCGATGGAAGCCGCGATAAAGCTGGCACGGCAATATCACACCGAGATGGGCGAGCCAGGTCGAACCAATTTCATCGGCCGACGCCAAAGCTACCATGGCACAACACTCGGAGCGCTTGCCGTGGGCGGCCACGTGGCTCGGCGCGCGCTTTACGAGCCTTTGTTGGGTCCGGCCTTCAGCAAGGTGTCACCTTGCTTCGCCTACCATTACCAAAGGTCCGACGAGAGCGACGCGCACTACGTCGCCCGCCTGGAAGCCGAGCTAGAAAGGGAGTTCCAGCGCCTCGGCCCGGATACCGTTGCGGCGTTCTGCGCGGAAACGGTAGTCGGCGCGGCCACGGGGTGCGTGACAGCCATACCCGGCTACTTCGCTGCCATGCAGGCGGTGTGCGACCGCCACGGCGCGCTGTTGATCCTCGACGAGGTCATGTGCGGCATGGGCCGTACCGGGACGCTGCATGCCTGGGAACAGGAAGGCATCGTGCCTGACATCCAGGCCGTCGCGAAGGGGTTGGGCGGTGGTTACGCGCCGATCGGCGGCATCTTCGCCAGCGGTCGCGTGATGGCGGCGCTGCGTGAAGGCTCTGGCGGGTTCATGCATGGGCAGACTTATCAGGCGCACCCGGTCGCTTGTGCAGCCGCGCTCGAGGTGCAGCGTATCCTGCGGGAGGACGCGCTAGTGCCCCGGGTCGCCGTCGCAGGCGATTTGCTTGAGCGGTTGCTGACGGAGCGCTTCGGCAACCACGCTCATGTCGGCGACATCCGGGGGCGCGGGCTGTTCCGGGCGCTCGAATTCGTTGTCGACCGCACGCAACGGACGGCGTTCGCGCCGTCGGCCGCAATCGCGGAGCGGGTCAAGCACGCTGCGCTTGACCGTGGCCTTGGCGTTTATCCCTGCACGGGCACCCAAGATGGACATGTCGGTGACCACATCATCGTGGCACCGCCCTACATCGTATCCGACGACGATCTGAACGAGATCGTCGCCCGGCTCGGCGAGGCCGTCGACGCCGTTTTCGCCTGACCGATCAACTCTTGTAGTCAGGCTCCTCGCGATCGAGGATCCGGCGCCAGGCATCCAAGTGCATACGGGCGTCGATCTTCTCGCCCCAGGCACCCTGCCAGTTGCGCCGCTCGTGTTCGGGTAATGCGCGCAACTTTCGTCCGGTGCCCAGAGCGGTGACCTGATACATTGCCGTCCGCTCCGCGATGAACAGCTCGTCGAAAGCGTCTGCAACGGTTGGCCCCGCTACCGTCACGCCATGGCCGCCCATGATCAGCACGCTTGCCCCCTCCATGGCTGCCGCTAGTCGATCGCCCTCCGCGTGTGACCCGGCCGGTGCGTCTCCACCCTGGTCGATCTTGATGCGATCGTTGAGCAGAAGATTGTTATGATGGGCCAGAGCAAGCTCCGGCTCGGCCAGCAATGACAACGCGGTCAGATACTGCGGATGCACATGCATTAAGCAGGCAGCGGATGGATGGCGCAGATGGATGCGAGCATGAATGTAGAAGGCGACCTTGCGCAGCTCACCGTCGCCACGAAGCACGTTGCCCTCAAGATCGCAGACTATGAGTTTGCTTGCGGTCAGTTCTTGGAATAGCAGCCCGCGCGGATTAATCAGAAACTGCTTAGGCTTGCCCGGCGCCGTAGGCAGCATGAGCGAATTATGGTTGCCGATCTGCTCGTTCCAGCCGTGTCGCGCGGCAATGCGGAACACTGCCGCCATGTCGCAGCGCATCTCCCATTCAGAGAGTGCGGGGTCGGTTTGGGCAATGATCGTGTCTGGCATGTATCTAGCAAAGCGGAAGCGCTTGACGCTGCGCAAGCCCCGTCGCGAAGATCGGGATACAAGTTGGTGAAGGTGTGTCGATGCGGGCGTTGATCCTGGCCACTAGTTTACTCACGGCGTTGCCGGCTGTCGCTGAGACATTCAAATGCCCCAAGATCGGCGGTACTCTGGTGTTCGCGCAGGAAGCGAACTTCAACAGCCTCGACCAGATGACGTCGAACACGATCAGCACCCGCAACATCGCCATGAATGTGTTCGAAGCGCTGATGACCCGCGACGAGAACAACAACCCGATCCTCGACCTGGCCGACAGCATGGTCGAGGCGCCGGACCACATGACGTTCACCTTCAAGCTGCGGCCGGGGGTCAAATTCCACAACGGCAAGCCCATGACCTCGGCCGACGTGGTCGCCAGTTGGGATCGCTACAGCAAGGTGGGCCTGGATCGGCAGATCCTCGGCGCGGTGGCGAGTTGGGAGGGGCCGGACCCCGCGACTTTCGTGGTGCACATGAAGCAGGCACAGCCGACCTTCATCGAAAAACTGAGCAGTTTCAGCATCCCGATGGTGATCATCCCGGCCGAGAATAAGGACGATCCACCGCAGCAACTGCACGCGGTCGGGACCGGGCCCTGGCAGGTGGCCGAAGCGGTCCCCGGCAGCTTCGTCACGCTTAAGCGCTACGAAGGCTACACGCCGAACACGCATTTCGAGCAGCGGACCGGCTTCGGCGGCTACAAGCAGGCCTGTTTCGACCAGGTGACGATGCGGATTGTGACGGAGGGTGGCGCCCGTGTCGCCGGGCTTGAGACCGGCGAGTTGAACGCGGTGGAGGACGTGCCGAGCACGTCAGTGGCACGGTTGAAGAGCAACAAGGACGTCAAGCTGCTGCCGCTGCCGAATTGGTGGATCCAGATCGCACTCGCCAACGCCAGCGCGCCGCCGACCGACGACATTAAAGTCCGGCAGGCGATCCAGGCGGCGCTGGACATGGACGAGATCATGGATGCCGCCACCGACGGCAACTACAAGCTCAACTTCGGCTTCGCCTTTCCAAACCAGCCCGACTACGTCACCACCGGCAAGGAGACCTACAACCAGAAGGATCCGGCCAAGGCCAAGAAGCTGCTGCAGGAAGCGGGTTACAAAGGCCAGCCTATCGTGTTGCTGACCAACAAAGATTACAGTTCGATGTACAATGCCGCACTGGTCGTGCAACAGGAGTTGCAAGCGGTCGGGGTCAACGCCGACGTCAAGGTCGTAGACTGGCCGACCGCGGTGCAGATGGCGCAGAAAGCCGATAGCGGCTGGAACCTGTTCTTCAGCGGTTGGGGCACGCAGCCTGCGCTGGGCGCGTTGGCCACGATGGCCTTTCTCGCGCCGCCCGGCGCGCAATACATGCCCAAGAACGGCGTTGACGATCCCGACGTGCTGGCCGCTTGGCACAACATGAACAACAAACCGACCAAGGACGAGCGGCGCGCCGCCTTTGGAGAGATGCAGAAGGTGCTCCTGGAGCGCGCCTACGTCTTCCCGTTCGGCAGCCTGACGAAGGTTCAGGCAACACGCGCCAACGTCGACGGCTGGGTGCCGTTCCGCATCCCGCGCTTCTCGAACGTCTGGTTCACCAACTGAATTGATCCAGCTGCTGCTCGTCCGCCTTGCCGGCGCCATCCCGGTGTTATTGCTGGTCAGCGTCGTGAGCTTCGGGCTGATGCGGTTGATCCCCGGCGATCCCTCGGCGGCGATCGCCGGGCTGTCTGCGACACCTCAGATGGTGGCGCAGATTCGCGAGCAGCTCGGCCTTGACCAGCCGTTGCTGCAGCAAGCCCTGCACTGGTATGGCGGGCTGCTGCATGGTGACCTCGGGCGGAGCATCCTACTGGGGCAGAGCGTGTTCGGCGCGACGATGCAGCGATTACCGATCACCATTGGGCTTTCGCTCTACGCGTTGGCGATCACGTTGGTGGTCGGGGTCGGCGCGGGCATTCTTGCCGCATTGCGACAGAATAGCTGGGCGGATCAGATCGCGATGATGGTCGCGATGCTGGGGATCTCGGTGCCGAACTTCTTCCTCGGCCTGCTTTTCATCATCTGGTTCGGGGTCGAGCTCGGTTGGCTACCGACCGGCGGCTACATCCCGTTCAGCGAAAGTCCCTGGGGGTGGTTCCGCACCAGCACCCTGCCGGCGGTTTCTCTGGCCATGCTCAACATCGGTTTGTTGGCACGGGTGACGCGCAGCACGATGCTCGAGGTGCTGCGCCAAGATTACGTCCGCACCGCTCGGGCCAAAGGCCTCCCGCGGCACCTCGTCATCGGAAAGCACGCGCTGGCCAACGCGATGATCCCTATCACGACGGTGGTCGGGATCATCATCAGTCTGCTGATTTCCGGTTCGGTGGTTACCGAGACGTTGTTCAGCATTCCCGGAATCGGCCAGTTGCTCACCTCGGCCGTTCTGGGACGCGATTATCCGATGGTGCAAGGTGGGCTGTTGCTGGTCACGGCGATGCTGGTCATGATCAATCTCGGCATCGACATGTTGTATGCCATGCTCGATCCGCGGATCCGGTATGAAGGATAATCTCGTTATCGCGACGCTGCGGCGGTTGTTGCGGCATCGCTTGTTCATGACCGGGCTGGTGCTGTTCTCTGTCGTGCTCCTGTTGGCGCTGCTTGCCCCGAGGATCACCACCGCGGATCCGAACCGGTTGGCATTCCGCAGCAAGTTCCTGGCCCCATCTGCGAAGTTCGTGTTCGGGACCGACAATTTCGGCCGCAGCCTATGGTCGCGCTCGGTCTGGGGCGCGCGTCTCTCGATGGAGATCGGGGTCGCGGTGGTCGCGCTGAATGCGGTGTTCGGCACCGCCGTGGGCGCGCTGGCCGGCTATTTCCGCACGCTGGACGGGCCGTTGATGCGGGTCAACGACGCGCTGATGGCTTTCCCTGCTATCCTGCTCGCCATCGGCATCACCGCCGTGCTCGGACCCAGCACGGAGAACCTGATCCTGGCGCTGGCGGTGGTGTATATCCCGCGTACCGCCCGGATCGTGCGCGCTTCCGTGCTGGTATTGCGCGAGATGGAATATGTGCAGGCCGCGGTTGCTGCGGGCGCGGGGCACTGGCGGGTGCTGCGCACCCATGTGATCCCGAACGCGTTGGCGCCGCTTATCGTGCAGCTCAGTTTCCTGTTCGCCTATGCCGTCCTGACGGAGGCGACCCTGAGTTTCCTAGGGCTCGGGGCCGTACCGCCGACGCCGACCTGGGGCAATATCATGGCCGAGGGCCGCCAATACATGCGCGAGGCGCCCTGGATCATCACCATTCCAGGCGGCTTGCTCATGCTGACGGTCATGGGCCTTAATCTGCTCGGAGACGGCTTGCGCGACGTGCTGGACCCGCGATTGCGGTTGCAGCCTTGAGCCGCATGAAAATCGATCCATCGTGACGCTTCTCTCCATCGAGGATCTCACCGTCACCTTCCGCGGTGAGCGCGGCGAAACGACGGCAATCGAGGACGTCTCGCTCGAGCTCGCACCCGGCGAGATCCTCGGCATCGTTGGCGAGAGCGGCAGTGGCAAGAGCGTCACCGCGCTCAGCGTCATGGGGCTGCTACCCGAGCCCGCCGCAAAGGTGATGCGGGGCAGGGTGGTATTCGAGGGGAAAGTGCTGACTGGCATGGCCGAGCACCGCTTGCGCCGGCTACGCGGCCCGGGGATGGGCATGGTGTTTCAGGAGCCGATGACCAGCCTGAACCCAGTCTTCTCGATTGGCGAGCAGATCACCGAAACCTTGCGAGCTCATGGCGAGAACGACCGCCGCAAGCGGCTCGACATCGCCGTCGAGATGCTCGACCGGGTCGGCATACCGTCAGCGATCAAACGCCTGAACGACTACCCGCACCAACTATCCGGCGGCCAGCGGCAACGCGTGATGATCGCCATGGCGCTTGCCTGCCGGCCACGGCTGCTGATCGCCGACGAGCCGACCACCGCGCTGGATCTGACCATCCAAGCCGGTATCCTCGACCTCATCCTCGATTTGCGCGAGCAGTTCGGCATGGCGGTGCTGATGATCACCCACAATATGGGCGTCATCGCCGAGGTCGCCGACCGGGTCGCGGTGATGTATGCCGGCCGAGTCGTCGAGCAGGCGCCGGTGGAACCGTTGTTCGCCGCCCCCGGCCATCCCTATACGCGCGCGCTGCTCGCCTGCGTGCCGGCGCTGGACGACGATCGGGAGCGGCTCGCCGCCATTCCAGGTTCCTTGCCGGATCCCCGCGCACGTCCGCCGGGCTGCCGGTATGCGCCCCGTTGCGCGCTGCATCTGGACGAGTGCGACAGGGCGATCCCGCCGCTGTTGCCGATGGCGGAGAGGCACGAGGCGGCCTGCATCCGGTTGGGAGTGGCATGAACCCGCTGCTCAAGGTGGAGAACGTCTCGAAACATTACGATCGCGGTGGGCGCGGCCTATTGGGCTTCGGTCCGCGCACGCTGCTGCGCGCCGTCGATGGCGTGTCGCTGAGCATCGATGCCGGTAGCACGCTCGGCCTTGTCGGCGAGAGCGGGTGTGGCAAAAGCACGCTGGGACGGCTGCTGATCCGCCTGCTGCCGCCGACCGGCGGCCGCATCGTCTTTGACGGCGAGGAGATCAGCGCGTTGCAGGGCACGGCGCTCAAGCGGCCCCGCCGCCATATGGGTATCGTGTTCCAGGACCCGTATGGCGCGCTCGATCCCCGCATGACCGTCGGTGCCATCGTACGCGAACCTCTGCTGATCCATGGCGAGCCTGCCCCCAAGGCTCAAGTTTCGGCGATGCTCGACCGGGTCGGCCTGCCGGCCTCGGCCGCGACGCGCTACCCCCACGAGTTCAGCGGCGGGCAGCGGCAGCGGATCGGCATCGCCCGCGCGCTGATCATGCAGCCGCGCTTCCTGGTCTGCGACGAGCCGGTTTCCGCCCTCGACGTCTCGGTGCAGGCGGGCATCGTGAACCTGCTGCAGGATTTGCAGGCCGAGCTGGGTGTCGCGATGCTGTTCATCGCGCATGACCTCAGCGTGGTGCGGCACATCAGCCACCGGGTCGCGGTCATGTATCTGGGCCGGGTCGTCGAGCAGGGCAGCAAACACGCGCTCTATGGACGGCCGCTGCATCCCTACACGCAGGCGTTGATCGCCGCCGTGCCCGCGCTCAGCCCGGTCGGGCGCGCACAGAGGCGCGCGCGGCGCGCCCGCGTGACCGGTGACATCCCGAGCGCGATGGCGATCCCGCCCGGCTGCCGTTTCCACACGCGCTGCCCGCACGTCATGCCGGTATGCCGCACCGACGACCCGGTGTTGACCGAACAAGCGCCCGGCCAAGACGTCGCCTGCCATCTTTACCCGAGGAGCGCCGCATGACCGTGAAATCCCGCCTAGTGCCCGAGGTCGATTTCGATGCGCCGGGCGCGCACTACGGCTTCGTGCGGCTGTTCCATTCCGTGCATCGCTCGGCGTACGGCTACATCCCGATCCCGATCGTGGTGCTACGGAACGGTGACGGCCCGACGGCGCTGTTCGTATCGGGCACGCATGGCGACGAGTACGAGGGGCAGGTCGCGCTGTGCAATCTCGCCCGCACTCTGACGCCGGAGATGATCCAAGGCCGCGTCATCCTCTTGCCGGCGGCTAACCTGCCGGCGGCGGTGGCCGGGCTACGCACGTCACCGATCGATGACGGCAACCTCAACCGCGTATTTCCGGGTGACCCGGATGGGTCGGTAACGGAGCAGATCGCCTATTTCATCGAGCACGAGTTGGTTACCCGCGCCGCTTTGGTGATCGACCTGCATTCCGGTGGGTCCTCGCTGAACTACGTGCCGTCCGCCTTAATGATGCAAGATAACGATGATCGGGTCCGCCAAGCGGCCCTGCTCGCAGCGCTGCGGGCCTTCGCGTCGCCTGTCAGCTATATCGGTCATGCCCAACCCGGTCAGGGTGCGATGCGCACGACCGGCGGTGCGGCGCAGCGACACGGGAAGTTGGCGCTCGGGAGCGAGTTGGGCGGTGGCGGGACGGTGTCGTCGGCCGGGCTGCGCATTGCCGAGCGCGGGCTCCGCAACGTGCTGGCCCACATGGGCATCCTGCCCCCATCGGCGGCCGAACCAGCGCCGACGCGTATTCTGGACGTGGGCGGCCCCGACTATTTCGTCTATGCGCCATCGACGGGGCTGTTCGAGCCATTGGCCGAGCCCGGCGACACCGTTCGTGCCGGTCAACCGGCCGCCCGGCTGCACACGCCGGAGACACCCTGGACCCCCGCCGAAACAGTGTATTTCGGCCGTGATGGGTTCGTGCTGTGCAAGCGGATACCCGGCCGCACCGTCCGCGGCGACTGCCTCTTCCATCTCGGGAGCGACCTAGACGACGTGGAATGAAGCTGAAGTGGGATCCTGAAACCGTCGTGTCCTGCCATAACGACAGCTTAAGGAGCGCCCCCAGGCTTTACGTTGGATACAATCCAGCAAGACTCTCTGTTTTGTAGATGCCGTCCTCGGCCCAGGATTGACCGGCGGCTCAAGCCAAATCCCCAGCACGCAGGCCCAACGTCCGCCATCAGATCGCGCGCCAGTTTCCTTGCAGACTTTGGCAACTTGCGCCCCATCGCTCGCCTCCATAATTGTTGCTCATAGTTCCGCCGCCTGCAGTCCGTCACGCATCGCCAATTACCGCCGTGGCCCTACCAACGTCACGCCATCTCCACCACGCACTTTCACTCAACAAGTTGGCGGTGCCGTTCGGTAGCATGGCTCGATTAGGGCCGGTTCCGCCTTGGGCAGTTCGATATCGATGTCGCCGTAAATGGGTCACGGCAGCGGCGATTGAACATCCGTATATTGAACACGCATTGTCACTGAGACCGGCGGTTCGCTTGAGATGAAATAATGAGGCAGCCCGTCCGCATCGCCGATCCAGATGCGCTTGTCTCTACTGTTCTGGCTGTAGGAAATGATGTGCATGGGCATGCCGTCGCGGATCTCCCGACCGTCGAGGCGGCAGTCGCCGGGCGGCGTCTGGGCTAGCTCGTTCCGCATCTTCGCCTCGCGCTCGGCCAAGGTGACATGGGAACGCATCCAACGTCCTTCGTCGGGCGTCAGAAAGACGTTGTCGCCTAGGACGATCTGCTCGCGCTTGAGCGGGAAGCGCCGTTTCGGAGAGGACGCGCTCATCGACCAGTGGAAACTGGGCGCGGCACCGAGGCCCATGAGGGCAGTCAGCACTTCAGCGCATGAGTTCGCCGTCGTTTCCTGGTCGGCCGAAGCCGGCCAGGAGATCGTAAGGCAAAGTAGGGCTGCGCCGGCGACGCGCACCGTCGTCACGAGTTGGGCAACGCGAACACCCAGATGACCCCACCTTGCGGCACGGCATCCGACCGGTAGGACGCCGGGTCGATCGTGGCCAGCGAGTCCTGCATGCGTTGCGCATCTACTCCCCAACCAGACTGGACGGCGATGTACTGCTTGCCATCCACCTCGAACGAGCTGGGCACGCCCATGATGCCCGAATTCGTCTTCTGCTGCCACAGGACGTCGCCGGTCTTGGCATCGAAAGCGCGGAAGTAGCGGTCGTTTGTGCCGCCCATGAACACGAGGTTGCCGCCAGTTGCGAGGACAGGACCCCAGAGCTGCGATTTCGGAAACGGGTGCGACCAGACTTTCTTGTTGGTCGTCAGGTCCCAGGCTTGCAACTCGCCGATATGGTCCGAATCCGGGTGAATGCTCATGCCGATGTCGGCCAGCCCGGCGCCGAGATAGAGCTGACCTGGCACGTAATCCATCTTATGCCCGGTTAAACTTCCGCACAGATTCTCGTTGGCCGGGATGTAGAGCAGCTTGGTCTGCTGGCTGTAGGCGGCAGGCGGCCAGTCTTTTCCGCCCCACAGCGAGGGGCAGAACGAGACGAGCGAGTCGAGATGCGGCTTCCGGCTCTCGTCGTACGTCACACGGCCGGTCTCTTTGTCGATGCTTTTGAACACATCTTGCCGAACGAACGGATAACCACTCACGAAGCCGATATCCTTGGCTTTGCGCTCCAACGTCCAGAGATAGCCGTCACGACCGGCATGTACCAAGCTCTTGATCGTCCGCCCGTCCTTCTGGATGTCGATCAGCATCGGCGCATCGACCTCGTCCCAATCCCATGAGTCGTTCCAGTGATACTGATGCGCGGCGACCATCTTGCCATCGGCGACGTTGAGCGCAACGACCGACGAGGTATTGAGGTTGTCGCCGCTTCGGGCATCGCCCATCCATGGGGCAGCGTTGCCGGTGCCCCAATACGCTATCTTGGTGGCCGGGTCATACGTGCCGGTCAGCCAGATGGAGCCGCCACCCGTCTTCCAGGTCTCGCCCGGCCAAGTGTCGTGGCCTTTCTCGCCCGGGCCCGGAATCGTGTATGTGCGCCAGGCCTCAGTGCCGGTGTTTGCGTCGAAAGCCGCGACGAAACCACGAACTCCGAATTCGCCGCCGGACCCCCCGACCAACACCTTGCCCTCCGCCACCAACGGCGCGAGCGTCATGTAGTGGCCTTTGCGATAGTCCTCGACGGGCTTGATCCACTTCTCCTTACCGGTCTTGGCGTCCAATGCGACCAGCATGCAATCCGTGGTCGCCAGATAAAGCGTGTCACCCAGCAACGCGACGCCGCGGTTGGTCGGGTGCAGCTGGGTCAGGTCCTCCGGCAATTGGTGCTTGTAGCGCCAAAGCAGAGTGCCGCTTTTGGCCTCAAGCGCCAGGACCTGGCCTTCCGGCGTCGTCACGAACATCACGCCGTTATTGACGATCGGCGGCGATTCGTGACCCTCGACTTGACCAGTGGACAAGGTCCACACCGGGACGAGCGACTTCACATTGCTGGCGTTGATCTGCTCGAGCGGGCTGAAGCCCTGGCCGTCATAAGTGCGCCGATACATCAGCCAGTTCTGCGGCTCGGGATTGTCGAGCCGCTCCTGCGTCACAGGCGTATAGCGGTCCAGCACGGAACCCGGCGCTTGCTGCGCGGCCACGGGTAGCGCGGAGCTGCAGAAAGCCGTGCTCAGCCAGAGCAGCAGCTTGAGATGAGATCGGTTCATTTTGTTCGTCTCCTTCCCTGAAGGACCCATTTTCGGGCCTGATTAGGCGGCCGGCATGCCAATCCTGCCGATGAACGTGTCGGCGACCGTCAAACCCTCGTTGTCGGCCGTGATCGGAAGCGCGGCCAGCGAGCGGGTCGCTGGCCCGTTGACGACCCTGCAGCCATCGGCAGGGTCGAACTCCGAGTTGTGGCAGGGGCAGTGCAGCCGTTCGAGATCGGCGCGCCACTCCGTGACCGGGCATTGCGCGTGCGTGCAGATGGCGGAATACGCGACGATACCATCCGCCGACCGTTGACGCGTCGGTTGGGCAAGCCCGTCCGGCGGCAGACGTAGCAGCAAGACCTGATTGAGCCGGGAACCGTCACGGATCGCTCCCGAACTGGGATCGACGGCCCATGCCATCAATGGCGGTTTACCAAGTTCTACTTGGTCCGCCTTGATCGGATTGCCCGCATCCGCGCCGGATGCGTAGACGAGACGGTCGCCTTTTTGCGGACGCCGCATCTTCTCCGGTGATGTTTGGGCTCTCGCGTTTCCGGTCGCCACGATTGCAATTCCGATCGCCAGTGCGTCGCGGCGCCCTAGGCAGCAACTGGAGGCTTCGGCGGGGGGCGACATGTTGGGCATCGTTCTGTCGTTCCGTTCGACTTTTTATCGTTGATTAAGGCTACGTAATCTCAGTCTGAACCGTCAAGCGGATTGAACCCGCCTGCATCCTGGACTGCTGTGCGACGGCATGAGTCCGTGCAGATCCCAAATAAGAGACATCATTACTTGCCAGTCAAATCGTGAGCCGGAGCGCCCAGTCGGAAGACTAGCGCCCCAGAATCTATCATGGGTCATTATTTGCCAGACTATAGGCATCTGCTATG
>CAZTJC010000086.1:0-13543 GCA_964613945.1 uncultured Acetobacteraceae bacterium
GTCGCTTACCGCTTTATGCGTCACCGCAAGCCATAGCCGCATGGAGTCTGGCTCCAAATTCCGAACCAGACTCCCGTTATCAAGCCCATCCTCGATCGCGAAATGCCGTGAGGTCCAGGCCGGCGGGCCCATACCAAGCACCGTCGCGATAGCGCGCACCCAACTTCAGAGCAATTTCCTTGTTGCCGTAAGGTATGCTGAGGCGAACATCGCCCGGTTCGGCACTCGCCGTTGATGCTGCCGGCCGGGCTGATGGTGGCAGTTTTGTCTTCCCATCCTTGGTAGCCTGTCGCTTTCGTTTGCTCGCTTGCGGTACGACCGGCGCAGTAGGGCCAAGCGCTTGCGACGCTTGTTGTTTATCCGGTGGCTCTCCGCGCTGGCGAACACTAGTCGCCGTTGTATCCGCGCCCTTCCTCTGAGCCGCATGCTTGTCCAGGAAGGCCCGGCAGACTGCGCCCGACCCGGCGTAACCGCGAGGCGGCTTGCGGCCTTGCTGCTGCGCCAAGCTAAGCACGTAAGCCTTCATGGCCGTCGTCGGTGGACGATCCGGGCCGGGCGGACCCAGTTTGGAATAGGTGGCATCGACCAGCGGTGCAGAGTCGCTGGCCGCGCACTCGGTCAGGCGGCCAATGATGCGTGAGGCCTGGGCACATACTGCATCGATGGCGCCCATCATCTCCGTCGTCCCGACAAGCACCTCATCCAGCAATCGCTCCAGCTGCGCCGTAACACCCGGATCGACGAGCGCCGGGTCGGCCTTCTTTAATACGTCGAACAGGGTCAGGCCCCGCTCGGTCGGCACGATGTTCTTGCCCTGTGCTGCCAGCAGTTCCTGCGCTTTCAGAACACGGATGATCTCCGCCCGGGTCGCCGGCGTGCCAATGCCCTTGGCCTCCTTCAGCCGCTCCCGTAGTGCTTCATCCTCCACGAAGCGCCATGCGTTCTGCATCGCATCGATCAGCGTGCCTTCGTTGTAGCGCGGCGGCGGCCGGGTTTCCTTGGCCTCCACCACGGGATCGGACAGCACCGTCGCTTCCCCGTTCCGCAACACCGGCAGCAACTGCGCCTCGTCGCCCTTCTCCTCGGCCGGCGTCCACTCCGGAAACGCCGACCTCCAGCCTAGCTCGATCGGCTGACGTCCGACTGCGCGAAAGGCGTGCTCCTGCACATCCAGCAACGCGGTGGTCTGCCGATAGCGGAAATCTGGCATCAGCGCGGCCAGGGTCGCGCGCGCGATCACGTCGAACAGGCGGCGCTCGTCCGCACTCAACCGCGGCCAGACTTGCTTCAGCGTATCCACCGTATTGGCGTTCGGGATTACCGCGTGATGGCTGGCGCCCGCCAGCCCCTTGTCACTGAAGGTGCCGGACATCCCGCGCCGGATCAGCGGCGGATCCGGCACCGGGATTGCCGCGAAGCTCTGGCCGACCTGCAGCCCGGCGACGATCTGCGGCATCTGCGGGATCAGGCTTTCGGGCAGGTAGCGGGTCTCCGCCCGGGGATAAGTGATGATCTTCTTGCCGGCGCCATCGTAAAGCTCTTGCGCCACGGCCAACGTGTGCGCCGCCGACCAGCCGAAGCGGGACGCACACAGCTTCTGCAGCGAAGGCAGGTCATGCAGCCGCGGCGGCGCGTGCCGCTTCTCTTCGACCTTAACCGCCAGCGGCCCGGTGGCGTCGGTGGCCATTGCCGCGATCGCTTCCGCCACGTCACGGTCGGTAATGCGCTCCTTGGGGGCACACCGCATACGGAAGCAGCCATCGGCGACGGTGGCGGTCGCAACCACCTCGAAATACGGTTGCACCACGAAGTCCCGGATCTCCAGCTCGCGCCGGCAGACGATGGCCATGGTCGGTGTCTTGACCCGGCCGACGCCGATCACGGCCCGGGCGCCTTTGGCCAAGGTGACAGTGGCGGTGCGGGTGAGCGATAGATTGTAGATCTGGTCGGCCTGGCGGCGGGCAACGGCGGCCTGGTAGAGCGCGAGATGGTCGCTGTTCGGCCGGGCCCTGGTAAAGGCGTCGCGGATCGTCTGTGCGTCCTGGGCGGTGAACATCACCCGGCGCACCTCGCCTTGATAGCCGTAGTGCTCGAGGATTTCCTGGCCGATCAATTGACCCTCGCGGTCGCAATCGGTCGCCAGCCAAACGCACTTGGCCGTCCGCAATGCGTCGCGGATGGCCTGCAGCTTGGGCGCCTTGTTGCCGCCGCTGGCGGGCTTGGTGGGGTACAGCCCATCGGGCCGCAGCAGGGTGGCGCTCCACCGCTTCCACGCGGGGTCGACCGCTTCGGGCTCGACGAGATCGAACAGATGACCCTCGGCGGGCAGGATGCTGCCATAGCGATGGCCCACGGCGTCGCGGATGTCTTTCGCCTGGCTGGTTTTCTCGGTGATGACGATCTGCTCGGCCATACCGTTCACTTTAGGTTCTGCAAAGGCGTCGCGCCAAGGAGCAAATCGATGACCAGGCCGGTAGGACCGACCATGACGGCTCCATAGACTAACTGTGCTGGCAGAGATGCCAGCCTGAACCAGCATCTCCGCTTTCGGGCATCAATCGCGATAGGGAGCGCTTAAATATGCCAGCTACAGCCGGCGTTTGTCACCGAGGTCAGCAAGCACTGGCCAGCTATCGACCCCATCAGAAATTGATGGTGCCGGACGCGACTAGGGTTCGCGGGGAACTGACCGTCACGTAGGTTCCGGTCGTGAGCCAATAGTCCGCGCCGAATGCGTTCTCGAGGTTGGCGCGGAACGTCACCGGCTTTTGGGCGATCTCCGTGCTGTAGCGCGCGCCGAAGTCCACCCGGGTTCCGCCGTCGAAGCGCAACGTGTTAGCGGTGTTGAGGTAGGAGCCGGAGGTGTAGATCACGCGGCTGTTGAGGGCGAGACCGGCGATACCTGGCACGTCCCAATCCAGCGAACCCGAGAACGTCCGGTCGGGCACGCCGATCGCGTCCTTGCCACGATCGGCCGCGACGCTCGGGTTGGTCAACTCCGGCTTGAGGAACGTCGCGCTGGCAAGGGCGCGCAGTCCCGGGCGGATCTCGCCATAGGCGGACAGTTCCAGGCCGCGGTTCCGCTGTTCGCCGTCATAGGCGAGATTGTTGTCTGCCGTGCGGATGGCCGTGGGTTGGCTGATCTGGAACACCGACGCGCTGGTCAACAGGCCGCCCCAGTCCACCCGGACGCCGGCCTCGTATTGCCTGGACGTGTAGGGCGCCAAGATCTCGCCGACATTGTTGTAGCCGACGCCGACGATCGTGCCGGTAGACAGACCTTCGGCGTAGTTCGCGTAAAGCGAGACGTTCTGCCATGGCTTGATCACCAGGCCGCCAAGTGGCGACGTCGCATCGGCGTCGTAGGTGGTCGTGCGCGCTCCAGTTGCCGTGCTGTAGCCGGTGGTGGACACATTCTGGAAGCGCACGCCGCCCGTCAGCAACACGCGGTCGTCGAGAAAGGACAGCGTGTCGGCCACGGCCGTGCTTTGCAGATCGGCCACCGACGCCCGGCGCGAATCGGTGCGTGGGGCGGTGATGATCGGCAGCGGCGATGGGGTGTAAATGTTGGACAGGATGCTGCCGGCTGACCGGATGTAGGCGTTGCCGGCTTCCTGTTGGAAGCCGGTGTAGGCGACGTTCAGCGCGTGGCGGATGCCCAGCAGGTCGAACTTCCAATTCGCGCCCACCGTGCCGCTCACGGTTTCGGAGTAGGAGTCGTAGTAGGCGTTGCCGATGCCGAAATTGCCCAGCGCATCGACGGCGCGGGAGGCGACGGGGAAAATCTGGTTGTTCTCTCCCTTGCGATAGCCGACGGCGCCGTAGACCGTCACCGCGTCGGTCAGGTCGTACTCGAGACGGCTGGCGACGGTGCCGTCCTGTTGCGACAGGCGGGTGTCCGGAAACCAGTTGCTGCGCGCGTCCGGCGGCTTGGGGATCGCGGTGATGGTGGGCAGCAGCGAGATCTGCGGCCGGAAGTTCCTGGTATCGTCGCGCTGGAAGATGCCGTCGAACGTCCAGCGGAGGCGCTCGCCGCGGTAGTCCAGCCCGATCGAGCCGAGCCCGGTGCGCAGATTCCCATCGTTGATCGACGCTTCGCCGTCGCGATACAGCCCGTTCACGCGAACGCCCCATTCCCCGCTCTGCCCGTAGCGCCGGCCGACATCGACGTGAGTGCCGAAATTGCCGCTGCCGATATAGGTGGTCGTCAGCCTGGTCAGGGGGATGTCGTCGGCGCGCTTGCTGATGATGTTGATGCCGCCGCCGATGCTGCCGCCCGGCGCGATGCCGTTGATTAAAGCGCCGGGTCCGCGGAGCAGGTCGATGCGCTCGACGATCTGGGATGGGACGCGGTTGGACGACACCAAGCCGAACAGGCCGTTCAAGCCGACATCGCCGGCGGGAACCGGGAAGCCGCGGATCTGGAAGGTGTCGTCGAAGCCGTTGCTTCCCGTGGTCAGGCGCACGGAGGAATCGTTGATCAGCGTGTCGGCGGCGGTGCGGCCCTGCTGCTCCTCGATCAGTTGGGACGTGTAGCTGGTGGTGTTGAATGGCGTGTCCATGACGCTTCTTGTGCCCAGTAACCCTACGGAGGCGCCGCGTGCGATTTGGCCGCCGAAATAGGGTGCCGGCAACGCGGCTGCTTTTTGGGTGCTGGACACCTCCACCGTCGGCAGGGTCATGGCACCGGCATCATCTTGCGACGGCGGCGGTGCGGAGATCGGCTGGGCATCGACTGCCGGTGCGATGACCAGGTTGCACGCCAGCATCACTCCCGCCAGCGCACCCGCAGTCCGCGGCGACTGCGACCTGGAAGCAGCCAAGCCGAGACTCGTCGATAGCGGTTGGTTAGTCACGTTAATCACAAGCTGATCCTATACGGGACGCACATGCGTCTATTGCAAATGATAGTTATTATCATTTAAAGTTATTGGTTACGGATTTGTCAGCGCGCCAATGCAAGCACGCCTGCGGCGCACAAGCTCACCACCGGTCCCGCCACCAAGGCCGCCCGTGGCGCTTGTCCAAGGCCGAGGGACAGGGGCAACGCGGCGAGGGTCAACAAGCCGGACCAGGCGACCAAGGCGTTGCCCCAGCCCATGGTGCTGACGCAGCAGAACAGGGACGCCACCAACAGGCACCACCCCGATGCCGCGAGTAGGCGCCGCCGTGATCGGCGCAACGCGATGCCCAACGCCTGCTTGGCATGACGCGCCATCGTCAGGCTGAGCAGCACGAAGCCCGTGCTTGCCAGCGCCAGGGACAACAGGGATGCCACTGCCGGATTCACGCCCGCAACTCCCCAATCCGTATCGGCTCCGACCGACGCCGCCCGAAGGGACGCAACCCGGCACTGACACAAGCGACCGCACCCAACCCCAGGCCGATCGCCAGGAACCCCAGATCCATACCGGCCATGCCCCAATCCCCGGCAGGTAGGCTGTTGCCCAGATGCCGGTCCGTGGTCACGGCGTTGAGCAAGGGGAGCGAGCCGCACAGCAGGGCAGCGGCGGCCCATTGTTCAGTCCATGCCGCGCGGCGCGGGCGCAGCACGGCATGGAGAACGGTCAGCGCCCAGGTGGCGAAGAACACCTGAACCTCCCATTGCGCCCGCCCGGGCAGATGCAGCGGCAGTAATCGGTTAGCGTACAGAAAAGCCGCCATGGCGAGCGGCAGCCCGGCGATGCCGGCCACGTTCAGCACGTCCACCAGCCTCAAGCCGAAACCGGCGCGGCCGGCCCGTTGCGCTTTTTGCCGCTCCTTGACCGACCAGAGCACGCAGCCAGTGCCGACCATGACCGTCCCAGCCAGGCCGGACAGCAGCAGCAATCCGCGCAACAACGGCCCGGCGAATAGGCCGATGTGCAGGCCGGTCATCACCCCTCGCGTTTGCGCCGCGGCGGAAGCAGCATTGCCCCAATCCGCCAGTCGCGCGCCGGTGACGCCATCGAAGGCCATGCCCTTACGCTCCTGCGCCACCGCAGCGTCCGGCACGCTGCTGATCACCACGGTGGCGTTGGCGTCACCGGGCTCGTTGACCGTGATGCGACCCGGCGGTGCACCGCCCCAGGCCCGCACCGCCTCCGCCAGCATGGGCGCCACGTCCGCCAACACCGCGGGCTGTCCCCCTGCACGCTTCGGCGCGAATGGCGTAGTCTCGGCGAAGAAGGCCGGGGCGCCGGCCGGGCCGTAGGCGGCGGTGATGCCCCAGGGCAGCGTCATCGCCATCAGCGTGGTCAACCCGGTGTAGGTGATCATCAGGTGGTAGGGCAGGGCGAGCACCGCAGCCACGGCGTGACCGTCCAGCCAGGAGCGTTGCCCCTTATTCGGTCGGAAGGTGAAGAAGTCCGCGAAGATCCGCCGGTGTGTGATGATGCCGCTCAGGATGGCGACCAGCATGAACATGCCGCAGATGCTGACGATCCAACGGCCCCAGACCACCGGCATGTAGAACAGCTCGAAATGGAAGCGGTAGAAGAAGGCGCCGCCCCGCGTGTCGCGCGCGTCCAGGGTCGCGCCGCTCACCGGGTCCAACGTCGCCTGGTGGAAACCGCGGCCGCCGGGGGCCGTAGGCGGCGCGCGCCAGTAAATCGTCGTCACCGGTTCGCGCGGCCCGGCGAGGTCGATAAACCAGTTGGCCGATCGCGGCGCCAGTTCCCGCAGCCGCGTCACCGCCGCGAGCCCGGCCTGCACCGGGTCGGCCGTTGTGGCAACCACCTCGGGTCGCATCCAGCGGGTCAGTTCGGGGCGGAGATAGGCGGCAGTGCCGGTGAGGAACACGGCAAACAGCACCCAGCCGACCAGCAGGCCGGACCAGGTGTGCAACCAGGCCATGGATTGGCGGAAGCCGGACTTCATCGACCGCTGCCCCCGATCAGCAGAATGCCTAATGCGACACCCGGGACAGCCAAGCCCAGCCAGGCTTTGGCGGCGCAGCCGGCAGAAAACACCCAGATTGCCGCCGCGGCCTGCACCACCAGGCCGACCATCATGCCGGTCAGCACGGCATCGGACCGTGCCATCGGCAGAGCGACCGCGCAGACGGCAGCGGCCAGGCTCGCCAATCCGTAGCCGCCGAACAACGCCGCCAGGGTGCGGGAGGCAACTCCCAGCCAGCGCGGCAGTCCCGATCGCGCAATCACCTGCGCCTCGGCGGAGTTGAGGAGCGTCCGCTATCGACGCCGGGGGTAGGACACGGAATCAGGATCGACAGCCTTTGATCGGGCTGGAGTTGAGGCACGCCGGGTATCCGTCTGTTCACGGGCGCAACGTCTAGCCCAACAGATTTCAAACTGCGAGTGATTATTATTTGCATCCTGAGTTGCTTGCTGCGTTTCGGTGGCACGACGAGTGATGGCAGGTCAGTTGCCATTCACGAGGTCGGGAGAACGACTGAACTCCTTCGTGATCGACCCCGGAACAAGCTTAAATGCATTAAAAGGCGATTGCGAGGCACTCGCAATCCGCTTAGACATCGAAGCTGCATCTGACTGCTGGAGCGCTTACGACCGGCTGTCCAACCCCAAGGCTTCCATGCTGATCCCATTTCTCATCATGCTGCGCGAAGGCCTCGAGGCTGCCCTGATCGTTGGGATCATTGCTTCCTATCTGGCGCAGACTGGCCGCGCCCGGATGTTGCCAATGGTGTGGGCCGGGGTTGGTCTTGCCTGCGTGTTGTGTTTCGCTTTGGGTCTGGGCTTGGATCTCGCCAGCGCGGAATTTCCGCAGGCCGAGCAGGAGCTGTTCGAAGGCGCCGTCGCGCTGGTCGCCGCAGTCGTGCTGACCTCCATGGTATTTTGGATGCACAAGGCATCGCGCTCGATCAAGGGGCAGCTTCAAGCCTCAGTCGACACGGCGCTGCAGCCATCGCGTGATGGCGTGACCGGGTCCGGCTGGGCCCTGGTCGGAATGGTGTTCCTGGCCGTCGGCCGCGAGGGATTGGAGTCCGTATTCTTCCTGCTCGCCACGTTTCAGCAGGGTGAGGGATGGTCGATGCCGGCCGGCGCGCTGCTCGGCCTACTGGTCGCGACGGCGGCCGGATACGGCATCTATCGCGGCGGGGTGAAGCTAAACCTTCGCCTGTTCTTCCGTTGGACCGGCGTGTTCATCATCTTCGTGGCCGCCGGGCTGCTCGCTTCGAGCCTGCGCGCGTTCCACGAGGCCGGCGTGTGGGATCAGCTGCAAGCCACGGCGTTCGACCTCAGCGGCACGCTTCCCAACGATGGCATCGCCGGCACCCTCCTGTCAGGCCTGTTCGGCTACAGCGACACGCCGACGATCGGCGAAGTGCTGGTTTACGTCGCTTACCTCGTTCCCGCGCTGATTCTGTTCAGCGGCGGGCTGCGCCCACCCCTCGCGGTTCGCCGCGCTTGACGTTGCGAGAGCCCCTTTTCATGCCGAAGCTGCACGACCTGCCCCTCTGCCTCGCCGCCCTCCTGCCGATGGCCGCCCATGCGGCCGACAAACCGGCCTCGCCCGTGACCATCACAGTCACCGACAAAGGGTGTGTCCCGACCAACCTGGCGGTTCCGGCCGGCAAGAGCGTGTTCCGGATCAAGAACGATAGCCACCGCGCCCTGGAATGGGAAATCCTCCGCGGGGTCAGCGTGGTCGCCGAGCGCGAGAACATCCTGCCCGGCTTCACCCAGCCGCTGAGCGTGACGCTTCCTGCCGGCGATTACCAGATGACATGCGGCCTGCTGAGCAACCCGCGCGGCACCCTGAAAGTGTCCGGCACCGATCAAGTCGCGCTCGCCACGCCGGCGGAACTGGTCGCCCCGATCGCGCAGTATAAAGCCTATGTCGTGGCCGAGACTGACGCGCTCGTCACCGCCACGGCCGCCTTCACGGCCGCGATCAAAGCCGGCAACCTGGCCGAGGCGCAGCGCCTGTATGCGCCAGCCCGCGCGCATTACGAGCGGATCGAGCCGATCGCCGAGTTGTTCGACGATCTGGACAAGTCCATGGACGCCCGGGTCGACGACTTCGAGAAAAAGGAAGCCGACCCGACCTGGACCGGCTTTCATCGCCTCGAGCATGCGCTCTGGGTCAAGAAGTCCACCGCCGGGCTGGAGGCCACGGCCGACAAGCTGGCGGCCGACACGGTGGATCTGCGGCAGCGTCTCGACACGCTGGACCTACCGCCCAAGAACGTCGTGGGCGGCGCCGCGTCCTTGATCGAGGAGGTCGCCTCCAAGAAGATCAGCGGCGAGGAGGAACGCTATAGCCGAACCGATCTGTGGGACTTCCAGGCCAACACCGACGGCGCGCAGAAAATCTTCGGCGTGCTCAAGCCGCTGGTCTCGGCCAAGGACCCGGCGCTGGTCGCCCGCGTGGACGGTAACTTCGCCCGTGTGGACACCACCCTGGCCAAGTACAAGCAGGGTGACGGCTTTGAGCCCTACGACAAGCTCACCAACACGGACCGAAACGCGCTGAAGCGGTCGATCACGGCCTTGGCCGAGGACCTGTCCACGCTGCGTGGCAAGCTCGGCGTCGAATGAGCCCCGGTCGCCGCGGCCTCTTACTAGGCCTGGGATCGGCTGGCGCTGCCGCCGCAGTGCGGGCCGCGACCTTGCCGGACAACCGGCCCGCCTTGCCCGTCGAGGAAGCCGACGGCACCGCCGACATCGTCCCGTTCTACGGATCGCATCAAGCCGGCATCACCACGCCGCAACCGGCCGCCGCCCTGCTAGCCGCCTTCGACGTGCTGGCAGAGGACCGGGTCGAATTGGCCGACATGTTCCGCTTGCTGACGGAGCGCTGCGCGTTTCTCACCGCCGGGGGTGCCGTCGCCGAGTTGGACCCGAAGCTTCCGCCGCTCGACTCCGGCGTGCTCGGCCCACGGGTGTTTCCGGACGCGCTGAGCGTGACTGTGGCGGTCGGCGCCTCGCTGTTTGATGACCGCTTCGGCCTGCAGGCGCAGCGGCCCCGTGCGCTCGTCGAGATGACCGGCTTCCCGAACGACGCGCTGGACGCCGGGCATTGCCACGGCGACCTGCTGCTGCAGTTCAACGCCAACACCGCCGAAACCAACATCCACGCCCTGCGCGACATCCTGAAATACCTGCCCGAGCACCTGGCATTGCGTTGGAAGATGGAAGGCTTCTTGCCGCCTCACACGATCAAGAAACAGGCGCGCGATACGGTCCGCAACCTGATGGGCTTCAAGGACGGCACCGCCAACCTCGACCCTCGCGACACATCGGTGATGGACCGCCTGGTCTGGACCGCCGGCGACGAGCCCGACTGGACCACTGGCGGCAGCTACCAGGTGGTGCGGCTGATCCGCATGCTGGTCGAGCGCTGGGACCGCACCCCGCTCGGCGAGCAGCAAACCATCTTCGGGCGCGACAAAGCTGAAGGCGCGGCGCTCGGTTTGGCCAAGGAGCACGACGTGCCAAACTACGCTGCCGACCCGGCCGGCAAGGGCGTGCCGCTCGACGCGCATATTCGCCTCGCCAACCCACGCAGCGCCGAAACGCAGAGCAGCTTGATCCTGCGCCGGGCTTACAACTACTCGCGCGGCTTGACCAAGGCCGGGCAACTCGACATGGGGCTCATCTTCGGCTGCTTCCAAGCCGATCTGGCCGCCGGGTTTCTCACCGTCCAGGGTCGACTGAACGGCGAAGCGCTGGAGGAGTACATCAAGCCTTTCGGCGGCGGCTACTTCTTCGCCCTACCAGGGGTCATCAAGCCCGGCGATATTCTCGGCCGCGCGTTGCTCGCGACGTAACGTCGGCATTAGCTACCCACGCAGGCTTATCTCGTCATCGGTCCTCCTTGATGACATCCGCCACCAGTGCGGCCCCCAGTTCCGCGATGGCTCCGTTGCGCTGATCCAGCGTGGCGTCTGTGCCAGTGAGAAAGACCGCCGCGACGATTGGGGCTCGTCCGGGTGGCCATAGTACGGCGACGATCCCCCGTGAACCATGGCCGCCAGCCCCCGTTCGATCGCCAATACGCCAATCCGTCGGCAAGCTGGCCCGCAGAAGCGGCCCGCCAACCTCGTCGGCCACCAGCCACGCTGTCAGTTGCTGTCGTGATGATGGGGATAAGGCGTCGCCCAGCACGAGCCGACGTAGCGAACGCGCGATCGCCGCCGGGCTTGTCGTGTCCCTCGGGTCACCTGAGGTAGACTCGTTCAGTTCGGGTTCGCGCCGGTCGAGCCGCGTCACCCTGTCCCCGATGCTGCGCATGTATTCAGTCAGTTCGCTTGGCCCACCGATGCTGTCGAGGACCTTGTTGCCCGCCACGTTGTCGCTGAGGCGAAGGGCTGCCGCGCAGACCTGTTGAAGACTGACCTCCTGCCCGACCAAATGTTCCATGACGGGGGCATACGGAACCAGATCGGACTGGCTGATCCGGACCGTGCGATCGAGTGCGGTCTGGCCATTGTCCACCCGGTGAAGCAAGGCGGCACATGCGAATGCCTTGAAGGTGCTGGTCAGTGGGAAGCGGTCGTCGGCATGGAAAAGCCAACTGGTGTCACGCCCCGTGTCGTACACCGCCAGCCCCACTCGCGCGCCCAGCCGGCTTTCGATCTCGCCTGCCTTGATCACCAAGGCACTCTCGGCGGGCTCTGCCCGGCACGCGAGCGGCATCACCGCGATGGTCAGACCGATGGTCAGGGCAAACGCTTTCATGCCCTGATTTGTACTACCCGTCTGGAACGAGGTCATGCCCCGACATGACCGTGTTCAAGTCACGCTACGCCGGGCGGAACAGATGGGGCAGCACTCGGCTGTTCTCGCGCACCACGAGATCGCGGGACTCGCGAAAGATGACGCCGCAGGCCTTGTCATGAGCGACCCACGAGCCGATCACGGTCGTCCATCCGTCCTGAACCAGCATCGGCGCCCGGCGCTGGCTGATCATGGCGCCATTGCCGTAGCTGCCGTCGGTGCTGGCGATCGGGTGGCCGTCACACAGCATCCGGATGTTGGCGCCTTCCCGTCCGAGCGCCGGCTTTTCCACCCAGTCACCAGTGGCAGGGGCAGCGCCATGATGGGCTTCCAACAGGTTGGGATGACCCGGATTGAGTTCCCACAACAGCGGCAGGATCGCCTTGTGGCTCAGCACGGCCTTCCATGGTGGCTCCACCACACCGAGCGTGTCGCGCGCGAAAAACGGACCGAACTCATCCGTCGCGGCCCACTCCCATGGATACAGCTTGTGCAGGAACTGGATGCGGTTCTCCGCGGTATCCCGAAACTCGCCGGCGGCGTCGTTCCATCTGACGTCCGGGATATCGATGGGCCGGGTCGCGATCCCGGCCTGTTCCGCCAGGTCGCGGAAGTAGGTCGAGTGGGCCCATTCCTCCGGCGCGTCGCGAAAGGCGGCGAAATGCATGGGACGACCGTTCATGCGCCCCGCCAGCGCGCGAAATCCATCCAGCAGCGCCTCGTGAAGCGAGTTGAACTGGTCGGCCCGGGGATGGACCGCTTGCAGCCAGAACCATTGGGCCAATGCTGTCTCGATTGCCAGAGTCGGCGTATCGGCATTGTATTCCAGCAGCAGCGGAGTGCCGGTCGCCGGGTTCCAAGCGAGGTCCATGCGGCCCATGAGTGCCGGGTCGCCGCGCAGCCAACTGCGGCACACGTAGTCCGCCATCCACTCCGCCATGCCGAACTCGGTCCGCAGGCGATGCGGCTCGCGCCGGACGAGATGGTCGACGGTGGCGAGGCAGAGCGCATGCAAGCCGGCCGTGGCGTCGTCCAGCGTGTCGACTTCGGCCTCCGTCAGCTCCCAATGGTCGCTTTCGTGCCACCACAGGCCGCCATCCAGGCCGGGCTCCGGTTCCAGTCCGCCGGAATGATAGTCGAGCCCAATCTCCGCCAGCTGCTCCGGCCAGCCGGGCCGGGCCGGGCCGGAGCAGCGGATCAAGAACCGCGGCCGGAATGGCTGGATGCGGAGAAGCCGAGCCCGCCGGAGCGGCTCATCGATGCGCCGGAGCGGGCGGAGATCGACCCGGACCCTGCACCGCGCGACAGTAAGCCGTCACCTTGAGTCGTGGTGCTGGCCCGTCGGAAGCCCCGGGCCCCGTCATCTTGCGATGACCCGGCATAGCTGCCGCCGGAATACCAATAGTGACTGCTCCGGCCGCCGGTACTGCCGGAACCCGAACTTGACGACGGTGGCGGGCAGCCAGGGATGGCGGGCATGCCGGGTTGGCAAGCCGGCGGCAGGCCTCCGGCATAGACCGGCATCGCGCCACGCGAGCCGTCCGACAAAGCGCGCCCGATCATGACGCCGGCCATGGTAGGAATGAACACCGACGCTGCCGTGGAAGCCCAGGGCGTGCCGGACGCGATGGCGGCGGTGCCGGTATCAAGAGGCGTGCACTCCGCGCCGGTCGCTGCACGGCACTCTTCTGCGGAGGCGAAATGCGGCGCCGTCTCCGCATGGGTTCGGCGCGCGGATCGGAACACGTCCGCGCATTCGGAACTGGCATCGTCACCCAGCCGAGCGACACAGGCTGCCTCCGATTCCAGCACGCCATCCGTATCCGGCTCGTTGTGGCAGTACGCCAGGCCCAGCCCGG
>CAZTJC010000087.1:0-7754 GCA_964613945.1 uncultured Acetobacteraceae bacterium
GGGTCGCGGGTGAAGCAGACGCCGGTGGCGCAGTCCTGGCCCATGTTGCCGAACACCATGGCCTGGACGTTGACGGCGGTGCCCCAGGTGGCGGGGATGTCGTGCAGGCGGCGGTAGGTGTTGGCGCGGGGATTCATCCAGGAGCCGAACACGGCGGTGATGGCGCCCCAGAGCTGCTCGTGCGGGTCCATCGGGAAGGGCGCGCCCTTCTCCTGCTGAACCATGTCCTTGTATTCGGCAACGACCTGGCGCCAGTGATCGGGGGAGAGCGCGGTGTCCTCGTTGACGCCGGCATCGAGCTTGGCGTTCTCGATGATCTCCTCGAAGCGGTGATGATCGACGCCGAGCACGACGGAGCCGTACATCTGGATGAAGCGGCGATAGCTGTCCCAGGCGAAGCGGGCGTCACCGCTGGCCTTCTCGAGGCCCTGAACGGTGTCGTCGTTGAGGCCGAGGTTGAGCACGGTGTCCATCATGCCGGGCATGGAGACGCGGGCGCCGGAGCGGACGGAGACGAGGAGCGGCTTCTCCGTGTCGCCGAACTTGAGGCCGACATGGTCCTCGACGGTCTTCAGCGCGGTGCGGAGCTGGGCATCGAGGTCTTCGGGGTATTTGCTGCCGTTATCGTAATAGGCGGTGCAGACCTCGGTAGTGATGGTGAAGCCCGGCGGGACCGGGAGGCCGATGGAGGCCATCTCGGCGAGGTTGGCACCCTTGCCGCCGAGGAGGTTACGCATGTCGGCGCGGCCGTCATTGGCGTCGGCGCCGAAGCTATAAACCCATTTTTGCATGTGTTGGATCAGCCTTCGATACGGGAGAAGTCGGCAGCGAGCGCCATGGCTGCGCCGACACGGGAGAGGAGACGGAGGCGGTTTTCGCGGAGGGCGGGGTCGGGTGCGTTGACCGTCACATCGTCGAAAAATGCGTCGAGAACAGGGCGCAGACGGGCGAGTTCGGTCATGGCATCGGTGAAGCGTTCGTCGGCGAGGTGGGTGGCCAGGGCGGTCTCGGCGTGCGTGAGAATGGTGTCGAGGGCTTTTTCCTGGGGAGATTGTAGCAGGACCGGGTCAACCGCGCCACGGTGGGGGCCGTCCTTCTTGTCCTCGATGCGCAGGATGTTGGCGGCGCGGCGGGCGGCGGCGAGCAGGTTGGCGCCGTCGGGGGTGGCGAGGAAGGCGGTGACGGCGGCCGTGCGGGCCAGGAGGCGGACGATGTCGTCGTCGGCACCGGTGGCGAAAACGGCGGACAGGACGTCGTGGCGTTCGCCTTCGGTGCGGAGCTGGACGCGGAGGCGATCGGCGATGAAGTCGAGTAGCGCGGTCACCGGCACGGGGGCGGTAAGATCGATCGCGGCTTCGTGGAAAAGCTTGAACAGCGGCAGGCGCAGGCCGTTCTCGCGGATGATGCGGATGATGCCCAGGGCGGCGCGGCGGAGGGCATAGGGGTCGCCGGAGCCGGTCGGGATCTCGCCTGCGGCGAAGAAGGCGCAGAGTTGGTCGAGCTTGTCGGCGAGGGCGACGGCGACCGAGACGGGCGCGGTGGGGACCGGGTCGGTGGGGCCCTTGGGGGCGTAATGAGTAGAGATGGCAGCGGCGATGTCGGGCCCCTCGCCTGCTGCGTAGTAGCCGCCCATGACGCCCTGGAGTTCGGGGAACTCGGCGACCATGCCGGCCGTGAGGTCGGCCTTGGCCAGGAGAGCGGCGCGGGCGGCTTGGGCCGGGTCGGCGCCGACGTAGGGGGCGATCGCGGTGGCGAGGCGTTCGAGGCGGCGGGCGCGGGCGCCCTGGGAGCCGAGCTTGGCGTGGAAGGTGATGGCGTCCAGGGCGGGGATGCGGTCGGCGAGCGGGGTGCGGCGGTCGAGGTCCCAGAAGTGGCGGGCGTCGCTGAAGCGGGCGCGGAGGACGCGCTCGTTGCCGGCGACGACGGTGGCGCCGCCATCGGGGGCGGCGATGTTGGAGGCGAAGGCGAAGAAGGGCGCGGCGGTGCCGTCGGCGTTGCGGAGCGCGAAGTAGCGCTGGTTGACGCGCATGCTGACCTGCATGACTTCGGGCGGCAGGTCCATGTAGGCGGCGTCGATGCGGCCGAGGAGCGGCACGGGCCATTCGACGAGGCCGGCGACTTCGTCGAGCAGGCCGTCATCGGGAACGAGCTGCAGACCGTGCCCGGCCACGAGGTCGGCCAGGCCGGATTGGATCAGCTGGCGGCGTTCGGCGGCGTCGACGATGACGCGGCGGGCGCGAAGAGTCGCCTGCCATTCGGTGGCGGAGGCGACGGCCACCGGGCCGGGGGCGTGGAAGCGGTGCCCCTCGGTGAGGTCGCCGGCGGACAGATGGTGACCGGTGTCGCCGTCGGTGGCCAGGTCGATGGGGACGATCCGGCCGTCGAGGAGGCAGAGGATGCGGCGGAGCGGTCGGACCCAGAGCAAGGCGCTGCCGGCGCCCCAGCGCATCGATTTGGGCCAGGGAAAGCGGCGGATCAGCGGGGGGATGGCGGCGGCGATCAGGGCGGCGGCGGGGGTGGCGGGGGCTTGCTTGCGCAGGACCCAGAAGTCGCCCTCGGCGGCGAGCTGGTCGCGTTCGGCGCCGTGCTTGCGGAGGAACCCGGCGAGCGCCGCGTCGGGCGCCGTGGTGCGGGGGCCGCGTTCGACGGTGGACTGGGCGGGCTGCTCGGCGGCGACCGTGGCGCTGAGGGCGATGCGGCGGGGACCGGCGAACGTCTGCACCGCAGTCGGGGTCAGTGGCGCGAGCGCGTCGCACAGCAGGCGCGCCAGGTCGGCGGCCCCGCGCGCCTGCATGCGGGCGGGGATCTCTTCGCTAAAAAGCTCGAGGAGGAGTTCAGGCATCGGGCTGGTCAAAAGCCGGAAACAGGCCGGATTGTCCAGAGGCGCCCGCTTCGGTCCCGATCAGCGATTCGATTGGGCGATCTGGTTGGGCGATCTGGGGGCGCAAAAAATTTTCCGCAGACGTAGCTCGCCATCCTTGCTCGAGCCCGCGACCCGGCTATTGTCCCAGCCCGGCGCAGATCGTCGCAATCGCTGCAGCCGGCCTGGCTTCAACAAGGCTTCAACGAGCAAGAAAGAGGCAACGTGGCCGATCCCGAGAAGAATGCCTGGGTCCAGCGCGTGCTCGGTGTCGCGATGCCAGACGCCGACGGCTTAGCCAAGCCGGGCACCGTCCAGTCACGCAAGCTGCTGATCAAGTGGCGGCAAGCGCAGCAAGATCTGTCGGCCAGTCTCCAGACTCTTGCCAGCTCCGTGCTGGCCCATCCCGGGGTCCGCTCCGACCCGCGCATCAAGGCGGTGGAGCAGGCTGTGGGGCAGCTGCCGAACCTGGTGCCGAAGTTCGGCGGCCGACTCGAAGACCTGCTCGACGAGGGCATCAACGCGGGCGGGCTGTCCGGCACGCTGGCCGCGGACGCGCTCGTCGCGATCGCGGACTACCGCAGCCGGCTGCGAGCCGCGCCGCAACTCGCGGCCTTGGAACGCTTCGGGGCTACCAATGTGGGCGTCACCGTCCGGCTCGCCTCGGCGCTGGAAAGCGTGATGAGCGAGATGGAGACGGAACTCCGCAAAGCGGCTTAGCGGACGGTTCGTTTCGACGTCGTGCGCTGGCGCATCTCAGGCCAGGAAACAGTAAATGAGCGATAGACAGGCTGTCGAAGACGAGACCCAGGACAAATACTCCGCCGTCGTGGACGAACTGGCGCTCATCTTGCCGTCGATCCCGAAGCGGACGGCTTCGACGCAGCAGAACAGGCGCCGAAATGTCGCCAAGCCGAGGCCGATGCCGCCGCCGCTCCCGCAGCCGCCGCAGCGTCCGGCCCAGCTGCAGCACGCCATCGACACCAAGCTGATGACCTTCGACGAGCTGGCCGGGAAGATCGGGCACCAGCCGCGTGCCGACAAGCTCGGCGGCCGGTGGAAGATGTCCAAGCGCTACAAGGTGCTGCAAACCCAGGTCGGCGGCAGCCAGGACAAGGTCGAGGAGCTCGAGGCGCGGCCGGCCACCGATCTGCAGAACACCCGCGACCAAGTCGAACGGGAGCTGACGGACCAGATCGACGCGCTGATCGCGGCAGCGTCGTCCTATCGCGATTCCAAGCGCAAGTCCGGCAAGAAGGATGCCGCCAGCGCCCTGATCGACCAGGCCAACACATACAAGACGGACTTGAAGGCCAATCTGGACAAGGTGCTGGCCGACCCGAAATTCGCAGACATCGCCGCGCACTGCACGATCGGCGAGGCCGTGGCGGCCAAAGTGCGGGGCCTGAACTTCAAGGACTGCAAGTTCGATCTGCACAACGATACCAAGTTGGACGCTGGCAATTCGGTGGAGAATTTCGGGTCGGGCGCGGTCAACAGCGTATCCAAGCTGGTACACGAGGACGGGACGCCGCGCGTCTTCAAGCCGGAGCCGACCGAAGACAAGAAGATGAAACCAGGCCCGAAATTGGCCGGCATCGACCCGAATTCGCCGCACTACGGCAACCGCAACGTCGCCAGCAAGATCGCCGCGGACCTGCTCGGGCTGGACGTCATGCCCGACGCGAGCTTCGCCACCCATGGCGGCGAGGTCGGGCTCGTCATGAGCATGGCCAAGGGTAACTCGCCGCGCGTCAAGGTGTGGGAAGACTACGATCAGGCTTCCGCGGAGAACGAACCGGAGGTCAACCGCAAGAATTACGGCCTCGAGAAGCGCAACGGGGTCTGGAAGCGTGGTCGGGAAGTCATGCAGAAACCCTGGCAGGGGGATTTGTCGGACAACGCGAAAGCCAACCTGCAGGAGCAGTTGAACGGGCTGGAATGGACCGACTTGCTCACCGGACAAGTAGACCGCCACTCGGGCAACTACTTCGTCGACGTCCAGGGTGACACGGTGAAAGTCACTGGGATCGATAACGATTTCTGCTTCGGCAAACAGCAGACCGGGTTGCTGAAGTACGACACCAGCAAGGGCATTACGTCCGTCGGCCAGCCTCGCTTGATCGACAAGAAGACTCATGACCGGATGGTGCAAATCGATTTTGACCGCGACATGCTGCCGAAATTGACTGGATTGCTGACCGACGACGAGATCAACGCCTCACGCGACCGGATCAATAGGACGGTGGCGCTCGCCAGACAGATGCAGATCGACGGGTTGGTGGTGGACAACTGGAAGACCTGGCGGTCGCCGGGCGCCGCGCCGAACCTGTCGGCGAAGGAGTATCTCGACGGCGGGCCTCCTCGCAGCAGTCTGATGCAGCGCGACATGGCCAGCTGGACCTGAAGGATCATCGATCAATGAGCACGACGATCAATACGGACGACGACGAGGACGACGCACCCGAGGCCGTCCTGGAGGCAGCTTTTGAGGATTACGCCGAGAGCGGGCTCCGGATGCCGCCGGTGCCGCGCGGCCTCGTGAGCCAACTAGAGGAGCAGGCCGAGTGGCTCTACGGCACCGAACTTCTGGATCTGAGCGATCGGGAGGAGTTCCTCCAGGCAGCCCGCGCAGCCGCGCCGAAGTCGCGCGTGGCGCTCGGGCACACCGGCCATGGTCAGGCGAGCTGGTATCTCGGCTATCAGCTCATCGATGGACCGCTCTGCGTCTTCGTGCGCCAACGATACGGCACGCCGTATGATGACGCTGAGCTGGCCCGGACCTTGGTGAACAACACGGTCGAAGGCATTGAGGAACTCGTCGTCCGTGCCGACGAGGCGCGCGACTCGGGCCGGCTTGCCGCTGGTCAACGCCTTCTCGTGGTGATCGACGACCTCGAGCCGGGCGGGATCGATGTGATCGGCGGGACGGAGGGCTGGCAGGAAGACGAGTATCCGCTCGCTGCCGCGAGCCGGTGGCTTTCGGCTCAGTAGAACGACGACGTGGGAGAGCGGGTTCCAGAGTTCCTTGAGGAATAGGAACACGCAGACCAACTGGTTCACGATCAGGCCCAAATACAGGCAGCTGCAGCCAGCGTGAACTGAACACGAGAATGGGCAAGTGACCTATCGGCTTGATCGCTGCTGCGACGTCGTATTTGGTTTGCGCCGCAAGTTACCAGTGTCCGCCCGTCGCGGTTACATCACGCGGGTCTTGCCGCCTCGCCGGTCAACCACGTGTCGCAACAGGCCTTGGCCAGGGAGCGGACGCGGGCGATGTAGGCGGCGCGTTCGCTGACGCTGATGGCGCCGCTGGCGTCGAGCAGGTTGAAGAGGTGGCTGGCCTTGATGGTCTGGTCGTAGGCGGGAAGTGCCAGATCGGCGGCGGCTAGGCGGGTGCTTTCGCGTTCGGCGTCTTCAAACTGGCGGACCAGGAGGGTCGGGTTGTTCTGCTCGAAATTGTAGACGCTGTATTCGCGCTCGTTGCGGAGGAACACATCGCCGTAGGTGACGCCGTCGTCGTTGAAGCGGAGGTCGTAGACGCGTTCGACGCCCTGGACGTACATGGCGAGACGCTCGAGGCCGTAGGTCATCTCGAAGCTGGGGGTGACGACGGGGATGCCGCCGACCTGCTGGAAGTAGGTAAACTGGCTCACTTCCATGCCGTCGCACCAGACTTCCCAGCCGAGGCCCCAGGCGCCGAGAGTGGGGCTTTCCCAGTCGTCCTCGACGAAGCGGAAATCGTGCAGGGCCGGGTCGAGGCCGATGGCGCGGTAGCTGTCGAGCAGCAGCGCCTGGGCGTTGTCGGGGCTCGGCTTCATGATGACCTGGTACTGATAGTAGTGGCCGAGGCGGTTGGGGTTCTCGCCGTAGCGGGCATCGCCGGGTCGGCGAGAGGGCTGGACGTAGGCGGCGCGCCAGGGCTTCGGGCCCAAGGCGCGGAGCGTGGTGGCGGGGTGAAAGGTGCCGGCGCCCATCTCGACGTCATAGGGTTGCAGGATCACGCAGCCTTGGGCCGCCCAGAAGGCGTGCAGGCGGAGGATCAGGTCCTGGAAGGATGGGGCGATGCTGGAGGCTTCTGGCATGGCGCGGCACCATACGGGCGGACGTGCGTTATGCAATCATGGACGAGATTGCAGACATCCTGACGACGACACGGCGGATCGCGGTAGTGGGGGCGTCGAACAAGCCGGAGCGGGCGGGTAATTACGTGTTCCGCTTCCTGGTGGAGCGCGGGTTCGAGGTGGTGGGGGTCAATCCGGGGTTGGCGGGGCAGGAACTGCATGGGCGGCCGGTGGTCGCCACGCTGGCGCAGGCGGGGCCGCTGGACATGGTGGACATCTTCCGAGCGTCGGATCAGGCGGGGGCGGTGATCGACGAGGCGGTGCGGTTGGGCGCGCGGACGGTTTGGACGCAGTTGGGCGTAGTGGACCGGGCGGCGGGGGAACGCGCGGCGGCAGCGGGGGTTAGAGTGGTGATGGATCGTTGCCCGCTGCAGGAGTGGCAGCGGTTGGGCTTGAAGCAGAGTTGAAACCGCGCCATTTCGATGGCGCCACATACCTTTAGGGCGTGACATGACACAAGAAGAACGCGATCTGATTGCCCGTTTCGTTGCCCGCGTGGGTGGTGCGCCGCAGAGCGGAAGCTTCATCGGCAGCGGTGGCAGCGTGCCGCAGGCACAGGCGGCGCTGCCGCCGATCGACCGCGAGGCGGACAATTTCATCGCCGAACAGATGCAGAAGTATCCGGAGGCGCGGTATCGCATCACGCAGATGGCGGTGGTGCAGGAAGCGGCGCTGACCGAGATGAACAACCAGCTGCAGCGGATGCAGTGGGAGTTGCAGCAGGCCAAGCAGCAATTGCAGCAGGCGCCGCAGCAGCAGCAGAAGAGCGG